>CAVBJF010000002.1:0-329844 GCA_963596005.1 Streptococcus pasteurianus | reverse complement strand
AAGCCATATCAGTTTTACTGTGATAAAGGAGTAAAAGGCTATGGGTATCCGTCCGGCTGGATAAAATACAGCGGAACAGGATATGAAGGCAAAAAAGGATACAGTCTCGGCGGAGGGCAGCTTGTAACAGGCACTAAAACAATAGACTCAAAATCCTACACGTTTGACAGCGACGGATTTCTTGTTTCGCAGACAAGCAAGCATCCTATCACAGGACAAGTAAGCACAACTGCAAAGGAGTTGGCGAAGTTCTATGATGAAAAAAGCCCTATCAGCTATTCGGAATACTATAAAACGGCCAACGCCTCTAAAAAAGACACAGAAGCAACGACACTAGAAAAGTTTTGCCAAATCTATGTAGAGGAAGCAAAAGCTGAAAATATCAATGTAGATGTGGCATTTTGTCAAGCTATGCATGAAACAGGATGGCTACAGTACAAAGGCGACGTTTCATCAAGCCAGTTTAACTTTGCGGGGCTTGGAGCTACAGGTAATAAAAATCCGGGAAATTCATTTGCAAATGTAAGAACCGGCATAAGAGCTCAGATACAGCACCTAAAGGCGTATGCAAATAAAGATGCATTAAAGAATGCATGTGTAGATGTGAGATTTCAATATGTGACAAGAGGCTCTGCACCATATGTAGAGGATCTTGGCGGAAAGTGGGCGGTAGACGCTAAGTATGGAGAAACGATCGTTACTCTTATGAAAGAGCTAAACAGTAGCTACTAAAGACGATAGAAAAAAGTTGACAGCGATTTTTAATTGCTGTATACTCTAATAGTTGCAAATTATTAAAATTTCAATAGATTTAACTTCGAAGGAGGTGTAGAAATGGCAGTACCTAAAAGAAAAACTTCAAAATCTAAAAGAGATAGCAGAAGAGCACCAAATATGAAAATGAAGGCTCCGGGATTATCAGAATGTCCTCAGTGCCATGAGCCAAAGCTTCCACATAGAGTTTGTCCAAATTGTAACTACTATGATGGTAAAGATGTAATGGGAGAATAATTTAAGAGGTCAAACCGATTTATAAAAAAATAAATCGGTTTTTTCTTTTGTGACAGTTCATTTATATAAAAGTCACAGGTATGTCACCAAGATATCCTATACTATGGTTGTGTGAAAGTGATAGGAAAGATATTAACAAGTAACACAGGACTATGGAGCGTGTAGTCCACATATAAATTAACCTCTCTATATAACGACTCATTCAAAAAATCAGACAGTACGAGATGTCTGATTTTTTGTTTTTCTTATAAAGATTATCTAATAAATAGCTTTTTTGCCAATACCAATAAATTGCAAAAAGGTACAAAACGCTATTTTAAGAGCTCCTCTGCAATCTGGACTGTATTTGTCGCAGCACCTTTTCTGATGTTGTCAGAAACAACCCAAAGATTTACGCCGCTGTCGACAGAAAAGTCTCTTCGTATGCGACCTACATATACATCGTCTGTACCGGCAGCATCTCTTGCGAGAGGGTAAACGCTGTTTGCAGGATCATCCTGAACTATGATTCCAGGGGCATTTTCCAAAACATTTCTAAGCTCATCTAAATCAAAATCCTTTTCAAATTCGATATTTATAGATTCGCTGTGGCTGTCAAAAACAGGTACTCTGACTGTTGTTGCTGTAACCCTGATACTGTCATCGCCGAGGATCTTATGAGTTTCGTTTATCATTTTCATTTCCTCTTTAGTATATCCGTTGTCTGTGAAGGAATCTATCTGCGGTATACAGTTGCCTGCTATAGGGTGAGGATATGCGTTTGTAGTATCATTTCCTGCAAGTCCGTTTTCGAGATCCTTTATTCCTTTTACGCCTGAGCCGGACACAGCCTGATATGTAGAATAAACAACTCTTTTGATCTTGTATTTGTCATGAAGTGGTTTTAAAACGACCATAGCCTGTATAGTAGAACAGTTCGGATTTGCGATGATGCCTTTGTTCCATTTGATGTCATCAGGGTTTACCTCAGGCACAACAAGCGGAATCTCAGGATCCATTCGCCACTGTGAACTGTTATCAACTACTGTAACACCGTGCTTAGCAGCAATTGGAGCAAACTTGGCGCTAACAGCTCCGCCCGCAGAGAATAGGGCAATGTCTATATCTTTATCAAAACTATGCTCTGTAAGTTCTTCAACAATATAATCCTTGCCTTTAAAATTTATCGTCTTTCCGGCTGATTTTGATGATGCCATCATATATAGATTTTTAAAAGGAAAATCTCTTTCTTCTAAAACTTTCAAAAATGTCGAACCTACAACACCTGTAACTCCGACCAGCGCTACATTTGGTTTCTTGTTCATAGTTATTCTCCTGTTCTTTTTGTGCAATATTTACATATGATTGTATCACATTTCGTTACCTTTTTACAAAAAATATTTTATTTAAAAATAATATCAAGAATCTTTGAAAATTTCACAAAAATCAATTGAAATTTTTTTAACAAAAATGTATACTGTGAGTGAAAGATAAAGAAATAACATAGTCATTTCTATTTAAGTAAATGTTTGGAGAAACGAATTGAACTTTATTGAAAAGACGATAGGAGAGGTTCTCGATATGAGAGCCGATTGTACTCCTGATAAACCAGCACTTGTTGTAAAAGACGGCGTATACACATGGCATGACATTCAATGTATCGTAAATGTGCTTTGCACAGAGATGCAGGAGGCGGATATAAAGCCCGGAGATCATGTCGGCATTATAGGTACAAACAGCGATAGCTGGATTTTTCATTATTTTGCAATTGTTAAATTTGGAGCAACAGCAGTTCCGTTTAATACGAGATTTACTCAAGCAGAGCTTGAGAGATGTATCGGACTCACCAATCTAACACATTTCTTTTATTCGAAAAATTTTGAAGAAGTCTCATACGAAGATACGATGAGGCAGCTTCTCTATCCAAATACAACGGTCAGGACTTGCACATATATGCTCAAATCATATGAGCAGTGGCAGGCGATTGCAAGGGAAGGCGAAAATATCTCGTTCAAGCCTTCTACTGACTGCAATGCTATCGCAAATGTATTATTCACTTCAGGAACAACAGGAAACAGTAAGGGTGTTGAGCTTACGCATTACAGCGTGTTAAATAATGCTATTACTATGGTGGATCAGCTTGGCTGGAATGAAAAAGACAGCATGCTTGTAACTGTCCCGCTATTTCACACTTTTGGTATCACAGGTTGCCTTTTGACAATGCTGCATGCTTGCTTCAAAATGTGCCTCTTGCAGAGTACAAGGTCGGTTGATATTTTTAGAGCTATTCAAAAGCACAAATGTACGATTATGAATGGAGTCCCTACGATGTTTTTGGCTATGCTTAGAAACAAAAACCGTAAAGACTACGATTTGAGTTCTGTAAAGAGCGGTATCATAGCAGGCTCGCAAATATTTCCACAGGACTATTTAGAAATCTGTGAAATGTTTGATGGTATAAATTTACAACCATCGTACGGGCAGACAGAAACTTCACCGTGCGTGACGCTGTGCAAAAACGATGATCCTATTGAGGTTAAAGCAAATACTTCGGGCAGGCCTATTCCGGGCGTAGAGATAAGAACTATGAGAAAAGGCGCTACAAAACCTTGCAAGTGCAATATAGAGGGCGAGATTCAAATAAAAGGTTACAATGTTATGCAAGGATATATAGCAAATCCGGAGGAAACAAAAAATGTATTTACCGAGGATGGTTGGCTAAAAAGCGGTGACCTTGGATATATCAGAAAAGATGGAAACTTAGTTATTACAGGAAGATTCAAAAACTTGATTATAAGAGGCGGAGAAAATATTTCTCCACTTGAGATAGAAAAAGCGATAAAAGACATCGTCGGCATCGCGGATGTTAAAGTTTTCGGAGTGCCTGCGATAGTACTTCAGGAAGAAATAGCAGCTTGCATCGAAGGCAAAGAGGACCCAAAGTTAAGAGAGAAGATAAAAAGGGAGCTAAAGAGCAGGATAAGCGAGTACAAAATACCCGAATACATCTTCTTTATGGAGGAAATGCCACGAAACAGTTCGGGCAAAATAAATGAAAAGGTTCTAAAAAATAAGGTCATAGCAGATATAGCTGCAAACAGGAAAAAATAAGGCGTTAATAATCTTGCTCGGTATTTACTTATCGGGCAAAGATTGATATAATTATTATTACAATTTAAGTCAATCAAAAGTTCAGCTAAAACTAAGGAGGATAAATAAATGAGTAACACAAAAAAGCCATTAGAAGGCGTTAAAGTAGTTGAATATGCTACATTTATCGCGGCAGCTACAACAGGCAGATTTTTGGCAGATCTCGGTGCTGATGTTATCAAAGTAGAGTCAGCAAAAGGAGATCCGCTAAGATATACTGCTCCAACAGAAGGAAGACCAAGCGATAAGTGGTCTTTATTCCACGAAAATACTACTTGGGATCTTGAAAACGGTAATAAGAGATGTATCTCTATTAACACTAAAGACCCAGCAGGAAAAGAAGCATTGTTCAAATTATTGGAAGATGCAGATATATTTATTACAAACAACAGAGTTCAGTCACTTCAAAAGAACGGACTTGATTATGAGTCACTAAAAAGCAAATTCCCTAAACTTGTATATGGGATGATTACAGGTTACGGTGAATACGGTCCTGACAAGGATCTGCCGGGATTTGACTTCACTTCATTCTTTGCAAGGGGCGGATACCTCGAATCACTCAGACAAAAAGGTACTGTACCTATGAATGTATGCCCGGGTCTTGGTGACCACAATGTTGGTATGAACCTTGCAGCAGGCGTACTTGCAGCTCTTTATAAGGCAACAAAGACAGGTGAGGGCGAAAAGGTAGAAACTTCATTGTTTGAAACAGCTATCCATAACATGGGTATGATGGTACAGGCTGCTCAGTACGAAGATGTAGGAGTTAAATACCCTATCGCAATCAGAGAATCAAGCAACCCATTCAATGCTGCTTGGGAAACAAAAGATGGCAGATTTATTCAGACTTGCATGCCTGATTACAACACTTATTACAACAGATGGATGGAAGTTATCGAAAGACCTGATCTTGTGGATGACGAAAGGTATTATCCTGTAAACAACCTAATCGCAAATGGTCTAAATTCAGAGATTTATGACATGATTATGGATAAGTTTAAGACAAAAACAGCGGAAGAGTGGAAGCCAATTCTTACAAAGGCAGACTTTGCATTCTCAGTAGCTCAGTCATGGGAAGAAATCCTTGTTGACGAACAGGCTTGGGCAAATGACTGCTTCTACAAGATGACTTATGACAATGGAGCAGAAAGAACTCTTGTAAAGCTACCTGTTAAATTCCAGGAAATGGGTCCTGCAGAATACAAGAAGGGACCTATGATCGGTGAACATTCAGAAGATATCATGAAGGAAATGGGATATTCTGATGATCAGATCGCTGAATTCAAAGCAAATGGAGTAATTTACATCGGAGATCAATAAGGAGATCAATACTAATGAGCAAAATTTATACATTAGGAGTAGATATTGGCTCAACTTCTTCTAAGTGCGTCATTTTGGCGGACGGCAAAGAAAAGATAAGTAGCGCACTCATAGAAAAGGGCGCCGGTACAGACGGTGTTGATATTATCCTCGAGGAGGCTCTTGGTAAAGCAGGGCTGACTCTGGATGATATGTCGGCTATCATCTCAACAGGTTATGGCCGAAATACCTATGAAAGAGCAGATAAGACTATGAGCGAGTTGAGTTGCCATGCCAAGGGTGGTTCATTCATCTTTGGTAAAGTAGGCACTATAATCGACATAGGCGGACAGGATGCAAAGGTGCTGCGAATCGATAAAAATGGTCAACTACAAAACTTTGTTATGAATGATAAATGCGCGGCCGGTACAGGCAGATTCCTCGAAGTAATGGCAAATGTACTTCATGTAAGTCTTGACGATTTTGGCAAGCTCGATAAAGAAGCAACATCGAAAACACCGATATCATCTACGTGTACGGTTTTTGCCGAATCGGAAGTAATCTCTTCATTGGCACACAATGCCGATGTTAAGAGTATTATAAAGGGAATTCACGCTTCTGTAGCAAGCAGAGTGGCAGGTCAGGCAAAGAGAATAGGCGTTGAGCCACCTGTAGTTATGACAGGCGGAGTTTCGCGAAACTCCGGAGTAGTTAGGGCATTAGAAGAAGAACTTGATACAACTATTGCAGTTTCTGATGAATCTCAGTTAGCTGGTGCATTAGGAGCAGCAATCTATGCGTATGAATTTTATTTAAAAAAATGAGAAAGGGGTACAACATGAGTAATGTAGAAGCTAAGCCTGTAATGGCTAGGGATCTGTTAAACAAGATAGTTGCTGAACATTATCAAGGTGCGTGGGATGCTAAAAACGCCGGTGAGAAAGTGGGCTGGTGTGCATCTAACTTCCCACAGGAAATTTTTGAAACTCTTGGTGTTAAGGTAGTATATCCTGAAAACCAAGCGGCAGCTATAGCAGCTAAAGGCGGCGGAGAGAGAATGTGCGAAACTGCAGAGCAGAGCGGATATTCAAACGACATCTGTGCATATGCAAGAATCAGCTTAGCATATATGCAGGTAAAGGATGCTCCGGAGCTAAATATGCCACAGCCTGATTTCGTATTATGCTGTAACAATATCTGTAACTGCATGATCAAATGGTATGAAAATATCGCAAAGGAACTTGATATTCCAATGATCCTTGTGGATATTCCTTATAACAACGATTACGATGCAGAAGAAGACAGAATAGCATATGTAAGAGGACAGTTTAAACATGCTATAAAGCAGCTTGAAGAGATCACTGGCAAAAAGTGGGATCAAAAGAAGTTCGAAGAGGTAATGGAAATTTCTCAGAGAACCGGTAGAGCATGGCTTGCAGCAACAAGCATGTGCAGATATACTCCTTCACCATTCAGTGGATTTGATGTATTTAACCACATGGCAGTAGCAGTTTGTGCAAGAGGTAAAAAAGAATCTGCAGAAGCATTTGAGCTACTTCTAAAAGAATTCGAAGAAAATGTTAAAGAAGGCAAATCAACATTTAAGGGCGAAGAAAAGTACAGAGTTATGTTTGAAGGTATCGCTTGCTGGCCACATTTAAGACACACATTCAAAACATTAAAGGATGCAGGTGTCAATGTATGCGGTACAGTTTATGCAGACGCTTTCGGATATATCTATGGCAATACAAATGAACTTATGCAAGCATACTGCAGAACTCCAAACGCAATCAGCTTCGAAAGATCAGCTGATATGAGATTAAAGGTTATCAGAGAAAATAATTGTGACGGCGCTTTGATCCACATCAACAGAAGCTGTAAGCAGTGGTCAGGTCAGATGTATGAACTCGAAAGAGTTATTAGAGAAGAAACTGGTATTCCTACTGCTATCTTTGATGGCGACCAGGCTGACCCAAGAAACTTCTCAGAAGCGCAGTATGATACAAGAGTACAGGGCCTTATTGAAGTAATGGCTGCAAATAAGGAGGCGAAATAATCAATGAGTAATGTTGCAAACGTATTAAAAAAATTCGATGTCAGCATAGCTGATTTGGTAAAAAAATACCAGGCAGAAGGCAAAAAGCTGATTGGTGTTTCTCCGATTCACATGCCTGTAGAAATCGTATATGCTTCAGGAATGATCCCGGTTGGTCTTTGGGGTAGCCAGGGACAGGTATCAGAAGCTAAGGAATATTTTCCTGCATTCTATTGCTCTGTCGTACAGAGAACAATGGAAATGGCACTAAACGGTACTCTTGATTGCTTATCAGGTATTATGGTATCTATACAGTGCGACTCATTAAAAGCTTTAGGTCAGAACATTAAATTAGCTGTTGGAGATAAGATTCCTTATATCCATGTAGCTATGGCTCAGAACAGAAAGCTTGAGTGCGGAGTTGACTTCAACGAAACTCAGTACAGAAAAGTTAAAGAACAGCTTGAAGCAATCAAGGGAGATATTTTCTCAGATACAGATATTGAAGAAGCTATCAAGCTTTATAACAAATCTAAGAAGCTTATGCAGGAATTCGTAGAATTAGCTGCAAAATATCCTCAGATCATCACACCATCTAAGAGAAGCAAGGTTCTTACTATTGCTAATTATATGGATAGAGCTGAGTATACAGAGCTTTTGACAGAGCTTAACGAAGAACTCAAGAAAGAAGAAGTTAAGCCTTGGGATGGTAAGAAAATCGTTACAACTGGTATCCTGACAAGCCTTGATGACTTAAATGCTATACTCGAAGACTACAAGCTTGCTATAGTAGATGACGAAGTAGCTCAGGAATCAAGACAGTTTAGAACTCTTGTTGACGAAGGAACAGGCAATCCTATCAGAGCACTTGCAAAATATCTTGGCGATATTGAAGGATGCTCTCTACTATATGATGCAGAAAAGAAGAGAAGCGATATGTTAATCGAAAAGGTTAAGAAATCAGGCGCAGACGGCGTACTTTATGTTCAAGCTAAGTTCTGTGATCCAGAAGAATTTGATTATCCTATCTTTAAGAAGGCTCTCGAAAAGGAAGGCATCAAATTGGTTATGATCGAAGTAGATCATCAGATGACCAACTTTGAACAGGCACGTACATCATTGCAAACTTTTGCAGAGATGCTATAGTATATACATTTAAAGGAGGATTTTTATGATTTTCGAAAAAGAACATGAATTAGTCCGTCAGCTTGCAAGATCTTTTGCTGAAAACGAAATTAAACCGATAGCAGAAGATGTTGACAAGACAGCAGAATTCCCAATGGAACTCTACAGAAAGATGGGCGAAGCCGGATTCTTGGCTGTAAAAACACCGGTAGAATACGGCGGAGCAGGCGGAGACCACAGATCGTATGCTATAGTAATGGAAGAAATTTCTAGAGCATCAGGTGTTGCTTCTATCTATGTATCGGGAAACAACTCTCTATATGCTGCACCTCTTCTAAAATTCGGCAACGAAGAACAGAAGAAAAAATATCTTCCAGCACTTGGTAAAGGCGAGATTGTGCTAGCGTTCGGCTTGACTGAGCCTGGTGCAGGTTCTGACGCAGCATCTGTTTTGACAACAGCTGTAAAAGACGGCAACGACTACATCCTCAACGGAAGAAAGACCTTTATCACAGCAGCGCCTTTCTCTGATTATGTAATCGTTTTCGCTAAGACTAACCCTGCAAAGGGCGTGAAGGGTATTACTGCATTCATCGTTGACTCAAAATCTGAGGGCGTATCATTTGGTAAGCCTGAGGACAAGATGGGCATGATCGGTTGTGCAACTTCAGACGTTGTACTTGAAGATGTAAGAGTACCTGCAGAAAATATTCTTGGTGAAGTAGACAATGGATTCGTAAATGCGATGCAGACACTTTCTTTGGGAAGACTTGGTATCTCAGCTCAGGCACTTGGTATTGCAACAGCTGCAATGGAAGAAGCTAAGAGCTATATCAAGGCAAGAAAGCAGTTTGGAAGGAAATTGTCACAGTTCCAGCATACTCAGTTCTTGATTGCTGAAATGGAAACTAAGCTATGCGCTATCAGACACTTGGTTTACGATGCAGCATACAAGATGGATATGGGACAGCCTGCTGATAAGGAAGCATCAATGGCTAAGCTATTTGCTTCTGAAGAAGGCAAATGGATTGTTGATAGAGCGTTACAGCTACACGGTGGGTACGGCTATATCAAAGATTATCCAATTGAAAGAATGTACAGAGATATTAGAGTTACTTCTATTTATGAGGGAACTTCTGAAGTACAGAAAATGGTTATTGCCAAAGAAGTACTAAAATAATTATCACTAATTATTCATTATCTATTAGGAGGATAAAATGACTAAGGTTATTGCTCTTAGAGAGCCAAAAGGAGTTCAGAGATTCGGAGTTGCAAAGCCTGAAGGTATGGAATTTGATTTTATCGAATGGCCTTGCTCAGATGAGGATCTCAAGGCAGCGCTAAAGGATGCTGATATTCTTTGGTGTGGACCTGTTGATATTATCAGCGCAGATGTTGTAAAAAGTTCACCAAAATTAAAGCTAATCCAGTCACTTGGAGTGGGCTTTGATAAGATCGACCTTGAAACAACAAAGGAAAGAGGCGTCTACGTTTGCAACAACAGAGCAGTAAATGCAAAATCAGTTGCAGAGCATGCCGTTGGACTTATGCTTGCATGTCTTAAGAAGACTGCACCTAATGACATCAGAATTAAGAATGGTCATTTTGACGAATGCTTCGCTGAGTTCAAGCAGAATGGACACAAGGAGCTTGGTACAAGAACAGTTGGTCTTGTAGGTCTTGGTGCTATCGGTAAAGAAGCATGTAAGTATCTAAAAGCTTTCGGAGCTAAAGTACTTTATAACGATGTAATAAGAGCAGACGAAGAATTCGAAAAAGAATACGGTCTAACATACTGTACTCTTGACGAACTTTATGCTCAGTGCGATATTCTTTCATATCATGTACCTGTACTTGATTCTACAAGAGGCATGGTAAACAAAGACACTATCGCAAAGATGAAGGATGATGTTATCATTGTAAATGTTGCAAGAGGAGAAATCGTAAATAACGAAGATCTTAGAGATGCACTTAACAATGGTAGAGTTACAGCAGGTCTTGATGTAATAGCACCAGAGCCTCCAGCTCCTGATCATCCGCTATTTACCCTAAATGAAGTTGGTAACAATCATCTTACTGTTACACCTCATATTGCAGGAACTACTGACGATGCCTTCATCAGAATGGTACAGTGGTCATATGACAATATGATTAAGGTAATGGCTGGCGAAAAGCCAAATAATGTAGTTAATGGGCTATAAGCCTTTAGCTAAATATTAGTTTTATCTTTTAAACAGAGAGGTTTCAAAAATGCAAAAGAACAAGACTAAAGACATTATTGTTGTCGGATTCGCGTTATTCGCAATCTTCTTTGGTGCAGGAAACTTGATTTTCCCACCATACCTCGGGGTTATGTCAGGTAACGGCTGGCTACAATCAGCTGTTGGTTTCTTGATCGCAGACCCTGTATTCCCAGTATTGGGCGTTATCGCAACTGCTATGGTTGGCGGTATGGCTGACGACATGGGTAAGAGAGTATCTTACAAATTCGCAGCTGCATTAGGATTTATTTCAGTAACTGTACTTTGTGTACTATTCGCAGTACCAAGAACAGCAGCAACAACTCACGAAGTATTTGTTATCCAGTCATTCGGAGAAAATGCTCCTGCATGGATCACTTCGCTTGTATTCTTTGCTCTAAGCTGGATATGCGTAATCAGATCAGCTAAGGTTATCGATATCATCGGTAAGTTCCTTACACCTGTATTGATTATCATCCTAGTTGGAACAATCATTCTTGCTATATTCAAGCCTGCAGGCGAAATCGCTGCAAACTCACCAGGTATTGAACAGGGCATGATTGATAACCTATTCATCAAAGGCTTTACTGAAGGTTACCAGACAATGGACGCTCTTGGTTCTGCTTTGATGGCAGGTATCGTTGTTACTGACCTTATCAACAAGGGATATGACAACGAACAGGAAAGATTCAGAGTTTCTATCGGTGTTGGACTAGTAGCTGCACTTCTACTTGCAATAGTATACGGTGGTCTTACTTATGTAGGTGCTACAATGTCAGGAGATCCAACATATACTGGCGAATACCTAGCAAACGATAACAGAACTGGTATCCTTGTTGGCGTATTTACTACAATGTATGGTTCAGCAGGTAAATGGGTAATAGGTATTGCTACTGCTCTTGCTTGCTTGACAACATCAGTTGGTTTGACAGGCGTTGCTGGTAACTTCTTTACAAGAGTATTTAGAAAGGACGAAGGATTCTATAAGATCGTTGTAACAGTTTCAACAATCCTTGCTTTCTTCATCTCATTGTTTGGAGTAAACACTATCATCAACTTCGCAGTTCCTGTATTGGCTATCCTATATCCAATTTACATGGCATTGTTCTTATTCACACTATTTGATAAGTTCATCAAATACAACTGGATTTACACAGGTGCAGTTATATTCGTAGCTTGCATCTCAGTGCCAAAGGGAATTGCTCAGCTATATGCAATGAACGGATGGGCTACTCCTGGATTCCTAGAATCAATAACAGGAGCAATTGCTAAGCTTCCACTGGCTTCACTTGATATGAACTGGATTCTACCTGCAATCGTAGGTGCTGTACTCTTCGGTGCTATCAGTGCTATTGGTCATGTTGGTAAGACTAGAGATGACGAAATTACAAGATAAGCTGGCATAAACATAATATCTATTAGTCAAAAAACTAATTTACTGCTACGGCCATTGTGCCGTAGCAGGTAATAAAGAAAAGAGGGTATTAAAATGAAGATTAATAAAGATATGTATCAGCTAGGTGTAGAACCTTCAGTTATCAGAGAAATTGCTGCTTTCGGATGGGAAAGAGCTGCAATTGTGGGCGACGAAAATGTAATGAACTTTACACTTGGTAACCCTTCAGTACCTGCTCCTAAGGAAGTAGCAGAGGCTATCGTAAAAATAGTTCAGAGTCAGGATCCTAAGGATTACAACTCATATACTCCAGGCCCTGGTGCTAATGATACAAGAACAGCAATTGCTGATAATCTAAACAAGAGATTTGGTTCAAACTTTGATATGAACGATATCTACATGACTTGCGGAGCGGCAGCTTCACTAAGCATCGTTTTAAAGGCTATTACAGCGGCACCTACAGATGAAGTTATGGTAGTTATTCCATTCTTCCCAGAATATACTGTATTCATCAAAGCACAGGGTGCAAAACCGGTTTTGGTACAACCTGCAGATGATATGACTTTGGATCCTGCAAAGATTAAGGCAGCAATTACACCAAATACAAAGGCAATCATCATCAACTCACCAAATAACCCATCAGGAGTTATTTATTCAAAGGCTAATTTAGAAGAAGTAGCAGCTATCCTTAAGGATAAGGAAAAGGAATATGGTCACCCTATCTATTTGATAGCTGACGAACCATACAGAGAACTTGTTTATACTGATGAAAAGGTTACTTTCTTGCCTTCAATATATGACAACACTCTTATCTGCTACTCATGGTCTAAGTCGCTTTCACTTCCAGGAGAAAGAATCGGATATATAGCAGTTCCTAAGTCTGTTGTAAATCATGATGAAATCGTACCTGCAGTAAATGGTGCAGGAAGAGCTCTTGGATATGTTTGCGCACCTTCTATCTTCCAGCAGGTTGTTAGAGATTGCGTAGATGTAGAACCTGATCTTGAACCATATAAGGTAAACAGAGATATCCTTTACAATGGTCTTATTGAACTTGGTTACAATGTAGCTGAGCCATCAGGTGCATTCTACATGTACATTGAAGCTCCTGATAAGGATGCAGAAGCATTCTGCAAGAAGGCTATGGATTATGACTTGCTCATGGTTCCTGGCACAGGATTTGGAACTTCAAACTTTATGAGACTTTCATATTGTGTTGAAAAGGAAAAAATTGAAAAATCACTTCCTATCTTTAAGAAATTAATGGAAGACTACAAATAATCATCTACTTTTTAGTAAATATACAATCGGTACTTAATATTCATGGAAAGTAGATTAGCTACCTACTTTTCGTCAAAAGCATCGGCAATCGTGCCGGTGCTTTTTGTTTTTCTTTCGCTAATACCACAAAAGTATTTTAAAGGTAAACGGATAGAAAAAAATAGCATTATATGATATAATTTATAAGGTTATATACAATTTTTAAGGAGGATAAAATGGAAACACTCTCAATGTTTCAATCGATAATTTTAGGAGTTGTACAGGGACTTGGAGAGTTCTTACCGATAAGTAGTTCGGGGCATCTTGCAGTCCTACAATATTTTTTTCATATAAATGAAGATAGTGTATTATTTTTTACCGTAATGCTACACCTTGGTACGCTCATATCGGTCTTTATTGTTTACTGGCACGATATAGTAGACCTTGTAAAAGAGCTTGGGGCGGTAATAAAGGATATATTTACCGGCAAAGGACTGCGTGTAAATGCAAATCCCACCAGAAAACTTGGATTTTTAATAATAGTTGCAACTATTCCAACAGCTATAATAGGACTTTTATTTAACGATGTGTTCAATGGCTTTTATAGCTCTCTTATAGCAATTGGCATAGGATTTTTGATAACAGGTACTATACTTTTTATAGGAGAAAGGCTTCCAGGAGGCAAGAGAGAAGCTACGCAAATGCCGTTTAGAAGTGCTGTCTTTGTAGGTATTATGCAGGGGATAGCTATTACACCCGGCATATCAAGATCCGGCTCCACTCTATTTGGAGGGCTTGTTACAAGATTGAATAGAGAATTCGCAGTTAAATTTGCATTTTTGATATCTATTCCATCTATACTCGGATCAGTTATATTGGAATTTCCAAAGGCATTAAAACAAGGACTTGATCTTTCTATGATGATGCCAATTCTTGTAGGAATGATAGTCTCTGCAATTTCGGGTCTTATAGCAATAAAAACTATGATAAAGCTTGTTTCCAACAAAAAGCTTGTTGTATTTTCGTGTTACACATGGGCGCTTGGAGCTTTTATAATTTTATATCAGATATTTTCTTAGAAAGAATTTGGGCTCATAATTTACCGGAGCCAAAGGCGAAAGGAAATTATTTAATTTATGGCAACTAAAAAGAAAGCATCGAATGCGAAAAAAAAGACAAACAAGTCTGTTTCAAACGGTGCAAAAAGCAAAAGTAAAATAGATGAAAACAAAAAAAGAATCAATGATGAGATTGTTGCAATAGTGATGCTTGTTGTTGGCATTTTTCTTGCTATTGCTATGCATACAGATCTTGCGGGCATAGTAGGCGAGAGGATTAGCGACTTTTTAAAGGGAATATTTGGACTTGGTGGAGTTATACTCCCTTATTTTTTAATACTTTTTGCTGTGATGTTATTTATAAAAATGAGCAAACCGTTTACGGCAAAGACTGTGATATTAGTATCTGTCATTTTTGTAATGATCGATATTTTGAATGCAGGACGATTTTTAAATGGTTTTGATCTTTCGACTACACACATTACAGAAGTCTATGAGCGCGGTGTGCTTCTTCGTAACGGAGGAGTTGCAGGAATGTATCTTGGCGCTTTGATTAAAAAGGTAGTGGGAATGTCGGGACTTTATCTATTTTCGATAGCGGCGATAATAATATGCCTACTTTTGACGATCAACACACCTATTTCTCGTGCTTACGAAAATGCACGGGCAAAGCGTGAGGAAAGAAAAGAAAATAAAAGATTAGCAAGCGAAGAAAAGAAACAAAATACAAAAAATAAGAATGAGGCACAAGACTTAAAAGCAGATGCCATTTCAAAGATATCTGAAGAGCAGACTGATTTTTTGAGCCTGCTAAATAAGTATGGAGATGACAAGGATACGAACAAGGAGCACATAATAGAGCTGTGGGCAAATGATGAGCGCTATGGTGCAAAAAAAGAAAAGGATGATTTGCCAAACGCTACTGACAGTGAGAATGTTGATAGTGAAAAAACTACAGAAGAACTCACAAAAGCACTTGATAACACTAATAGCGAGGATTATACCTTGCCGCCGCTTTCTCTTTTAAAAATTAATAAGAAAAAAGCAATAACAAAAAAAGAGGGAGAGACATTAGCTGAAAACGCACAACTCTTGGAGGAGACTCTCAAAAGCTTTAATGTTGAGGCCAAAGTCATAAATGTGACTCGCGGGTCTTCTGTCACACGATATGAGATACAGCCTGCAATAGGAGTAAAGGTTGCAAGCATAGTAAGACTTGCGGATGATATAGCACTAAACCTGCGTGCAAGAAGCATCAGGATAGAAGCGCCTATACCCGGCAAGGCCGCTGTTGGTATAGAAGTAGAAAATGAAGTAAGACAAACAGTGACAATAGGCGACATCATATCGTCAGCTGAGTTTAAGAAAAACACATCAAAGCTTGCCTTTGCTGTCGGAAAGGATATAGCTGGTAATTCGGTTGTTGCAGACCTTGCTAAGATGCCACATATGCTTATAGCGGGAGCAACAGGTTCAGGTAAGAGTGTGTGTATCAACACAATAATAACAAGTATACTTTACAGAGCAAAGCCGGATGAAGTTAAGCTGCTTCTAATTGACCCTAAAATGGTTGAACTTGGTAATTACAATGGCATACCACACTTACTAATTCCGGTGGTGACAGATAGCACAAAGGCAGCGGCGGCGCTTAACTGGGCAGTCTCGGAAATGACGAGCAGGTATAAGAGATTTGCCGAAAATAAGGTGAAGGACATCAAGGCATTTAACGCATTCATGAAAAGAGAAGGCAGGACAGACGAGATAATGTCGCAAATAGTGATAATTATAGATGAGCTTGCCGATTTGATGATGGTTGCAAGTTCGCAGGTTGAGGAGGCTATTTGCAGGCTGGCACAACTAGCGAGAGCGGCAGGTATGCACCTTATCGTGGCAACGCAAAGACCGTCTGTAGATGTAGTGACTGGTCTTATCAAGGCGAATATTCCGTCTCGTATAGCTTTTATGGTTTCGTCGCAGATAGACTCAAGGACTATCATCGATATGCCTGGGGCAGAAAAGCTTGTGGGAAATGGAGATATGCTGTATAAACCGCAGGATCTTGATAAGCCGATGAGAATACAGGGACCTTTTATTTCAGATGAGGAGCTAAAAAATATCATAAAATTTGTGAAAGCTCAAAATGAAGAAGTAAGTTATGATCAGGAGATTTCCGATTCCATAGAAAAAGGTGATGTTACAAAAGTAAACTCGCAGGAGGATGAGCTTATGGACGAAGCGATACAGACCGTCATAAATGCAGGGCAGGCTTCTGTTTCAATGCTTCAGAGAAGGTTTAGGATTGGATATAACAGGGCGGCTCGCATAATTGAGGATATGCAGGATGCCGGTGTGGTCGGACCGCCTGACGGCTCAAGACCGAGAAGCGTGCTATGGTCGCAGGAGGATTTAGAGGCGAAAAAAGAGGGAAAAAAAGACGAATGAACATATATATAGAAACCTTGGGATGTCCAAAAAATTTTAATGATTCTGAAATGGCGGCGGGCATTCTCGAAAAAAACGGATATGGGATTGTTGATGACTGGGAAAAATCTGATGTTATAATAGTAAACACTTGCGGATTTATAAACGATGCAAAAAAGGAATCCATTGAGACTATATTTAATTATGCGGATAGAGGCGATAGAGTTTTGGTGGTCAGCGGATGCCTTTCCAAGCGATATTCAAAAGAGCTTTTTGAGGAAATGCCGGAAGTCGATATATTCATAGGTGTAAATGAGTATGAAAGATTGCCGCAGATCTTAGAAGAACACGTAAAAGGAAAGCGTGAAAGCATCGTAGGTGAGTACAGCTGTAATGATATTGATTTTTTGTATAGAAGGTATGAAAAGACAAGTCACACGGCGTATTTAAAGATATCAGAGGGATGTGACAACTGCTGTGCGTATTGCGTTATACCGAGCATTAGGGGCAAATACAGGTCTAGGTGGATTGAAGATATCGTAAAGGAAGCAAAAATGCTTACTCAAAACGGTGCAAAGGAAATAATTTTGATAGGGCAGGATGTGACCGCATACGGCAAGGATTTGTACGGAAAATATAATTTACATGAGCTTATAAAAGAGCTTGCACAAATTGACGGCATTGAGTGGATTAGGCTGCTATATTGCTATGAGGATAAGATTACAGACGAGCTCGTAGAAACGATTGCTACATGCGACAAGGTGTGCAAATATATAGATATACCGTTGCAGCATTGTGCAGATAATATTTTAACTGCTATGAGAAGGCATTCTACAAAAGAGAGCATTATAGACACGATTACAAGGCTGAGGAGGAGAATTCCGGATATAGCAATAAGGACTACATTTATTACAGGTTTTCCTGGAGAGAGCGAGACTGATTTTGACGAGCTGTATGATTTTGTAGCAAAGACAAGGCTTGAGAGGATGGGCGTGTTTGCTTATTCGAGAGAAGAAGGCACGCCTGCGGCGCAAATGCAAAATCAGATAGATGAGGAAGTAAAGAAGCAGAGGCAGGATGCTCTTATGAGACTTCAGATGGAGATTTCAAGGAGTAAAAACGAATCGATGGTAGGAAAGACGCTAAGAGCGATTATTGACGATGAAGACGGCGACGGCGTTTATATAGGGCGCACAGAGTTTGATGCTCCCGAGATCGACAATACTCTGGTAATAAAGAGCAAGGGAAAACATGAAAGAGGAGAATTTGTAACTGTTAAAATTATAGATTCATACGATTATGATTTGGTCGGAACGGAGGTTTAGATGAATTTACCAAATAAGCTGACGATGCTTAGAGTTTTGGCAGTGCCTGTATTTATAATAGTATATTTGCTCGGGCATATTTACGTGGCGACAATAATATTTATATTGGCATCGGCCACAGACGCGCTTGATGGCCATATTGCAAGGAGCAGAGGGCTTGTGACAAACTTCGGTAAGATAATGGATCCGCTTGCTGATAAGATACTCGTCATTTCGGCACTCGTTATCTTGGTGCAGCTGTCGGTTGTGCCCGGCTGGATGCTTATAGTTATTTTAGCACGTGAGTTTATAGTTGCAGGTCTCAGAACCGTTGCGGCGGCAGATGGGATAGTTATAGCGGCAGGATTTTCGGGGAAACTTAAAACGGTTTCTCAGATGATAGCTGTACCGCTTTTGCTTTTAGAGAATTGGCCGTGCAGATATATAGGTGTACCGCTTGATATGATTATGCTGTGGATATGCGTTATTTTAACTGTCATAAGCGGTATAGAGTATATTGTTAAAAATAAGGAAGTATTTTTAAAAGGTGGACTTTAGATAGTGGCGGCGGCACCTGCACTGCCAAAAACCAAACAGGAAAGGAATAGACTGTGAAAAGTACAATAGTTGCAGTAGGTACAGAAATATTATTTGGTCAAATTGCAAATACAAATGCTGCATTTTTATCAAAAAATTTAAACGATTTAGGAATAGATGTTATATTTCATTATACGGTAGGTGACAATCCAAAAAGAGTGGCTAAAACGGTAAAGGAAGCTCTTAAAGAGAGCGATATAGTTATTACAACAGGTGGACTTGGGCCAACACAAGACGATTTGACAAAAGAGGTGATAGCACAGGCTATCGACAAAAAATTAGTGCAAAATGATGAGGCACTTGACAGGATGCAAAAGAGGTTTTTTGTCCAAAGAAGAGAAATGACAGAAAATAATATAAAACAGGCATTCCTCCCCGAAGGCTGTATACCTATGCAAAATGATTATGGAACTGCACCGGGTTTTATATCTGAAGTTGACAATAAAATAGTTATTGCACTCCCGGGACCTCCATTCGAGATGAAACCGATGTTTGAAGCTTATGTGAGGGATTTCCTTTCAAAAAAATCAAAAGATGCAATCTGTTATAAATTTGTGAAGACAATTGGCATAGGAGAGTCAACGCTCGAAACAAAAATTATCGACTTGATAGATAATCAGACAGATCCAACGATAGCTACATATGCAAAGGGCGGCGAAGTTACGATACGCATTACGTCAAAAAGAAAGAATTTCGCTGAAGCAGAGCATGCGGTTGATAGTTGTATAGAGGAGATAAAAAAGCGAATCGGCAAATATATGTGCTTGGTGGGTGATGAAAATACAGAAGAAAGGCTTGTAGCAAGGCTAAAGGAAAAAGGTCTGACACTTTCATCGGCCGAATCATGTACAGGCGGGATGTTTGCAGATACTATTGTGGGCGTTAGCGGAAGCTCAGCAGTTTTTGATAGAGGGCTTATAACATATAGCAATCAAGCGAAGATAGACGAGCTTGATGTAAGCGAGAAAACACTTAAAAAATACGGCGCGGTAAGTGAAGAAGTTGCAAAAGAAATGGCAGAAGGCTTGTATAAAGCTTCAGGTAGTGATATATGTGTTGCAGTAACAGGACTTGCAGGACCGGATGGTGGTACGCTTGAAAAACCGATAGGTTTGGTGTATACTACAATTCTGTACAAAAATAAATTAACATGTAAAGAAAATCGTTTTGCATATGCTGATAGAGATACGCTAAGGCGTCGCAGTGTAAATACGATGATAAAAATGGTATATGATGTGTTAGGAGATATGTAATGCGAAGTGACAAATATGATCAAAATAACGATATAAAGCCGACGGCACCTAAGGGAAAAAGAAAGAAAAACGATCTGTCAGAGGATTTTTTGGCAGAATTTATGAACTTGGAGCAAAATAATCAAAAGAGTGCTGATGATTATTACACAGCCCCTAAAAAACCTTTTTTGACAGAGGAAGATGCCAAAGATTTAAACAAAAAAAGTCCAAAGTCTAAAAAGGCGAAAAAAGGCGGTAAAAATAGTAAAAATGGTAAAAACGGCAAGAAAAAAAGAATCTGGCCTAAGGTAATTGTAGTATTGATTTTGCTTCTTGCGGCAATAGGAGTAGGCGCATACTTTTTCCTCGATTCGCAGGTTGGCAAAATGGATTATGTAGATACAAATTATGAAGAATTCGGTATAGATGAAACGGTAGCCGAAAACTTAAAAGACTACAGAAATATAGCGATATTAGGTACCGATGAGAGAAAGGGCGAAAGCCAAGCAAACTCAAGGACAGATGCAATAGTTATTGCTACGATAGAAAAATCAACAGGTAAGATAACACTCACATCTGTTATGAGAGATACATATCTTCTTATGGATGATGTAAATGGCGAGAGTATGCTTGATAAAGCAACGCATGCACACGCA
Source organism: Streptococcus pasteurianus (assembly GCA_963596005.1). Classification (GTDB taxonomy): domain Bacteria; phylum Bacillota; class Clostridia; order Peptostreptococcales; family Anaerovoracaceae; genus Gallibacter; species Gallibacter pasteurianus_A. The sequence continues at coordinate 309,081 of CAVBJF010000002.1, read as the reverse complement.
TTTGGAGGTCCGGTAAATACATGTAAGATGCTAAATCAAAGTCTTGACCTTAATATTTCGGAATTTGTAGTAGTAGACTGGAATTCTGTGGCTGATACTGTCGACACGCTTGGTGGCATAGAAATTGAAGTTGAAGAAAACGAGCTTGCTGACTTAAACAAATGGGGGCCAGAGACAGCAAATAACACCGATAGAGAGTGGACGGAGGTAACTTCTACAGGAAAACAAACATTAGATGGTGTGCAGTCAGCGACATATTGTCGTATACGAAAGACATCCGGTGGAGATCCGGGCAGGACAGAGCGAATTAAAAAGGTTTTGACTGCTGTTCTTGCAAAAGCAAAAGAACATCCTACAAAGGTTACAGAGCTCACAGATAAGGTATTCCCGGAAATACAGACTAATATGAAAACAAAAGACATTACATCATTGTTGCCAAAAGCATTGAAGTTTGACATAAATAAGTCGGTTGGATATCCATTCAATTATTGGGGCGGTATTGTGAATGGTAAGTGGATTGCCATTACAACGACGCTTGAGGAAAACAATGCAAGACTTTATAAGGAAGTTTTTGGAATCGATAACTACGAGATGAGTAATAAGGCATCGCAGATAAACCAAAAGATAATCTCTGAAACCGGCATAACAGAAGGCTCAGAAGCAGATTAAAAAACATTTGTTCGAATTTGCTTGACAGCATAAATAAACTAATATAATATAAGTTGTGTGAACAAATGTTCTTGCAACTTATATTTGTTTTTTAATGAGTTTAAGGAGGAAAATATAATATGGCTGACATAAATGAAAATAAAGAAAAAGCATTAAAGGATGCACTTGCACAGATAGAAAAGCAATTCGGCAAGGGCTCGGTTATGAGGCTTGGCGATGACAATATGAAACTAAACATCGAAGCTATTTCGACAGGCTCTATGAGCCTTGATTTAGCGACAGGTATCGGAGGTATTCCAAAGGGCCGTATCATAGAAATTTACGGACCTGAGTCTTCAGGCAAAACAACTCTTGCTCTTCATATAATAGCAGAAGCACAAAAGACAGGCGGTAAGGCTGCTTTCATAGATGCTGAGCACGCACTCGACCCGGAGTATGCTAAAAATCTCGGAGTAAATATAGACGAGCTTTTAGTATCACAGCCTGATACAGGCGAACAGGCACTTGAAATTTGCGAGCTTCTCGTCAGATCCGGTGCACTTGATGTTATAGTAGTTGACTCTGTGGCAGCTTTAGTGCCTAAAACAGAAATAGACGGTGATATGGGCGACAGTCATGTTGGATTGCAGGCAAGGCTCATGTCTCAGGCGTTAAGAAAGCTTGCAGGCGTTATAAATAAGTCAAAGGCTTCGGTTGTATTTATAAATCAGCTGAGAGAAAAAATTGGTGTGATATACGGTAATCCCGAAACTACAACAGGTGGTCGCGCACTTAAGTTTTATGCATCTATGAGATTTGATGTGAGAAAGGTCGAGACAATAAAGCAAGGCGATCAAATGCTAGGCAATCGTGTGAGAGTTAAAATTGTTAAAAATAAGGTCGCACCTCCGTTTAAGCAGGCGGAGTTTGATATCATGTATGGCGAGGGCATTTCGAAGATAGGAGATATAATGGATTGTGCCGTCAACAGAGACATCATAGATAAAGCCGGATCTTGGTATAGCTTTGAGGGCAACAGGATAGGTCAGGGCAGAGAAAATGTAAAAACATATCTAAGTGAAAATACCGAGATTTTAAATAAAATCGAAGGCTTACTTTTGGATACGATAGCGAAGGAAAAAAATACAGCAGAGGACAATAGCAGTCATGCCGATGAAAGCAACCAACCAAAGCCACAACATACAGTCAAAGAAGTACAGGTTGATGAAGACGGCGTTATACTTGACTAAATATAAAATAATATCAGCAAATAACCAGAAAAATAATGATGAAGAAAGCAATGGAATTTAATTGTTTGATTTCCATTACATTTTTGACACTTCTTTGATAAAATATCGCAAATATAGTATAATAATAAGGTATTTTACACCAAAGATGAAAGAGGTATTGCATGATTGAATTTGTAAATGTTTCAAAAGAATTTAAAGATAAAAAAGTTCTTCGAGATATTAGCTTTACAATCAATGATAAAGAGCTTGTTGCCATAATAGGTGCGAGTGGTTGCGGAAAGACTACAACCCTAAAGATGATAAATAGATTGATAACTCCGACCACCGGCACTATTTTAATAGATGGCAAAAATATTGAAAAAGTAAATAAAACAGAGCTTAGAAGAAGTATCGGATATGTTATACAGCAGATGGGTCTTTTTCCTCATATGACTGTAAAGGAAAACATTGAGCTCGTTCAAAGATTAGAAAAAAAAGATAAGGATGAAATTGAAAAAAATACAAAAAGGCTTATGGATATAATGGAGCTTGATGAAGATGAGTATTTAGATAAATATCCAACTAATCTTTCAGGCGGTCAACAACAGAGGGTAGGCGTAGCACGAGCACTTGCAAATGATCCTAAGGTTATCTTGATGGATGAACCGTTTTCAGCACTTGATCCGATGACGAGGACAAATTTGCAGGATGAATTGATAAACTTGCATAAAAAAATGGATGCAACCATAGTTTTTGTAACGCATGACATGGATGAAGCTATCAAGATTGCAGATAGGATTATGATTATGAAGGACGGAGAGATAGTTCAATATGATACTCCGGAAGAAATCTTGAAGCATCCTAAAAATGAATTTGTAGAAAACTTTATTGGTAAAAATAAAATTTGGGATTCACCGGAATATATCAAGGTTGAGGATATAATGATTCCGGAGCCTATAACATGTAAGCCGGAGCTTACAAGAATTGACTGTATAAGGAGAATGGTGCAACATCATATCGATACTTTGATAGTAGTTGATGACGATAAAAAGTACATAGGTATTGTCAACCGTAGAGGTTTATATAGCGCTTTTAGACCGTGGTTAACGGCAGGTGATATATATAGAAAAGAAACTATAATTACAGCAAAACCGCAGGATAGTATTGTAGACTTGTTGCAAAAAATTGATGAAACAGATACTACAAATATACCTGTTGTAGATGATCAAGGTGTGTTGAGGGGTCTTATTACAAGCAGTAGCCTTATAAATGTTATGAGCTCTCCTTATTTGACTAAAGAGGATGATGAGGAAGGAAAGGAGAGTGAAAAATAATGGATTTTATGACTTTTATTTCCGAAAACATCGGTGAAATCGGCTCACTTACGCTTGAGCATATAAAACTGACTTGCATAGCGGTTATATTTTCGATTCTAGTTGGTGTGCCGCTTGGTATATTGATTAGTTACATTAAAAAGTTGAGCAAACCTGTGTTAGGTGTTGCAAATATTATACAGGCTATTCCGTCACTTGCTTTACTTGGACTTTCGATACCACTACTCGGTATAGGATCGCTTCCTGCAATTGTGATGGTAGTTATATATTCTCTTTTGCCGATTATTAAAAATACGTATACAGGCCTTGAGAATATAGATCCGCTTACACTTGAAGCGGCGAAGGGTATTGGATTAACTAAAACCCAAAGTCTTTTTAGGATACAGTTGCCATTGGCATTACCGGTAATAATGGCAGGCGTTAGGATCTCTGCTGTTACGGCTGTCGGACTTATGACTATGGCTGCTTATATCGGTGCAGGCGGACTTGGTTATTTGATATTCTCTGGTATAAGAACTGTAAGTAATGCGCAGATTTTAGCCGGTGCGATCCCGGCAAGCTTATTGGCACTTTTTGTGGACTGGATTATAGGCATGATAGAAAAGCTTGTAACTCCAATCAGCTTGCAAAAAAATTATAACGGAAATATCGAACAGATAAAAAAGAGCCGAAAGGTAAAAAAAATTATACTTGGAATATTCGCAGTGATTATAGCTGCTTTGATATCTTTTAATATTATTTCCGGTATTGCGGAAAACAGCAAGGAAAAGGTTGTTGTTGCAAGTAAGGATTATACGGAACAAGAAGTCTTGATGCACCTATACTCTGATGTGATAGAAGACAAAACAGGCATCGAGGTTGAAAGGAAACAGGATCTTGGCGGAAGTCAGGTTGTGCTTGAAGCTATACAAAAAGGTGAAATTGATATGTATATCGATTACACAGGTACACAATACATGAGTATACTAAAGCACGATACAAATAATGATACGGATGAAGTGTATGAGACATGTAAAAAAGAGATGAAAGAAAAGTATGATCTTGTAACTCTCGGACAGTCGAAATACAATAATACGTATGCGCTTGCGATGAAGCAGGAAATTGCTGATAAGTATAATTTAAATACAGTGAGCGACTTAGCTAAATGCTCTTCCGAGTTTAAGATAGGTACAACACACGAATTTTTGAATAGAAAGGACGGATATTCTGCACTTTGCGAATATTACGGATTAAACTTTAAATCAAATAGCGGTCTTGACAGTTCTACAAGATATCATGCTCTTGAAAACGATGAGGTGCAGGTTATAGATGCCTTTACAACAGACGGTCTTTTGAAAAAATTTCAGCTAAAGGTTTTGGAGGATGATAAAAACTTCTTCCCGCCATATCATGCTGTACCTACGATAAGAACTGATGTATTGGAAAAATATCCTGAAATAGAAAAGGCTTGTAGGGAATTAAATCCGCTCTTGACTGAAGAGGTTATGCAGGAGCTAAATTACAGAGTTGATGAACTTGGTGGGGACCCAAAAGATGTGGCACATGATTGGCTGGTAAAAGAGGGCATAATCAAAGGGTAAATTAAAATTTAATATTAAGGAGAGAACGTGCAGCGCGAATTTTTAACATATAATCCAATAGCTATATTTATATACTTTATGCTTTTGGTAGGAATTGTTATTTCAACAGCATCGCCTGCCGTTCTTTTTGTCTCTGTGGCTGTAAGTCTTTTTTATATTTTTATGCTGGGCGGTATAAAATCATTGATAAAAAATATTCTTATGATGATAATAACTGTTTTTTTTATAACTCTTATAAATATACTGTTTACGCATAGAGGAAATACGAATCTGTTTAATATCGGTGAAAATGCGGTAACGCTTGAAGCCTTGTTATTTGGATTGTTTGCAGGCTGTGTATTTGCTAATATTATCGTATGGTTTGAATGCTTGAATAAGATTTTAAACGGTGAGATGATTTTATATTTGTTTTCTAGGATTTCATCATTCTTTGCACTTTTTGTTTCTATGATTTTTAGATATATACCTTTGCTTAGAAAAAGATATGCGGAGATTTCAAATGTGCAGAGATGTATGGGCGTAACTGAAAACGGATCTCTTTTAAAAAAAATAAAAACTACCGCAAGGAGGACATCTATATTGATAAGCTGGTCGCTTGAAGCGTCGATAGAAACTGCTGACTCAATGGCAGCACGTGGTTATGGGCTAAAAGGCAGAAGTACTTACAGCATGTACAAGTTTATTTTAAGAGATTTGTTTTTGACTTTTTTAATGATACTTTTTGCCTTCATATCCCTTTTCTTTATGAAAAAATACGATGTAGAAGTGATTTTTTATCCAAGCGTTGAATATCCTCAATGTGATTTGCATTTTATAGTAGTTTTGCTTTCATTTTTTGCATTGTCAATGATCGCACCGATTTTAGATTTGATTGGAGATATTAAATGGAAAAGATTGAAATAAAAAATCTCAGCTTCAAATATCCGCTTTCTGAAAGCTTGAATTTACACGATATAAATTTGGGTATCAAAGAGGGTGAATTTGTCGTTATATGCGGTAAGTCCGGCTCAGGCAAGAGCACACTTCTCAGACATATGAAAAAACAGCTGATTCCATATGGCGAAAAGACGGGCGGTGTATATATAGACGGGATTGAGATAGAGCAAACAGAAGAGAGAAAAAGTGTATCATCTACGGGATATATTTTGCAAAATCCGGAAGCTCAAATCGTAACAGATAAAGTGTGGCACGAGATTGCATTCGGACTTGAAAATCTTGGATATGATAACAGCTTTATAAAACGACGCGTGGCAGAAATATCAAATTATTTCGATATTTTAAGCTGGTTTGAACGCGATATAGATGCGCTTTCGGGAGGGGAAAAGCAAAAGCTAAATCTTGCTTCCGTGATGGCGATGAATCCGCAAATCTTACTTTTAGATGAGCCGACAGCATACCTGGATCCAATAGCGACAGAAGATTTTATAAATGTCATTTCAAAGCTAAATAAGGAATTTGGAATAACCGTGGTTCTCTCGGAGCATAACCTTGATGAGCTTTTACCACTTGCAGATAAACTCTTAATTTTAGATGAGGGTAGGGTAATAGCTTTTGGTGAGCCAACTGAAATAGTTAAAACCTTAAAAGATACCAATATAGAGGCCTTTCCACCTGTAGTGCAGATATTTTCTCAGCTTGATGTAAAAGAAGATATACCGTTGACCGTAAGAAGCGGCAAGATATATCTAAGTAAGTATCTTGATAAGATAAACCAACTTGAGGATGGTGATATCATTTTAAGATCGCAATTAAAAGATGGTATAGAAGAAAATGCAAATGAGAAACTAATAGAAGTTAAAAATCTCTGGTACAGATATGATAAAAACAGCGATTTTATCATAAAGGGTGCTGATTTTGATATAAGAAAAAAAGAAACTTTAGCTATTATGGGAAGCAATGGCTCGGGAAAGAGTACGCTTCTAAAACTTCTTTGTAATATGCTAAGATCTCAGCGTGGGAAAATTAAAAATGACAAAAATTTAAAGATTTGTATGGTACCGCAAAATCCGCAAGCATTATTTACGGAAATAACTTTGCAAGAGGAGCTATATGCTGCGTTAAATAAAGATGACACAATGAAGGAAAATATTAAAAAGGTGGATGAAATGCTTTCGCTGATGGATCTTACAAGCCTTGCGGAAGCTAATCCGTATGATCTTTCCGGCGGTGAGCAGCAAAGACTTGCCATAGGAAAAATATTGTTGACAGAGCCTGACATTTTGTTGCTTGACGAGCCCACAAAAGCAATAGATCCTTTTTTTAAACGAACACTTGCCAAGATTTTTAACGAGCTTACAGAAAAGAAAGAAATTACAATTTGTATGGTAAGTCATGATATCGAATTTTGTGCTGAGCATGCTGATAGATGTGCGATGCTTTTTAACGGTGAGCTGATTTCCGTAGGAGGAACGAGAGAATTTTTTGCAGGCAATAGTTTTTATACTACGCAGACAAATAAGCTGATGAGAGATTTTAATCCTAAAATAGTGACATGTAAGGAGGCAATCAATTGGTTAAAAATTCAGATTTAACCCAATATCAAAACATGTCTAAAAAGAGGTTGCATACTTCAGAGTTTGTGATTTTTTTAATTATTCCTATTATAGTAATTTTAGGATATCTTCTTTTAGGCGAGAAAATGTATATGCCTGTCAGTTTTCTAATTTTGCTCAGCATAATGATACCTTTTTTTATGGTGTTCGAAAAATGTAAAACAAAAGCAAGAGAGATGATCCTGATCGTTATGATGAGCGCTTTGACGATAGTTTCGCATTTGACATTACATATAATTTTTCCGATACAAATTGGTACTGCGCTTGTTATACTTTCGGGTGTTTCACTTGGTGCAGAGGCAGGATTTTTAATAGGTGCATTGTCAAGATTGATATGCAATTTTTATATGGGACAAGGACCATGGACTCCGTGGCAGATGTTTGCATGGGGACTGTTAGGTTTTTTATTCGGTATTATATTTAATAAGGATAGGGCAAGGCGAGCTGTTTTATTTACGAACATAGCGACGCCACTGATTTCAACAATTTTTGCTCTTTTGGCAGGATATATTTCATTCATTTTGTTTCCGAACGGGGGAAGTACATATTTTGGACTGAGATTTTATATATTCGGAGCTATAGGTCTTGCGATTGGATTTATATTCCAGAGGAAAAAGCTTTCGGAGGATGCGATTACACTTAGTCTTATGACATTCTTTTTTACGGTAATAATTTACGGCGGTCTTATGAACCTTAGCACCGTAATAAATTCGACAAACGCAGCGGGTGTAGCTGATATGAGCATTAAAGGGATACAGGCACTTTATATTTCCGGCTTGCCATTTGATATTTGGCATGGAATAACAGCCGGCCTATGCGTATTCATCATGTCAGAAAACTTTATCACTAAAATGGATAGGATTAAAATTAAATATGGGATATACAGATAATACAGAAAATTTTGAAGAAAAATTAAAAAGAAGAAAAAGAAAGAAAATAACAATTATCATATTAGTGGCCCTTTTAATACTTCTACCGACTGCGACAAACCTGTACAAGCACTTTATCGGTGAGAGAGGAGCTAAGCAAACCATAAGTGTAACGCTTGAAATTAGGTCAAACGAAAAAACTATTTTAGATGAGAGAAAGTATGAGATGAAACAGGGCGATACGGCACTCGATCTTATCAAAAAGGCTACGAGCGAAAATGATATACAGATAGAGTATTATTATACTAAAAGTTATGATACGTATTTTATCGAGGGAATAGATAATCTGTATGCCGGCGATAAGGGTAGCATGAGCGGATGGATGTATGCTGTTAATAAAAAAATACCGGAGTACGGTTGTTCAAAATATATTTTGCAAAATGGCGATGAGGTGCTTTTTGTTTACACCTTAAATGGCGGAAAGGATATTGTCTTTAATTAGCAAAAAAGTTATAATCATTGTGCGACTAATCTCAGCTCATATAGATGGCAGAGGTTAGATAAAGAAAAATTTAATATCATGCCAAGTGTTATTTTACTTAATAAAGGAAGCTGGGTGCAAATCCCACACGGTACCGCCACTGTAAGTGAAGAGCTGTTTTCGTATGCCATTGGATTTTCCGAGAAGGTGAAAATAAGCGTTGAGGCACAAGTCAGGAGACTTGCTTGGCATTTAAGATGACGAGTATCATGGAAGTTTAAATAGAAAAACGGACTATTTTTGTGTACAAAAAAGTTCGTTATTTTTGTGAGAGCGAAAAAGGAAAATAAAAATGGACAATAAAATCAAAGAGATAAAAAAAACGATAGGCACTGCAATAATAGGTAAGGAAGAGATTACAGAAAAGATTATAGCAACCATTTTGGCAGGTGGGCACATATTGCTCGAAGACATACCGGGCGTTGGCAAAACTACGCTTGCCCTTGCATTTTCAAAAGCTTTGGGACTTACATTTAATAGGGTACAATTTACACCTGATGTCGTGCCGTCAGATATAACAGGCTTTACAATCTATGATAAAAAAAGCGGAGATTTTAAGTATAACGAAGGAAGCATTATATGCAATTTTTTCTTAGCAGATGAAATTAACAGGACATCAAGTAAGACTCAATCAGCACTTCTCGAGGTTATGCAGGAAAGCAAGGTTACGGTCGATGGCATAGTGCATGAGATGCCACAGCCCTTTATAGTTATTGCGACACAAAATCCTATAGGTGCAGCGGGTACACAGATGCTACCTGAGGCACAGCTTGACAGATTTATGATACAGCTGTCTATGGGTTATCCGACATTTAATGAACAGGTTGCGATATTAAAAAGCAGAGAGAAAAGCGATCCTATTGAAAATATAAAGCCTGTAATTAGTAGAGAGGATCTGCAGTCTATGATAAACAGCTCAAAGCAGGTTTATATGGATGAAAAGATATATAAGTATATTACTATGCTTGTAGAAACAACTAGGAAAAACGAATATATAAAGCTCGGGATAAGTCCGAGAGGCGCTATTGCACTTGCAAGTATGGCGAGGGCTGTTGCTTTTATAAGTGGCAGAGATTATGCGGTGCCGGAGGATGTTGATTATATATTTAAGGATGTCTGTATCCACAGGATATTTTTAAAACCTAGTGCTAAGGCTTCAGATAAGACAAAAGAGCAAATTTTGGAGGAAATATTAAATGATACGACTGCTCCGAAAGTAGATACAGAAACTAATTTTTAGAATGGACAGACGGTGATGTTTAAATGCTTGTAAATATTTTAATTATCTCTGTAATTTTATATATTCTCCTTTCATATGTCTGTATTAGCTGCAGTGCAAAAAAAACGGAACTGTATTTCCAAAAAGAAAATGAAAAGGATTGCAGGTTTGTTGTTTTAAACAACAGCATTTTTCCTATAATTTTGCTGAGAGCCGAGTTTTTTGTAAGAAACAGCATTACAGGTAGTGAAAATAAGAATGATGTTTTTTGCTCTGTTTTTTCAAAAGGGAAAAAAGAAGTAAAATGTGCGATATCCGAGGAGCTTTGTGGTTGCGTGACTATTTCAATAAGCAAAGTCATTATAAGCGATATCTTTGCGATAATAAAAAAGGAACTTAAAATCAAAAGAGAAATAAAACAATATTTTTTGCCACAAATTTTTGAGTTTGATATTTCAAAGGATGATATGTTTTCGTATGAAAAGGAAAGCTTTAAATATGCAACTGATAAAAAGGGAGACGATGCGAGCGAGATTTTTGACACACGAACTTATAATGAGCAGGACACTGCAAAAAAAATTCACTGGAAACTCTCTGCAAAAACAGGAGAACTGCTTGTAAAGGAATTCAGCTTTCCAATAGAGAGTAAACCGCTTTTGCTCGTTGATAAAAAGATTTACGATGAGATATTTTTTGACGAAAACTACAGAGCATATGCGACGGAGTTTGCTATTTCACTTTCCACTATGCTTATAAAAAACGAAATAGCCCATCATATAGCTTGGTATGATTACGGCAACAAGAAATTTGAAATACACAAGATAAGCAAGACGGATGATATTTTTGAGAAGCTGTTTAGCTTTTTAGAGGCACCTTTTTTTATGGAAGAGCAAATATCTACCGCAAAAGAATTTATAAATAGAGATATAAGAGAAAATTTTTCGACGATTTTTTTTGTTTCGGAATACGATCAGGATTTAGAGAGGCTCACAGGATATGGCGAGGTTAGACTTTGCAGACCGAAATCTTTTAAATAATAAAAAACAGCGAGCGACAGAGGTTTTACTTGCGCTTTTCACAGGCTTTTTGTTCATACTTTGCTTTGCAAGTATTTTTGGTATAGGATTTGAGATATCAAATTTTTACAGAGGCGGAATTATTTCTGGCTTTGCATCATTTTTCAACGATATATCAAAAAGCTACCTAATAAATGACGATATTGTCCTTAAGACATTAAAAGGGACGGCGGAAGGAAGCGAGCTTTTTATACTTCTTTTATCTGCAATAGCAGCGATAGCGGTATATTTTATAATTGATAAAAACAAAAAAAGGTTGTTACTGATATTTCCTGTTCTGCTGATATTGACGCTTTTGACAACAAAGGCAACGATAAGTATAAATAAAACACTTTTCTTTCTGACAATCCTTATTATAGATTATGCATATATTAAATTAAAAAGTAGGTTTTCCGCAGCTATTTTCGCAGTGCTTGGGCTAATTTTAATAATTATGATTTCTGTGACTTCTTTTAGTACGACATTCCAGTTTTTAGAAACACCGACATTTGCCAAAAATATAGCGCAAAAAATAACCGACCTAAGACAAGATATAAAATATGGTAAATCACCGCTCGGCAGTGGCCGGATAACAGGTAAAGACAGAACTGTTGAGGAAGACGCTCTTGCGCTTAAGCTGACAAGTTCAAAACCTGAGGCAACTTATTTGAGAGGGTTTATAGGAGAGAGCTATTCCTCGGACAAATGGACTCAGCTTCCGAATGAAACATATTTAACCAGTAAAAACCTAATCTATTGGCTTTTAAAAAGCGATTTTAATGCGATAGGTCAGCTTGGTAATGCAGGCGAGCTTATAGGAAAGGATAGCGAGATAACATACAGCATAGATGTTAAAAGAGCATATAAAAAATATCCGTATATACCATACGAATACAAGAAAACGAGCGATGAATGGATAAATAGATATGGAAGCTTTTTTACAAAGTATAATTTAGCCAAAATAAAAAAATATTCATATAAGGCGTATGAGAACGTTACAAAGGATTGGACAAAGCTAGCAGGTGAGCTTCTTTCTGCAAACGCGGAAGGGAAAAATTTAAATTATTTTCAAAATGAAAGCTACTACAACCAGTTTATATATGAAAATTATACATACTTAGATGCATCGCAGATGCAATTGATGCAAGTATATGTCGGAGAGCGTGGAGATCAAAGCGAGGGACATGTGCAATACAAGGAAGCGATACAAAGAGTAAAGGATTACCTGAATAATAATTATGTATATACAGACAAGCCGGGGCTTAAAAAGTCAACGGATGAAGATATTATGGAAGCATTCTTTGAGAGTAAAAAAGGCTATGATACTCATTTTGCTACGGCGGCTACATTGATGTTTAGGTATTACGGTATCCCGGCACGGTATGTAGAAGGGTACTTGGTAACACCAAGCGATGTGAATGGCAAAGAGGATGGCGAAGAAATAGATATCTATCAGAAAAACATTCATGCCTGGGTTGAAATATATATTGACGGTATAGGCTTTGTGCCGATTGAGATAAGCCCGACTTATTATGATGTGATGCCGACTGCAGATATGAGTATAGGGTTTGAAAATTCGATACTCGATAGGAGCTTTCAGGAAAGTGGCGGTAATACAGGCATGCAAAATGATATATCAAACGATACGGAAAACGATGATGAAAGCAGCGTTTTTCAGGCGATAATTAAGATATTATCTTTATTGCTTTTGTCAGCCCTTATGATTTTTATTCTGCGAAAGGTGATCAGGGAGGCGATAGGAAGGCATAGGCAGACAAAATTATTTAAAAAGGCAGAACCGGATATTGCAATAGCTATGATGTATCAGTACATTGGCGAAAATTATAAAGATCATTTAAACGGTGAGCTTATGGATATAGGAAATAAGGCGTCATACAGCAAAGAAAAATGCACTGAGGAAGAAAGGCAGCGGGTGTTTGGTCAGCTGAAGGAAATTAAGAAATGCAGAAAAAAAGACAAAAAAAGCAAATAATATCTATTTTAATGATATTTATTATGTTAATTTCAGTATCATGCAATGCTGAGGTTAACATAAACAATCAAATTGATAAGACGGCAAACGAGCTGTATGAGGATATCAAATATCCTACAAGTAATTCAGTGGGCGGAGAGTGGGCCGTTATAGGCGTTATGAAAAGCGATATTGAAGAAGAAAAAAAACAGGATTTCGCGGCTAAATATTATGACGATATAATAGCAAAGGTAAAATCACAAAAAGGCATTTTATCAGAAGAATATTATACAGAGTATGCAAGAGCCGTGATGGGAGTTTGCACCATAGGAAAGGATCCGAAAAACATAGTTGGTTATAACATCATAGAGCCACTTGATGACTATGAAAATGTAACAAAGCAAGGTATAAATGCCGTAAGCTATGCATTGATAGCATCAAACATTGCGGATATAAAACTAAAAAATGAAGAAAAGTATATAAGTCTTATTTTGCAGGATCTTGAGTCAAACAAGGCAGAACAGACAAATAGCGATTACATTGCAATGGAGCTTATGGCGCTTTCCGATTACACGGATCGAAGTGATGTGAAAGAGCAGATAGACTCAAAGCTTGAGGAGGTTTCAAGGATTCAGGAAGATGACGGTTCGTTTGGAAATTGCGAATCGACAGCAGAAATAATATTTGCATTAAACTCGTTAAAAATCAATATCTTAGAGGATGAGAGATTTGAAAAAAGAGGGAAAACATTACTAGATGGGATATTGGCTTTTAAAGATGATGATGGTTTTTTGCATTTAAATAACGATGAAAATATAAATCAAATGTCGACAGAAAAAGCACTGCTTGCATTAGAAGCGATAGAACTGTCAAAAGAAGGAAAACGGCTATATGACAAGTAACAAAATAATGAATTTTATAAAGAAAAATAAGATACCTATAGCAATAATATTAATCGTTGTTTTTTGTATAGGCGTTTTGACATGCGTAGTGCGTGCATGGGATGAGGATATCGGAGAAAATCCTATTTCCGGGATAAATCAGAACAGATCTCACATCTTGCTCAAAGGCACCGGCTATGCACTTGATAAAAAAGAGGAAGAGGAATATAAAAAGCAGCAGCAAAAGACAAAGGAAAAAATAAAGGAAGAGCTAAGTGACGAAAATAATATAAAGAGTAAAATAGCACGATCATATAATCAAGCAAAGGAGGTTATAAATACCCAAAAATCAGAAGCCGATGGCAAAGCAGATAATGCTAAAGGTGAAATTGAAAAAATACCAAAGATAATTACAAATTTAAAAAACGGACAGAAGATAAACGGCTCACGCTTGACTTTTAATTTACAAGGTGAAGATTACAAAGGAAATCAAATAAGTGCTTTCAATTTTGAAGTTAATGTAAACGGCACAAAGGTATATAGCTCCGGTGAAAACAATTACAAAAGGACATATAGAAGCACGTTAAAAAACGGTCAAAATGAAATAAAGATTACTATAAAAGACAGTGAAGGTAATACAAATACAAAATATTTTACCATTACAGCCGACACGAGTGCCTCACAAAAAAAAGTAGGAGAGTGTGATGTGACGCTCGATCTGCGTACTATAGGGCTTGGATATAAATTTAAGATTGCGGTCACTATATACGAAGGAGATAATTTAGCGCATGTGATATCAAGGGCACTTGAGGCAAAAGGGTATTCGTCAGTGACGACAACGAGTCAGGATCTCGGAATGTATTTTAAGGAAATAAGAAAAAACGGTATTACAAGCGGATATAAGATACCGAATAAGCTTCAAACCAAGCTTGATGACGCCGGGATATCGAGCATGGGACATGAGCTAAACAGCCTTGGAGAATTTGACTTTTATTATAACTCAGGTTTTGTGTATCTGTATAACGGAGAATATATGGGTACAGGCACTTCTAATATAGAAGCAAAAGCTGGTGACGAGATAATATTTGCTTTTACCTTAAATCACGGCAAGGAATTTATACCGTCTTCGCAAGGTGGATGGGCAGATGACATCTGGTAGCGACGTTAAAAAGGGTTGATAAAAATATAGAATTATATAAAGTTGAAACATTTAAAAAAGAGGGAGATAAGAAACATGAAAGCAGAAACGACAAAAAGCATTAAACGAAAAGACATGAGAAAAAGTATTATTTCTGTAGCATTAGCGTTTTTAGTTACTCTTGCGCTTATAATTCCTACAGGAGTTATGGCAAAGGATGCAACTGATATTGAATGGTACAATTTCAGAAACAATCAGGAAAACAACGGTATAACAAGCTCTCAAACTCCGACTGACTCTGAACTGCTTTGGTTAAAGTGGGGTGTAAAATACGGTACAGGCTGGGCAGCGGCTCCGACACCTCCATTGATTTTGGACGGTAAAATTTACATTGCGCAAGGCAAAACGATAAAAGAACTCGACAAGGAAACAGGAGAGCTTATAAGAACAAGCGAAGAGATGGTAGGAAGCTGCGGATATGCGATGAATCCGATACTTTATGCGGATGGAAAGCTTTTTGTACAGCTTGGCAACGGCATAGTGCAGGCTGTGGATTATGATACGCTAAAACCTGTATGGTACACAGCAAAAATAGGAGGACAGACGCTGTGCCCGATCAGCTATCAAAAGATAGGCAGCAAAGGATACATATATACAGGAACATGGAACGGTGAGAGCAAAGATGGGAGATATATGTGTTTTTCAACAGATGACAGCAATGTGACAGATGGTGTAAAAAAAGCAGAGTGGCAGTTTGTTCCATCGGGTGACGGTGTCGCAGGAACAGCTGGCATTACATATGACCAAACCTTATATGATACGCTTACAGATACAGACAATGTAGCACATAGAGGATTTTACTGGGCAGGAGCATACACATCTGAAAACTACATTGCAGTAGGCTCAGATGATGGCACACGAGAGGGAGATTATAGCGCAAATGCCGTGTTTTACACTTTAAATCCTAAAACAGGAGAGGTCATAGACAGGATAGACGGTATCAAAGGTGATATAAGAACAACTACAGTTTATGATGACGGACATCTGTACTTTTGTACAAAGGGTGGCATAGTTTGCAGAGTTGATGTAGACAGCGATGGTCATCTTTCAAACTTCACAAGCCTGCAGCTAAAGGATGGCAATACCAACAGGATGATAACTTCATCTCCTGTAGTTTATAAGGGTAAAATTTACATAGGAGCAAGTGGTAGTGGAGGTCAATTTGATGCTGACGGCGGACATGCGTTTGTTGTAATCGATAACACTAAGGATGAGCTTTCCGAAATGTATAAGATAAGCATACCGGGATATCCTCAGGCGGCACCGCTTTTGAGTACAGCATATAAAGATAAAGATTTTGATAATGACGGAACTGCCGACGGCAGGATTTACTTGTACTTCACCTATAATTCAACTCCAGGAGGTATATATTACATATATGATACTCCTGATGCAACTTCGGCACTTATGAGCGGAGAAGAGTTGTTTGTACCGGAAAGCAGCATGCAACAGTACTGCATAAGTACAATTTGCACAGATAAAGAAGGAACCTTGTACTATAAAAATGACAGCTGCTATTTAATGGCAGTTGAGGAAAACCTTGCGTATATAAAAGATATAAAGATAACTTCAAAAAATGGCAGTGATATAAGCTGGAATCAAAAATTCTCCTCTAAAAAATCAAATTATGAAGTAATTGTCGGAGGTGACGACAATAGTGTAACCATGAAAATAACTGCTGTTGAAGGTGGCACACTTAAGATAAACGGTAAAACTATAACCGATACTACTGAGATTATGCTTACGGCTGATGAGGCGGTGAAAAACGAAATAGTAATTGAAAAAGGCGGAGATAAAAGGACATATAATATTTCGGTGAGAAAACAGGCTGATATTGCAACTCTCAGTGATATAAGTGTAAATGATAGCAATGCATTCAGTAACAGCATAGGACTTACAAAGGAATTTACATCTGAGACCTTATCATATGATGCTGATATTACAGAAAAAAGCAAGAGCTTTTATAACATCTGGCCTCTTGCAACAGATACAAACTCTAAGGTACAGGTGTTTGCCGAATCAAATGTAGACGGCAAAGAAAAGGGTGATGAAATAGCGGTTACCGCAACAAACAAAAACAGAGATAGGTATGCGATATATCCTGAGGATGCGACAAAATCTACAGCTGTTAAAATCAAAGTAACATCTGAAAACGGTAAAGTGACAAAAGAATATACTGTTAGACTGCTTAAAAAAGTTAAAGCAGATAAGATAGAGACGATAGATATTCCTGCTTCAACAGATAAAGACAAGACTATAAAAATTGAAGCTAAAACAACTGAACAAAATCTTGATACTACAAATATGCAAGTTACTTTTTCCGATGATGTTGTGGCAAAGCTAAAAAATGCTGCAGAAAGTGATGGAGATATAACATTAGAATTAAAAACTACTGTAGCAACATTTAATGTAAATAATGAAGCGCTTAAAACATTAACAAAAGAAAACGGAGAATTAGTGATTTATATAGAAAAAAAGGAAGCAGAGGATAACAACTCAAATTCTATATATGAGATAACAGCTAAAGTGAACGGCGTAGATGTATTTACAGAAGACAAAGCAACTAATGGCGGTAAAATAGAAATTAGCGTTGATAGCAAAGAGCCTCAAAAAGGGTATGAGTATGTAGTTTATTATCTAAACGGCAGTGAAAAAACAGCTATGCCTACTACATATAAGGATGGGAAACTATCTTGGAGCACAAATCATTTCTCAACTTTTGAAGTAAATGAAATTAGCAAAAATAATGATAATAGCAAAAATAACTCATCTAATACTGAGAAAAAAACAACAACTACAAAGAAGATAGTTAAAAAAAGATTAGGTACTGATGGCAGCAATATCGCAACAGGCGACAAACAGCAAGTGAATGATAATATCGCCTTATTACTGCTATCTGTTGCAGGAATTATGACGGTAATATATGATTTTAGAAAACAAAAGAGATAGTTTTGAAAAGTAAAACGGCTTGCAATAGCTTGTGTTTTCGTATATATTTTATGGTGGTTATATAAAGAAAGGAGTCGTTATGGACGCTATAAACGTTGGAATTTTATCCATATTGCCACCTATTGTAGCTATTGCATTGGCTTTAATAACAAAAGAGGTTATATCATCGCTTCTTATAGGTGTTTTTGTTGGAACATTTACATATGCTTTTGCCACAGATGCGGGCATTATGGGGGGTATTACTACAACCTTTACTCTTATGGCAGAAAAGATGGGCGATAATGCAACAATGATATTGTTTTTAGCTTTGCTTGGAGTTTTAGTTGTATTAGTAACTGCAGGAGGTGGCTCGCAGGCTTATGGAGTATGGGCTTCTCAAAAGATAAAAAACAAAAAAATGGCACAGCTTGCAACAGGACTTCTTGGAATAATAATATTTGTGGATGATTATTTTAACTGCTTAACAGTAGGTACGGTTATGAAACCTGTTACGGACAAATATCGAATAGCAAGAGCAAAGCTCGCATATTTGATAGATTCTACTGCTGCACCTGTCTGTATCATCGCACCTATATCATCGTGGGCGGCGGCAGTAGGAAGTACACTTGCCGGTGCAAAGATGTTTGATAGTGACATTTTAGCATTTGTAGCTACAATACCATTTAACTTATACGCACTATTAACTATATTGATGGTTATAATAGTAGCTACTACAAATACAAGTTATGGGCCGATGAAGGAAATCGAAAAAAGGGCAGAGCTTGAAAATGAGCTTGGAGCATTAAACGATTTGGAGCCGGAAAGCAGCGAATCAAAAGGACAGGTAAAGGATCTTTTAATCCCAATATTGGCACTTATATTTCTTTCTATACTTGCGATGCTTTATACAGGAGGACTTTTTTCAGGAGAGGGCACTAACATAGTTGAAGCATTCGGAAATTGTGATTCTTCGACATCGCTTGTACTTGGAGGATTTGGAGCTATTCTCGTAACTTTTGTATTATATCTTCCTCGTAAAATACTTAATTTTAAAGATTTTATGGGCAGTGTAAATGATGGCATAAAGATGATGGTGCCAGCTATTACGATCCTTGTTTTAGCTTGGACTATCTCAGGCGTCTGCAGAGATTTGCTTTCGACAGGCGAATATATCGGTCATTTGGTACAGGTAAGCCATTTCCCACTCATTTTCTTACCATTTGTAATATTTATTGTTGCTGCCTTTTTATCATTTTCGATGGGTACAGCATGGGGAACCTTCGGCATATTGATTCCGATAGTATTGTTGATCTGTGAGGATTCGATAGGAACAGACCCAAATTTGATAATAGTTACGCTTGCAGCTACTCTTGGGGGTTCTGTATTTGGAGATCATTGCTCGCCTATATCGGATACTACAATTCTTTCATCGACCGGTGCAGACTGCGATCATATGGATCACGTTTCGACTCAGATACCATACGCCTTGACAGTAGCGGTTGCGTGTGCAGTAGGCTACTTAGTTTCGGCATTTACAAACTTCAATCTATTTACGACATTAGGATCCGGAGTTGCTACCTTACTGTTGATACTGTTTATAACAAAAAAACTTTCTGATAGGAAGGAAGCAAAATCTGTATAATATTGAAATACTAAATTAAATCTAAACATTAAAGCATATGTGTTCCAAAACCAAGATGGAGGAAAAATATATGCTTTTTTGATATTTTTTTTACCGATATCATTAAATTATAAAATAAATTTTAATTTAAAATGTTGACATGGGCTAAATATGGGGTATACTAATAATATAGTTAGCACTCAGAGATAGCGAGTGCTAATAAAAAAGGAGAAAAAAGTTATGGATTTAAATGAAAGAAAACTAAAAATACTTCAGGCAATCATAGCTGATTTTATTTCCACTGCAGAACCGGTAGGTTCAAGGACATTATCAAAAAAGTATGAGCTTGGCGTAAGCCCCGCTACTATAAGAAATGAAATGGCAGATCTTGAGGAAATGGGGTTCCTTACTCACCCTCATACGTCTGCAGGCAGAGTGCCTTCACAAAAAGCTTATAGGTTATATGTAAATGAGATAATGAAGAAAAGGGAGCTCCCAAGGAGAAAAAAAAATATAATTGCCCAGGAGCTGTATGACAACTTTACTGAGCTTGACAAAACAATAGAAAAGGCTGCAAAAATCCTTTCTCAAATAACTAATTTGACATCGTTTGCAATAACACCGAGCGCAGAAAAGGATCTTTTGAAAGCGATTACGTTTTTGCCGATAGATGAAACTCATGTAATACTTATGATAGTTTCCGAGGCAGGCAAAGTATCAAATACAGTGCTCAAACTTGATCATGCTTATACAGATGAAATGCTTCGCATCCTGTCAAAGTCGATGACATACACATATAAAGGGAAAACGTTAAGCGAAGCACTTAAGATTGATATTATACAGTCGTTTGAAATAGATGCAAAAGCAATGAGTGCATTAACAAAAAACATTATGCCTAACTTTGTAAAAACGTTAGAGGATATGTTAAATGTCAACCTATATATGGACGGACTTACAAATATATTTTCGATGCCGGAATACAAAGATATTTCTAAGGCTGAAGATTTCATCAAGATGATAGATCAAAAAGATGAGTTTGTAAAGAAAATGGCAACTCGAGATGACGGCATTATGATTACAATAGGTACGGAAAATGAAGATGTCAATTTGAACGAATGCAGTCTCATCACTGCTACATATCACATAGATGGCAAACTTGTCGGGAAATTAGGTGTTATAGGTCCTACGCGCATGCGTTATGGCGAGATAACATCGGTTATAGAATACCTGACAGACAATTTGACAAATTCATTTAAACTTACAGGAGGCGAAGATGACAAATAAGGAAACAAAGAATGTAAAAGAAAATGTGATTGATAAGGAAGAAAGCATAGAAAACATAGAAGAGGAAATCGTTGGCGAAGAGGATGTGGCAGAGCAGGAAAAAGCTTCAGAGCAAAATGAGGATGACTCTAAAAATGAAGCTCAAGCAAATGAAAAAAAAGCAGAAGACGAAGACCTAAATACTCGGTACATGCGCCTTATGGCGGATTTTCAAAATTATAAAAAGCGTGCTGAAAAGCAGAGAAGCGAGATCCATGCTTACGCAAACGAAAAAATAGTCATAAAACTGATAGATGTTTTAGATAATTTTGAAAGAGCACTTCAAAATTCAGAGGGTAATGGAGAGGGTGAAGACAGAGATGGAGCTGTCGGCTTCAAAGAAGGAATGACATTGATATTTAAACAACTAAAAGACACCTTGACAGATGCAGGAGTGACAGAAATTGAAGCAGAAGATGTGGTATTCGACCCAAATTATCATAATGCTGTGATGATGGAAGATACAGATAAGGTTAAAAGTGGTAATGTCAGTGAGGTTCTTCAAAAAGGATATATGTTAAATGGCAAGGTCATCAGACCTTCAATGGTAAAAGTTGCAAACTGATTATGTTTAGATATGCGAAAGAAAGTAACATATTTATATATAAAATGTGAAAATTAAGTAAGAAAAGTAAAGGAGATAATAGAAATGGGAAAAGTAATAGGTATTGATTTAGGAACAACTAATTCTTGTGTAGCGGTACTCGAAGGAGGAGACCCTACAGTAATAACAAATGCAGAGGGAGACAGAACTACTCCTTCAGTTGTAGGATTTGCAAAAAATGGTGAAAGACTTGTAGGAGAGACAGCAAAAAGACAGGCGGTTACAAATCCTGATAGAACAATTTCATCTATAAAAAGACATATGGGTGAAGACTACAAGGTAAAAATCGATGGTAAGGAATACACACCACAGGATATTTCTGCGATGATTTTGACTAAGCTAAAGACAGATGCCGAAAGCTATCTTGGCGAAAAGGTTACAGAGGCGGTAATTACAGTACCTGCATACTTTACAGACAGCCAAAAGCAGGCAACAAAGGACGCAGGTAAGATTGCAGGACTTGATGTAAAGAGAATCATAAACGAGCCAACTGCGGCAGCACTTGCATATGGACTTGACAAGGAAGAAGGTCATCACAAGATCTTAGTATATGACCTTGGTGGCGGTACATTCGATGTATCTATCCTTGAGCTTGGCGACGGTGTATTTGAAGTACTGGCTACTTCAGGTAATAATAAGCTCGGTGGTGACGACTTTGATAACGCACTTATGAACTTTATGGCTGACGAGTTTGCAAAGGAAAACGGCGTAGATTTAAGAAAAGATCAGATGGCACTTCAGAGATTAAAGGAAGCTGCCGAAAAGGCTAAGAAGGAGCTTTCAAGTGCACAGACAACAAATGTAAATCTACCGTTTATAACAGTAAACGAAAACGGTCCGCTTCATTTGAATATGGACATTTCAAGAGCTAAGTTTGAGCAGCTTACAGCAAACCTCGTAGAGGCAACTATCGAACCGATGAAAAAGGCCATGTCTGATGCAGGCGTATCGACTTCGGATATTGCAAAAATTGTACTTGTTGGCGGTTCTACAAGGATACCTGCCGTACAGGAAACAGTTAAAAAGATTACAGGAAAAGATCCGTTTAAAGGGGTTAACCCTGACGAATGTGTAGCTATCGGAGCGTCTATTCAGGCAGGCGTTTTGACAGGTGAAGTGAACGATGTATTGCTTCTTGATGTAACACCGCTTTCACTTTCAATCGAAACCCTTGGCGGAGTTGCTACAAAGCTTATCGAAAGGAATACAACAATTCCGACTAAAAAGAGTCAGATATTCTCAACTGCAGCAGATAATCAGTCTGCCGTAGACATCCATGTAATGCAGGGCGAGAGAGAAATGGCAAAAGACAATATAACTCTTGGAAGATTCCAGCTAAATGGCATTCCTGCAGCTCCAAGAGGAGTACCTCAGATAGAGGTTACATTTGACATCGACGCAAACGGCATCGTAAATGTAAGTGCTAAGGATCTTGGAACAGGCAAACAGCAGAGCATAACAATCACTTCTTCAACTAACCTTTCGGAGGAAGAAATCAATGCGAAGGTAAAGGAAGCAGAGCAATTTGCGGAAGAAGATAAAAAGAAGAAGGAAGAGACAGAAATCAGAAACCAGGCAGAGACTTTGATTTATGAAACAGAAAAAAATCTAAAGGAGCTTGACGACAAGCTTTCAGATGATGAGAAGAAAGAAATTAACGACGCCGCAGAGGAGCTAAAGAAAGTTCTGAACAACGGTACGGTTGAAGAAATCAAAGCTGCTAACGAAAAGCTGACAGAACACTTCCATAAGATGTCTGCAAAGCTATATGAACAAGCACAGCAACAGGCACAGGCTCAGGCAGGTGCAGAAGGTCAGGCACAGGACGGAGCAAGCAGCAATGCTGATGACAATGTGGTAGATGCCGATTATGAAGTAGTAGATGACGAGGATGATAAATAATGGCTGAAAAGAGAGATTTTTACGAAGTCTTAGGTCTAAAAAAGGGTGCTTCTGACGATGAAATAAAAAGGGCTTACAGAAAGCTTGCGATGAAATATCATCCCGACAGAAATCAGGGAGATAAGGAAGCTGAGGAAAAATTTAAGGAAATTAACGAAGCGTATGCCGTTTTGAGCGATCCTGACAAAAAATCAAAATATGACAGATTTGGTCATGCCGGGGTTGATCCAAACGCAGGCTTTGGTGGCGGAGCTTATAGCGGTGATTTTGGTGGATTTGATGACATATTCAATATGTTTGGTGGTATGTTCGGTGGCAATAGAGGTGGATTTTCAAGAAGACGAAACGGACCGCAGCGTGGACGGGATATACAAAAAAATCTAACTATTACATTTGAGGAAGCTGCCTTTGGCGTAAAAAAACAGATAAAACTTACAAAGTATGTAGAGTGCAAGACTTGTAACGGCACTGGGGCAGCACCAGGAAGTGAAAAAAAGACTTGCACTACGTGTGGGGGAACAGGCGAGGTAATGACCTCAAAGCAAACACCATTTGGAGTTTTTCAGACATCCTCAACATGTCCGGATTGTAAAGGTACAGGTTCTATAATTGACAAACCTTGTCCTGATTGCAAGGGCACCGGCAAGGTAAGAAAAACTGTTACAATAGCAGTAAATGTGCCTGCCGGAGTTGACAACGGATCTGCTATAACGCTGAGAGGACAGGGTGAGCCGGGAGAAAACGGTGGTCCTGCCGGAGATCTGTATATAATAATTGCTGTAAAACCGCATAGCATGTATAAAAGGGCAGGTCAGGACATACAGATTGAAATTCCTATTACATTTGAGCAAGCTGCTCTTGGAGATGAAATCGTCGTACCAACTCTTGAAGGTAAGGTTAAATACAAGGTGCCGGCAGGCACTCAGCCGGGTACTACTTTTAGACTTAAAGGCAAGGGCATTGTGAGTCCTCATTCGCAACGAAAGGGAGATTTATACGTCAAGGTAAATTTAGAAGTTCCTACAAAATTGTCAGGAAAGCAAAAGGATGCCATTAAAAAGATGTCAAAGGAAGTTGATACAAGCTGTTATGCTAAAAAAAGCAGCTTTATAAAAAATTTAAAAGAATTATTTAAATAACTATTAAAAAGGGTAGCTATACTTAAAAAGTTACCCTTTTTCTGTTATAATAAATATGTATGTATACAAAAAGAAACTGAGGCAAAAAATATATGGAACAAGAATACACACATTTAGATAATCTTTCGGATGAGCGATTTTCGGATCGTGTATTTGAGATATGTGCGATAAACGCGACGCAACGAACAAAAGGGGTGATACGTCTTCTCCCAAAGGGTGTAAAGGTAGTCCAAGGTAAGGAAGGCGTTACTTTTGATATATATGTCATTTTGAAATATGGCACGAAGATTCCAACTGCGGCATGGGACATACAGGAAAATGTGAAAAAGGAAGTTGAAAATGTCACAGAAGCAACAGTTAAAAGTGTAAATATCCACGTGAAGCGGATAGAATTACAAGAAGAAAAATAAGAGGTTATTAAATGACACGATCACAGCAAAGAGAAATCCTTATGCAAGCAATTTTTCAAATGGAAGCACAAGCAGACGACGATATTCAACTATTTGAAAGGTTTTTAGAAAGTAAAAATATAGATGAGAAAAATGATGAAGCGTTTGCATATCTAAAAAATGGATATAATGGCTTTGTATTACACAAAAAAGAAATAGACAGCAAGATAGATGACTTTACAAAAAGCAGAAACACAAAAAAAATGGCGAAAATAGATCTTGCAATTCTCAGAGTATCAGTTTTTGAGCTTTTTTATTCCGATACGCCGGCGGCAATCGTTATAAATGAAGCTGTTGAAATGGCGAAAAAATATAGTGATGTTGACGGGAGTAAATTTGTAAACGGTGTTCTGGGAAGTATTGAAAGAAGTAAAAAATGAATCCAATAAATGTTAGCACCTTAAATAGTTATATAGCTTCCATAATCAAGACCGATCCTATGATTAGCAATGTCTATGTCAGAGGAGAAATTTCAAATTTAAAACTTCATGATACAGGACATATTTATTTTTCGCTAAAGGACGAAAAAAGCACAATAAGATGCTTCTTTTCGTCATATAATGCCCAAAATTTGAGATATGAAATAGAAGACGGTATGCAGGTTATAGCACTTGGCTATGTAAATGTTTTTGAGAGAGGCGGATATTATTCCTTCAACATAAAAGGCATCGAACCGGATGGGAAAGGTGCACTTGCTATGGCTTTTGAAAAAGTCAAAAAAAAGCTTGAAGCAGAGGGATTATTTGATAAGAGTAAAAAAAAGGTATTGCCAAAATATCCCAAAAGGATAGCCATAGTAACAGCTAAAACTGGCGCGGCTTTGCAGGACATGCTAAAGATAATTAAATCCAAAAATGATTATACGGATATTTTTATATATCCTGTGAGTGTACAAGGCGATGGTGCAAGCAAGGAAATTGCAGATGCCATAAAAGATATAAATGAAAATTTTCCTGACAACGAGGTGATAATTATAGGAAGAGGCGGCGGCTCTCAAGAGGATCTGTGGTCTTTTAACGAGGAATGTGTAGCCAGGGCAATATCTGACTCAAAAATCCCTATTATATCGGCAGTTGGACATGAAACGGATTTTACTATCGCAGATTTTGTAGCAGATGTGCGTGCAGAAACACCGACAGCGGCAGCTCAGATGGCTGTTTTTGATATATATGAAGTTAGAGAAAACCTTAGAATTGATAGGGAATTTATATATGAAAGCTTACTTGGGATTTTAGAAAAATATTTTTTAAAGTTTAAAGCTTTAAAAAGCCAACTGGAAAGCCTAAATCCGCAGAGGCTTAAAAAGCTTGGTTTTACAACGGTAACAGATATAAAAGACAAAAAAATACTTAGCGTAGATGATGTAAAGATAAATGATATACTTAAGATCAAAACTTTCGACGGAGAGATATTGGTAGAAGTAAAAGAAATTATTGATACGAAGGGAAACGAAAATGCCAAAACAAAAAAATGACAATATAGAAGAAGCTCTAAACGAATTCGAAAAAACAGTTACGAAGCTTAGTGGAAAAGACATATCTTTAGAGGAAGCAACTAAATTATATGAACTTGGGTTAAAGCAATGCGAGCTTTGCGAAAAAATATTGGATGAAAAAAAGCAAAAGATAGAAATATATGGGGAATAAAATGAAATTTGAAGATTATAAAGAAATTATAGAAAAACATCTGACGGACTTTATGCCGGATGTTGCGGAGCAAAGTAAAGTTATACAAGAGGCAATGGAATATAGCCTCGGTGCAGGAGGCAAAAGGCTCAGACCGATACTTGTTTTAGCAGCATGTAAATTTTGTGGCGGAGACATAAATGATGCACTTCCTTACGCCCTTGCAGTTGAGTATATACATACATATTCTTTAATTCATGATGATCTTCCTTGTATAGACAATGATGACTTACGCAGAGGCAAACCGACAAATCATGCCGTTTACGGTGATGCTATGGCAACTCTTGCAGGCGATGGTCTTTTAAATCTCGCATTTGAAGGTATGCTGACTGATCTAAAGGAAACCGTAGCTAATGAGAAGGATATTAAAATTTTAAGAGGCAAAATTTTTGCCGCAAAGTCTATTGCAAGTGCAAGTGGCGTTTCAGGAATGGTTGCGGGTCAGGTCGCAGATATCCTTGCGGAGGACAAGGATATTTCACCGGAAGAGCTTTCGTATATAAATAAAAACAAGACAGGAGCAATCATAAAGGCGGCTGTGAAGGCGGGAGCATACATAGGTGGAGCTGATGAACAAAAATTTTCAGACCTTGAAGAATATGGCAAAAACTTAGGATATGCCTTTCAGATTCGTGATGACATTCTGGATGTTATAGGAACAACAGCAGAACTTGGCAAAAATGTAGGACATGACATGGAAACAAATAAAGCTACATATCCGGCGCTTTTTGGATTAGAAAAATCACAAGAGCTTCTAAAAGAGGCAAGCGATAAAGCAAGATATGCAATATCAAAACACGAAAATGCAGATTTTTTTGTTGAACTTATATCCAAAATGGAAACTCGCATGAAGTAGTTTTAATTGATGGAGAAAAAATGAAAAATTTACTTGATTATACTTTCCCACAAGATCTGAAATTTATGGATACTAAAGAGCTCGAACTGTTAGCAGTTGCTATCAGAGAATTTTTAGTTGAGAAGGTATCAAAAACAGGCGGTCATCTTGCATCAAATCTTGGAGCTGTTGAGCTCACAATCGCTTTGCATAAGACATTCGATACTCCAAAGGATAAGCTCATATGGGATGTAGGGCACCAAGCATACGTTCATAAAATTTTAACCGGCAGAGCAGATCGCTTTGATACCCTGAGACAATTTAATGGACTTAGCGGTTTTCCGAAGCAAAAGGAAAGTGAATATGATGTTTTTGATACGGGGCACAGTAGTAACTCCATTTCGATTGCAACAGGCTTTGCGACTGCAAGAGATTTAAGCGGTGAAAATCATGAGGTTATAGCGGTCATAGGAGACGGTTCTCTTACGGGAGGACTTTCGTATGAGGGGCTAAATAACTTGGCTGATTTAAAGTCTAAAACGATCGTTATATTTAATGACAACGGTATGTCAATAGGTAAAAACACCGGGGGGCTTTCCAAGCATCTAAATAGGCTGAGAGTATCAAAGGGTTATACGAGCTTTAAAAAAGGCTTCAGCGGTGCATTAAAGAAGGTGCCGGTTATAGGTGGTTCACTATATAGCGGAGTTTCAAATGCGAAAAATCATCTCAAATATTCGCTCGTAGACGGTGTAATGTTTGAAAAACTCGGATATACATATATTGGCCCAATAGACGGACACGATATAAATGCTTTACTTGAGACATTTGAAAGCGTTAAAAAATTAGAGCATTCCGTAATAGTGCATGTTATTACAAAAAAAGGCAAGGGATATAAAAATGCCGAATTGAATCCGGCTAAGTTTCATGGAATAGGTAAATTTGAACCCGAAACAGGAGAGTGCATTTCGAGCGGAGCTCAATCCTTTTCAAAGATATATGGAAATAAGCTGATAGATATAGCAAAAAGAAATGATAAGGTGGTTGCCATATCTGCCGCCATGATTGACGGCACAGGATTGACTGATTTTGCAAAGATTTTTCCAAGCAGGACATTTGATGTAGGTATAGCAGAAGGGCATGCTGTCACATTTGCCGGAGCTTTGGCAAAGTGCGGATATAAGCCGTTTGTAACGATATATTCCACTTTTTTACAAAGAGGATATGATAACGTTATAATGGATGTGTGCCTGCAAAATACACCTGTCGTATTTGCAATAGACAGGGCCGGGAATGTAGGTGCTGACGGTGAAACTCATCACGGAATGTTTGATATATCATATTTAAAAAGCATTCCCAACATGACGGTTTTAGCACCTGCTTCAAAAGAAGAATTTGAGAAGATGCTTGATTTTGCCGATGAATTTGATGCACCGATATCGATAAGATATCCGCGCGGAGAGGCATATAGCTTTGACTTTACATCAGATGATATAAAAACAAAGGCTCAGAGAATTTCTGTCGGCAAGGATGTTCAAATTTGGGCTGTCGGAAATATGCTAAAGACTGCAATCGAGGCTTCGGAAATATTAAAGAAGCAAAAGATAGATGCCGGAGTAACGAATGTCAGATTTATTTCTCCAATTGATAAGGAAAAGCTGATAGAGGATGCAAAAAAAACAAAGTATATAATTACGATAGAGGACGGAGTGCTTGATGGAGGCTTTTGTGAAAGCGTTGCAAGCGTTATAGCTTCCGAAAATATAAAAACTGAGCTTTTGAGCTTTGGCTGGCCTAAAAAGTTTATAGAAGCAGGCTCAACACCCGAGCTCATGGCAAAGTATGGCTTATCAGCAGAAAAATTAGCGGAAAGGATAGCAGAAAAAATTGAAGGAAAGGCTTGATATATTACTTGTAGAAAAGGGTTTATTTGCTTCAAGAGAAAAAGCAAAAGCAGCAATAATGGCAGGAATAGTTTATATTGACGAGGTCAGGATAGATAAAGCCGGCACGCAGGTTGATGGAGAGTCAAATATAATAATTCGTGGCAATACCTGTCCTTACGTCAGCCGTGGCGGACTGAAGCTAGAAAAATCGATAGATGTGTTTACACTTAATTTAAGTGATGCCGTTTGTATGGACATGGGTGCTTCAACAGGCGGTTTTACAGACTGCATGTTGCAAAACGGCGCAAAAAAGGTATATGCAGTAGATGTAGGCTACGGACAGCTCGATTACAAGCTCAGAACTGATGAAAGAGTGGTAAATCTCGAAAAGACAAATATAAGATATTTGGATAATTCTCTGATAGAAGATAAAATAGACTTTATAAGCATTGATGTCTCCTTTATATCACTAGCTTTGATGTTTCCAAAGGCAAAAGAACTGCTAAAAGAGAATGGCAAGATAGTATGTCTTATAAAGCCACAATTTGAAGCAGGTAGGGAGCAGGTTGGAAAAAACGGTATCGTAAGGGACAAAAATGTACATATACAAACCATAAAAAATGTCATTTCCTATGCAAACGGAAATGGTTTACTGCCTAAGGAATTGACATTTTCACCTGTTACAGGAGCAAAGGGAAATATCGAATACTTATTATATCTTGAAAATACAGATAAAGAAAAAATAAAAAACGAAGAGTATTTGACAGACGAAAAAATAACAAATATCGTAGAGAATTCACATAAAGAATTAGAAAAATAAAAAAAAGGAGCAATTTATGAATTTATCACAAAGAGTAGAAAATATGCAATTTTCACCGATTAGGAAATTTAATCCGATAGCGCAAAAGGCAAAGGATGACGGCAAAAAGATCTATCATTTAAATATAGGACAGCCGGATGTTGAAACACCCTCATGCTTTATGGAGGCAGTAAGAAACTTTCATAAAAAGGTTATAGCATATGCTGAGTCAGGCGGTCTTATTTCACTTCAGGATGCGATTATAGACTATTTTAAGGATTATGACATATATTATACTAGGGATGACATGATAATCACAAACGGTGGCTCTGAGGCGCTGACTATGATATTTTTAGCACTAGTAAATGACGGTGATGATGTTTTGATTCCAGAACCGTTTTATACAAATTATCACAACTTTGTACTTTCCGCAGGTGGTAATGTGGTACCTGTAACTACTACAGCAGAGGATGGTTATCGTTATGCTGATATGGAAAAGCTTGAGGCTGCGGTAACGCCGAAAACTAAAGCAATCTGCTGTATTACACCAAACAACCCGACAGGTTATACGCTTTCAATCGAGGAGATGAGGGTTATAGGTGAGTTTGCCAAAAAGCATGATCTATTTATCATTGCTGACGAGGTTTACAGAGAGTTTGTGTATGATGGCAGGAAGGTTACTTCATTCGGAATGTTAGATGATATAGCAGACAGAGTAGTTATAATAGATTCAATTTCAAAAAGATTTTCGGCATGCGGAGCACGAATAGGCTGTGTGGTTTCCAAGAACAAGCACCTCATGGAGGGAATTATGAAAATAGCACAGGGCAGATTGTGCGTTCCTACAATAGATCAGATAGGGGCAACAGCTCTTTATAAGCTCCCTAAATTATATTACGAAAAAATGGTTGCAGAATACTGTAGCAGGCGAGATGTTGTGTATGATGAGCTTATGAAAATCCCGGGGGTAGTTTGTCATAAGCCGGGCGGATCGTTTTATATTACGGCAAAACTACCTGTCGATGATATAGAGGACTTTTTAATATTTTTGCTCAGCGAGTTTGACGACAATGGCGAAACCGTGATGTTCGCACCGGCGGAGGGCTTTTATGCGACAGAGGGACTTGGCAAAAATGAAATACGAATTGCATATGTTTTAAATAAGCATGACATGAGGAGAGGCGTTGAGCTTATAAGGCTCGGTCTTGAAGCATACAACGAAAGGAAAAATTAAAATGCAGTTGTCACCGATGATGCAGCAATATATAAAGACAAAAGAAGAATACCAAGACTGTATATTGTTTTACAGACTTGGAGATTTTTATGAGATGTTTTTTGATGATGCCACTCTGGTTTCAAAGGAACTCGGACTTGCTTTGACAGGTCGTAGCTGCGGACTTGAAGAAAGAGCACCTATGTGCGGTGTGCCGTTTCATTCATCGGAAAGATATATAGCTCAGCTTGTTGAAAAAGGATATAAGGTTGCAATTTGCGAGCAGGTTGAGGATCCTAAAAGTGCAAAAGGGCTCGTTAAAAGAGAGGTTGTACAAATAATTACGCCTGGAACAATTATAAATGATGAGCTTATAAGTGCAAGCGAAAACAACTATTTGGCGGCTATATATGTCGGGAAAGAAAATATAGGAATTTCTTTTTGCGATATATCAACAGGCGAAATAACTGCAACATCACTTGAGGATACAAATGGACAGCTTGCTCTTACAAATGAACTTGTGCGTTTTGCTCCTAAGGAAATTATCATAAATAAAGGCGCAGACCTATATATTGATATATCTGATATAAGAAACAGTACGGACGCACTTATAACCGAAAAGCCTGATGACGGATATAACATGAGCACTTCAGAAAAAGTAATCCTAAAGCAATTTGAGATACATTCGCTAGTTTCAATCGGAATAGAAGAAAATCAGCCATTGGTATATGCAATAGGAAGTCAGCTTTTATACCTTTTAGAAACTCAAAAGCAGGCACTTTCAAATGTAACAGCTTTAAATATATATCATGTGGGTGATACAATGGCTCTTGACAGAGCTACGATTAAAAATTTAGAAATCACAGAAACTCTCTACGAAAAGAGAAAGAGAGGCTCGCTTCTTGGCATACTCGATAAAACTCATACAGCTATGGGTGCTCGCAAGATGAAAAAATGGCTAAAAAGTCCATTAAATAATCTGGAAAAGATAAACGACAGACTTGATGCCGTTTCGTATTTAGTTGATGAATTCATAGTGAGAAATAATATAAAGGAGCATTTAAAACAGGTATATGACTTCGAAAGGCTGATAGGCAAAATAGCCTACGGGACGGCAAATGCAAAAGATATGCTGGCGTTAAAATCATCGCTATTTGTATTACCTGAGCTCATATTTGAATTAGAGGATGCTGATGCCGCGCTACTTAAATATGTTCTTGAAAACATAGATCCGTTGACAGACATATATAATCTCATCGATGAGGCAATAGAAGATGAACCATCTGATTCAGTAAAAGAGGGTGGAATTATCAAGGGCGGATATTCTGCAGAGCTTGATGAACTTAAATTTTCGATAAGAGATGCAAAGGCTTGGATGGCAAGCTTTGAGAGCAGAGAAAGAAAACGTACCGGTATTCAAAATCTCAAGGTCGGATTTAACAGAACTTTTGGATATTATATTGATGTAACAAAATCTAATTATGATAAGGTTCCTGATAATTATATTGTGAAGCAAACGCTTTCTAACTCGGAGAGATATTACACAACAGAGTTAAAGGAAACAGAAGCAACTCTTTTAAGCGCGGAAACAAAGATAAACCAAAAGGAATATGAGATTTTCTTGCAGATTAGAGACGCTATAAAAAAAGAGGTAAAGCGAATACAAAAAACTTCAAAGGCTATTGCAATACTTGATGTTATCACTTCGTTTGCAGAGGTTAGCAGTAATCTTGGATATGTAAGACCGGTTATGCATGAGGGTGATGAAATCGTAATAAAGGGTGGTAAGCACCCTGTTGTGGAAAATGCAATGGGCGGTGGCAGATTTGTTTCAAATGATCTTGATATAAACTGCAGTGACAAATCAATGCTTTTAATAACAGGACCGAATATGGCAGGAAAGTCCACATATATGAGACAAAATGCACTTATAGTTTTGATGGCTCAGGCCGGCTGTTTTGTACCGTGTGAGGAAGCAAAAATAGGGGTAGTAGACAGGATATTTACACGAATAGGAGCAAGCGATAACTTGGCAGGCGGACAGAGTACATTTTATGTTGAGATGAGCGAGCTTGCATATATCTTAAATAATGCGACGAAAAAAAGTCTTATCATTTTAGATGAAATAGGTAGAGGGACAAGTACATATGACGGGCTTTCGATAGCTTGGGCTGCGATAGAATATCTTTGTTCAAAAGAAAGACAGATAAAAACATTGTTTGCTTCTCATTACCACGAGCTGACTGCACTTGAGGACAGCATAAAAGGATTTAAAAATTTAAATGTAGATGTTGCAGAGGAAAACGGACAAGTGATATTTTTGCACAAAATATTAGATGGCAGTGCATCACGCAGCTACGGCATACACGTAGCAAAGCTGGCAGGTGTGCCAAATGAAGTGTTGGAGAATGCCGAAAATAAGCTTAAACAGCTTGAAAAAGGAGAAATATGATAAAGCTACTTGATAAGAGTACAGCAGATAAAATAGCGGCAGGAGAGGTAGTCGAAAGACCTCTTTCCATTGTTAAAGAGCTTGTAGAAAACTCGATAGATGCGGGGGCAAGCAATGTTGTCGTTGAAATAAAAAACGGTGGCAAATCGTATATTAGAGTGACAGATAACGGCGTGGGCATTTCGCAAGACGAATGTGAGCTCGCTTTTATGAGACATGCTACATCTAAAATAGAACATGCTGAGGATTTAGGTTCTATAAGCACCCTTGGGTTTAGAGGAGAAGCTCTTGCAAGCATAGCCGCAGTTTCAAGGGTCGAGCTCTTGACGAAGACAAAGAAACAGGAAACGGGCAGACAGCTTTTGATATATGGCGGCGAGGTGATAGAAAACACAGCTTATGGCACGCCGGACGGCACTACGATTATAGTTTCGGATCTTTTTTACAATATGCCTGCGAGATTGAAGTTTTTAAAAAGCGAACGAGGTGAAAGCAGTAGTATTATCGAATTTGTGACTAATACTGCTTTGGCCTATCCAAGCATAAAAATACGGATGATAAATAACGAAAGGATTTTATTTGCTACAAACGGCAAGGGCGACAGAGAAAATACCATAGCTACCTTGACAAGTAATGTTTTTAAAAGCAAATTGATTCCTTTCACTTTTTATGAGAACGGTATATCTGTTGAAGGGTATATTTCAGGTCCGGGAGAAAGCAAAAGCTCGAGGAAAAATCAGATATTTTTTGTAAACGGCAGAGTAGTGGACAGCAAGGTTATAGAAAAAGGAATAAACAACGCATACCACGACAGGCTGTTTGAGGGCAGATTTCCGATATGTTATCTATTTTTAGATATTCCGCCTGAAAGCATGGATGTAAACATACATCCGAATAAGAGACAGGTCAGATTTTATGACGAAAAAGTAATTACAGATGTTGTAGAAAAGGGTATAATAACAGCATTAAATTCAAAGGATGCCATGCCATCGGCAGTACAGACGCCGGAAAAAAACGCAAAAATATTGTCGAAAAACAGCAAAAAAGATTTAGAAACGCACACTGCTGTTGACATAAAAAATATATTGTCAACCTACAAAGCGGCACAGGCTGAAAATAAATATTCCTCAAATCAAGAATATAATAATAGCAAATGTAGCCAGTCTAATTATGTGATGGAGGATATAAAGGAGATATCCTTTGTTCAGGAAAATCTGTTGGATGAGGATAAACCATTTAAATTTTCCGCATTACAGCAGATAGGGCAGTTCTTTGGGACGTATATACAGCTTTATGATGACGGAAATATATATTTTGTGGATCAGCATGCCGCACATGAGCGCGTATTTTTTGAAAAATTTTTAAAGCAGTTTGAATCATCTGAGAAAAACAGACAACCGATACTTTTCCCTATAACTTTTGATGTTTCATATGCTGATAAGGAAAACGAAGCAAACTGGCTTCCATTTTTAAAAGGAATAGGCTTTTTGATAGAAGAATTCGGCAATCTGACATATAAAGTTTCGGAAATTCCAACCTTTTTGGAGCTTGGCGAAGCCGAAGACATATTAAATGATTTTGTGGACCATATAGGCGAATATGATGATTTTAAGGATAAAAATACGCAAAATAAAATTGCCACAAGGGCTTGCAAGGCGGCAATTAAAGCAAATGATATGATTTCAAATGATGAGATATCAAGCCTTTTGGAGGATTTAGATAAATGCGAAAATCCATTTTCGTGTCCACATGGCAGACCAACATTTATAAAGATAAGCAAAGACGATATGGAAAAGAGATTTAAGAGAAAATGAAGAAAATACTCGTTGTTGCAGGACCGACAGCTGTCGGCAAAACGGAATATGCAATAAAGCTTGCTCAAAAATTTAACGGCGAGATTGTTTCGTGCGATTCTATGCAGCTATATAAATTTATGGATATCGGCTCGGCAAAGCCTACAAAAAAAGAGCAACTTTTAGCAAGGCATCACCTTATAGATTTCGTGGATCCGAGGGAGGAATTTTCTGTTGCGATATATCAAAGGCTTGCAAAAGAGGCGATAGACAAGATTTTATGCGAGGGAAAGCTTCCGATAATTACAGGTGGCACAGGTCTTTACCTGAATTCGATATTATATGATATGGATTTTGGTACATCCGCTAAAAATGATGAGATAAGAAAAAAGTATGAGGATATTGCAATAAAAAATGGCAATCATGCTTTATATGAAATATTGGAGCAAAAGGCGCCGGATGTTGCAGCAAGGCTTCACGAAAATAATGTAAAGCGTGTCATAAGAGCACTTGAGGCTATAGAGCTAAACGGACACAAAATAGACGATTTTAATATAGCTAAAAAAAATTCGGAATATATGCCTATAATGCTTTGCCTGACACGGGACAGAGAAGAACTGTACGATAGGATAAACAGGCGTGTTGATATACTAATCCAAAACGGGCTTTTAGATGAAATCAAAATGTTGATGCAAATGGGCTTAACAGAAGACAATATTTCCATGAAAGGGATTGGATATAAGGAGCTTATAAGATATTTAAACGGCGAATATGACTTAGAGCATGCAATTTGGCTTGTAAAAAGAAATACGCGAAGGTACGCAAAAAGACAGCTTACTTGGTTTAGGCGTTATAATGATATAAAGTGGTTTAATTTATCAAACCAAGGCGAAGAGGAAATAATTTCATGGGTAGCACAAAGAATATAAAAATTCATAATAAAAGTGACAAGCCTGACAATATAGTGCTAAAGGAGCAGGAAGTCTTACTAAAATGCGAGGAGCTTGAAAGTGGCTTACCGACATTTTTGCGAGGATATTTTATATATCTTAAGGGTAATGTTCTGCCTATGACAAGGCTTGCATATTTGCATGATATAACATTTTTCTTTAATTATCTGATTGAGGAAACAGACTTGACAAATGCGAGCAATCCAAAAGAGGTGAAGCTTTCTGAGCTAAACAAGGTTAAAGCTATTGATGTAAATATATTTATTGATTATTGTAGGCGATATAAGAAAGAAAAAAATAATGAGGTTTACATTTACGAAAATAACAATAAAACGCTTGCGAGGAAAAAATCCTCCGTTTCCGTCATGTTTAAACAGCTTTATAGAGATGAGCTTTTAGAAAAAAATATTACTGACGGCTTTGACCCGATACGGGTGCCAAAAGCGCAAGAAAGAGAAATAAAAGCACTTCAGGATGACGAAGTTATGATAATGCTTGATGCCGTAAGTACAGGTCAAAATCTCACAGAAAAGGAGCACCAGTACTGGGAAAAGACAAAAAAGCGTGACAAGGCGATATTACTGCTTTTTATAACATACGGTCTTAGACTTTCGGAGCTTCAGCAGCTAAATGTTTCTTCATTTAATTTCAACAGAGGCGAGTTTAAAATTTACAGAAAAAGAGATAAGGAATCCATAATGCCTTTAAATAATTCAGTTACGGCGGTAATTGCGGATTATCTTGAAAATGAAAGGGATAAGGACACCGAAGACGATGCGCTGTTTTTATCGCTACAGGGAAATCGTATGAGCGTCAGACAAATAAGAGAGCTTGTAAAAAAATATACCTCAATTGGTATGAAAACATCTCGTCAGGCGGGATACAGTCCGCACAAACTCAGAGCAACAGCCGCAACAAGCCTTATAGCGCGTGGCAATTCGATATTTGATGTACAAGCACTTATGGATCACGAACAGGTTACGACGACGCAGCTTTATGCGGCTCATAAAGCCAATGTCAAAAGAGACCTTGTTAAGAATATGGAATGGGAAGAGGAGCGTTTGAAATAATGAAAGACAAACTTAACTTTAAAAATTTTACAAACGATTATTTAAGCAGTGAATTTAAAATAAATAAAAAAATAACAGATTTGGTAGCCGAAGCGGAAGAGGACATAAAAATAAACTTTAAAGAGCTTGATGATATTACTGCATATAACCAATATAAGGTACTGAGAGCATTTCAAAAAAACAGAATATCGGATATGCATTTTTCGTGGAATACAGGATATGGCTATGATGATGCAGGCAGAGATGCGATAGAGAGGGTATATGCTGACATATTTAGAACCGAAGCTGCACTTGTTCGAACTCAAATAGTAAACGGAACACATGCGCTCAGCTTGACGCTTTCAGGACTGCTAAGGCCTGACGATGAGATAATCTATATATCGGGAAAGCCCTATGATACTCTCGAAGAGGTTATAGGAATACGCGGTGATAATATGGGCTCGCTAAAGGAATTTGGCATATCGTATAAGCAAGTCGAGCTAAAGGACGGTAAGTTAGACTTTGACAGCATTAGAAACGCTATTTCTTCAAAAACAAAAATGGTTTGTCTTCAAAGAGCAACAGGTTATGCGTGGAGAAGTGCCATAACTATAGAAGAGATAAAAAAAGCAGTTAATCTTATTCGTGAGATCGAAAAGGAAATTGGTATACATATAATTTTTATGGTAGACAACTGTTACGGAGAATTCTTAGACATATATGAGCCTACAGATGTTGGAGTAGATGTTATAGCAGGATCTCTTATAAAAAATCCGGGCGGAGGGCTTGCTCTTTCCGGCGGATATGTGACAGGGAAAAAGGATTTAATAGAAAAGATAGCATATCGTCTTACTTGCCCAGGTATAGGCGGAGAGTGTGGGCTTACTTTTGGGCAAAATAGAAATATTCTTCAAGGTATATTTATCGCACCAAAGGTGACAAATGGAGCATTGAAAGGGGCTATGCTATGTGGCAGGGTCTATCAAAAACTCGGCTTTGAGGTATGTCCGCTGCCACAAGAAAAAAGGAGCGATATTATTCAAAGTATCAAGCTCGGCAGCAAGGAAGCTGTAATAGCTTTTTGCCAAGGTATACAAGAAGCCGCACCTATTGATTCATACGTCGTGCCGGAGCCGTGGAACATGCCAGGCTATGATGATGAGGTTATAATGGCGGCAGGTGCCTTTGTACAAGGATCTTCAATAGAGCTTAGCTCAGATGCACCTATAAGGGAGCCGTATATCGTTTATTTTCAAGGTGGTCTTACATATGAGCATTCCAAATTCGGAGTGATAAAATCGTTACAGAAGCTATATGAAAGAGAATTGATTAAGCTATGAGCCTATTAAAAAACGCAAAGGAAAGTAAAAAATCAAAAGTAATATTAGCCGTATTAAAGCTGTTTATATTACTAATTATATTGGTAGGGATTCCTCTTTATATCTATTTTTTTCACAAGGATATATTAGATGAAATGTCGAGCCTCGAAAATGTAAAAAGCTTTTTGGAAGCAAATAAAGGATACTCAGCACTTATAATTATGGCAACGCAATGTATTCAAATAGTCATATGCTTTATTCCGGGGCAGTGGATACAGATAGCAAGCGGATACTTCTTTAATATACCATTTAGCCTTGCACTTGCACTTATCGGTGCGTTTGTCGGCAGTGTTATAACATATTATCTTGCAAAGCTTCTCGGACACGATGCTATGCACCTTTTCTTTGGAGAAGAAAAGATGAAGGATATGATACATAAGCTCAACAGTAAAAAAGCTGTGATAGTAATCTTTTTGATATTTTTAATTCCCGGTATTCCAAAGGATTTGTGTAACTATGCGGCAGGACTTTCCGAAATGAGGCTAAAACCGTTTTTGATAGTTTCACTGATAGGACGAACTCCTGCGATGCTCGGTAGTATAATCATAGGCAGACAGCTTTATTTGGGCGGATACGGCATAGCGATTGGAGTTGCTGTATTTGCCGTAATTGCATGTATATTAGGAATTATATACAGACAAAAACTAAATGCATTTCTCGATAGACTATATGATAAATATATAGGCGATGAGGAGGAAGTTTAATAATGTTTCAATGTATAGGCAATTGTAAAAAATGCGAAAAAAAAGGCAGATGTGCAAATATATATGAAGCAAATATAGAAAAGGAAATCATATTTCCGAATAATTTTAAATATGACATAAAAAAAGGAGAGTACGGTATCGCTTGCGACATAGGTACAACAACTATTGTTATGAGCTTATTTTCACTCGAAACGGGTGAAATGCTGTCACAGGTGTGTGCAAATAATCCGCAGAAGAAATACGGAGCAGATGTAATTTCAAGAATTTCATATTGTATCGAGGCTGACGGAAATCAAAAGCAACTTGAAAAAGTCTTAAAGTCCACTATAAGGCAAATGATAAATGAAGCCGTAAAAAAAGCAAATATCGATGAAGCAGATATAAAAAAAGTCGCATTTTGTGGCAATACGACTATGACTCTTATTTTTGCAGGGATGTCTGTTGACGGTATTGCGACATACCCGTTTACTCCTGAATATGTGAGCTCTATAAAACTTCAAGATGGGCTGGGTTATATCCTGCCGACTATAAGCGGTCATGTCGGTGGTGACATTTTGGCAGGTATTATCGCATTAAAGGAGACACAAGGCAATTATATGCTTCTTGATATAGGCACAAACGGAGAGGTCGTTATGAGGCTCGAGGGGAAGCTTTTTGCATTTTCGACTGCGGCAGGGCCCGCATTTGAGGGAAGCAATATAGAGTGTGGCATGACAGGGCAGGCAGGAGCAATCGAAAGAACAGAAATTTCAGATAATGATGTAAAATATAAAACGATAAATGATAAGGAACCGATAGGTATTTGCGGATCAGGGATTATTTCTGCTGTGGCACAAATGAAAAGATTTGGTATAATAGATACTGACGGCAAATTAGCTGAAAAAGATATATATAAGAGAATGCATCCGTTCTCAAAAGTTGCAGAAAACATATCAGGAGATAAATTCTTTTTAGCCGAAAAAATATATATTTCACAGAAGGATATAAGAAATCTCCAGCTTTCAAAAGCCGCTGTAAGGGCGGGTATAGAGCTTGTTTTAAATAAATTAGGAAAAAATATAAGCGATTTTGGTGCAATATATATAGCAGGAGGCTTTGCCAAAGCGACGCCGATTGAGGCATTCCTTGATATAGGGCTTATTCCGAAAGCAGATCCGCAAAAGATACATATAGCAGGGAATACGGCGCTGACAGGTACTTCTATGACATTATTAAACGATGAAATCAGAGAAAGTTGTGAACACCTTGCACGCACTGTAAAAAGATTTGAACTAACTGAATTTGAAGAATTTCAAAATGAATTTCTCGATGCAATGCGTTTTTAAAAAAATAGTAATTTAAGGGAAAAAGAGGGAATTAAATGAAGCAAATAAAACTATTTACCATAGATGAGTACGCACAAAATCTAAAAGAAAAGGGACTTTTGGTTGAAGCAAATATAACAGATAAAAATGAAAATATTGAGGAGCTGACTTTTGATTCAAAAGAAGCTAAGAAAAACACTTTATTTATATGCAAAGGCGCCGCTTTTAAGGAAGAGTATTTAATCGAAGCTCTTAAAAACGGTGCTATCTGCTATGTCAGCGAAAAAAAATATGAAAATATAGATAAAGGCATTTCATATTTAGTCGTTTCAGACATACGCAAAGCTATGCCGCTGCTTGCTTCTATCTTTTTTAACGAGCCTGCAAAAGATTTAAAGATAACAGCAGTAGGAGGAACAAAAGGAAAATCCACAACAGCATATTATGTAAAGGCAATAATAGACGAATATCTCGCCGCTAAAGACGAAAATGAAAGTGCAATCATTTCATCTATAAATACATATGACGGTGTAATATTTGAAGAGTCACACATTACAACACCGGAGAACATAGATTTGCAACGACACTTTAGAAATGCTGTAAATAGCGGTATATCTTTTCTTGAAATGGAAGCATCCTCTCAAGCATTAAAATATAACAGGTTAGATGGCATAATGTTTGATGTCGGCATATTTTTAAATGTTTCTGAAGATCATATAAGCCCGATAGAGCATCCTGATTTTGAGGATTATATCTCGTCAAAGCTAAAGATATTTAAACAGAGCAAAACAGCTTTAGTTTCAACAAACTCCGATTGCTTCGAGAGGGTGATGGAGGCTTCAAGGGTAGCACAAAAAGTATTCACTTTTGGAACTAAGGAGGGTAGTGATTTTTACGGCTATGATTTAAAAAAAGTAGGACATGCGACCCATTTTAAAGTTAAATGCAGTGAGTTTGACAGCGAATTTGTGCTAAATATGCCGGGATTTTTCAATGTTGAAAATGCTCTTGCGGCGATTGCAACAGCTTGTGTATATGGTATTCCTGAAAAAAATATATATGAGGGCATTAAAAAGGCTAAATCATCGGGTAGGATGGAACTTTTTGAAAGCAATGACGGAAAGGTAACGGTAATAGTCGATTATGCACATAACAAGCTAAGCTTTGAAAAGCTGTTTGAATCAACAAGAAGCGAATATCCGGAGCACCAGATAATTTCGATATTTGGGTGTCCCGGAGGCAAAGCATATGGGCGTCGAAAGGAGCTTCCTCTTATCGCCGGTAAGTATTCTAAAAAGGCTTACCTTGTAGCTGAAGATCCGGGTAACGATCCTGTTATTGAAATTTCAAAGACTATGGCACAATACTTAGATCAGCTAAAATGTCCGTATGAAATGATAGAGGAGAGGGGAGAAGCGATACAAAAAGCGATTTTTGAGAGCTTCAAAGACGATAAAAAGACTATAATTTTGATTACTGGAAAGGGAAACGAAACAAGGCAGAAATACGGTAACGAATATATAGACTGCATTTCTGATGTTGAATATGCAAA
Source organism: Streptococcus pasteurianus (assembly GCA_963596005.1). Taxonomy (GTDB): domain Bacteria; phylum Bacillota; class Clostridia; order Peptostreptococcales; family Anaerovoracaceae; genus Gallibacter; species Gallibacter pasteurianus_A. The sequence goes on along the minus strand of CAVBJF010000002.1, from coordinate 266,436 downwards.
GAAATATTTGCAAGAAGGAGAAAGGTTATAATTTTATGTGTGGGATTTTAGGATTCGTAGGAAAGACAGAAAATAAAGAGCAGATTATTTGCAATATGCAGGAACTCATAAAGCATAGAGGACCTGATGGCAGAAGTCATTATATAGATGGTGATGTGGTGCTTGGGCATGTGAGACTGAGCATTATCGACCTTGAGGGTGGTGCGCAGCCAATGCATAACGAAGACGGTACTGTAACCATTACATTTAATGGAGAAATATATAATTACTTAGAGCTTCGAGAAGAATTGCTTAAAGAAGGTCATATTTTTGCTACAAATTCCGATACAGAGGTCTTGATACATGCGTATGAGCAATATGGTGCAGATATGTTAAACAAATTGCGAGGTATGTTTACATTTGTTATTTGGGATAGAAACAAGCAAAAACTTTTCGGCGCGAGGGATTTCTTTGGAATCAAGCCATTTTACTATGCAACAATGGGCGATACCTTTATGTTTGCAAGCGAATTGAAAGCGTTTTTGGCTCATCCTGACTTCAAAAAGGAATTAAATGAAGAAAGACTTCCCGACTTCCTTACTTTTAACTGTCTCCCGGGCTATGATACCTTCTTTAAAGGCGTTTATAAGCTTGCACCGGGTCATTATTTCGAATATAAAGACGGTCAAATGACTATAAATAAATATTATAACGTAGAATTTCATCCTAATTTTTCAAAATCTTATGATGAATTTGTTGACGAAATCGCAGATACATTTACAAAGTCAGTTGAAGCACACAAAATAGCCGATGTAGATGTAGGATGCTTTTTGTCCTCCGGCGTTGACTCAAGCTATACAGCATGCGAACTTGCAAAAATATATGATGTAAACACATATACCGTTGGATTTGCCGAGAAAAAGTATTCTGAGGCAGAGGATGCTAAAGTGCTTGCAGATGAGATAAAAGTAAAAAATTTCGTAAAAAACATAACGGCGGATCAATTTTTTGCAAGTTTGCCTGATGTGCAATATCATATGGATGAACCACTTGCAAATCCAAGTGCCGTGAATCTATATCACGTCTGCCAAAGAGCATCAAAGGATTTAAAGGTTGTACTGTCCGGAGAGGGCGCAGATGAAATGTTTGCAGGCTATAACATATATAAGGAGCCTCTTTCACTTGCAAAATACCAAAAACTACCAAAAGCCATCAGGAAGGCTGCCGGTGCTGTGGCTAAAAAAATGCCTAATTTAAAGGGCAGAAACTTCCTTATAAGAGGTAGCAAGACAGTTGCTGAAAGATATATAGGAAATGACAACATCTTTAAATATGAGGAACGAGACTTGTATTTAAAAAAGCATTATGAGTCAAAGCCACCGCAGTACTATACTAAACCATATTATGATTATGCGATAAAAGAAGGGTATGATGATATTACTCAGATGCAATATCTTGATATACATGGCTGGATGGTTCAAGAGATTTTGCTGAAAGCGGATAAAATGAGCATGGCACATTCACTTGAGCTTAGAGTTCCTTTTTTAGACAAAGAAGTATTTGCACTTTCCTCCACGATTCCGACTAAATATCGCGTAAGCAAGGAAAACACAAAGCTTGCGCTAAGGTCTGCGGCAGATAGGGAGATGAATAGAGATTCGGCCAACAGAAAGAAAAGCGCCTTTTTGTCACCGCTTCCTGATTGGCTAAAGCAAGATAAGTACTACGAGGTAGTAAAAAAATATTTCACAAGCGATATGGCAGAGAAATTTTTTAATACTGATAAGCTGTTGGAATTACTGGAGTTCCACAGAGGTGAGCACCAGTTCATGAAACCTAAAAACTGGACAAAAATATGGAACATATTCTCGTTTTTAATTTGGTATGAACAATATTTCGTCCTAAATAGAGGAGAGTCCTAAAAAATAAAAACACCCATCACGGATGTTTTAGAGACAGTAGTTACAGACAAAAGTTATAAACAAAAGTTATAGACAAGTGGCTTACTTGTCTATAACTTTTTTTAGATATTGTAATCCATATATAAGTGCTCCGCCTATAAGGAACCATAAAACACTAAATGTATCAAGCGTCATCATTTCCTTAGGTTCTGCGAGGGTAGTAGGTCCCATCACGATGGCATAAAACGAGCCTATCATCATTCCTATGATAAAAAACACCATAATGGAGCGATGCTTTATAAGTGCTACATGTACGAACCTAACGACAGTAGCAAGACCAAGGATGATCCCACATATAAATATCAGCATCGCGGGTATGTAACTGAAATCACCGTGTATTGTACTACTCACAGCATGTACGAGCGGAATATAAAGACCAAAGATTAAAAGCAGGGTAGAACCGCTGATGCCGGGAAGTATCATTGCGGCAATAGCAAACATACCTGCTATTATTATGTATGCAATACTTCCTATATCCAAGTGTAGCAGATCAAATGTCGAGTCTTGTCCGCTTGTAGGATTGAAATAGGTAAGAAATGCAACAAGTAAAATACCTACAAATGCTGAAATAACAGTATATCGATTAAAGATAAAGACATCCTTTTCTTCCTTTATTACAACAGGTATAGCAAACAATATAAAGCCAAGGAATAAAGAGCTGACTTCGTATATTCTGACATCAAAAACCTTTGCTAAAATATCTATAGCCAATATAAATCCGACAATCCAGCCAACTCCAAGCTTTAACAAGAAGAGTAGGGCATCCTTTTTGTCAGATAAGCTTCTTGTTGTTAATGAATTCAATGAGCCTATAAACTTATCATAAAATCCTAGGAGAAATGCGACAGTGCCGCCGGACACACCGGGAACACTGTCAGCGAGAGCCATACAAAAACCGCGAATAAAATTGATAATCATAAAATGAAAAACCGCCTTTCAAAAATATATAAAAACATCTTGCATGCATTTAATATTTTATTTTTAGCCTTTTAATTATACATTAAAAAAAGAGGGGGATAAAGGAAAAGGAAAAAAATTAACAAGAATATAACATTAGAATGTAACATTGTATTTTAGATTTATAACTATGCCTAAAATCATAATTTTGGGAATAGTTATAAATAAAATAAATATAGTTTCACAAATAAAGATACAGACAAGCGCTTTTGCACCTGCCTATACCTCTTAGTGAAGAATTTTATAATACTTTTATAATATATTGTAAAAAAATCTTTTTTCTCAGATCTTACAAAACTTAAGGCTCATATTTGCCCTCTAAGCGATTTTTATAAGATAAGGCATATCCTTATACCTCCGGGTTTGTCGGGATATATCATTATACTTCTAAATTTGTAGGAATTTTTATCGTCATGCCTTCTTTTAAATCTGATGCTTTGATATCGTTTATAAGACAAATTTCATGTACAACTTTTCTTGTATCTGATGAATAATCGCAGTAAGTATTTGCGATATCCCATAAAGTATCGCCGGACGAAACTTCAATCTCTATATAATTATCAGATTGATTGTAAGAAGCTTTATCGGCGCCAAAACTTACATTTATCAATGTAACACTAAATATTAATACCGACAATAAGAATATTACAAACCTTAGCTTTGATTTTATAACTAACCTTTTATTCATTTTACCCACTCCTTCAAATAAGAACAATTGTTCTATAAATAAGATATCAGAACAAATGTTTCGTGTCAAGCCTTTTTAAACATTTGTTCTTTTTTCTTAACCTTTTTTCCGGTGAATTTTGAAAATTAGTTATTTAAAGATAGGATTGTAACATTTTTAAATAATATGTCTAAATAATGCAAAAAGAAAAAAAATGGACGACTACCTCTCTGTAGTCGTCCACTCATAAACTTATATTTACCCTATCGGGTCTGCTTAGTTGTGCTGTTTCTTTCTATATACTGCTGCACCAACGCCGGCTCCACTCACAAGCATGATACCCAGTGGAAGTACGATATTCATAGTATCTCCGGTTTGTGGGCTATTAGTAATCTTTGTGTTTTCGTTACGTGTATAGCCACATACTGTGCATTCCTCATGCTTGAGGCCTACCTGATCTGCAGTAGCCTTACGATCAACAACCCACTTGAAAGTATGCTTTGCTGTGTCCTTGATGCTAGCAGCCTTATCCGGGCAATTAGCATCGGTGCACTGATACCAGTGTGAAGAAGCGTTGCTACTCCATTTATCAAGGCTATATGTATGAGTATGGTTTGTGACCTGGAAAACATATAACGCTTGGAGCGCACAGTCATCACGACCCTGATCCCTACCAATAGTTGCTTGATCTGCCCACTTATCGTTTACTGTCACCAACAGATCATCTTGACTAAAGAAGAAATCGTTGTTGGCTTTAACGTTTACTGTTGCCAGATAATAATAGCCGGCTTCAAACTTTGCACCATTATCAACCTCTTTCCAATCTATATCTGCTGATATATCACCATTATAGCCATTCTCAGCAACCTTGTACCACTCTACGCTAAGGAGCTGCGCGCCATTTTGTGGCTTAGTTGTGATGGTTGGCTGAGAATCCGGTGTTGCCCCTACTGCCGGCTTGGTAATTGATATATTAACCTCTGTCATCGGGGTACCCGAGGCGGCAAAAGCTGTAGCAGGAAAAATTCCTACAGCAAGTACAAGCGCTAGCAAGGTAGCTGTTAAAAAGTTCTTTTTCATTCCGGTAAAAAGCTTTGTTTTCATATAAATGTCTCCTCTCGTTTTTAATTTAAAAATTAATTTTTGTTATATTTTTTCTTTCTGCTTACAACTGTTGTACCGATAACAGTAGTACAGCTGATAAATAGCAGAGCGATCCATAAAGCGAAATTGCTGTTGTCGCCGGTATGTGAAGATTCAGCATTATCGTTAGCGTTTAGCTTTGAAATTTTCGTACCGTTAATGCCGTTTGTGATTTCAGTTTGTGCATCTTTATCTTTAAAATACTTGTCACAATCACTGCAATGCCAGTATTCGATATTTCCTGTCTTAGTAGCAGTTGCAGCCTTTGCAGCAACATGTGTCAATTTGTGAGATGCAAGGTTTCCGTATTCCTTGCCACAATCCGCGCAGATAGCTTTGGCAGTGCAGGTGGCTGTTCCACCGGAGTGGATTGCATATCCGTCCTTTTCGCTATTATCGGTGATCGGACAACCATCTGCCGTACAGTCATGCCAATGGGCAGTATCATCACTGCTCCACTCGTTTGACCAGGCGTGGTTGTGTACTACTGTTAAGCTCACATCATCAAAGCTACTTGCATAATCTGTTTTATAACCTCCGTTATATTGCTCGCTGAACAGATGAAGTGTATAAGTGCCGCCCACAAGACCGGATGGGATTGTAATATCCATCGATCCTCCGTTAGCGTCTGGTTTTAGTACTCTGCCGTAGTAGCTTACATTGCTGTTACTATCCTCAATGATCGCAGAAATATATTCATTTGTTCCTACACTTGCGCCTGAATAGTTCAGCGTGATAGTATCGCCTGTTTCAACGGTAGCTTCGTTTTCAGTTATGGAAAAATTACGGGTTGTATCCTTAAGTGTCAGCTTCCACTCGTTGCCTGTGTAATCATTTACGGCAGTCAAATCGCTATCCATACCGCTTGCGGACTTGCCATCTTCAGCGGCAGACGTAAAGAGAACATTATCCAGGTTTAAATTTAAAGCAGGACGAGCTCCGGCGTTGTCTTCCACATGTTTATTGTCCACTTCACCGGTGTAACTAACCGAAGCGGCGAGTTGTTTCCAATTGCCATACACATAAGGAGAACGAAGCCAGTATGTCTGTGCAAATCCGGCAGTATTTGTCGCAATCAGTCCCGGTGCTTCGTTGTAATTTCCCACATAGTCAGCAAGCTCCTGCACAGACAGCAAGAAGAGCTTGTCGTATTGAGTTAATGTGCTTGCACCCCAAGTAAGAGAGTATAAAGTGCTGGGTTCATCTACCTTTAGAATACCAAGCATATTATTATACTCTAACGAGGAGAAATTATCTTGATCGCCTGAAAATGAAGCGCACCAAGCCTTAGCAACGCTTTCTTGATATGTGTTGTCATAAGGATCGGTAGGGTCAAATCTCGTCAACGACAAATAATACTCCGACAGTAGGAACATTCCGTTTGTTTCGCCGTCATTTGCCTTGTCTGCATCCAGCACTCGCCACTTGATAGGAGTGCTGTTGTTTTCGCTATTCACACCAAAATAGACATAGCTGTTAGGTTCTTTATATGTTCCTTTTTCATTTGTTGTTGCAGTTGGGCTTTTGAGGCCACTTGTGCCAAGCTGGATTGTTTTGCTTGTTGTATTCGTTGTGTCTGCCGCATTTGCTATATTCGCCGTCGGCATAAGCCCTAGCACCATGACCAGTGCAACAAATACACTTAGAAATCTTTTTTTCGTCATATTTTTCCCTCCTCAATCCGTAATTAATCTGTAAACTATTCGCAAGATATAATAGCATAGATCAGGCAAATTTCAATATTTTTAAGATTTTATTCTCAAGATTTTTTTCGCCTATACCTATATTTTTTATAAAACATGGCTAATATGACAGTTTTGAAATATAAAAGTCATTACACTGTCACATAAAAGAGCTATTATTAATATGTAAATAAGAAATAACCTCTCTATAATTAACTCACAAAAAACGACTATTTATAATTAATAGCCGTTTTTTTATCTATTTTTTATATTTTTAATAATCGACAACCCAAAGGTTCAATCATAATGTAGATAAATATCGTTGCAATATTATTACAGCAGCCTGCTTATCTATAACATGCTTTCTTTTTTTTCGTGAAAGATTGGCATCTATAAGTATTTTTTCTGCTTCTGTTGTCGAAAGCCTTTCATCTTGAAATGCGAGTTTTACATTAGAAAACCCCGAGGCTTTAAGTTTATTTTCGAGCTTTGATTTAAACTCATAAACCTTTTCTGTCTGAATCGTATCTTTGCCGTCAAGACGCTTATTTAGACCTATTACAACTGTTTCACATTGATATTCTTTGATGAGCTCTATTATCCTGTCACAGTCCTTTTTTATCCCGATGCGTTCAATCACCGTTAAGCCTTGTGCAGTTATACCAAGTGGATCCGAAACAGCCACGCCTATCCTGACATCGCCGATGTCAAGAGCCATTATTCTCATATACGCCTCCTATTTCAGATAGCTTCTGAGAAGTTCCTCGACAAGATCGTCTCTGTCAAGCTGTCGTACTAAATTTCTCGCTTTATTGTGGCTTGTGATATAAGAAGGGTCGCCGGAAAGTATAAACCCAACTATCTGGTCTATTGGATTATACCCTCTTTCTTCCAAAGCGTCATAGACTATTTCCAGTATTTCTTTTATCGTTTTTTGCTCGCCTGGTGTTTGCGAATTAAACATTATGGTGTTCTTGTTTTCCATCGGAATACCTCCTTCTTATACTTTTATTCGAATTTTGATATTAAGTGGTTAAAAAGTAATATCATAGTAGTGTTTTTGCCAATTTAAATGCGTCATTTATCTTATCATTATCTTTTATACCTGCCTGTGCCATATTTGGCTTTCCTCCACCGTTACCGCCTGCTACCTTTGCAATTTCTTTGATCAGTTTGCCTGCGTGGTAGCCTTTTTTTACAAGCATATCACTCAAAGCAACTAAAAGCATTGTCTTGTCGCCTGTTATATTTGCAAAAACTATTGCCACGTCTTCATTGCCTTTCTTTAAGTCATCGGCGATTTCTCTCAAATCCTTCGAATCAAGATCGTTAAATGTATGAGATATAAAGCTTATATTATTTATATTCTCTGCTTTTTGCAGCAATTCGCCGGAAATATTATTTGCGTTTTGCTTTTTGAGTGATTGAAGCTCATTTTTCATTTCATCTGCTTCTGCTATAAATGAAGTTATTTTCTCATCAATCAAATTTGGCTTGCTGTTTAGCTTTTGAGCTATATTTTCTATCAAAGCCTCCTTCTGATTTAAAAATGCCAAAAGGCCTTTTCCTGTAACGGCTTCTATTCGCCTTACGCCTGCGGCAATACCGGTCTCACTTAGGATTTTAAATGCACCTATTTGCCCGGAATTTGCAACATGTATGCCTCCGCAAAGCTCTTTGCTGTAATCACCGACAGAAACAACTCTTACAGTATCTCCGTACTTATCCTCGAAAAGTCCGAGTGCACCTGTTTTCTTAGCTTCTGCTATCGGCATCTCTACGCAGGTTACAGGAATGAACATACTTATTTTTTCATTTACGATCTGTTCAACCTCTTGCAATTGCTCCTTTGTCATAGCTTCAAAATGTGAAAAGTCAAATCTGAGCAATGAATCATCGACAGCTGATCCGGCCTGCTGCACGTGCTCGCCCAAAACATCTCGTAGAGCTTGGTGCAATATATGTGTACATGTATGGTTTCGCGAGCTGTTGTTGCGACGCACGAGATCTACCTTACCAAACAAGCTGTCACCTTTTTTTATCTCTCCGTCAAGCACATTTACCTTATGGATGTTTACGCCCTTGTGCTTTGTAACCTCTACAACCTCAGCTTTAGCATTATCAGAGCTCAAATAACCTATATCACTTGATTGTCCGCCTCCCTTTGCATAAAAAGGTGTTGTGTCAAGCAAGACGTTTCCTGTTTCACCTTTAGAAATAGAAGCCAGCTCGCTGTTATCCTTAAATATCGATAAAACCTTTCCGGTATCTTCGAATTTTTCATATCCTGTAAAGACAGTCGGTATATCAAACAGATGCTCTATTTCACTCTCTTTCCAGCCTTCGTCGCTCTTTGCGGCATCAGATTTACCGAGCTCTCTTTGTCTTTGCATAAACACATCGAACTCATCTTTATCTACATTATATCCTTTTTCCTGTAGGATTTCTTCTGTAATCTCAAACGGAAAACCATATGTATCGTGAAGCTTAAAAGCCTTTTTACCGCTCAATTTTGTTTCACCATTTGCTTTCATCTCGTCAATGTATTCCTCAATGATTGAAAGACCTTGATTTAGCGTCTTAGCAAATCGTTCTTCCTCCTGACTTATAATCTTTTGGATGAAAATCCTCTGATCTTCCAAATCAGGATATCCGTCCTTTGAGGATTCTATTACAGTTTCTGCTAGCTTCGATAGGAAGCTGTCGTTTATACCTATCTTCTTGCCATGTCTTACAGCTCTTCTGATAAGTCTTCTAAGCACATATCCCCTGCCCTCGTTTGACGGCATTATAGTGTCGCCAATCATAAATGTAGCGGATCTTATATGGTCTGTTATTATTCTCACGGAAACATCGGTTGGCGAAGCTCCGTCCATATATTTGATATTTGCCAATTCGCAAACCTTATCAACAACCATTTTGATTGTGTCTACATCAAATATACTGTCTGTTTCCTGCATGATGCAAGCTACCCTTTCAAGACCCATACCTGTATCGATATTTGGATGAGCCAAATTTTCATATGAGCCATCCTCCTGTTTTGAAAACTGGGTAAATACATGATTCCAAAATTCTATATATCTGTCGCAATCACAGCCCGGTTTACAATCATCGCTGCCACAGCCGTATTCTTCGCCTCTGTCAAAATAAATCTCCGAGCAAGGACCGCAAGGTCCTGTACCAATCTCCCAGAAGTTATCGTCTTTGCCGAGACGAACTATTTTTTCCTCAGGCATACCAATTTTGTTTTTCCAAATGTCAAATGCCTCGTCATCCTCAAAGTAGACTGTTGCCCAAATCTTTTCCTTAGGTAATTTCAATACTTCTGTTACAAATTCCCATCCCCAAGTGATAGATTCTTCTTTAAAATAATCACCAAATGAAAAAGAGCCTAGCATTTCAAAAAATGTACCGTGTCTTGCTGTAAGACCGACATTTTCTATATCATCTGTCCTGATACATTTTTGGCATGTCGCCATTCTCTTTGACGGAGGTGTTTCAAGGCCCGAAAAGAATGGCTTAAGCGGAGCCATTCCCGAATTTATAATAAGCAGACTTTTATCATTATTCGGAACGAGAGAAAACGAGCCTCTGACATAGTGTTCCTTTGTTTTATAAAAGTCTAAAAACATCTTTCTTATTTGATTTAATCCCAGTTTTTCCATATGTTTTTCCTCCAAGTATAATTAAAGTGATTATATCACGAAAATACCTATAATTAAAGCAAAATTATACCTCTGACAGGACACACGGGTGCACAATATCCGCATGTCATACAAAGGCTTTCATCTATATGTGCAAGCATATCTTCGCCTCTGTAAATCGCTTTATTAGGACATCTCTTTATACAATTGCCACAGCCCTCACATACTCCGGGCTCGATATACGTTTTTTTCATCGAAATATCAGGAATATAATTGCTTGGTAGAGTTCCGTTTTCAAACGCGATTGCTTTATCTACCTCTTCTTTTCTTCCAAATCCGATCATTACGGAATCAACGCAGTCGAGCGAAAAAACATAGCTGAGCGCTTCGATGTATTTTGCTGTCAAATGCCCACCGCCAAATGCTTTCATAGCAAAGATGCCTATACCTCTATCGTGAGCTTTTTTTATCGCTGCTACCATTTCTTCCTTTGTTCCTGCCTCACTGCCCTTTCGTATACCGAGGCTTTCACAATTTATCAGAGGGAAGATAACTTCAATATTGCTATTTTCTGCGTACCTTGAAACCACATCTATATGATGTGTGGAAATGCCTATAGCCTTTATCTTTCCCTCTTTTTTTGCCTCAATCAAGGCTCTGAGAGCACCCTCCCTATTTTCTTCTGTTCTTACCTCATGCAGGAGAAAAATATCTATATAAGATAGATCTAGTTCATTAAGCGCTTCATCTATTGCATATTTCATATCGCTATAAGTGTGTGCAAGCGATTTGCTACAGATCACAGGTCTTTTAGCTTCAATATTCATAATATCCTTTAAAGCTTCTTTTATATACGGATATGTTTTGTAATACTGCGCTGTGTCGATAAAATTTATTCCTTGCGAAATGGCATATTTTATAACCTGACTACCGTCTTTTACGGAAAGGTTTAACTGTGACTCCCCTACGGTAAGGCTACCTATCCCTATTTTGGACACGCTTATTCCTGTATTCCCTAAGATGACCTGCTTCATTTTCCCTCCGATTGTGACATATCTATAATACCTCCGCCAATCACTTCATTATCAAGATATAGTACGAGAGATTGACCGTTTGTCGCCGCACGCTGCGGCTCTTTAAATTTAACTTTTATATTATCACCAAATTCCTCAACCGTGCATTCTGAAGGCTCAGCTTTATATCTTATTTTTCCTAACAGCTTTTTCCCTGTTACGCATTTAGGAATGGTTTGACCTGATGTCGATACGAAAAAAGCTTCCTTACAGATTATTTCCTTCTTAAAGAGATCCTCATTATCTCCAAGTATCACTTCGTTTTTTTGCGGAATAATATTTGTAACATATACAGGCTTACCAAATGTAATGCCAAGACCTTTTCTTTGCCCTATCGTATATCTGATAAGACCGTCATGAGTGCCGAGCACGTTGCCGTTTTTATCAACAAAATTGCCCTTTTGATACCTTATATCCTGCTTTTCTAAAAACTCTATATAATCCTTTTCTTTTATAAAGCAAATTTCCTGACTGTCCTTATCATCCGCATTTGACATCTCATTTTTTCGCGCAAAATCACGCGTCAGTGATTTATCTTTAACTTCGGACAACGGAAATATCAATCTGCTTGTTATCTCTTCGGGAAGTCTATACAGCATATACGATTGATCCTTTTTTTGATTATCAGCAACCTTTATAGCATGGCAACCTTGGACAGTGCTGTATTCTACCTTAGCATAGTGACCTGTTGCTATATATTTTGCACCAAGGCTGTCCGCTTCCTTTAAAAGCGTAGGAAATTTTATTGTGGGATTGCACAAAACGCACGGATTTGGAGTTCTTCCGTTTTCATATTCGTTTATAAAGTTTTGTATGATATTTTCTTTGAATTCCTTTGAAACATCCTTTATGATTAGGTCTATATCTAGCTCTGAGGCTACCTTTTTTGCCTTTTCTTGTCCTGCCTTATTCTCTCCTGATATATCAAAATAAAGACCTGTTACTTCAAAGCCTTTTTTCTTTAATATTAAAGTAGCGACGGTACTATCTACACCGCCGCTTAAACCTAAAATCACTTTATTATTGTCTAAAGCTTTCTCTGACATGCTGATTCTCCTATGTCTTGATGCTCATCTTCGTCATCTGCATCAGGATCGAAACCGTCTAAGCCTGCATAATGCTTGCCTGTTTTTTGCGCATAATCATAAATTGCAGATTTTATCGCATGATCAGCTAATACAGAACAGTGAATCTTTACAGGTGGCAATCCACCCAGTTCATCGACAATTTGTTTATTTGTAAGAGCTAATGCTTCGTCTATAGTTTTGCCTATTATCATTTCTGTTGCCATTGAAGATGAGGCAATCGCAGAACCGCACCCGAATGTTTTAAACTTAGCGTCTACAATCTTTTCGCCATCAACTTTTATAGTTATTTGCATCATATCGCCACAAACCGGGCTACCGTAAACGCCTATGCCGTCAGGATTTTCGATCTCACCGACATTTCTTGGATTAGTGAAATGATCCATTACAGTGCTATTGTACATTGCCATAATTATTTCCACCCTTTCTCTTTTGAAATCGGAGATAAATCTCTAAGATTCTTCACAATTTCTACAAGCTTTTCTACTACATAATCAAGATCCTCTTTTGTTGTAAAATCTCCAACTGTAAACCTAAGAGTACCATGTATTCGCTCAACAGGAATACCAAGAGCTGACAAAACATGTGATGGAGTAAGAGATTTTGACGAACAAGCCGAGCCTGTCGATACACAAATGCCATTCATATCAAGAAGTATAAGCATTGATTCGCCTTCTATATATTCAAATGATATGTTTGCATTGCCTGGATGTCTGTGCTCAAGCGAACCGTTTACAATAGTATCCGGAATTTTTGCAGTAACTTCCTTTATAAAGTAATCCCTCAGCTCGGAAACATTTTTGATATGAGTATCGAGATTTTCCATTGCAAGCTCAGAAGCTTTACCAAAGCCTACTATACCAGGAAGGTTTTCTGTGCCTGCTCTTCTTTTACTCTCTTGAGCACCGCCGTGAACAAAATTATTTATATTTGTACCTTTTTTGATATATAGCGCTCCTATGCCTTTAGGTCCATAAATCTTATGGCCTGACATTGACAACAAGTCAACATCAAGATCTTTAACATCTATATGTACATTGCCAAGTGCCTGTACCGCATCTGTATGGAAAACAACTCCGTGCTTATGTGCGATTTTAGCAAGCTCTTTTATGGGCTCTATAGTACCTACCTCATTATTTACAAACATGACAGAAACTAAAACCGTTTTATCTGTAATTGCCTCCTCAAGCTCTTTAGGATTTACAAGACCCTTATCATCTACATCAAGATAAGTTACATCTATACCATGCTTTTCGAGAAACTCAGCAGAATGAAGTATAGCATGATGCTCAATCTTTGTAGTTATGATATGGTTGCCCTTGTCTTTTAAAGCGTCTGTAACGCCTTTTAGTGCCCAGTTATCAGCCTCAGAACCGCCTGCTGTAAAAAATATTTCAGCAGTATCAGCATTTATAAGCTTAGCTACCTGTTCTCTTGCTTTTTCCAAAGCTTCTTTTGAAGCCTGTGCTATTGTATATAGACTTGATGGATTGCCATAAAATTCCGAATAATATGGAAGCATCGCATCTAGAACTTCTTTTTTTACCGGCGTTGTTGCCGAATAATCCAGATAAACATTCCTCATTTCATTTACTCCTTGTATAATCAATTTATTTTACACTAATTTATACCGCAAAATGTGATTTTTAAACACTTTTGAACAATTATTCATATATTTTTTAGTTTTTTTTCGAGTTGTTTATCTTATCGTCTTTATCGTTTTCTTCTTCCATATCTTCGACATATCTGATACGAGAAAGTTGATCCTTGACATTACCTTTTATAGCCTCAATATATTCGCGTCTAAGAATTTCTCGTTCTTTTTTTTCTTCTTTTGTAAGTCCTTTTTCTTTATGCTTTTTGGCTAATTGATTTATTCTTGCAACTTTTTCTTTGCTTATCATTGATAATTCTCCCTCTTTAGAATAAAACAATTATACCCTTAAAATCCTTATTTTTCAATCCTTAGACACAAATTTTGTCTTTTAGCTTCTCGAAGGTTTTGTCTCCTATCCCGTCTACATTTTTTAAATCCTCGATACTTTTAAAAGCCCCTTCTTTTGTCCTGAAATTTATAATTTTTTCTGCAGTAGCAGGTCCTACACCGCTTAAAGTTCTTAGCTGTTCATCTGTTGCAGTATTTATGTTTACTTTCTGATTAGAAGATGATGCCGTTGACGAAGAGGATCCGTTTATACTTGCTTGTGAATCGCTATCGTCTGTTGAAGGAATATATATTTTCTGACCGTCTTCTAAAACTTGAGCTCTGTTTATATTTGAAAGATCGGCTTTTTCCGTCGTACCGCCGGCAGCGGTTATGGCATCGCCAATCCTTGATCCTGTCGGAAGCTGAGCGATCATGGGATTTTTTACTTCGCCACCTATATCGACAATCAATGTTTGATTATCTTCTGCCTCGATTTCTTCGCTATTTTCTTCTTGATCACTTAAAGCTTTTAGCTCTTCTAAAGTTTTGTTGTTTTTATGATTTAAAGCGAAAAATCCTGCGAATACGATGATAAGAGCCAATATACATCCGCCTGCAATTACTATCTTTTTATTTTCTTTTATGGTCTCGATATTCAGATATTTCTCTTTAAGCTGTATAATTTTTTCTTTCCATTCTTTTAACATAATAAAAACCTCCTAAAATATATTAAGAATATACATCCGGAGATTTTAACTGTCAATATTTTACAATTATTATTCAATAAAATCTATTAGTCAAGTGAAACTCGTCTTATTTCAACATATTGAGGCATGTACTCTAAATTCAAAAAATTAAAAAAGGCCTTTAGTATAAGTTCTGGATTTAAGTTTGAGTTACTACCACAGTCAACTTTGATAGTCATAAATAAATTATCGTCAACTATATAATCAACTTTTCTGATCATTGGTTTTATATCTATCTGTTTTAATTCTTTTTTCCTTTTTTGTTTCTTCTCGGCATATATATGTTCCTGTGCAAAAAATGCGTCTATTTTATTACTATAATTATCTAATACTATACTTTGACCGATATCTGATAAAAAGGATATTTCATATGTAGCATTTGTTATCTTTCCGGAAATATTTTTTGCTATATCGGGCTCATCCATGCATGAAAGTATTTTTATGCCGTCAGGTAGATTTTCGTTTATCAAATCCTTGAGTTCTGACGGCTCATAGCTTTTTTCAGTCTCTATTTGCATTATTTCACATGAAGATGTGTAACCGAGTGAAAGAGGCTGTGCAAATGTGAGCTTTGGATGCGGATTGAACCCTTGTGAATGCACAAGTGATATATCAGCACGCTTAAAACACCTGTTAAACAGCCTTATCATGTCAAGGTGCGAAATGTATTTAAGATATCCTTCTTTTGAAAATCTCATTATATATTTCATTTATTTTTTATCCCCGCTAATCTACATACAGTATGTTCATTTATACCACAACCGACACAGCCTTCTCTACAGTCCTTTGTTATGGTAGTCTTTTGACTTTCTGAAATCAAAAAGTCTTTTGATATGAAGCTGTCTATAATATCCCAAGGCAAAACCTCATCATAGCTTCGTTTTCTTGTAGCATAAAAATCAGCATCTATACCTGTATCGACAAAAGCCTTTTCCCACTTTGTGATATTGAAAAATTCATTCCATGCGTCAAACTTACAACCGTTTTTATACGCACTTACGAGCAAATCGCCAAGTCTTCTGTCACCTCTGGCAAAAACCGCCTCAAGCACACTGACTGGGCTGTCGTGATAGTTAAATGTTACATTTCTCAGCTTTTTTAACTGCTCTAAAAGATAGTTATGTTTTTCTATAAATTCATTATATGTGTTTTGGCTATGCCACTGGAAAGGAGTGTGTGGCTTAGGCACAAAGTTGCTTGCGCTGACTGTAACATTGAAACGTCCGCCTTTTTTGCCGTTTATCTCGTAATTTATATTTTGAATATTTTTCGCTATTTCAACGATGCCGTCCAGATCCTCATATGTTTCCGTTGGATGACCGATCATAAAATAGAGTTTAATTTGCTTCCAGCCAAGCTTTATCGCATTTTCAACTGCATTATATATGTCATCGTCTGTTATCGACTTATTTATAACATTTCTAAGCCTCTGCGTGCCGGCCTCCGGAGCAAATGTTAAGCCTGTCTTTTTGTGCTTTTGAACCTCATTTAAAACCTTAAATGAAAAGCTATCGAGCCTAAGTGAAGGAAGTGATAGGTTGACATGGTTTTTTGCACAGCTGTCTATCAGCTGCAGCGCAAGACTTTCAAAGTCCGAATAATCCGATGTCGAAAGACTCAAAAGCGAAAGTTCCTCATGCCCGGTATTTTTTAGCTGTTCCTCAGCAAGCTTAAGGATAGTTTCGGTCTTTTTCTCTCTGACGGGTCTATATATCATTCCTGCCTGGCAAAACCTACATCCTCTCGTGCAGCCTCTAAAGGTTTCTACAACTGCCCTATCATGTACAGCATCTATATAAGGCACTATGTTTTTTGTCGGGAATGGAATATCCTCGATACTGTCTACAAGTGCTCTTTTTACCCTGTCAGGCGCATTTTCATTATTTTTTTTGTATTCCTTAACCGTGTTATCATCATTATATATAACATCATAAAACGATGGTACATATATGCCGTCAAGATGTGCCGCCTTTTCTAAATATTCTATCGTCGAATTACATTCACGATATAAGCTTGTTAGCTTTGGCATGATTTCCTCGCCGTCGCCGATTATAAAAAAGTCGAAAAAATCAGCAACAGGCTCGGGATTATATGTGCAAGGTCCGCCTGCCATAACGATTGGAAATTTTTTGCCTGTCTCTTTTTCTATTTTTCTTCTATCGCTACTTTTGAGAGGAATTTTTGCGAGATCTAGCATATTTAATATATTTGTGTATGCCATTTCATATTGTAAAGTAAATCCGAGCATATCAAAATCACAGATAGGCGTCTTTGTTTCAATAGAAAAGAGAGGAATATCATTTTCTCTCATCAATTTTTCCATATCGCTTGCAGGTGCAAATACCCTTTCGCAATATACCTTTTCATCGATATTTAACACATCATACAATATTTGAAGACCCAAATATGACATCCCAATCTCATATAGATCAGGGAATGCAAAGGCATATCTTACATCCACTTCTTCTAAATCCTTTGAAATGCTGTTTATTTCGCCACCGATGTATCGTGCCGGCTTTTCCACCTGCTTCAATAAAAAATCAAGCTTCTCCATTATTATCTACCAATTCTTTTAAAGTAATTCCCATAACGTTTTCAAGGCTTTCGATATACTCAGTTAGCATTTTTTCACCATTTTGTATAAATGGAATAAATTCTTCCTTTCCGTTTCTCTTCGCCTTTTGCTTTATGTATTCCATTCGTCTTGGAATACCGACAAATTTATCCTCTAAAACAGTTCTGTCTGCAATGCACAGGATGTCCGTTTCATTTATATTTGTTAGCCTGCTAAAATCCTTATATTTTGTATGCTTTATTATTATATCCGCAATATTATTATATCCTATTTTAGATAAATACATTGAACCTACAGTCTCGTGTTCATCATAAACCCTTGCAATGTCGTGCAAAAGACAGCACGCCTGCAAAAGCTCGATATTTATATTATATCCCTTTTGATTTAAACGATTTGCTATCAAAAGAGCGACATCGCAGACGGCTGTGCAATGTCTGATAACGTGCTCCGGCGTGTTATATTCTTTTAAAAGCGTAAAGCATTCTTCTCTATTTGGAATTTTATTCATTTTAGAACTCATCTATATACTCAAATTCAAAATCTTCTATCTTTATGATGTCGCCCTCTTCTAGCCCCATATCCTTTAGCTTTTCAATCGCTCCGCTTTTTTCTATATATTTATATAGATATCTTATAGAGCCTATATCGTTAAAATTCGTGGAGTTAAATATTTTTAAAAGCTGCTTACCCTCAAGCACAAAGGCTCCGTCTTTTTGGAAAGCAATTACCTTTTTGTAGTCAGGATCGTAGTCGTCCTTTTCAAAGTCAAAGCTTTCCATCGTGTCTTCAAGTGACTCTGCCTCTGTTATAGCAAGCATCTTAGCTACTTCATTCATAAGCTCAGGTATGCCGATATTTATAGGAGCAGAAATTGGCAATACCTTGTAGCCTTTATTTTCTACATAGGATTTAAATTCAAGATATTTTGGATCTTCCTCATCTATTAGATCCATTTTATTTGCCGCTATGATTTGAGGTTTTTTAGCCAGCTGATCAGAATATTTTTTTAATTCTCCATTTATCTTATCAAAATCCTCGATAGGATCTCTGCCCTCGCTGCCGGAAACATCCACAACATGGAGCAACACACGGGTTCTTTCAATATGCTTTAAAAACATAAAGCCCATGCCTGCACCTGTATGTGCTCCCTCGATGATGCCGGCAATATCAGCCATAACAAAACTCGTATTTGCAAGCTCTACAACGCCGAGATTTGGAGCTATCGTCGTGAAATGATAATTGGCAACTTTAGGCTTTGCTTTTGTTGCAACACTTAATATGGAAGATTTTCCCACATTCGGAAACCCTACAAGACCTACATCCGCGATAAGCTTTAGCTCTAAAATGATATTTCTCTCTTTAGGAAAGCCTCCTGCTTCCGCAAAATTAGGTGCTTGTCTTGTCGAGCTTTTGTAATGAACATTGCCTTTACCGCCCTTGCCACCTTTTGCAGCTACAAAGCTGTCACCCGAATTTACAAGATCCTTCATCAAAGTGTTTGTTTCCTCATCTATAACAAGCGTGCCGGGCGGTACTTTAATTATAAGGTCGTCGCCTTTTTTACCGTACCTCTTTTTTTTCATACCGTTTTGACCGTTTTGAGCTTGATATTTTCTCTTATATCTAAAATCCATCAAAGTTCTCAGACTGCTGTCTGCCATAAAGATGACATCTCCGCCTTTACCGCCGTCTCCACCGTCAGGGCCTCCCTCCGGTACATAAGGTTCTCTCCTGAAGCTGACTGCTCCGTCTCCACCTTTGCCCGATTTTATAAATATTTTAGCTCTGTCTACAAACATATACTCTCTCCCGATATCTTTGGATATTTTTTTACAGACATAAATACAGCCCCTATGATTAGGGGCTGATTGTAATTATGCTTCTTTTGGATATACGCTTACTTGCTTTTTAGTCTTTCCTGCTCTTTCAAATTTTACTGCGCCGTCAATCTTAGCAAATAATGTATCATCTCCACCTCTGCCAACATTGTTGCCGGGATGAATTTTAGTTCCCCTCTGTCTTACAAGGATGCTTCCTGCACTTACATACTGTCCGTCACCTCTCTTGACTCCCAGACGTTTACTTTCACTATCTCGACCGTTCTTGGAACTTCCTACACCTTTTTTACTTGCCATGATTACACCTCCTTTATGTTAAGGTAATTATTTCAAATTTTCTTTAATTGTATCTACTATAACCTGCTTTGTAGCCTTTGCATCAACTTTGATGCCGTGTTCCTCTGCAAAAGCAAGCAACTCGTCTTTTTTCATAGACATTGAAACTGTCTTAGTTTCCTTTTTTACTTCCGGTTTTGCTTCTGATTTTACTTCTGCCTTAGGCTTTGAAGTACTTCCGCCTACAGCTGTTATCTCTACCTTTGTATAAGGCTGTCTGTGACCTTGCTTCTTTCTGTAGTCTTTCTTTGCCTTGTATTTGAAAATAACAACCTTTTTACCCTTGCCATTTTCAATTACTTTTCCTTCAACTGTTTCATCCAGGTAAGGCTTTCCTATTTTTAGATCCTTGCCGTCACCTAACATCAAAACCTTGTCAAATGTTACCTTTTTGCCGGCTTCAACATTGAGCTTTTCTATAACGATAACATCACCGTTTTGTACTCTGTACTGTTTTCCACCTGTTTCAATTACTGCGTACATTATTTAATTCCCTCCTCGTACCAGTCTCGCCATTATAGGTAATTTTTTTCTTAAAAATTTTACATAACCTATTCTGTGCGGCTTACAGACATACATAATATCACAAAAATCAATGCCCGTCAAACGAAATTGTAGCTTTTATTGCCTTATTCCAATCCTTTATGTGTCGTTCTCTTTTTTCATCGCTCATCGTTGGCATAAATCTCTTGTCTATTCCAAAATTCTCTCTTATGTCATCCAAATCTTTCCAATAACCGACCGCAAGTCCTGCAAGGTACGCGGCTCCAAGAGATGTGCTTTCGAGCGTTTTGGATCTTACCACATCACAATTTGAGATATCTGCCTGAAATTGCAGGATGAAGTTATTTGCAGCTGCTCCACCGTCAACCTTTATGCTTTTTAGCGAAGTATTGCAGTCTGATGCCATCGCATTTGCTAAGGCGCATGTTTGATACCCGAGCGACTCCAATACAGCTCTTATGATATGATTTTTATTTGAATTCCTTGTAAGACCAAATATACTGCCTCTTGCATATGGATCCCAATATGGTGCTCCAAGCCCTGTAAATGCAGGAATGAAATAGACGCCGTCGGTGTCCTCAACAAGCTGTGCGTGCTTTTCTGTTTCGGATGCTTTCTTAATAAGTCCCATCTCATCTCTTAGCCACTGTATAGCCGCGCCCGCTATAAAGACAGAGCCCTCGAGTGCGTAATTTACAGTATCTCCGATCCCCCATGCGATTGTTGTCAGAAGTCCGTTTTTGCTTTTAACGGGCTTATTGCCTGTGTTCATCAGCATGAATCCACCCGTGCCATATGTCATTTTGCAATCGTCTTTTTCAAAGCATGCAAGCCCAAACAGTGACGCCTGTTGATCTCCTGCCATGCCAGCGATAGGGATTTCTCCAGCGAAAATATTTTTATCTGTATATCCATATATTTCAGATGATGTTTTAACCTCAGGAAGCATACTTTCCGGAATGCCGAGTAAGTTTAAGATTTCCTCATCCCACTTAAGAGTGTTTATGTTAAACATCATCGTCCTTGCGGCATTTGTATAATCCGTAACATGCACTTTGCCGTTTGTCATTTTCCACACAAGCCAGGTTTCTATCGTACCAAAGAGTAGCTCCCCCTTTTCGGCTCGTTTTCTTGCTCCGTCGACATTTTCCAGGATCCATCTCAACTTTGTAGCAGAAAAATACGGATCTATTAAAAGACCTGTTTTTTCCCTAATCATATCGGATACGCCATCCTTTTTTAGCTTTTCGCAATACTCAGCTGTCCTTCGACATTGCCAAACAATTGCATTATATATTGGCATACCTGTGTTTTTATCCCAAACAATAGTCGTTTCTCGTTGATTAGTGATGCCTATCGCCTCTATATTTTCATAGGTGTAATTTTTTTTATATAGAGCTTCCTGCGCAACTCCGATTTGTATAGACCAAATCTCCATCGAATCGTGTTCAACCCAACCGTTTTGCGGATAAATTTGCTTAAACTCCTTTTGTGCACTGCTTATGATGTTGCCCTTTTTATCATATAGAATGCACCTTGAGCTTGTAGTTCCTTGGTCTAAAGTCATTATGTATTTTTTTGTTTTCATACTCATACCTATATTCTACTCTTTTATAAAAATATCTAAAATTTCATAATTATATTCGTAATTATACAAATTCACACATTATCTCATTTGAATGAAGAAACCCCTGCGTAGTTAACTTAATAAAATTATTGTCTACAACTATATATCCTCTGTCACCGTACTGTGTAATCACTTCGTTTATTTCCGGGAAAGCGTCATATATGCTAATCCCAAAGCGCTCCTCAAATTCTGCTGTGTCAAGCCCTTTTGTAAGTCTGAGTGCAGTAAAGCAAAAGATACTCATCGCTTCGTTTTTTGATTCTTTATCGCTACCTTTATAATTTTCATATCTGTAGCCGTCAATATATCCGCATGCAGACTCTCCTATACCTATAAAATCCGCCATTTGCCAATACTTTAAATTGTGCCTGCATTCCATACCCTTTTTCGCAAAATTTGATATTTCATACTGTATATATCCTGCATCATGTAGACTTTCTATCGCAAGCATATACATCTGCTCTGTTATGTCATTTTGCGGAATGGACAGCCTGTCATATTTATATTCCTCATAAAATGGCGTATTTTCCTCTATTTGCAAGCTGTAACACGAGATATGTTCGGGATTTAGCTTGATAGCTCGATTTAAAGCTTCCTCCCAATCTTTTATAGTTTGATTTGGAATACCAAACATCAAGTCTATGTTTATATTATTAAAGCCTTGCCCCCGTGCGAGCGTAAAAGCCTTTTTTATATCACTTCTCTTATGAAGTCTGCCAAGCGTCTTCAAAAGGTTATCATTAAAACTCTGGGCTCCAATACTAAGTCTGTTGATTTTACATGCTTTATACGCCTCCAGCTTTTCCTCAGATATGGAATTTGGATTTACCTCTATCGTTATTTCGGCACCTTTAGATATATTAAATGTTTTATTTAGAGCATTAAAAATTTCTTTTATCTGCTCGGGTCTTAAAACAGACGGCGTACCACCGCCAATAAATATCGTATCTGCTTCCTTTTTTGCACCATAAAGCTTCCCCTTTTGCTCTATTTCTGCCATCAAGAGTGAAATGTACTCATCTATCTCACTACCTGACGCTTGATGTGAGTAAAATCCGCAGTAATTGCACTTTTTTTTACAAAACGGTATGTGTATATAAATCCCGACTTTATTATTTGTTGTCATCATATTTCAAAACAGCAGTAAACGCCTCTTGAGGCACCTCAACCTTACCAAACTGACGCATCCTCTTCTTGCCTTCTTTTTGCTTTTCTAAAAGCTTCTTTTTACGAGAAATATCTCCGCCATAACATTTTGCTATTACATCTTTTCTGTACGCTCTTACAGTTGTTCTGGCTATAACCTTTTGCCCTATAGCCGCCTGGATAGGTACTTCAAATTGGTGCATAGGGATGACTTCCTTTAGCTTTTCGCATACAAATCTACCCCTTGCGACAGCCTTTGATTCGTGAACGATCATAGAAAACGCATCTACAAGCTCCTTGTTTAAGAGTACATCCAATTTTACAAGCTTAGACGGTTGATAACGCACAAATTCATAATCCAGTGAGCCATAGCCTCTCGTCTTTGATTTAAGCGCGTCAAAAAAGTCGTATATGACTTCGTTTAACGGCATCTCATAATGCAATTGCACTCTGTTTTCGGTAATGTATTCCATATGGAGCATTTTGCCTCTGCGTTCCTGACAAAGCTCCATGATGTTTCCTACATAATCCTTAGGAATCATAATATCAGCCTTTACTATAGGCTCCTCTATTTGCTTTATCATCACAGGATCCGGCATATTGCTTGGATTTTGTACCATAAGCTCTGTACCATCATTTTTTATAACCTTGTAGATTACGCTTGGAGAAGTAGTAATGACCTTCAGGTTGAATTCTCTTTCGAGTCTTTCAACTATGATTTCCATATGCAAAAGCCCTAAAAATCCACATCTAAAACCAAAGCCGAGTGCTTGCGAGGTTTCGGGTTCAAAATTAAATGCCGCATCGTTTACTTGAAGCTTTTCAAGTGCATCCTTTACATTTTCATATTTTTCGCCATCTGCCGGATATATACCGCAGTAAACCATTGACTGTGCCTTTTTATATCCCGGAAGAGGCTCTTTAGTAGGATCTTCATCAAGCGTAACCGTATCGCCTACTCTCGCATCTCTAACCTGTTTTATACTTGCGGAAATATATCCTACTTCGCCGGCCTTTAGCTCATCGCACGGAACAGGCGAAGGAGAATATGTGCCTACTTCGGTTACCTCGTATTTTTTTCCTGTATTCATAAGCCTTATGATGTCGCCTGCCTTAACCCTGCCGTCAAATATCCTTGTATATATTACAACGCCTTTATAATTGTCATAATATGAATCAAAAATAAGTGCCTTTAATTTGCCGTCTGCATCACCTGTCGGTGCAGGTATTTTCTTGACAATCATCTCGAGCAGCTCTTCTATACCTATCCCTTCTTTTGCAGAAACAAGAGGTGCTTCATCGGCTTCTATGCCTATGACATCTTCGATTTCCTTTTTTACTTCCTCAGGTCTTGAGCTCGGCAAATCTATTTTATTTAAGCATGGTAAAATTTCTAAATCTTCGTCTAATGCCAAATATACATTTCCAAGAGTCTGTGCCTCCACTCCTTGCGTCGCATCCACAACTAAAACAGCACCCTCGCATGCCGCAAGAGATCTTGAAACCTCATATGTAAAATCGACATGGCCCGGAGTATCTATCAAATTAAATATATATTCCTCGCCATCATTTGCCTTATATGAAAGCCTTGTAGTCTGCAATTTTATCGTTATGCCTCGCTCTCGTTCGAGATCCATATTATCAAGGAATTGCTCCTTCATATCTCTTTTGGCTACGCAGCCTGTCTTTTCCAAAATCCTATCGGCAAGCGTCGATTTGCCGTGATCTATATGTGCTATAATGCTAAAATTTCGTATTTTTGATTGGTATGAATTCATATTGTCCTCTTTATATATAATTGTAAAAATTCCAACTCATATTTTACATTAAAATCCTCTTGATTTCAATTGAAAACTATTATATAATACAGCTTGCGAGTTTATTATTTATTTAATAAAAATCAGGAAAAGTGGGGTGAAATTAAATGGCAAATATTAAATCCGCAAAGAAAAGAATCAAAGTTATTGAAAACAAAACTGCAAGAAACAAAAGAGTTAAAAATCATGTCAAACAAACTCTAAAGGAGTTTGATCAGGCTATCGAAGCTAACGATATGACTCTTGCAAAGGAAAAGCTTGTTCTTGCCGAAAAGAAGCTTATGCAGGCAGCTGCTAAGGGAGTTTTCCACAAGAATACCGCTTCAAGAAAGGTTTCAAGACTAAACCAGAGATTCAACAAAGCTAATGCTTAATCTCATCCGTCCCCACATATGTATAAGTTAAATACATCAGAAAAACCGACGTTTGTCTCAGGTCGGTTTTTTTAGTATAATGATAAAAAAGAAAGGAATATTCTATGAGTATACATATCGATGCAAAAAAAGGTCAAATAGCTGAAAGCGTGCTCCTCCCCGGAGATCCGCTTCGTGCAAAATACATAGCCGAGAATTTTCTTGAAGATGCAAAGCTTTACAGTAGGATCAGAAATGCCTACGGTTATACAGGCAGGTACAAGGGCGTACCTGTTTCGGTGCAGGCAACAGGTATGGGTATGCCATCTATGGGAATATACAGCTATGAGCTTATGAACGAATATGATGTACAAAATCTCATTAGAATAGGTACTGCCGGCTCGTTTAATGATAGTATAAAAATAAATGATATAGTTGTCGCACTTGCTACTTCTACGGATTCAAATTACCATCACGCATTTGCTCTGCCCTCATCATATGCGCCATCTGCAAGCTTTGAGCTCATATCAAAAATATATGATTTAAATAAGCAAAAAAATTTAGATATTATATACGGTAATGTTGTATCATGCGATGTTTTTTACGAATTTGGCGATTGGTGGAAATCATGGGCTGATATGAATGTCTTGTGTGTGGAAATGGAAGCTGCCGCTCTATATATGAATGCGGCACACTTCAAAAGAAATGCTGTTGCTATGTTGACGATTACAGATCATTTTATAAAAGGTGAAAAGGCAACAAGTGATGAACGCATGAGTGCGAACGAAGATATGATAAAATTAGCATTAGAAGTGGCTACAAGCTAGCCACTTCTATTTTTACCTTATTCTTTAATGAGCCTAAAGCTCTAAATTCGCCCTTATCCTCAAAGACTAATGTATCTATCTTTTTGGACTTTATATATTCGTCTACGCTCTTTTGAATATTATTTGTATATATCAGCTTAAAATCGGCATCATTTTCGTATGCTGCTTTTTTTATATTCTCAAGTGCGCTTGTGTCTTTAACCTTTTTCTCATCATTCTCTATCTTTTCATTACTTGCATAATATGATTCGTATGAAATGATAAGAAGTACAAAAAAACTGTTTTCTTCACCATTTGTGAATTTTTTTGCATAGTTTATAACAGCTTCCGCATTTTCATTTTTTGTAATGCACGTTAATACATTAGACATTATATTTCCTCCATTACTCGTCCCTAATAAAAGTAGACGATTTATAAGTCGTAAGGCAATAGTGCTCTGTCTAAAATGCCGTTTATCTTAGCTATCGTCATGCCATAATTAGTCATAGGCACATTTGCCTTTTTTGCAATTTCCATGCGATATTGCATTTCTTTATCATTTAGCATGCAGCCGCCGCAATGAACGATACATTTATACTCCTTTACATCTGACGGAAACTCGCCGCCTGATGTAAACTCAAATGATATATCCTTTTTTGAATAGCTTTTGATAAGCTTTGGCAATTTAACGCTTCCTATGTCATTGCATTGTCTATGATGCGTACAACCCTCACTTATCAGCACTTTATCGCCGTCATCGAGATTAGAAAGCACATCTACACCTTTAAGTAGCATTGAAAGTTCTCCTTTATATCGTGCAAATAATATAGAAAACGAAGTCATCATTATATCATTCGGAACTATCGCATCTACTTCTTTAAATGCTTGTGAATCTGTTATTACAAGTTTTGGCTTTTTAGGCAAACCATCAAGAAGTCCTTCTAGCTGTTCAACTTGAGCTACAAGAGCTACCGCCCCGCTATCTAAAATATCTCTTATAGTTCTCTGCTGCGGTAAAATAAGTCTTCCCTTTGGCGCTGATTCGTCTATTGGAGTTACAAGGACTATCATATCGCCTTTTGAGATTAAATCAGAAAGTAAAACTTTTTCTTTTTTTATCTCAAAGGTACTCAGCTTATTTTTTAGAGCTTCGATGTTTTCACCTGTCTTTGCACTTACATATATAGCATTTTTAAGTTGCCACGGCACAAACTTATCATCTTTGGCACAAATACCCTTCTTTTTTTTAAGTAAATCGTATTTGTTAAAAACTACTAAATATGGAAGCTTTCGATCTTCAAAAAGCTCGATTATCTCATTATCTTTTTCAGAAATGCCTGCAAGTGCATCTACGACAAGTATGGCAATATCCGTTTTCGCAAGAATTTTATTTGCACTATCTATTCTCTTTTTGCCAAGCTTTTGATCATCGTCATCTATGCCCGGCGTATCTATTATAAGTACAGGGCCAAGCGGCAAAAGCTCCATTGCTTTTTTTACCGGATCGGTTGTTGTACCCTTTACGTCTGAAACTATCGCAACTTCTTGACTTGTTATCGCATTCACAAGCGATGATTTACCGGCATTGCGCATTCCAAAAAATGATATATGAATTCTATCTGCCGAAGCTGTTGTAAATAAAGTCATTTTTCACCGTTAAAATCTAAAATCTCTTCTGTTAGAAGCTTTTATAGCTTCAACATTCTCTTTTGCAATTGTCTTTGTCTTAGGATTTGGGATTTTCTCAAGTTCGCTGTCGATAAGCTCAAATCCTATTTTTTTAGTTTCATCCGAAGCATAATCAACTAAATACTCTGCAAGTGTCATAAGCGCATTAGGATGACAGCAATTCAAAATTTGACCGCTCTTGCAAAGAGACATAAATCTATCTCCCGTCCTGCCTTCTCTATAGCAAGCGGTACAAAATGAAGGAATATGATTTAATTTCATCAACCAAGCGATAACTTCATCGAGGCTCCTTTGATCAGAAACATCAAATTGTTGCGAATCTGTCGGTCTTATCTCCTCTTCATATCCTCCTACAGATGTACGAGAGCCTCCGCTTATCTGAGAAATACCATATTCTAATACTTCTTCTCTTACTTTTTCGCTTTCTCGTGTCGAAACAATCATTCCTGTATATGGTACAGCTATTCTTATGCATGCGATTATCTTCGCAAAAAGCTCATCAGAAATACCATTATCAAATGTTTCCGGATCTATATCATCAGCTCTCTTAATTCGTGGGACACTTATAGTATGAGGGCCTACGCCAAATACCGCTTCTAAGTGCTCTGCATGCATCAAAATACCTGCAAATTCATATGCGTAATTTTCAAGTCCATATAATACGCCAAGACCAACATCGTCAATACCGCCTTGCATCGCTCTATCCATAGCCTCAGTATGATAATCATAATCATGTTTTGGTCCTGTCGGATGTAGCTGCAAATAGCTTTTTTTATTATATGTCTCCTGGAAAAGGATATACGTGCCTATTCCTGCTTCTTTTAATTTCCTGTAATTTTCAACCGTTGTAGCAGCGATGTTTACGTTAACTCTTCTTATGTCTCCATTTTTGTGATGGATGGAATATATAGTCTTGATAGAATCCAAAATATATTCTATCGGATTATTGACAGGATCCTCTCCTGCTTCGATAGCAAGTCTTTTATGTCCCATATCCTGAAGTGCTATGACTTCTTTTGCAATTTCCTCTTGTGACAGCTTTATTCGCGGAATGTGAGAATTTACCTGATGATATGGACAATAAACACAGCCGTTTATACAATAATTGGAGAGATATAGCGGTGCAAACATTACTATCCTATTACCGTAAAAGGCAAGCTTTATTTCTTTTGCGAGCTTGTACATTTCCTCTACCTTTTCCGGGATTTCACATGCTAAAAGCACCGATGCTTCACGATGCGAAAGTCCTTCGCAATGCACACCGTTACCATCTTTTTTAGGTCTTGCTTTTTCGAGTAAGCTATCAATGAGCTCTACATTGTTCTTATTTGCTTGTGCATATGCGAGCGTTTCTCTGATTTCTGCATCATTTATAAACTCGTCTGCTTTCATGGATTTAGGATTATAAATTGCCATCTTTAACATCACCCCTATCTATTACTATTTGAAAACCAATTTTATTTAACTGTTTAGTTAACTCTTTTTTATTTTCTGCTGACTCCATGCCGGTGTAAAGCTTATTTTTATATATTTCATACTTACCTCGCACCTCTTTTGGCGAAAGGTTTGGCATTATTACATTAGCACCGGCTTGAATTCCTAAAAGCCTACCGTCCTTTGCTATTGTGGCAAGAGCTGTCGTTGCAGGAAGCAATATATTTGGCTTTATAAGTCTTATTAAGGAAAGTAAATATGCAGTTTTTTTTGCACTTCCGATTTTATACTTTCCAAATGGAGTATCCTTATGTGGAATAAATGGACCTATTCCACACATATCAGGTGAAAACTCTTCTATAAACTTTAAATCCTTTGCAAGACACTTATCATCTTGGAATGGAGAGTCTACCATAAATCCGCAGCCAACCTGAAATCCTATCTCTTTTAAATTATATAGACACCTCATGCGGTTTTCAAACGAAAGCTCCTTTGGATGAAGTTTTTTGTAATGATCCTTATCTGCCGTTTCGTGTCTTAAAAGATATCGATTCGCACCCGCATCAAACATCGCTTTATACTCGTCACGCGTGCATTCACCTACGGAAAGCGTTATTGCACAGTCCTCGTACTGTTTTCTTACAGAGCTCACTATATCACATAGCTCTTCAATCGGTTTAACCCCTTCACCACCTTGCAGTACAAAGGTTCTAAAGCCAAGGGTATAACCTTTTTCACAAGAATAAAGAATTTCATCCTTACTTAGGACATATCTATCACACTTATTGTTTGAAGCTCGGATACCGCAGTAAAGACAATCGTTTTTGCAAATATTGCCGATTTCTATGAGACCTCGAATGTATATATTGTTTCCGTAATATTTTCTTCGATTTTGGTCAGCTAAAAAAACTGCATGCTTTATTGTTTCATCTGTTCGCGCACTTATTAGCTCTTCATATTCATCTAATGAAAGAGAATGCGTCATATTTAGTTTTTCTAACAGCTTTATCCCTTTGCTCATTTTTCTAAATAAATGCGTTATATCCGTAAAATTTGACTTCACCGGGATCTTGGTTGTATTTATACATGAGAAGTTCAGAAACAGTTACTGTTTGATATCCTTGAGACTGTAGCCACGGTAAAATATTTGCTGTTGCTTCTGCTGTCGAGTCATATATCGAGTGCATCAATATAACCTTGCCGTCAAGATCTCCGGAATTTTTAATCACTTCTTCTACGCTCTTTGCATTTCTGCTCTTCCAGTCAAGAGTATCAACGGACCATAAAATACCGGGTTTATTAAATATCTTTGTTGTTTTTTCGTTTCCGTTACCATATGGAGGTCTGTATACTGTCGGTTTTTTGCCTATCCTGTCTTCTATCGCTTTATCGGTCTTATCATTTTGTGCTTTTATCTGTGCGTCGCTTAGCGTAAACAGGTTTGGATGGTCATAGCTGTGCGAACCTATTTCACATCCCAAATCCTCCATACGTTGTAGGAATTTTTTAGAATCCGATACATTTTCCACATTTTCTCCGAGCTCAAAGAATGTAGCAACTGCCCCATTTTTTTCGAGCGTGTCTAAAATTTTAGGAGTTGTTATTGCTGACGGTCCATCGTCAAAAGTTAAAGCCACCATAGGCTTATCCGGATCAAGACTCCTTGAATCTATTTCGTCTTTAAAAAATTCGTCTATATCTTTTCGCTTTATTGTAATCTCAGAGATGGCATCGCCCTTTTTAAGCGTACCTGCATCAAAGTAAAATATTGCTTTTTTACCGTCAAGTGCAAACTTATCTATTGTTGCATCGCTTTTATATCCTTCGTCTTTCAAATAAGTCGCAAGCTTTTCTTTGTATCCCGACTCAAATACCATTGCCATATATACTTCGTTGCCTTTTTCTGTATTAAATGTAAATGTCTGGACTGTATTTTCTATTTGCTCAAATTCGCCGTTGTTATTTTCCTCTCTAACAGCTGTTTTTACAACTACACTTACGGTATCCTCTTTACCCTCATATGTGTCGCAAGCTGTGAGCATAGCTATTTTTACATCTCCGTTTGTCTGATACTTCTCCTTAAAGTCCTTTTTAATTTGTTCGATTGTTTTTTCAATTCGCTCATCAGCATTATCTATTCCTGTTTTTGGATATTGTACGGCAATAGAGAGCTTAGTACCGTAGCTATATTCGCTTTTTAGTTCCCCTACTTTATCGCTTTCGACAGTTTCTTTAAAGTACTTATTTGCATACTTTTCAAAGGACTTCTCGTCCTTATATCCATTGCCGGTTAGCATATTAAATGCAACAATACCACCTACTACTAAAATAGCAATCAAAACTATTATAAATATAATGCGACCAAAACCTCTCCTTGAGCTGCTTTTTCTTGTCGCAACTTTACTTCGCATCCTCTGTTTTCCTCCCAAATTTACTTATTTATTACCCAAAAGGGCTACCTGTATCATTATAGCACACTCTATCCTCTTTTTGTGCAATTCGCATGAGAAGTCATATATAGTATTTATATCTCCGTTTGTGTGGTATGCATTTGCCGCACAACCGCCGCTGCAGTATAGTTTTGCAAAGCATTTTTTGCATTCCGGTTTAGAATAGACATTGCATTTTTCAAAATCGGCTAATGCCTCTTTTTTTGTAATACCTTCATCTAAATTGCCTATCAAATATTTTTGATCTCCAACGAATTGATGACACGGATATATATCCCCCTCAGGTGTAATGGCAAGATACTCAGTTCCAACTCCGCAACCCGAAATTCTTTTTGCTATACACGGACCACCTGTAAGATCTACATCATAATGATAAAAATTAAATCCTTTTCCCTCTTTATATCTTTTTATCATTTCCTTTGCTAAAATATCGTAATTCTCTTTTAATATATCGATATCCTCACGCTTTAAAGCATATGGCATCTTGCTGGAGCATACGACAGGCTCCATCGAAAGTTCCTTAAATCCAAGATCAGCCATATGAATAATATCCTTTGCAAAATCCTTATTGAAGCTCGTATATGTGCCTCTCATATAATAATTCTTTTGATTTCTGCTGTCTGCAAATTTTTTAAAGTTATCTATTATTAGATCATATGTACCTTTGCCGTTTTTTGTCTTTCGCATATTATCATTTGTGCCTTTTCGACCGTCTAGGCTCAAAACGACATTACTCATCTCTCTGTTTGAAAATTCGATTACATCATCATCAATTAAAAGCCCATTTGTAGTCAGCGTAAATCTAAAGTTCTTATTATATTTATCCTCAAGGTTTCTTGCATATTTAACAATTTCCTTGCAAACATTCCAATTTAGGAGAGGCTCACCGCCAAAAAAATCCACCTCTAAATTTGTCCTGCCCTCGCTATTTCTAATCAAAAAATTTATAGCCTTTTTTGCAACATCAAGAGACATCAAACCTTTCTCACCGTTGTATTCGCCCTTTCCGGCAAAACAATAACCGCAATCCATATTGCAATCGTGAGCAACGTGCAGACAAATTGCTTTGAGCACAGACTGCTTTTTTTTGACAATAGGAGCAAGGTTTTCAAAAATATCATCAGAAAAAAGCTGATTTGTCTTCTTCAAATACTTTATATCATTTATCGTTTCTAATATATCCTTTTTAGAAAGCTTTGGATGTTTTTTTATCGTGCGGTCGTATACCTTTTTTTCGTCAAATCCGATATTACAAATCGCCTCAATAATATCATAAGCAACATCATCTACTTGATGTATACAGCCACTGTTACCGTCAATGACTATATTATATCCGTTATTTTTATATTGGTGTATCATTTGATTCCTTTCACAATAAAATCGTTGTACTTTTTTTGTACAACGATTTAAGTCTTATTTATCTTTGCATTGTTCACATTTTTGATTTGCAACGCTACAAGATGTTTTGCTTGCCGATTGGCAAGATGTTTGACATTCGCCACAGCCACACTTTTTTGTGTCGCTAAGATTTCTTGTCTGTACAGTCTTAATTCTTTTCATAGCAACCTCCTTATTTCCTGTAAAGTATATCATTTTATTTCCATAATATCTATAAAAAACTCTTTTTTATTTATATAAATTGGATTAAAATAAAATGTAATTTATTTAGGAGGAAAGTAATGTACTACAATAAAAATACGGATGAAATTATCGAAAAATTTTACTCATCCAAAAACGGACTCACGGATAAGCAGATCTTTTTAAACCGTGAGAAATACGGTGAAAATAAGCTGATAGAAAGAAAGAAAAAAAGCACATTTACAGTGTTTTTAGAGCAGTTTAAGGACCTTCTCGTAATCATCCTTATAATTGCGGCGCTCATATCAATAGCGACAGGCGATATCGAAAGCACAATAGTCATTCTCGCTGTAATAACTTTAAATGCGGTACTTGGTACAGTCCAATATGTTAAAGCCGAAAAATCTCTTGAAAGTCTAAAAAAATTATCCGCACCAAACGCTAAGGTAATAAGAAACGGTATACAGCTTGAAATCCCTGCAAGCGAGCTCGTGGTCGGAGATATTATAAAGCTTGAAGCAGGCGATGTCGTACCAAGCGACGGCAGACTTCTTGAAACACATTCTCTAAAGATAAACGAAAGTGCTTTGACAGGCGAGTCAGAAGCCGTGGAAAAGTGTTCGGACATCATAGATAAAGAAAAGGTGGCACTTGGAGATCAAAAAAATATGATCTTTTCAAGCTCACTTGTAACATATGGCCGTGGCATTGCAATTATCACTGCTGTCGGCAACGATACAGAGCTCGGTAAAATTGCAGATCTTATCTCCAATACAGCCGAAAGAAAAACTCCGCTTCAGGTCAATATGGACAACTTCAGCAAAAAGCTTTCTCTTTTAATCATCTTGATTTGCATAGTCGTGTTTGGGCTAAGCGTTTACAGAGGCGAAACAATTATGGATGCCCTTTTGTTTGCCGTAGCTCTTGCTGTAGCGGCTATTCCTGAAGCCCTAAGCTCTATCATTACAATATCTCTTGCGATCGGTACCTCCCGAATGGCTAAGGAAAATGCAATCATCAAGGATTTAAAAGCCGTTGAAGGACTTGGATGTGTATCTGTTATCTGCTCCGATAAGACGGGAACGCTGACACAAAATAAAATGACTGTAGAGCAGATTTATTGCTATGACAAAAATAAAGATAGATTACTTCTTTCTTCTATTTTATGTAATGACACTGTAATAACTGACGGAGTAGCATACGGCGATCCGACAGAGACAGCATTCGTTGATTATTATATGAAAGAAAAAGACGATTATATGACGATGATCGCAGAATATCCTCGTATTTCTGAGCTTCCTTTTGATTCTGAAAGAAAGCTTATGAGTACGCTCCACAACGTTGACAAAATTCCTACTATCTTTACAAAGGGAGCTCCCGATATGTTGATAGACAGATGCTCCTATTATCTTGACGAAAACGGAGAGGAAAAGCCTCTGGATAAGACTAAATACGGCGAGATAATAAAGCAAAATACGGATTTTTCGGAAAACGGTTTAAGAGTTTTAGCTTTTGCACAAAAAAAGTATCTTGGAGAAAATTTAGATGCCGATACTCTCTCTTTTGAAGATGAAAAAGATCTCGTATTTTTAGGTCTTGAAGCAGAAATGGATCCTCCTCGGGTTGAATCTGCTCCCGCCGTGGCAGATTGTATTGCGGCAGGCATAAGGCCTATAATGATAACAGGCGACCACAAGGTTACTGCTTCTGCCATAGCAAGGAAAATAGGTATTTTGCATGACGGTGATGAAGCCCTTACAGGCACAGAGCTTGATGAACTTTCCGATGAGCAGTTAGCTGCTGAGCTTGAAAATATCAGCGTATATGCAAGGGTTTCTCCTGACAACAAAATACGCATAGTCAACGCTTGGCAGGAACGCGGAGAGATAGTCGCGATGACAGGCGATGGTGTAAACGACGCACCGGCCCTTAAGCAGGCTGATATCGGTATCGCTATGGGTATTACCGGCACAGAGGTTTCAAAGGATGCCTCATCTATGATTTTAACGGATGACAATTTTGCTACCATTATAAAATCGGTTTTAAATGGCAGAAATATATATGCGAATATTAAAAATGCTATCAAGTTTTTGCTATCGGGCAATGCCGCAGGTATATTTGCAGTTTTGTTTGCCTCGCTTATGGCACTGCCCGCACCATTTGCGGCTGTACATTTGCTGTTTATAAACCTATTAACAGACAGCTTGCCTGCACTTGCTATAAGTATGGAGCCTACAAACGAATCACTTATAAAAGAAAAACCTCGTAGTCGCAGTGAGTCGATTTTAACACGATCTTTTGTTGGCGAGGTAGCTTTCCAAGGACTTTTTATCGCTATTGCTACAATGGTTGCGTTTTATATAGGCTTTAAAACAAACACTTCAACTGCTATGACAATGGCGTTTGCTACCCTTTGTCTTGCAAGACTTTGGCACGGTTTTAATTCCCGCGGAAAAGAATCGATCTTTGAGCTGGGTATAACCACAAATTTATATGTAATAGGTGCGTTTATACTCGGTCTGATATTCTTGTCTGCTGTCCTCTTTATACCGGCCTTAGCAGAAATGTTTTCCGTGAGCGTGCTTGCTTTATCTCAGGTTGGCTGGATTGCACTTTTAGCTTTCCTCCCTACCGTTTTGATACAGCTGAGAAAAATATTATTTAAAAATATGTTTAAGTAAAAATGAACGACAGAATAATTCTTCACTGTGATATGAATGCATTTTTTGCATCCGTTGAGCTGCTTGATTTTCCTGAATATAAAGAGCTTCCTGTAGCTATCTGTGGCGATCCTAAAAATCGCCACGGTATTATTTTGGCAAAAAATGAGCATGCGAAAAAATATAATGTAAAGACAGCTGAAACAATATATTCCGCTAAACGTAAATGTCCAAATCTTATATGCCTGCCACCTCATATGGATAAATACAAAAAATACAGCAGACTCATGAATGAACTGTATCTTTCGTATACCGATATGGTAGAACCGTTTTCTATCGACGAGTCCTGGCTTGATGTTACTGCAAGTCAAAGCTTGTTTGGTGACGGTGAAAAAATAGCGAATGAGATTAGAGAAAAAACTAAATCTAAATTTGGGCTTACTCTCTCTGCCGGAGTTTCTTTTAATAAAATTTTTGCAAAGATGGGAAGTGAATACAAAAAACCGGATGCGACAACTGTCATATCAAGAGAAAATTATAAGGATATAATATGGCCTCTTGATATTTCAGAGATGTTTTTTGTAGGCAAGGTTACGGCCGAAAAATTAAAAAATACTAACATTAAAACAATCGGCGATTTGGCAAAAACAGACGAAAAGTTCTTGGCTTCTCTTCTCGGAAAATACGGAAAAACCTTATATGAGTATGCCAACGGACTCGATAATGCCCCTGTCGCCTTATATACGCACAAAGAGCAGGCAAAATCGATAGGACACGCTACAACCTTCAGTGCCGATATCTCAAGCGAAGATGAAATAAAAACAGCCTTATATGCTTTGACTGATAAAGTCGCTACAAGACTTCGTAAATCAAAATTGCGAACATATGGCATAAAGATCGATATAAAGGATAGCAACTTTAAAGTTTTTACAAAACAAAGACAGCTGCAATTTGCAATAAACACAGCTGATGATTTGAGCAAAAATGCAATGCTTATTATTAAATCATTTTGGCCAAGCGGCAAACCGATAAGACTTCTGAGCGTTACAGCTATAAATTTGGTAAACGAAAATGAATCAGAGCAGCTGAGCATGTTTGAAGGCTCTGCAAGTGTTAATCGCAAAAAAAATGAAGCTGTTGAGCGTACTGTCGATGATATACGCAAAAAATACGGAAAGGAAGCGATAAAATTTGGTCGCGGTTTATAAAAGTGAAGCTCTTAACCGAGCTTCACATTTGTTTCACCTACAATATTCGCAATATTTGATATTACATTACTGTCTTCTGCGATCCAATATTTTTTATCGGCTCTTATCATTGTGCCGTCAGTCTTATAAATCAAAATTGCTATATCGCCTTTTTTTTCGTTTTCATTTAAAAGCTTTATAATTTTTGAGAGTTCTTTTTCCTCCGTCAGATCGCTATACATCCGTATTTTTAAATATTTAGAAGGCTTGTGCTTTGTATTTTTTTTGCTCACTTTGTTTTTTGCCCGCATTATTTCCTCTTCGTCATCTATAAAGATAAGCTCATCTGCTATGATACTTGCCGGTCCGTCTTCTTTGAAGCTAAATCTTCCTTGTATATAGACGATACTATCCTCAGCCGTCTGCTTCTCATAATTTCTATATACTAAAGGAAATACTATAACTTCGCAGGTGCCATAGAGATCTTCAACCTCCAAAAAGCACATCATTTCATTTTTCTTTGTGATAAGCGTCTTTT
The DNA here is from genome assembly GCA_963596005.1 of Streptococcus pasteurianus. Taxonomy (GTDB): domain Bacteria; phylum Bacillota; class Clostridia; order Peptostreptococcales; family Anaerovoracaceae; genus Gallibacter; species Gallibacter pasteurianus_A. The sequence goes on along the minus strand of CAVBJF010000002.1, from coordinate 229,034 downwards.
TAGAATTTATAATACCTGCGATACTAACTTTATCTCCGTCCTTTATTTTTGAGCTTCCGCCTTCCTGTAGCTCTTGGTAATCACGCTGGATTTCCTCCGAATTTATAACATCAAGCTCCTTTATTTTATCTTCGTAATCATCTAATGGATGGCTAGTAATGTACACACCCATAAGCTCTTTTTCGAGCGCACCAAGCTCCCTTTTGTTATACTGTGCAACATCGGGCATGTTCTCAATTAAAGAGTCTGTCTTCATTTCGTCCTTATTTATCTCAAATAAAGACAGCTGCCCTTCGACATTTTTCTTTGCCTCATTTTGTGCATTAGTAATTAGCGACTCATGAATGGCATAATACTGCGCCCTGTTTGGATTCATAGAATCAAAAGCACCGGCTTCTATCAGCGAGGCAAATGCCTTTTTGTTTATTTTATGTATATCCTGATTTGAAATAAATTCAAATATATCCTTTGGTATACCCTTTTCTTCTCTCGCTTCTATGATAGCGTCTATAACACCCTCGCCGACATTTTTTATAGCTAAAAGACCAAATCTTATTTTGCCGTCTTTTACCGTAAACTTTTTATGGCTTTCATTAATGTCAGGCGGCAAAACTTCAATGCCCATTTCTTTACAATTTCGTATATATTTAGCAATCTGATGTCCGTCACCCATAACGCTTGTCATAAGAGCCGCCATAAATTCTGTCGGATAATGAGCTTTTAAATAAGCCGTTTCATATCCAACAACAGCATACGCTGCCGCGTGCGATTTATTAAATGCATATTCGGCGAATGTGACCATCTGATTAAATATTTCATCGGCAATATCCCTTGAAATACCGTTTTTTTCACATCCATTAAAAAAGTTTTCTCTTTCGGCAAGCATCACATCCATCTTCTTTTTTCCCATAGCACGCCTCAAAATATCGCTTCTGCCATATGTATAACCGGCAAGGTCACGCACGATCTGCATAACCTGCTCCTGATATATGAGACATCCGTATGTAACGGAAAGTATCGGCTCAAGCGACGGGTGTAAATACTTAATACCGTCAGGATTTTTTTTATTTTCTATATATGTAGGAATCGAAGCCATAGGACCGGGTCTATAAAGCGCGATACCTGCAACGATATCCTCAAATTTAGTCGGTTTTAGATTTTTCATAAACTGAGTCATCCCTGCTGACTCCAGCTGAAATATTCCCTGCGTATTGCCACTTGAAATCAGCTGATATACCTTAGGATCGTCATATGACATCTTTGAAAAATCCAAAGCAACTCTATGCTCCTTTTTTATCATTTCGAGAGCATCTCTGATGACAGTCAGATTTCTGAGACCTAAAAAGTCCATTTTCAAAAGCCCAAGTTCTTCAATCGTAGTCATCGGAAATTGTGTAGCCTTACCCTTGTCCGCAAGGTAAAGCGGTACATACTCATCTATCGCATTTTTGGAAATTACAACACCTGCAGCATGCGTTGAAGCATGTCTTGGCATGCCCTCAAGAGCCTTTGAGGTGTCTATTATTTTTTTTGCATTTGCACTGGTTTCATACAATTTTTTAAGCTCGGGACTCATCTCAAGAGCCTTTGCTATGGTCATCTTCATATCCATAGGTACAGCCTTTGCTATAACGTCCGTTTCGGCATAGCTGACATCAAGTGCTCTGCCTACATCTCGTATCGCGGCCCTTGCTTTCATCGTTCCAAATGTAATAATCTGTGCAACCTTATCCTCGCCGTACTTTGACACTACATAGTCTATAACCTCTTGCCTTCGCTCATAGCAAAAATCTATATCTATATCAGGCATACTTACCCTCTCAGGGTTTAAAAAGCGCTCAAATATAAGATTATATTTGATAGGATCTATATCTGTAATATGAAGCGTATATGCAACGATACTGCCTGCAGCAGATCCTCTGCCGGGACCTACCATTATGCCGTTTTCTCTTGCAAAATTTATGAAATCCCATACTATAAGAAAATATTCGATATATCCCATCTGCTCTATGATAGAAAGCTCATAATCAAGTCTCTTTTTGACTTCATCATTTGCATTAGGATATCGCTCATCTAAGCCATTTTGGCACAGCATATGCAAATATGACTTATTATCCAAGCCGTCAGGTGCTTTAAAATCCGGTAGATGAAGCTTTCCAAACTCAAATTCGACATTGCAACGCTCGGCTATTTTATGAGTGTTATCTATTGCTTCAGGATGTGCAGCAAAGATTTTTCGCATCTCATCCTCGCCTTTAAGATAAAATTGATCATTTGGGAATTTCATTCTGTCCTGTTGATATATATTAGAAGCAGTCTGTATACACAGAAGTACATCGTGATTTTTTGCATCTTCACGCTTTATATAGTGGACATCATTAGTCGCAACAAGCGGTATGTTAAGCTCCTCGTGAAGCCTTATCATATCCGGTAAAATCCTCGCTTCCTCCTCAAGCCCTTGATCTTGGAGCTCCAAAAAATAATTGCCCTCACCGAAGATCGAAAGATATTCCTCTGCCTCTTTTTTTGCTCCCTCATAATCTCCTACTAAAAGATGCTGCTGTATATCTCCTGCAAGACATGCAGAAAGGCAAATAATACCCTCGCTGTACTGTCTCAAAACATCCTTGTCAACGCGTGGCTTATAGTAAAAGCCCTCTGTAAAGCCCCTGCTTACGATTTTGATAAGATTGTGATATCCTATATCATTTTCTGCTAAAAGTAACAGATGAGCCTGTTTTTTGTCCTTTACAGGGTCTTTATCAAGCCTGCTTCGTGCCGCCATATAAACTTCGCAACCGATTATAGGCTTTATTCCCTGTTTTTTGCACTCACGCCAAAAATCCACGACGCCAAACATAACGCCGTGGTCTGTTATTGCAACGGAATCCATTCCGAGCTCCTTAACGGAGGCAACCAACTCTTTTATCCTGGCCGCCCCGTCAAGTAAACTGTATTCTGTATGTACATGCAGATGTGTGAATGCCATAGTTGACTATTCTCCTATTGTAGCAATAAGCTCGTTTGCCTTTACCTGCTGTCCTTCCTTTACACAGATTTTTGAAACTGTACCTGCCATAGAAGCAAGTATGTTAGTTTCCATCTTCATAGCCTCTATAACAGCTATCGGTTGCTGCTCTTCAACCTTATCCCCCTCAGCTACAAGTATCTTTAGGATATTTCCAGGTATTGGTGCACCGATTTCTGCAGGGTCATTTTCGTCCGCATAAGCAATTACATTTCCTGCTATAGCTGCAGCTCCATCCTTATCCTGGATCCTGACTGCGCTTCTTGTACCGTTTACTTCAAATGTAACATACTTGTAGCCCTCTGCGTCTGTCTTTCCTGCATTTATCAAGCTTATAACAAGGATATTTCCCTCTCCGATTTTAACTTCACATGTCTCGCCCTCTGCAAGTCCGTGGAAGAATATATCAGAGCCCATATATCTAAATGTGTCACCGTTCTTAACAGCCTTTACATAATCCTCGTATACCTTTGGATACATCGCATATGCAAGGAGTTCTTTTTCTGTGCCCTCAACCCCGAGATCCTCGACAAGGTGCTTTTTGAAAGCATCATAGTCGTCAGGCGGCAGTAGCTCACCCGGTCTGCAAGTGATAGGCTTCTTGTCCTTGAGAACGATCTTTTGCAGGTCTTTTGGGAATCCGCCAAGAGGTTGTCCCATCATACCCTCAAAGAACGAAACGATTGAATCAGGATAGTCAAGAGAAGCACCTTTTTCCATGATGTTTTCCGGTGTAAGTCCGTTTTGTACCATAAAGATTGCCATATCACCGACAGCCTTTGATGAAGGTGTTACCTTTACTATATCACCGAGCATATCGTTTACAGCCTTGTACATCTCCTTTACATCCTTTAGCTTATGTCCAAGACCAAAGCTTTCTACCTGCGCTTTTAGATTTGAATACTGACCGCCAGGTATCTCGTAATGATAAATTTCTGTAGTTGCAGCCATAAAGTCTGACTCAAACTGCTTGTAAACAGGTCTTACTGCTGTCCAATAGTTTGCTATATCCTGTATTTCCTCTGTCTTAATTTTTGATTCTCTTTCCGTATTTTCAACAGCCGCAACAACAGAGTTTAGGTTTGGCTGTGAAGTTAGACCTGACATCGAAGATATAGCCGCATCGACAACATCAACTCCGGCACTTGCCGCCATAAGTATCGCAGCAACACCATTACCTGTTGTATCATGTGTATGCAAGTGGATTGGAATACTAACCTCATCCTTTAATGCCTTAACAAGCTTCTTAGCGGCCATAGGCTTACATAGACCTGACATATCCTTGATACCGATCATGTGAGCTCCTCTCTTTTCGAGCTCTTTTGCCATATTTACATAGTATTTTAGATTATATTTTTCTCTGCTCTCGTCGAGAATGTCGCCTGTGTAGCATACGCAAGCTTCAGCAACCTTACCCTGATTTAAAACCTCATCAAGAGCAACTTCCATACCATCAATCCAGTTTAGTGAGTCAAATATTCTAAATACGTCGATGCCGGAATTTGCACTTTCTTTTACAAATCTTCTGATTGTGTTATCAGGATAGTTTTTATATCCAACCGCATTTGCACCTCTGATAAGCATCTGGAAAAGCACATTTGGAATGTGATAACGAAGCATAGCAAGTCTTTCCCATGGATCTTCCTTTAGGAATCTGTATGCTGTATCAAATGTAGCTCCTCCCCACATCTCAAGCGAAAATAAATCCTTTTCGTATTTTGCGATAGCAGGTGCTATTTTCTCCATGTCAGCACTTCTAACTCTTGTTGCCATGAGTGACTGCTGTGCATCTCTGAGTGTTGTATCTGTAAATAGCAGCTCCTTTTGATTTATAACCCAGTCAACAAGACCCTTAGGTCCTTTTTCATCTAAGATCTGCTTCGTACCCTTTAAATTTTCTATCTCGCTGTGCTTTATCTTAGGGAATACAGGTACATCAAACTCAGGCTTGATACCCTTATTACCATTGACAAATTGCTCACCAAGGTAATTCAAAACCTTTAGCTGTTTGTTAGTACCAACCTGTATATTAAATAGCTCAGGATTGTCTGCAATAAATGAAGTATCGCACTTGCCCTCCTGAAATTCCTTATTTCTAAGCACATTGATCAAAAATGCAATATTTGTCTTAACTCCTGTAATCTGAGTTTCAGACAAGGCTCTTGCCGCCTTTCTGACAGCACCCTCCCATGTCTGAGCAAACGCTGTAATCTTTACAAGCAAGCTGTCGTAGTAAGGCGAAATAACCGCACCGGCAAAGCCGTTGCCGCCATCAAGTCTGATACCAAATCCGGCAGGACTCTTGTATTCCTCAATGACTCCTGTATCAGGTGCAAATCCGTTAACAGGATCTTCAGTTGTGATTCTGCACTGGATAGCGTGACCCCTAACCTGTATGTCATCCTGACTCTTGATGTTGATCTTATCGCTGTCAAGAGTATAGCCCTCTGCTATAAGGATCTGAGACTGCACGATATCTATGCCTGTTACCATCTCTGTTACTGTGTGCTCAACCTGGATCCTTGGGTTCATCTCGATAAAGTAATGGTTTCCTTCTTTATCAACCAAAAACTCTACTGTACCTGCACTTCTGTAATTTACAGCTCCTGCGATCTTAAGTGCGTCATTACAGATATTTTTTCTCTGCTCATCAGTAATGCTTAGAGCAGGAGTAAATTCGATTACCTTTTGGTGTCTTCTCTGTACAGAGCAATCTCTTTCATAAAGGTGAACTAAATTACCCTCTTTATCTCCAAGCACCTGCACTTCGATATGCTTTGGTCTTTCAACATATTTTTCAATAAATACATCGTCTATACCGAATGCCTTTTTAGCTTCGCTCTGTGCGCTGTTAAATTCTGAGATTAGATCCTCTTCCTTGCGAACGATTCTCATACCTCTGCCACCACCGCCTGCAGCGGCCTTTAGCATAATAGGAAATCCGCACATCTTAGCAATCTCAAGAGCTTCTTCTTCTGATTTTATCGCCTTTTCAACTCCCGGAATGATTGGCACATTAGCTTCTTTTGCAACGATCTTTGACTGAATCTTATCTCCAACTCTGCCCATCATCTCGCTTGTAGGGCCAATAAATTCGATACCGGCATCTTCACAAGCCTTTGCAAATTCTTGGTTTTCTGCAAGAAGTCCATATCCGGGGTGAATCGCATCTACTCCTTTTGCCTTTGCGAGCTCGATAATCTCATCAATTGCAAGATACGCATCAACAGGAGATTTGCCTTTACCAATCTGGTAAGACTCATCCGCCTTTGTTCTAAATAGTGTATTCCTGTCTTCTTCCGAATAAATCGCTACAGATCTTATGCCCATTTCTCTACAAGCTCTAAAAATTCTGATAGCAATCTCGCCTCTGTTGGCTACAAGAATACGCTTAAATTTCTTGATGTCACTCATAATCTTTCCCTTTCTTCAATAACTATAGATTTTAAATTTTTAGATTAAATTGATTTTATTTCTTAAATTTATATAATTTTAAAATTTAATTTATATTATAGTATGCTTACCCACTTTTTTATGGATAAAATCAGGCATTTCTATTTCGTCTTCTATCAAGTTCCTTTAGATATTTTTTTCTCAACCTGATATCGTCAGGAACGACCTCCACAAGCTCGTCACTGTTTATAAACTCGAGAGCCTCCTCAAGTGAAAAGACTACAGGTGGCGCAAGCTTTACAGCATCATCGTTGCCTGCCGCACGCATATTGGTAGCTTTTTTCGCTTTGCACGGATTTACAACCATATCATCGTTTCTTGAATTCATACCTATGATCATGCCCTCGTAAACCTCTGTGCCGGGTTCTATAAACAGCTTTATACGCTCGCTTATATTTGAAAGCGCATATGGCGTAGCAACTCCCGCCTCCTGAGCTATACCGACGCCGTTTGTTCGCTGAGGTATATCGCCCTTATGCTCTTCAAATTTACTGAAATGTCTAACCATAGTGCCTTCGCCCCTGGTATCATTTATAAACTCAGTTCTGTATCCTAAAAGGCCTCTTGTAGGCACCATATACTCAAGTCTTGTGTATCCGTTTTCGCTGACCATCTGCGTCATCATACCTTTTCTAAGGTTTAGTTTTGATATTACGCTTCCCGAATATTGATCAGGCACGGATATGACAACTTCCTCTATAGGCTCAAGCTTTTTGCCGTTTTCGTCTTTCTTCATGATAACCTCCGGCTTTGAAACCGCTAGCTCATAGCCCTCTCGCCTCATATTTTCTATCAAGATGGAAAGGTGCAACTCGCCACGCCCCGAAACTTTAAAGCTGTCGGTCGAATCGGTTTCCTCTACCTTTAGTCCGACATTTACCTCAAGCTCCTTTTCGAGTCTTTCCTTTATATTTCTCGTTGTGACATATTTTCCTACCCTGCCTGCAAACGGCGAATCATTTACCATAAAGTTCATGGAAAGTGTAGGCTCTTCGATGTGAATCATATCCATAGGCTGTGGGTTTGCAAAATCCGTTATCGTCTCGCCTATCGAGATATCGGAGATCCCCGAAATAACTACTATATCGCCACACTCGGCTTCTTTAACAGGCATTCTCTTCAATCCCTTATAGACAAATACCTGATTTACTTTCTTTTGTGTAAGCGAGTCGTTTCCCTGTGCAACACCAACGCTTTGAGCTTCTTTTAGAGTTCCCTTTGTAATACGACCTATACCGAGCCTGCCGATATAATCATCGTATGCAAGCGATGAGATCTGCAGTTGCAACGGTTCTTCTCTGAGATCCGGATAAGTTTCGCAGTGCTTTATGATCGTATCAAATAGCGGTTTTATATTTCTGTCACTGTCTCCTTTTGCATTTTTATTTATCTTGTGACCGTTTTCCTCAATTTTTATATCTTTTACATCTTGCGGATCGTATACTACGATTCCCTGTCTTGCTATGCCGTAAAGAATAGGAAAATCAAGCTGTTTGTCATTAGCCTCAAGATCCATAAACAGCTCATAGACTTCATCAACCACTTCATCTATTCTCGCGTCTTTTTTGTCTATCTTGTTTATAAGAAGTATAGGATTTAAGCCTTGCTCAAGCGACTTTTGAAGTACAAAACGCGTCTGTGGCATAGGACCCTCGCTGCTGTCAACAAGTAATATTACCGTATCGACTGTCTTTATAATACGCTCAACTTCTGAGCTAAAATCCGCATGTCCCGGAGTATCTACTATATTGATTTTAACACCGTCATGCATTACGGAGCAGTTTTTGGAATATATAGTGATACCTCTTTCTCTTTCGATATCATCGCTGTCCATAATACACTCAACAACCTCTTCGTTATCCCTAAAAACTCCGCTTTGATTTAAAAAAGCATCGACAAGTGTAGACTTTCCTGCGTCAACGTGTGCTATAACTGCTATATTTATAATTTTTTGCTTTTCCATAATAAGACTGTTATACCCTCTTTCATAATGTCATTAGACTATTTATTATACCATAAGATAGGTATTAAGAGTAGAAAAAGTTGTTTGCATTATCTCAATAATCTCAATATCCTAAAGCAGAAAAAAATTCTTCCCTTTTTGAAAGGTAGTAGCGAGAAAATCTCCAAACAAAAAGGAGCGAAGTGCTTTTGTGCATTTCGCTCCTTACATATTGTAGATAAGCTATTAATTTGCTATTACTTTTTAGTAAAGTAGCCGGGATTGCTTGTGCCACCATCTATATGCGCACGTGTTCCATCAATATAACTACTATTAAATGTTGTCCCTGATCCACCTACAAGATTTGTGCACTCTTGAAACATGTTAGCAGTATTAGCTTTTGTTATGTTAAAATTATTGACATATATCGTTTTCAGGTTGGAAGCTTGCCAAAACATCCACTGCATACTTGTTACATTAGAAGTATCAAAGCTTGAGATATCGATAGTTACTGCACTGGTTTGCATAAACATCCACAACATATTTGTTACATTAGAAGTATTCAAATTAGTACAAATGATGTGGGTTTGTCGAGATTGACGAAGCATATTTTCGCAACTCGATGGTGCATATATCACACTAGAATAGTCAAATTCATCCTTTGGTGCTACGTAAATAGTATCTCCGCTTTTAAACACTCCAATCGCGCCTGTCGAGCTTGAAGTTTGGATATCGGCGCTAGAAGATACACCAGATGGCACTTCCGATCCTTTAACAAACTTTAAATAAGTAGCGCTGTTAGTTCTAAATACCTCCCTGGACTTTGCAGCATCTATCGTATACGTTAAATTTTTACTCACCTGATATGTGCGTGCAACAGTAGAGCTGTTATGGAAAGTCGCGAGGGTTGTCGGTGTATATGTTTTTTCGGTCGAAATATCTTTCCAGTTGCCGACCGCTCCTGTTATATAGCTGCTTGATGGTGTTGGTAAATAAGAGTTTGAGCCGACAAATTTAAAGTTGACGCCGAGTTTGATCCTCTGAAGACTTCTGCAACCGTTAAACATATCTTTTGCACTTGTTACTGCACCTGTATTGAAGCTACTTAAATCAAGAGACTTAAGCTTATAATTGTATTCAAACATACGCTCCATATTTGTAATCCCGTTCGTATTAAACCCACTGGAAAGCGGTAATGTAGTTAAGCTCTCACATGAACCAAACATGACTCCTGCATTAGTAAGCGCAGAAGATGTTTTAAAATTAGACATATCAAGGTTTGTCAGGTTTTTACAGCTAAAAAACATCGCGTATGTAGTTTTTACTTTCTCACAGTTGAAATCTGTCGGCAAAACAATGCTTTTCAAATTTTCGCATTCATAAAACATATATGAGAGATCTGTCACTTTACTTGTATCAAAATTTGATATATCAAGTGTAGTTAACTGGTTCGAATAATGTGTAAGTGTCCCATCAATAGTAGCTTGGGCACCTGCAAACATAAGTTTCATGGTGGTAACTTCACTTGTATCAAATTTTGATAGGTCTAAATCACTTAACGCATAACAGTTTCTAAACATTCCGAGCATGTCCGTAACTTTGCTTGTATCAAAGCTTGCTAAGTTAAGAGATTGCAAAGCACTGCAACCCATAAACATCTGGCTCATGTCCGTAACTTTACTTGTATTAAAATTGCTGATATCAAGACTCGTCAGCGCCGTCGAATCATAAAATAGCCCCTGCATACTTGTCGTTCTGGAAGTGTCAAGGTTGGCACAATCAATGCTTGTTAAATTGCTTCCGAGATTTGTATATGAACTATTACCGTCAAACAAGAAAGCGCTGTTTTCCGGAGCATATATCACCTTGTCAGTATCAGTTGCAGCTTTACCTGTCGCTGTCATTGGCGCAATATATACAGTATTTCCATCTGCAGACTGAAACACTCCTATCCTACTTGAATGCAAAGTATCATTTTGTATACCATCAGAAGATAAACTTGTAAGATTTGCTATTTCCTCATCGCTTCCTTTTACAAACTTAAGTGCTGTTGGCTTAGCAGTAAGGTCTCTTAAGGCTTTTTGAAATTTAGTCTTGTCTATTGTATATTCTGTCGCTACGTCTAACTCTACTGCGTTTGTCACGCTTATATCAGCTACATATTTAGCCTCTATAAAACCAATAGACATAAGCATTATAACAATCAGCACACTTAATCCTATCAATTGCCTTTTTGTCCTGTTAGCTCTTCTTTTTGATTTTATCTCCATAAGTTGCAACTCCCTTTCCCTTCCTTTCTTAAGGTATATCTTTACGCTTTTATGACAACAAAAAGACAGGCCTTAGTTAGTAACTAAATTGCCTGTCATATAGTTTTTTATTTATACTCGAACGGTTTAGTTTTATTTCTGTATTGACTTCTGAGAGCTGAGTGTTTACTTGCCTGCTTAGCCGTTTGCTAAAGACTTTCCGTTTTTTAAACATATATACCAAGCCCCTCTCTGAAATCAACTTATAATAATTATTATTTATATTATACCTTTATTGTTCGTTTGTCAACTTTTTTGCTATGGTCTTCTGATAAATATTGAACTTACAGTCGCAAGCACTACCATCGCAAGCATAAGTATAAGAGTACTCATATAAGAGCCGCTTGCATCATATAGCGCACCTGCTATTGTGCTTCCAAACGAAGCAACCAGTAAGTTTAGTACTACGATTGGGTAATTTACAGAATAATGCGTTGTGCCATAAAATCCATTTACAAATGCTGAGTTCATTGGTGTAACTCCGCCATATGCAAATCCTGTAACACAAAATGCTACAATCAGTAGGATAAAGCTGTGAGACGACAAAGCAAGAATCAAAAGAGCTACCGCAACAAGGAATATAATGTTAAATATCCACATTGTTACTTTTCTGCCTAGCTTATCATAAAGAGCTCCGCAAATCACACGTCCTATACCGTTTAGTATTGATATAAGACCTACAACAGTTGCGATTGTTCCTGCTGTAGCTAAAGGATTGATTTCTGATACAACTCCGCTTGCCTGCGAAATAAGTATTAAACCTGCGGCAGAAAGTGTTGTTGCCCATACGATAAATAGCCAAAATGACGGTCTTTTTAGCATTACACTTGGGCCTACATCTATGCCCTCTTCTTTTTTTACTTTAGAATTGCCCTCTTTTTTTACCGCCTCCGGTGCTTTATAATCCTCACCCGGAGCTTTTAGTATAAGAGCCGCTGCTATTACAAGCACAAGCAAGATAATACCAAATATAAAGAATGAGTTTCTCCAATCATCTACGCCTGCTCCTGACGGTGTAAGAGCCTGAAATATCTTGCCTATAAAAAAGCTTCCAAATCCAAAACCCATTAGAAGTATACCTGAGATGAATCCCGGTTTGTCAGCGTACCATTTTGTAAGTGCGCTCATTACAGAATTATAAACGATACCTGACGCAAAGCCTGCAAGTACGCCATATCCTATATAAAGCATGGCTATGCTGTTTGCTCTTGATGCAATAAAAAATCCGACGAAAAACATAACCGCACTTATAATCAATGAAACCTTTATATTCATTTTCTTTGATAATAAGCCTGTCACAAGACCACCAAGACAAAATGCAGACATGCAAATTGTAAATGTCAATGAAAGTTGCGCCTTTGTCCATTCCGGGAAGTATGCACTTATCGGTGATGAAAATACACTCCACGCATAGATAAGTCCTGCAAGAAGCAACACTATCGTGCCGACAACTGCGTAAAGTCCTCTTTTATTCTCCATAAATTAAATCCTCCTATATTATTATGTTATTATGTTTTTAAACGCTTTTTGTGTTTAAGCAGAAAAAAATATTGTATAAATTTGTTATACAAATATAAAAAATTACATATGACTTATATATTTTAACACAAAAACTATACCATTTTCAATTGTAATTTGTGGTTTTTTATGGTAAATTATGAGTAATTGTATTTTAAGACACATATGGTTAGGAGAGTGTTATGAATTTTTTAAAGAAAATTAAACATAATATAAAAAAAACAGATAATATGACTCCGACATATAACGAAGCAAATGATAGTCCTCCGGTAGCTACCGAAGAAAAAGAGCCTCGAAAACCACTATTTTGGGAAGCTCTTGTATCTTTTGCATCGCTGATAATAATTATGTCGATAGGAATCATAGTATTTGAGGTCGATCCGCACATTCCTATGTTTATAGGCGTTATAGTTGCTGCTATTATTTCTTTAAGGCTGGGCTATAAATGGTCGCAGATTGAAGATATGATGATTACAGGTATTTCGCGTGCTATGCAGGCTATATTGATACTTTCTATAGTTGGTATGATGATAGGTATCTGGCTTTTGTCGGGAACAATCCCTACTATGATATATTACGGGCTAAAGCTTTTATCGCCATCCGTATTTTTGCCTGCTACTATGCTTATCTGTTCTGTTACATCGCTTGCAACAGGTACTTCATGGGGTACCATGGGAACTATGGGACTTGCTCTTATGGGTATTGCAAGCGGTCTTGATATGCCGCTTGGTCCTACGGGCGGTGCGATACTTGCCGGCTCATACTTTGGCGACAAGCTTTCGCCTCTTTCGGACACCACAAATCTCGCTCCGGCTATGGCCGGAACAGATGTATTTACTCATGTAAAATACATGCTTAAGTCTACGATGATTACATATATAATTGCTTTGGCTTTCTTCACAATTTACGGTTTTAAACATTCTTCATCAAATACAGTTGATAACTCACAGGTTACTTCACTTATGGATGGAATATATTCTTCGTTTAATGTAAATCCGATTTTGCTTTTACCGCCTTTGATTGTAATACTTGCTATAGCATTTAAAATACCGGCTATACCCGGCATCACGCTTGGTGCGATTGCCGGTGCCATCCTCGCTCCTATTTTCCAAAACGAGCTTGCGATATTTGCAGAAAACGGCGCAGGCGAACTTGTAGTAAGCCATGTAGGGGCAAATCTCGGCGACATATTAGATGTTGCAAGAAATGGTTATCTTGCAAATACTAAAATAGAGGCCCTTGATAGTCTGCTTACAGCCGGAGGTCTTATGAATATGTCATCCTCCATATTGATGACGGTTATCGCTATGATGTTTGGCGGCATTATGGAATTTACTCACCAGCTTGAGGTTATCGTTGATAAAATTATGAAGTTTGTAAAGACCGGTCCTGCACTCATAGGTGTGACAGAGCTTACTTGCGTGGCTTCAAATGCTACTATGCCTGAGCAGTATATATCAATACTTGTTCCAGGCAGAATGTATGCGAAGTCTTATAGAGAAATGGGAATCCACCCAAAATCTCTTTCGAACGCACTTGAGGCTGCAGGCACAGTAACTTCCCCTCTAATCCCTTGGAATACATGCGGAATGTACATTATGGCAACACTTGGTATCTCCGCAAGCGTTTATGCGCCATGGGCTGTGTTTAACTGGTTGATGCCGATTGTATCCTTTGGACTTGCCTTTGTCGGTGTCACATGTACTAAGATGACACCGGAGGAACAAAAGAAAGCCGACAATGGCGAGATTGTTTCAGGTTAATATTATAAAAAAACAGTGCTTTTTGGCACTGTTTTTTATTTCCATTGTATCAAATATTATTTTTTCCTATAAGCTTCCTATAAGTCATTATTTTCGATAATTATAGCCTGTGCGCTTGCAAGCCTTGCTGTCGGCACTTTTTGCGGTGCACATGAAATATAATTTATTCCAATGTTGTGGCAATATATAATCGAACTTGCCTCTCCACCCTGTTCGCCGGAAATACCGATCTTTATATTTGATTTTTCCTTTTTTAAAAGCTTTATAGCTCTTTGCATTAGCTTACCAACGCCTTCCTGATCAAGTATCTTAAAAGGGTCATCTTTTAAAATGCCGTTTTTTAAATACTTAGGTAGAATTTCATGCATATCTTTTCGTGTAAAGCCAAAAACCATCTGTGTTAAATCATTTGTACCAAAGGATACAAAGTCAGCCTCACGAACTATCTCGTCTGCTATGAGCGCCGAACGTGGCGTCTCTATCATGCTACCTACTTGATACTGAACTTCCTCTCCTGTTTTCTTGCATATAGTGGCAATTGTTTTTTCGATTACTCTTTTTACATACGAAAACTCCTTTAGCGTACTAACCATAGGTAGCATAATCTCCGCCACCACATCTATATCATTTTCTTTTTTAACCTCCAAAGCAGCCAGTATTATCGCCTTCGCCTGCATATTTGCAACTTGCGGATAAGTTATGGATAAACGACAAAATCTATCCTCTTTTTCAAAGGCTTTTATATTCGGCAAAAAATCCTCAAGCATCGGATCGAGTAAACGAATCGTAACAGGTTTTTCGCCCATAACCCTAAAAATTTCCTTAAAATCCTCTTTTTGATATGGCAAAAGCGCTTCAAGTGCCTCATTTCGAGCTTTATCATCCGTCGCAAAAAGCATTTCTTGCATATGCTTTATCCTATCTTTTTGGAAAAACATATGCTCAGTTCTACAAAGCCCGATGCCCTCTGCTCCAAAGGTTAAGCCTGTTTTCGCATCCTCCACATTGTCCGCATTTATCCTTATCTTCATGTCGCGAATTTCATCCGCCCAGGAAAGAAGGCTTGTAAGCTCTTTTTTTTGCTCGAAAAGTTCTTCTATGTCATTTGCAGAGACTCGCATAATAGCTGTTTTCTTATCAATTATGTCCTCGTTATGCATATCTACAGCAATTTTTAAATTTGCTTTTTTAGTTCTCGAGCCATCACGCGTCTGCAATATATATAATTTTTCATTTTCAATTGTAAATTCGATATCCTGCATTTCACGAAAGTGCTTTTCTAAAAGCTCTGCAATTCTAAGAAGCTCAAAATATGTGTCTTTATGTGTATTTGCAAGCTCACATATATTAGTCGTCTGTCGCACTTTATCTATGACATCCTCGCCCTGAGCATTTATCAAAAATTCACCAAACAGCTCTTTTTTGCCTGTTTTCGGATTTCTTGTAAACGCAACACCTGTAGCCGAATTATCATTTAAATTTCCAAATACCATTTCTTGTATGCTGACAGCTGTATGTGTCTTTCCTCTTGCATTTTGTGTCATTTTAAATATGGCATCAATAGCTTCAAATAGCTGATCTTCAAAATGTTGCGGAAATGCCTTTTTTGCTTCGCTTTTGTATAAAATTTTAAAGTTGTCGATAATGTGTTTTATGTCATCAATATCAAGCTCGTTAATTGTTGTTACATTTCTTTCTTTTATTTTTTCTTTGATAATGGCATAAAACTTTTGCTTATTTATCCCTTGTGTCGTTTCTGCAAACATCTGTATAAAGCGCATATATGTAATATAAGCAAATGCTTTATTATCCATTTTTTTTGCTAAAGCTTTTACGACCGTGTCATTTAAGCCCAGATTTAAAATAGTATCCGCATTTTTTGATACAGAAAAAACAGATCCACCTCTCACAGATACGAGAAGCGGATTGTCCTTGCCTTCAATTTTTTTGTTCACTACATCTTCAAGCTCTTTGAGTTTTTCAAAAATTTCTTCGATTATCTCTTGTGGAATTTTTTCGCCATTTTTTTGCCACATATCATGTGCATCTGTTGTAATGGTAAATCCAAATGGCACCGGCAAGCCTATACGTGTCATCTCCGCCAGACTTGCACCTTTGTCTCCCAAAAGTTCTTTTAATTCCCTTGAACCCTCGTTGAAAGAATAAAGATATTTACTCATTTTTAAAATTTAATTCTCTCTTCTATATAACCTTTTACGTCTTCAATAGGAAGTCTTATTTGCTGCATAGTATCTCTGTCTCTGATAGTTACGCAACCGTCTTCCTTTGTTTCGAAGTCGACACAAATACAAAACGGCGTTCCTATTTCGTCTTCTCTTCTATATCTCTTGCCTATAGAACCTGTGACATCGTAATCAACCATAAAGGCTTTTGATAGCTCCTCATAGATTGGCTCTGCCACATCGGCAAGTTTTTTTGCAAGAGGCAATACCGCAGCCTTAAAAGGTGCAAGCGCAGGATGGAATTTCATAACTACCCTGCTATCCTTCGAGCCGTCATCCTTTGTAAGCTCTTCTTCTGTATAAGCATCGCACAAAAATGCAAGTGTTACTCTGCCCACTCCCAAAGAAGGTTCTATACAATACGGAATAAATTTCTCGCCCGTTTCACTGTCGACATAGCTCATATCCTGATTTGAAAATTGCTGGTGCTGTTTTAAGTCAAAATCAGTCCTGTCAGCAATACCCCAAAGTTCACCCCAGCCAAACGGGAATTTATACTCTATATCTGTAGTTGCATTAGAATAATGCGAAAGCTCTTCCTTTTCATGATCTCTGAATCGCATATTTTCTTCGCACATACCAAGACTCTTTAGAAAATCTCCGCAAAAATCCTTCCAATACTTGTGCCACTTCAAATCTTCGCCGGGCTTACAGAAGAACTCAACTTCCATCTGCTCAAATTCTCTTGTTCTAAATATGAAATTTCCCGGTGTGATTTCGTTTCTAAAAGCCTTACCTATCTGCGCAATTCCAAAAGGCAATTTCTTTCTCGACGTACGCTGCACGTTTTTGAAATTTACAAATATGCCTTGCGCTGTTTCCGGTCTTAAATATATCGCAGCCTTTGAATCCTCTGTGACTCCTTGATATGTCTGAAACATCAGGTTGAACTGTCTGATATCCGTAAAGTCCTCTTTGCCACATTGTGGACACTTAATATGATTGTCAACTATGTATGCCTTTAGCTTTTCGTTTGACCAACCGTCAACTATCATCTCCGGCTGCCCGCTATCATTTATATAATCCTCTATCAGCTTATCTGCTCTAAATCTTGATTTGCAATTTTTGCAATCGATAAGCGGATCAGAAAATCCTCCAACGTGACCTGAGGCCACCCAAGTCTGTGGATTCATCAATATTGCCGCATCAAGTCCGACGTTGTATTTTGACTCTTGAACAAACTTTTTCCACCAAGCCTGCTTTACATTATTTAGTAGTGCAACGCCCACCGGGCCATAATCCCATGTGTTTGCAAGCCCGCCGTAAATATCAGAGCCCGGATATACAAAGCCTCTGTTTTTTGCTAAGGCGACCAGCTTTTCCATTGTTAATTCTGTCATTATATCTCTTCGCCTTCACTTTCTTTATTTTCGTATCTTTTTTCACAATCCTCTACATCACAATCATCGCAATCTTCATCTTCGCAAACTGTGAAATTATCTCTGTTTAGTTTCTCTTTGATTGTTTCTGATGCCTTTGTAAAAGCCTCACCTGTCTTTTCCTTTACTTTGCCATATGTTTCGCTGTTTTTAACCTTATTATAAACATCTGAGCCTTTTTCTGCCGCCTTGCCGACAGCTTCTGTTGTTTTATCGCTTACATCTATGATTGTACCGTCATCCTTTACGACTTCAATAATGCATTTAAAACCAAATGAAGCGATAACTCCTGCGATTGCAGCCCAAGGCGCTATAACTACTCCAAGTATGCCAACTGTTACAGGTACATTTAAAAGAATCTCTCCGTCGGTATTTTTGATGGTTATCTTAGAAACATTTCCTTTTTTTACTAGATCCTTTAGAGCCTCTACAACGGTGTTTGCATCTTTGTTTTTAGTTGCACCTTTTTTATCAATATTATCTTCGATATTGATGATTGCATCAACCACACTACCGTCTACAGCCTCTAACGCTTCCTTTGCTTCCTTGTAACTCACACCTGTTCTGTCTTTAACAAGTTCGATTTTTTCCAATGTAATTTCCATATCAAACCTCCTAATCATTTAATAAAAATATTTCACTATTTAATTTTTCAATTTCTAAATGATATTTAGAATAATCCCAAACAAAGCTTTTTAATTTTTTCGCCGCCTCCTTTTCGAGTGCAATATTTTGAAGGCTTTGAAACGGATTATTCAAAAGATATTTCATAACTTTTATTATACTTAAATCTATTTCACAAATCAATGAATCATTGTCTCGATTTAGCTTTTTTTTAGCACAATTTTCGCATAGGCATGTGCCCTCCTTTATGTCGATAAAATTAAGCTTTTCGGTTGCACTACATGCGCCACATTTTGAAAGCTGTGGCATATATCCAAGCTCCTTTATAGCTTTTAATAAATATGCCATCAAAATCGTAGTGTATTCTTTTTTTCTTTTGCTCAGCGCCTCAAGAAAATCTACTGTCATATTAAATATTTTTGGCTGTGGTAATTCCTCCGGCAATACTTTTGATATAAATTCTAAAGCATAAGAAGCATTCGCATACTTATCTACATCTTCGCCAAGCTGATAATAACTTCTAATTGTTTCAGCTCCGTTTATATTGTAATTGTCACGATTTTTATATAAATCATATCTCCCATAAGTAAAAGGCTTAATTGCAAGACTTGCCTTATTTCGCCCCTTTTCCGAAATACTTGTGCCTGCCGAAATTTTACCGTATCTTTTTGAAAAAAGCACGATCATGCGCCTGTTATTTACTGTGTTTGTTTTTCTTAATATTATTCCTTTTGTGTCAATATACATTTTAACTTCCAATAACTTGCATAATGCGGATCCCTACTTTTGGGTATATCCGAAATTAGATAATGCAAAGTCGCTGTCGCGCCAGTTTTCTTTTATCTTTACCCATATTTGTAAAAAAACTTTATTGCCGAGTATCGCTTCTATTTCCTTTCGTGCACTACTACCTATGCCTTTTAGCTTTCTGCCGCCTTTGCCAATGATGATACCCTTGTGAGATTTTTTTTCGCAATAAATAACTGCACTTATTCTCGTTATATCTTTTTCATCCTTGAAGCTTTCTATTTCAACTGCAACCCCATGCGGAACCTCATCCTCAAGATATAGCAAGACCTTTTCCCTCAGAATTTCGCTAACTAAAAATCTCTCCGGCTGATCTGTAGACATTTCTTTTGGGAAATATATCGGCCCATCCGGCACGATATTTTTTAGGTTCTGTACAACAATATCCACATTTTTATTTTCAATCGCGCTTACCCCTATGATCTTATCAAACAGATTTAGTTCTTCATACTCATCATAGATCTTCTTATATTCATCTGCTTCTATCTTGTCTATTTTATTTATCAGAAGAAATTTTGGAACCTTGATTGTCTTTAAAAGCTCTGTTATATACTTATCTCCCGGTCCTTTTTTGATGCTGTCGTCAACTAAAAAGAGAATTGCATCTACTTCTTTAAAAGTATTTATAGCACTTCCTGTCATGTATTCTCCGAGCTTATTTTTTGCCTTGTGAATACCCGGTGTGTCTAAAAATACAAGCTGTGCGTCATCATCTGTATATATGCCTCTTATCGTATTTCGTGTCGTTTGTGGCTTTTGTGTTGTAATGGCTATCTTCTCTCCTAAGATAGCATTCAGAAGTGTTGATTTTCCGACATTGGGCCTGCCGATAATACTGATAAATCCGCTTTTCATTACGCGTCTCCTTCTATTTTAAAGTCTCGTGAAACATCGAGTTTTTTTAATACATTTTCTTCGGCAATTCTCATCTCTTTTCTTTGCGCCTCATCTATATGATCATATCCAAGCAAATGGAATATGCTATGTACAAATAAATATACTATCTCCCTCTCGTAGCTGTGATTATATTGCTCCGCCTGTTTTTTAGCAACTTCATTACAAATGACTACATCGCCAAGCAGGATATCTCCTAAATCGACATCTTGCATCAGCTGTGCAGAATTTTCGTATTGCGGAAAGGAAAGCACATCCGTTACGCTATCTATACTTCGATGTTCATTGTTTATTTTTTTTATAGCCTCCGCGTCCACAAATGATATATCTAATATCATATCTCCATTGAAATTTTCCGTTTTTATTTCTTCATTTTGTAATGCAAACTCTATAGCATTTTGCATTATCATACATATATCATCAGTTATCTTATCTTCAGTATTAAAGTTTAGTTTTATCGCCATCATTCACCTCTCTTATAGTATGCATCATAAGCCTTTACTATTTTTTTGACGAGCTCGTGGCGAACTACATCCGCATCCTTTAAGTAACAAAAATCTATATCCTTTACGTTCTTTAATACATTACTTGCTTCTATGAGGCCTGATTTTTTACCTCGTGGCAAGTCTATTTGCGTTATGTCGCCTGTTATAACCATCCTCGAGCCAAATCCCATACGGGTCAAAAACATCTTCATCTGCTCCCTTGTAGTATTTTGTGCCTCATCAAGAATGATAAAGGAATTATCAAGCGTACGACCGCGCATATATGCAAGCGGCACGATTTCAACTACTTCCTTTTCCTTTAATCTAAGCGCATTATCTCTTCCAAGCATGTCATATAAAGCATCATAAAGAGGTCTAAGATATGGATCAACCTTATCCTGTAAATCTCCCGGTAAAAATCCAAGACTTTCTCCTGCCTCTACCGCAGGTCTTGCGAGTATTATTTTTTGTACCTCTTTATTTTTATATGCTGCAACTGCCATCGCAACGGCTATATAAGTTTTTCCTGTACCTGCCGGCCCAATGCCGAATACGATATCTTTTTTTCGCATCGATTCGACATATTTTTTTTGACCTATCGTCTTTGGTTTGATCGGTTTGCCAAGGTTTGTATAGCAAATAATTTCCTTTGAAATATTGCCTTCCCTGTATGAAATGCCTTTACCTGCCAAATCTATAACATAGTGCACCTTTTGTGAATCTAATTTTTCTCCTGATTTAATGATTTCTATAAGCTCGCAGACTACTTTTTGCGCTTTTTCTTTATCATCACCTTTTAGAATAAGCTCATTGTCTCTTTGTATAATATCTACCTCAAAATATTCTTTAATAATTTTTAAATTTTTATCAAGATTGCCAAATAACTCACGCCTGTCTATATCTTCGTCTATAAAAATTTTAATAAAATTTTCCAAATGTATTCTCCTATTTTTTTATTTAACTATATAATACAGTATTCGCACAAAATCCGCAAGAATTCTGCTTTGCCATGCAACAATTATTCGTGTTATAAAATAAAATAGGACAAGCTTTTGCCTGTCCTATATATTATCCAAGAAATTCCATTACAATCTTTTTTACGGTATTACCGTCTGCTTGTCCCTTTAGTTTGTTCATAACCGAACCCATAAGCTTACCCATGTTTTCTTTGCCACCGGTTATATCAAGCTCCGTTGCCACGCTCTCCACAGTTTTTTTAATATCAGCTTCAGAAAGCTGCTCCGGAAGATAGGTCTCAAGTATTTTAATTTCTTTGTTATAAGCATCTATTAAGTCAGTTCTACCGCCTTTTTCAAAATCAGATAAAGCATCTTTTCTCATTTTGACTTGCTTAGAAATGATAGGAATTATCTCTTCGTCGCTGAGCTCTTTACGAGTGTCAACTTCAATTTGCTTTATCGCCGCTCTTGCAAGGTTTATTGTGTTTTTTGCAACCTCATCCTTTTGCTTCATAGCGGTTTTAAAGTCCTGCATAAGTCTTTCTTTTAGTGTCATATCTGCACACTCCTTTACTGCATACTAATATTTTTTAGCTTTTTTTCTTGCAGCCTCAGACTTCTTCTTTCTTTTTACGCTTGGCTTTTCATAGTGCTCTCTTTTTCTTAGCTCGCTCATGACGCCATCTCTTGCGCATGATCTCTTAAATCTTTTTAGTGCACTTTCCAAGCTTTCGTTTTCTTTTACTATTACTTGTGCCATTTCTTATTTCACCTCCTGACTTACCTGTTAAAAACAGGTTTCGCTCATAACATTGTTATTATACTAAAGGGAGCTGATGTTTGCAAGTTTTAAATCAGCCCGGTGGCCATTTCATCGGTCTTTTTCCGAGTATATGCATGTGAAGGTGCTTTACCGTCTGGAAGCCGTCTTCACCGCAATTGATTACAACTCTATAGCCATTTGTTATACCGGCCTCTTTTGCAACATCCTTTACCTTTGTTAGCATATATCCAAGAAGCTCCTGATCTGCTTCTGTTACATCGTCAGTCGATGTTATATGCTTTTTAGGAATCATCAAGATGTGCACAGGTGCCTGAGGTTCAAGGTCATGGAATACCAAAATCTTGTCGTCTTCATATACCTTATTTGATGGTATCTCACCCGAAACTATTTTACAAAAAATACAATCACTCATGTTTTTCATCTCCTTTCCTGTTTTTATAATCAAGCGATACTAAAACTCCATCATTTAGCGGTTTTTCTAAGGTCGCATCAAAGAATCTATTTTTATATCGCCCAACTTCGTTTTTATCTACAGGCATATATGCTTTTATATAGTTATCTGTATAACCTGTGACAGCCATAGCATTTTCGTCATATTCCTCGAATAAAACTTTGTTTTTTGTTCCTAAATTTTTTTGAATAAATTTATTTGCTACTTCTTCGCTTGCCTCTATAAGCTTCTTGCTTCTTTCTTTTTTTAGTTGCGGACTTATCTGATTATTAAACTCGGCCGCCTTAGTACCTTTTCTTTTGGAATATTTAAACACATGCACCTTACAAAATTGTGCTCTTTTCGCAATATTTATGCTATCGGCAAAATCTTCGTTCGTTTCTCCCGGAAACCCAACTATAATATCTGTGCTTATGCCATAAAGCGGATCAAACTCTCTAAGAGTATCGATAATATCTAAATACTGCTTGCTATCATATCGCCTATTCATCATCTCTAAAATTTTATCAGAGCCTGACTGTAACGAAAGATGCAAAAAATGACAGAGCTTTTTATACTTAAATAATCTTTTTACATATTCTGCATTTATAACAGTTGGCTCAAGAGAACTAAGCCTTATGCGGAAATCTTTTTGGATTTTTTCGAGTTCATCAAGTATTTCTTCGAGATTTTCGCAAAGCGCAGTATTTATGCCGGTCAAAATCAGCTCTTTATATCCGTTTTCTATAAGAGCTTTGCATTCGGAAATCACAGCATTTGTGGCTCTTGAGCGAATAGGTCCTCTGACATATGGTATTATGCAATATGTGCAAAATCTGTTGCATCCTTCCTGTATCTTGACATACGCACGCGTTCTTGACTCCGGCAAAGTCACATCACCGGTTTCCTTAAAGGTTGCGAGATTTTCATAATCAAGCACGTGGATTTCTGTAGAAGAAAAATTAAAATCACTTTCCGACCTGTGTTTAATATGCTGATTTACATAATCTATAATATTGTCTTTTTCATTTGTGCCTGCTACGATATCCACACCATCGATCGCAGCAACCTCATCCTTGTTGCCTTGAGCATAACAACCTGTAACGGCAATTGTTGCGAGAGGATTGGTCTTTTTCATACGGCGTATATATTGTCTTGATTTTCTGTCTGCCAAAGCCGTCACACTGCAGGTATTTATCACATAGACATCCGCATATTCATATTCATCTGCGATTTCAAAGCCTGCTCTTTTAAACTGCTTTTTCATCGCTTCTGTTTCGTACTGGTTAACCTTGCAACCAAGTGTATGAAATGCCGCTTTCATCTATTCTACCTCTTTGTCCTTCTCTTTGTCTTTATTTTTGTCGTTTTCGATCTCTTCCTTAGGCTTTATAGTCATAACTACTCTTTCGATACGCCTGTCTTTTACATTGATAACTTCAAACTCATAGTTTTCATAATTTACGCATACTCTTTCAAGTGTATCTTCTTCCGGTATCTCGCCAAGAGTATCTATGATAAGGCCCCCCAATGTTTCACTCGTTTCTGACTGTAGATCGGTACCAAGCTCCTCGTTTATATCGTCTATATTCATATAACCGTCAAGCAAATACTTGTTTTCTCCAAGCGTTTTTATCTCTTCCTCTTCTTCATCATATTCGTCGTCTATTTCTCCCATTACCTCTTCAATAATATCTTCCATAGTTACTATACCGCTAAAGCCACCGTATTCATCTATTAGGATTGCTATATGCTGCTTTGTCCTTTGTAATTCAAAGAAAAGAGCGTCGATATTTTTAGTTTCAGGTACAAAGAATGCTTCTCTCAAAATACTCCTGATGTCTACATCCTTAAAGCCTTTTTCTCGTGCCTGTATCATAAAGTCTTTGATATTTAAAATTCCGATTATATTATCGCTTTCTCCGTCATAAATGGGTATCCTTGAGTATCGCATTTCCATCAACTCGTCTAAATACTTGTCTGTCTCATCCTGAATATCTATTGCAAATACATCAGTTCTCGGCGTCATGATCTCATATGCGAGCTTGTCGTCAAATGCAAAAACAGAGTCAATCATCTTTTTGCCCTCTTCTTTTATGGCACCTGTTTCTTGACCTTTTTCGAGCATGGTTTTTACATCCTCTTCAGAAAACACATCCTCATATATGCCTGTTTTTTGCTTTGCTAATTTTAGGAATATATTTGTTAAAACATTAACTATTCTTGAAAGTGGTTTGAATATAACTTCTATTACCGAAGCATATCCACAAAGCTTGAGTGCAACGCCTTGTGAATGTTGCCTTGCTATTTGTCTTGGAATGAACAGCGCAAATACAAGAAATATTATCGAGCTTAAAAATGCTAAAACCAAAACCGATAAAATTTCGAGGAATGGAATATTGTAGCTTTTTAAAAGATTATATATTTGTCCTGCATGGTTTACTGCTGCAAATTGACACGCAAAAAGTCCTAAGAATGTTATGACAACAAAATTAGTAACTAAAAGCTTTGATGATTTTTCTAATAGCTTCAAAAGCTTTTTGGCTCTTTTGTCACCGTCGTCTGCCATTGATTTTATTGCATTTCTGTTTGCATCAGCTATCGCCTTTTGCGCGGCTGTAAAAAGTCCGCAAATAAGCAAGATTACTATAACCGCACAAATTTCGACACTTGCCGGTATTGCGGGGTCCGCATTCATTTTAATTCTCCTTTCGTTTTCGGAGCAAATAGTTATGCTCCACAGGATGCTTCATTTTTATCTTAAGTATTTGTTGTGGATGAGGTGCACTTTCAAGATCGTTTCCGTCCTCATCAGTTAAATAATCTAATGTCTGCGTCCAAAATTCTACGCCCGGTCCAAATATTTCTATTTCATCACCAAGAACAATTTTATTTCTTTGTTCAACTGTGGCAATCATGCTCTCATTATCAAAGTCAAGTACCTTACCAACAAAATCGTATTCTCTTGTATACGCATTTGTTGCATAATTTTGAGCTTCAGCTCCTGCCTTATTATAATAAAAGCCTGTTGTAAAATCTCTATGACTGACCTTTCTCAGTTCTGTGAGCCAATCAGGATTAAACTCGTAATTTTTCGGATCGGCATAATACTCATCTATAGCCCTTCTGTATGCTCCTACAACTGTAGCTACATAAAATACGCTTTTCATACGCCCTTCTATCTTTGCAGACGATATACCGGACGCTATCAAGTCGGGAATGTGTTCAATCATGCACAAATCCTTTGAATTCATGATGTATGTACCGTATTCGTCTTCTTCTATCGGAAATTGTTCATCTTGCCTCTGTTCCTCAACAAGTGCATATTTCCATCTGCACGGATGAGCGCATTCACCACGGTTTGCATCGCGACCTATCATAAAGTTACTCAAAAGACATCTTCCGGAATATGAGATGCACATCGCACCATGTATAAAGGCTTCTGTTTCAAGCGTATCAGGAATATTTGCTTTCATTGTTTGCATTTCCATAAGCGAAAGCTCACGTGCCATAACAACTCTCTTTATACCTTGCTTTGCCCAAAACTGCGCTGTCTTATAATTTGTCAAATTAGCTTGTGTGCTCAAATGGATCTCGGCATCAGGAATAACCTCTTTTAAAATCGTTATCATTCCAGGATCAGACACTATAAAAGCATCTATGCTTAAATCCTTTACGGTGCTTATGTAATCATAAATTTTTTCTATGTCATAATTGTGAGGAAAGATATTTAGAGTCAAATGACATTTCTTATCTCTGTCATGTGCGTATTTAATACCTTCCTTCATCTCCTCTATCGAAAAATTATTTGCACTTGCCCTAAGGCTAAACATTTCGCCGCCAAAATATACAGCGTCAGCACCATAATCGATTGCCGTTTTTAATTTCTCAAGATCACCTGCCGGAGCAAGTAGTTCTAATTTATTTTTCTCCATTATTTACCTCTGATATAGCTGATAGAAACGCCATCACCAACCGGCAATATAGCTGTATCTATGTCTTCTATTGCAGTTATATAATCTAAAAATTCACGCATTTTCCTTATGTTTGTCCTGTGCTTGTCATTCACATCATACGCATCATCAATTGTCATACCGCGCATAAAAATATTATCACACATTATAAACGCTTTGTCCGATACCATCTCAACTATGATATCCCAGAATTCCTTATAATGACTCTTTGAAGCATCTATAAATACAAAGTCAAACGGCTTTTCAACGTCGGATTTTACCTTTTTTTGCAGCTCCAAAAGCGTTTTTTTAGCATCGCCTCTTATGACATCTGCTCTTTTAGTTAAATCGGCTGCTTTTATATTTTCGTTAGCTTCCTGTGCCATCAGTATATTTTTTTCAAGAGATACTATCCTTGCATTCGGTGCTTTATTTGCCATCACAAGCATGCTATATCCCTTTGCAGTACCTATTTCAAGAATTCTATTTGGTTGCAATATATCCAAAAGCACTATCATGAGGCTTTCCACATCTCTTTGAATTATAGGTACGTATTTATTTTCCGAGTCAAGTCTCATACGCCAAAGCTCCTGATTTAGAGGCTTAAATTTGCGTTCCAAATAATTGGTTGTCGCGTCGCTTATTATATTCCGTTTGCTATAACTTTCTTTTTCGCTCATTTTTTTACGCCTCTATTCCTTGTCAGGATGCTTTTTTATATATTCCTGATATGCCTTATCAAACTTTGCCTTATCTTTTAAAAATGTCTCGTAATCCTCCGAAAATACATTTGTACCATCGAGCTTTTCGCTGGCTACAAAATATAGATAATCCGTATCGGCAGGATAAAGTGCCGCCTTTATCGACTCAAGACTCGGTGAGCAAATAGGTCCCGGTGGCAGTCCCTTGTTTGTGTATGGATTATAGCTTGACTCAACCTGAGTGTCCTCAAGACTTGCCTTTATTTTTTCTTCACCTGTAATATAAGCTAAAATAGAGTCCATTTGCAGTGGCATTCCTTTTTCGAGTCTGTTATAAATGACACTTGCAACTTTCTTTTTATCTTCCTCTGTTTTTGCTTCTCTTTCCACTATGGATGCAACTGTGATAACTTCATTTACAGAAAGGTCCATTTCTTCTGCCTTTTTGTAATACTTATCGACAAAAATCTTATCAAATTGCTTTAGCATTATATCTATGATATCGTGAGCACTTGCAGACAAATCCACCTGATATGTATCCGGATATAAAAAGCCCTCAAGTCTTGTTATATCCTTTGGTGCATTCTCAAGGAATTTGTAATCAAATGATCCGTTTTTTACCTCATCATAAAAATCCTCTTTTGTAAGAAGTCCTGCTTCTACAAGCAGGTTTGCGTCTTTTTCGAGGTTGTTTCCTTCGGGAATGGTAAAAATATTGCCTGCTGTCTTACCGCTACATATAAGCTCCATCTGCTCTTTTGCCGACATCGATTTGCTGACCGCATATTGGCCTGCCTTATAATCTCCGTCATATCCAAATATCTTTGATTGTATTTTAAAAATTGTTGTATTTCTGATAGTGCCTTTTTCCTTTAAAGTTGACGCTATTTGCCCTGTTGAACTACCTGCCTCTACTGTTATAACTTGATATTCACTATCATCTTTATCCATTGGCCTCCCAAGAAAAGTCATCGTTGCAATTCCGGCTAATAACAGCAAAATAATAATCGACACAACGACAATTATCTTTTTCCGCAAAGTCATATAAACTCCTTATCTAAAAGGGACGCAAATAAATGCGTCCCTATCTTTATCATCAAAACTATTTAGATCTTCCAAGATACTCGCCCGTGCGCGTATCTATTTGAATCAATTCTCCCTCTTCTATAAATATAGGAACTTGCACAACTGCACCGGTTTCAACTGTAGCTGCCTTAGTAACATTTGTTGCAGTATCGCCTTTAACACCCGGTTCTGTTTCGATAACCTTAAGGTCTACAAAGTTTGGTGCTTCAACTAAGAACGGTTCGCCCTGATAAAATTTAAGAGTTGCTTCATCATTTTCTCTCAAAAACTTCATGGCCTCCTCACATTGGTCTTTTGAAACAGGAATCTGCTCGTATGTTTCGTTGTCCATGAAGTAATAGAGCTCACCGTCATTATATAAATATTGCATATGTTTTGTTTCGATGTGAGCTTTTGGAAATTTATCATTTGGGTTAAAAGCCTCTTCTCTTGTTGCTCCTGTAAGAATGTTTCTATATTTTGTTCTTACAAATGCAGCGCCTTTGCCCGGTTTTACATGCTGAAAGTCAAGCACAACATGCGGTTCTCCATTTAGCTCAAATGTTACACCTTTTCTGAAATCTCCTGCACTGATCATATATTTTTCTCCGTTTCGTAATTTTTATAATATTTAATATTTTTGCCCATTTAATTTACTTGTTTATTATATCAAAATCCATATGAGTTGCCAATAGTTATAGGTAAGTTTAAATATGTCTATACCTCAAGGGTTTCTGCTAAAATATTTTGTACATCCTGAAACATTATCATAAATCTAACTTGACACTGCATGTATTCTGCTGCTGCAGGATCTGACATAACAATAGTTGAAAGCTCTTGTATTGTCTTCATCATATCGTCAGGGACTTCCTCACCAAGCGCCTGTTTAGCCTGTATTTTTAACTGTTTTTCCATAAAGTCTTTTAACATTTTGTCTACTTCTTCATTTTCTTTTATTTTTTCTGAAGCAGCCTTATATTGCTTATATTCTTCTGATTCCTTTATAGCTCTGGATAAGTTGTGAGCTTCTTCATAAACATTCATTGTTATTTCCTTTCTTTATTTCTAAACCTCTAAGAATATCGGTAATATGATCGGGCTCCTCTTTGTTTTTATATTTATAAATTTTCGCAGGTCATCTCGTACCGCTGATTTCATAGTACTCCAATCATTCGTCTTTTTGCTGAGACACCTCTTTATAGCTTTTTCTGCTATTTTGCATGCCTCATCCATGAGATCCTCGTTTTCCCTTACATATACAAAGCCTCTTGATATCACATCCGGGCCGGATAAGATTTGACCGCTTTGTCTATTTAGAGCCGTTGCAACTATTATAAGTCCTGATTCTGAAAGAAGATGCCTATCACGCAAAACGATATTTCCTACATCTCCAACGCCAAGACCGTCTACCATTATAGCTCCGGCCGGAGCAAATTCTTTTTTGAGCGTCGCGCTTTTTCTTGTTAGCTCAAGGCAGTCTCCGTTTTCCATTATAAAAATATTTTTCTTGTCCATACCAAGGTCTATCGCAAGCTCTGAAGCGGCCTCAAGGTGTCTGTACTCACCGTGAACCGGCATGAAGTATTTTGGCTTTATGAGAGAATGTATAAGCTTTAGCTCCTCTCTGCATGCGTGTCCCGAAACATGTGTATCGGCGATATCAGAATATATAACCTGAGCACCTTTCTCGATTAGCTTATTCACTACATTTGATACCATCTTTTCATTGCCCGGTACCGGCGTAGAGCTCAAAATTATAACATCATCCCTTTTAATTTCTATAGCTCGGTGCTCCGAGTTTGCCATTCTTGCAAGTGCCGACATCGGCTCTCCTTGACTTCCTGTAGTTATAATCACAAGCTTTTCATCAGGGATGTTTTTTGTTTTGTTTATATCGACAATCGTACCGGCCGGCGCCCTGAGATATCCAAGTGCAATCGCAAGGCCGACTACATTTACCATGCTTCGACCGGAAAATGCTACTTTTCTATTAAATTTAACGGCATTATCGACAATCTTTTGTATCCTATGAACATTCGATGAAAATGTAGAAACTATAATTCTCTTTGCGGAATGTCTAAATATACCTTCAAGCGTATTTCCTACTTTTTTCTCTGATTCGGTAAATCCGGGTCTTGTAGCATTTGTACTATCAGACATCATCAATAGGACCCCTTTTGAGCCAAGTTCTGCAAGTTTCGATAGGTCGATCGGCTCGCCGTCAACAGGCGTATAGTCAATCTTAAAATCTCCTGTATGGAATATTTTACCAACCGGAGTATCTATCGCAAGACAAATTGAGTCCGCTATGGAATGTGTAGTTCTTATTGTTTCAACTTTAAATACGCCTAAATTTATCTTGTCTCCTGCATTTATATTATGTAATTTTGCACTTTTTATGCCGTGTTCCTCAAACTTGTTTTTTATAAGGCCAATAGGTAGCTTTGTACCGTATATTGGCACATTGAGGCTCTTTATAAGATATGGGATTGCTCCGATATGGTCCTCATGTCCATGCGTTATTACAAGCCCTCTTATCTTATTTGCATTTTTCTTTAAATAAGTAAAATCCGGTATTACCACATCTATTCCATACATATCATCATCCGGGAATGAAAGTCCACAGTCGACAAGAAGTATGTCGTTACCATACTCAAATGCTGTTATATTCTTACCTATTTCGTTCAAGCCGCCAAGGGGGATTATTCGCAGTTTCTTTGCGTTTTTATTTTTATTATTCATCCTATTCGTCGTATTGTTTTTGCTATTTGTTTTCTTTTCCTGCTGCTTATTTTTTTGTTTATTATTTTCGTTTTCCATTACGCTCCTTTCCCGGAAGAACTGTTATTTAATGACGATATTGACAAGCTTATTTGGTACTGCGATAACTTTTACGACGTCCTTGTTATCGACAAGTGATGCTACCACATCGTCCTTTAAACAAATTTCCTCAAGCTCTTCCTTTGTCAAACCTGTTTTGACATTCATTTTGTGTTTTAATTTTCCGTTTATCTGCACGACAATTTCAACGCTATCCTTTACAAGCGCATCCTCATCTACATCAGGCCATTTTTCGCTGTGAACAGATTCCTTGTATCCCATGCCTTCCCACATTTCTTCACATAAATGAGGTGTGAAAGGCGCAAGGATTACCACAAGTTTTTCTATACAATCTCTAAAGAATGGCGCATTAAAGCCTTCAATTTCCTTATATTTGTACATCAAGTTTACAAGCTCCATGACAGATGCTATCGCAGTGTTAAAGTTAAATCTTTCTCCGATATCAACTCCAACCTTTTGGATAGTTGTATTTATCATATGATAAAGTTCCTTATCTTCCTTTGAGTCATTTGGCTTGCCTGCCTTAACTTCCGGATATTTTTCTACAAATTCATAAACGAGCTTATATACTCTGTTTATAAATCTAAATGCTCCCTCAACTCCTGTATCAGACCAGTCGAGTTCTTTTTCCGGTGGTGCGGCAAATAGTATAAACAAGCGTGCGGTATCGGCACCGTACTTTTCGATTATCTCAGTCGGTGTTACTACATTCCCTATCGACTTGCTCATCTTCTTACCGTCTTTTATAACCATACCTTGTGTAAGCAGGTTTTGGAATGGTTCAGTATGCTCGACAAGTCCCAGATCGTAAAATGCCATCTGGAAAAACCTTGCGTAGAGCAAGTGAAGTATTGCATGCTCGACTCCGCCTATATACTGATCTACATTCATCCAATATTTTGCCTTGTCTACATCAAATGCCTTTTTGTCATTTTTTGCATCACAATATCTAAGGAAATACCACGACGAATCGAGGAATGTATCCATCGTATCCATTTCTCTTTTTGCCTTTTTTCCGCATTTCGGGCATTTTACCTCTGCAAATACTTTGCTTGTTGTAAGAGGAGATTCTCCTTTTCCTGTGAACTCAACATCTGTAGGAAGCATAACAGGTAAGTTCTCCTCTGCTTCAGGTACCCAACCACAATCCTCACAGTATATCATCGGAATAGGTGTGCCCCAATATCTCTGCCTCGAGATTAGCCAATCACGCAATTTGTAGTTTGTAGCTTTTTTGCCGAGACCGTCCTTTTCAAGTTTTGATGTAATTTTAGAAATTGCTTCACTATTATCAATGCCGTCAAATTCGCCGGAATTTATCATAACTCCCTCAGCGTCAAAAGCTTCGGTTAAATTATTTACATCTATTTTTGAATCTGAAGGCTTTACTACAGGTATTATCTCAAGATCAAATTTTCTTGCAAAATCAAAGTCTCTCTGGTCGTGAGCAGGTACCGCCATAATAGCTCCTGTACCGTATCCCATAAGTACATAGTCAGAAATGAAAAGAGGAACTTTCTTATTGTTTACAGGATTTATACAATATCTGCCTGTAAAAACTCCTGTCTTTTCGGCTGTTGTGCTTGTTCTTTCTATCTCTGTCATATGCTGAGTTTTTTCGATATAATCAAAAACCTCTTTTTCATATTCGCTACCGGAAACAAGCTCCTTAACATAAGGATGCTCAGGTGCAAGTACCATAAAAGTGACACCGTATATGGTATCCGGTCTTGTTGTATATATTTTTAATTCTTTATCAAAATCCTTTATTTTAAAGCTTGCCTCAGCTCCGGTAGATTTGCCTATCCAGTTTTTTTGCATAATCTTAACCTTATTTGGCCATCCCGGCAGATTGTCAAGTCCTTCAAGCAACCTGTCGGCGTAGTCTGTTATCTTAAAATACCACTGTGATAAACTTTTTTTACCTACTACGCTTCCGCATCTTTCGCACTTTCCGTCGACTACCTGCTCATTTGCTAAAACTGTTTTACAGCTTGGGCACCAGTTTACGGGATTTTCCTTTTTGTAAGCTAAACCCTTTTTATAAAATTGTATAAAAATCCACTGCATCCACTTATAGTACTCAGGAGTACATGTTGCAAGGCTTCTGTCCCAGTCATACGAAAGTCCGAGCTGTTTTAACTGCTCAGTCATTTCTGCCATGTTTTCGTATGTCCATTTAGCCGGCTCAACGCCATGCTTTATAGCAGCGTTTTCCGCAGGAAGTCCAAATGCGTCATATCCCATAGGATGAAGCACATTAAAGCCCTTCATTGTTTTATAACGAGCAAGTACATCACCTATAGAATAATTCCTGACATGGCCCATATGTAGCTTTCCTGACGGATACGGAAACATCTCAAGTACATAATACTTTTCCTTTGTATCATCCTCTGTAACCTTATATATATTGCTCTTTGCCCACTGATCCTGCCACTTCTTTTCGATCGCTTGATAATTATATTTTTCTTTCATTTAATTCGCCTCCCAATTTAGAGTTTCACAATCTGCCCATACGCTTTCAATGTTGTAGTTTTCTCTCTTTTCCTTAGTCAAAATATTTATTATTAAGTCACCGAAATCCATAAGTATCCAGCCGGATTCCTTTTTACCCTCTATGCTTCTGACATTTAAACCTGCCTCATAAAGCATATCTTCAACTTCATCTGCCTGAGCACCTATCGCTCTTTCATTTGTACCTGTTGCCAATATCATATAGTCCGCTATCTGCGATTTTTGAGCAATATCAAGTATAAGTATATCGCTCGCCTTTTTATTATCTAACGCATCTGCCGCAATAAGTGCAAATTCTTTTATATCCATATATTATCTTAGTTTCCTTTCTCCTTTTTATCTAACAGCTCTTTAAAATATTTTTCTGCCTTAAGCGTATCGTCATCAATAGGCAAAATATTTCTTTTATAAAGGCTTTCAATCGTACCGACAACCGTCACATAACAGCCTCTGTCTAAATCCTTATATGTTATTTTTCTTATTTCGTCTACACCGTCATAACACCTGTTTGGCTCTATTGCATCGGCTACAAATATTATCTCCTCAAGTTTGCTCATACCCGCTCTGCCTGTCGTATGATATGAGATGGCATTTATAATATCCTCATCCTTTATCCCAAACTCACTTTGTATGAGCTTTGAAGCTATCTTGCCATGTGCCAAATTCTTGTTATCTATATATTTGTCGCCTAAGCCGTATTTTTTTACAAGCTCATTTGACTCTTCTAACGAAATTTCCTTTGCCGCATCATGAAATATGCCTGCTATTTTTGCTTTTTTTATATCTTCACTGTGAATTTTGCAGAGCTTTACCGCTTCTTCTGCTACCTTTTGTGTATGGTCCCATCTTTTTGCGGAAACTCTTGCGCTGACATATTTTTTTAAATTTTCAAACAGCTTCTCGAATTCTTCTTCATCACTTTCACGATAAAGTTTTTTTGCTTTTATGTAATCATTAACAGCCTTTGGAACGAGCTTTGATATATCTTCACCACTGATAATCTTTTTCCTTATTTGGCTCGACGAAATATCAAACTGCCTATTGTCTACCTTATAAACATCTGTACCGTAAAGCCTTTTCGCTTCAGCTATAACGCTGTCAAGCTTAGAATTTTCACAGCCGGGTCTTGCGTCACCTACTATGAACTTATTATCTGTCAGAAGCTCATCGGCATGCTGCCATGTAAGTATATCTAAGAAGGTATCTGTGCCTGTTATAAAGTAAATTTCTGCTTTACCACCAACTTTTTGTCTGATTTCTCTAAGCGAAAGATATGTATAGGAAATTTCAGAACTTTTTATCTCAATCTCTGAAACATCAAATCCATCAAGCCCTTTGATTGCAAGATTTATCATCGCAAGTCTGTCCTTTGCACTCGTAACCTTTTTGCCTATCTTAAATGGCTGTACGCCCGCCGGCATAAATATTATCATATCAAGTGAAAGCTTGTTTTTGACATCTATTGCTAAATTTATATGCCCATTATGAATCGGATCAAATGAGCCACCCATTATTCCGATTTTTTTCATAAGCTACTTATCGTCACCTCTTCTTAGTCCGAGCTCAGCAAGCTGCTCATCTGTAACCTTGCCCGGAGCTTCGGAAACCATACACTGTGCCGCCTGATTTTTAGGGAATGCCATAACTTCTCGTATACTGTTTTCTCCTGCAAGTAGCATAACCATTCTATCAAGCCCGTATGCAAGTCCTCCGTGAGGAGGTGCGCCATATTTAAATGCCTCAACTAAAAATCCGAATTTTTCTTCTATTTCGCTGTCGCTAATACCTAAGATTTTAAACATTTTTGTTTGAAGCTCTCTATCGTGGATCCTTATAGATCCTCCACCAAGCTCCACACCGTTTAGGACTATATCATACGCATTCGCTTTTACCTTTTGCGGCTCCGTATCAAGCAGGTTTATATCCTCCTTCTTAGGAGATGTGAATGGATGGTGCATAGCACTGAGAACGCCCGTTTCGCTATCTTCCTCAAAGAGCGGAAAATCAACAACCCAAAGCAGGTTATAAATATTATCGTCTAAAAGTCCCATCTCACCTGCTATATGTCTTCTCAAAAAGCCTAATGTATCGAATACTACCTTTGGTTTGTCTGAGCATATGAGTATGAGGTCCTTGTCCTTAGCATCAAAAACCTTTGCAATTTCAAGAAGTTCCTGCTGTGAGAAAAATTTATTTACAGATGATGTAATCTCGCCCTCTGCTAATTTTATCCACACGAGCCCCTTTGCACCGTAGCTTTTTGATGCTTCTATAAGCTTATCTATTTTTTTCCTCGTATAAATTTCTGCTCCGCCGTCTATACAGATACCTCTGACATCTCCGCCATTTTGAAGTGCGTCCGTAAATACTTTAAATTCGCAACCTGAAACCAAATCATTTAACTTTTTTAGTTCAAAGCCAAATCTCGTATCGGGCTTATCGCTTCCAAATCTTTCCATTGCCTCATCGTATGTTATGCGTGTAAGCGGAAGCTTTATATCTATGCCCTTTACATCTTTAAAAAGCTTTTTTAAAAAGCCTTCGTTTACTTCGATGACATCATCCTGATCTACAAATGACATCTCAAGGTCTATCTGTGTGAATTCCGGCTGTCTGTCTGCTCTCAAGTCTTCGTCTCTAAAGCATTTTGTAATCTGCACATATCTGTCTGTACCCGCAACCATCAAAAGCTGTTTGAACAGCTGTGGTGACTGTGGCAATGCATAAAACGAACCGTGCTGAATCCTTGAGGGCACTAGGAAATCCCTTGCTCCCTCCGGAGTCGGTTTCATAAGCATCGGTGTTTCGACTTCTGTAAAGCCGTTGTCATAATAATAGTCTCTCGCACATTTTGTGATTTTATTTCTGAATGTAAGATTTTGTTGCATTTTATGTTTTCTTAAATCGAGATATCTGTATTTTAGCCTTAGATTATCATCTACATTATCGTCATCTTTTACATAGATAGGCGGTGTGTCTGCCTTACTGTAAATAATTAAATCGTCGGCAAACACCTCTATCTCTCCGGTAGGAAGCTCCGGATTTTTTGATTCCCTTTCTTTTACTTCTCCCTTGATACCTACGACAAATTCGCTGCGCAGCGTGTCCGCCTTTTCAAAAAGCTCCTTTGGGATTTTGTCATCAAAAACTATCTGTGTTATACCGCTTTTATCTCTTAAATCGCAGAAAATCAAAGCTCCGAGGTTTCGCCTCTTTGCAATCCAGCCGTTTAAAACAACCGTTTTGCCAATATCCTTTGCATTTAACTCTCCGCACATATGTGTTCTTTTAAAAATATTTGACATCTCTTTCTCCAGTATATGTTTTATTTGTTATAAATTTTTATTACTATGATAGATATTAAATAGGTTATCATTTCAAAAGCGCTTCTTCAATTCGCGCTAGTTCAAACGGCACCTCATCTTGACTTGAAGTCGCCATGGTTTTTATTGAAACTACACCGTTTTTAAGCTCGTCTTCCCCTATCACTATTGTCTTTTTTGCACCGACTCTGTCAGCAAGTTTAAACTGTCCCTTTAAATTTCTCTCCATACAATCTATCTCAACATTGTACCCTTTTCTTCTGAGATCGTTCGCTAATTTCAGAGCGACATTTCTCTCACTTTCACCCAAGTATGCGATAAGTGCATCTACATCATCTTCCTTTGGAATTTCAACGCCGTTTGCTTCCATGACAAGTAACAATCTTTCCTTGCCGAGTCCAAAGCCTACACCCGGTATCTGGCTTCCGCCCAGCTCATCTCCGAGATTGTCATAACGACCGCCACCACAAACCGTACCCTGTGCTCCTATAGTATCTGTTACAAATTCAAATGCCGTCTTTGTATAATAATCAAGACCTCGCACTATTCCCGGATTTACATCATATTTTATCCCTATCGCATCAAGAAGCTCCTTTAACTGATTGAAATCATTTTTGCAATCATCGCAAAGGTAATCAATCATCATCGGAGCGCCCTCTATCAGCTTTTGACATTCACTGCTCTTGCAATCGATGATGCGCATAGGATTTTTTTCGTATCTTTGTTTACATGTATCACACAGCTTGTCATAGTTTGGCTCTAAAAACCTTTTTAAAGCTTCTCTGTGCTCCTTGCGACACTTAGGACATCCTACCGAGTTTATCTCAAGTGTCAAATTTTTTATTCCAAGCTCGTTTAAAAACTCGTATGCAAGCGATATGATTTCGGCATCTGCAACCATGCTACGTGATCCGAAAATTTCTGTGCCAAACTGGTGGAACTGTCTCAATCTACCCGATTGTGGCTTTTCGTATCTAAAGCAAGAAATGTTGTAAAAATACTTTGTCGGTTGTGGATTTGCATACGCCTTATTTTCGATGTGAGCCCTCATCACAGGCGAAGTGCCCTCAGGTCTTAGCGTAAGGCTTCTTTTGCCTTGCTCCCAGGTATACATTTCCTTTTGGACGATATCTGTCGTATCTCCGACTCCTCTTATAAATAATTCGGTATGCTCAAAGTCAGGAGTTCTGATTTCCTTAAAATTGTATTTTTTACAAATTTCTGTAAATACTTTTTCTATGTAATGCCATTTATACGCATCTTCCGGCATCATATCTTTTGTGCCTTTTGGTGCCATAGTCAACATATCACTACCTCCTTAAAAAAAGCTGTGCTTTTTTCGCATTATCATCTCATCAATTCTATCTATATAAATCTCATAATTCAAAACATTAGGTACTCGCTCGAGTCTGTTTTCCTCAGAGAAATAACGCTTTGACACGCCACCTGCTCCAAGTGCCAATATGCTTTGATGTTCATCCATTATCCTTATGTTATAAATGCTTTCTGCCTTATCCTCGCAAAAGCCTACATTTTCATCGTTGCCTGTCATATTTTTTTGCCTGTAAAGGTAGTATGGTAAATATCCCGCTTCGCCAAGCGCATCATGTGCGTACTTTGTCATGGCTTCTGCTACATTTGCATGCTTGTAATTGTAGTATTCATCCTCTTGCGCAAGCCTCGATTTTTTCTTTAGTGCAAGCGTATGCACCGTTATGTTTGTCGGCTTTAGCTCTAAAATTTTATCTACCGTCAATTTAAAATCGTCTAGGCTTTCTGATGGTAAGCCTGTGATTATATCCATATTTATATGCGAAAAGCCTATCTCTTTTGCAAGCCTTGCGCTTTTTATTATCTGCTCACCTGTATGCTTTCTGCCTATCAGCTCCAACGTATTGTCATTCATAGTTTGCGGGTTTATGCTTATCCTGTCTACGCCAAACCTTTTTGCTATTTTGAGCTTTTCTTCTGTTATTGTATCCGGTCTGCCTGCTTCAAGCGTAAACTCCTTTACATCTTTGAAATCAAAGCAGTTACAAAGCATTTGCAATAGTTTCCTTAGCTGCTCATCATTAAGTGCAGTAGGCGTACCGCCACCGATATATACGCTTTCTATTTTGAGCTTTTTTTTGCTTATCTCTCCAGCTATAGCCTCGATTTCTTTGAATAAAGCCTTTAAATAACGCTGAATTTCCCCTCTCTTTGCCACATTTGATGTAAACGAGCAATATAAACATCTACTCGGGCAAAACGGAATACCTATATAGAGGCCGATGCTGTTTTTGTCCGCACTGCCTACATTCTCTGTCTGCCTTTTATATATCTTTTCTACAAGCCTTGTCTTTTCATCAGAAACATAATATTCACTTTGAAAAATATCTATTGCAGAATCGATATTATCCGTTTCGTTTACAAGCTCGCCAAACAGCTTTACAGGTCTTATGCCCGTGATTATGCCCCATGGCAAGCTCTCTTTAAGCTCAGCTTTTAACAAATCGAATATTTCTCTTTTTAGCTTGTTCTTATCGCCTGTATATGTGAGTTCAAAATATTTATCATTACTTTTTGCGCAAAGCTCAGCTTCGTATTCGGCAAGCGAAATAGTATTTGATGCATTTTCATCTCGCTTATCAAGCACAATTAAAAACTCTTCCTGCTTTAAAAATGCTTTTATAAGCTCCTCATATTGATGCGCCTTTTTTACATTATTTAATCTAAAACTATACAAAAGGATTGTGCTCCTTTTCAAAGCCTATCGTAGTTTTTCCCATATGCCCCGGAAAAACCTGCGTATCATCGTCCAAAACAAATAATTTTTCTTTTATGCTCTTTATAAGAGTTGGAAGAGATCCGCCTCTAAAATCCGTTCTACCGACAGAGGCCTGAAACAGCGTATCGCCGCTAAATAAAATCTTGCCCATCTTTATGCACATACTACCCGGGCTATGACCGGGCGTCATTATGAATACCAGTTCCGCTTCGCCTACCTTTAGAGTCTCAAACTCACCCACTGAAATATCCGGAATTATCACAACAGGATTTCCGAAATCAGCCGACATATTATATGCAGGATCAGAAAGTAACGGGAGCTCATCCTTAGACACAACTATTTTGCTGCCGTATTTTTCTTTCATAGGAATCACACCGCCTATATGATCGCCATGTCCATGAGTCAAAATAATATACTTTAAATCTATATTTTCTTTTTCTATAGTATTTGCTATTCGCTCATTAAAGCCACCGGGATCTACTATAAATCCTTCGTTTGTATTTTCGTCCCAAACTAAATATGTATTTACCATCAGCGGTCCTGACGGCAAGTTAATCATCTTCATACCTTACTCCTGTAAACTTCGTAAACGCCCTCTATACTCTTCATGGAAAGCATTAGCTTACTTATCTGACCTGTATTTGAAATCAAAACTGTCAAGCTGACAGTTGCCATTCCATCCTTGTCTGCTTTTGCATTAACACTTGTAATACTTGTACCCGCATTATCACAGGTTTTAGAAATATCGGAAAATAAGCATCTCCTGTCCTCTGCAATGATTGTTATATCAGCTTCGTAGCCCTCGCCGGTCTGCTGCACCCATTCGACTTCGATAAATCGCTTTTTTTCCTCTTCCGGAAGAGCAACCATATTAGGACAATCCTTTCTGTGTACCGAAACACCTCGCCCTTTTGTTATATATCCTATAATTTCATCTCCCGGCACAGGATTACAACATTTTGAGAGTCTGACAAGCAAGCCGTCAACACCCTTTACGACAACACCTTTGTTATCAACTTTTTGATGTGTAGGCTTCTTTTTTATCTCATCGATACTCTCTTTAGTCTCGGTTTTTTCTTTATTTGCATTGTAAAAAGAAATCAGTTTTGTTCCAATGTTTGAAAGTACCGTACCGCCATTGCTGGCTTGCAAAAACAACTCATTATCATCTTTAAAGGACATTTCCTTTATCACTTTTGTAATAAAGGTGTTTTTTACAAGTTCCTTTGGTTCAAATCCTTTTTTTCTAATGTACTTATCTAAGAGCAATTTGCCTTTTTCAACATCATCAGACTTATTTTCACGCTTTAACCACTGTCTTATCTTTGTCCTTGCCGTAGCGCTTTTTACAATCTTTAGCCAATCTATCGAAGGTCCGCTCGCATTTGATGAAGTAACAATCTCCACGATATCACCATTTTCGAGCTTGTGGTCTATTGTCACCATCTTCCCGTTTATCTTAGCACCGACGCACTTTGCTCCGACTTCAGAATGAATTTTAAATGCAAAATCAAGAGGTGTCGCTCCGGCCGGCAATTCCATAACGCGACCTTTTGGCGTAAATACAAATACTTGATTTTCAAAAAGATCCATCTTTAGGCTTTCAAGAAATTCTGTTGGATTGTCGAGTTCCTTTTGCCACTCAAGTGATTGCCTGAGCCACGATAGCTTTACCTCTTCTGTATCAGCGCTTATGCCTTCTTTATATTTCCAATGTGCAGCAATACCATATTCGGCAATCTGATGCATTTCTTTTGTTCGTATCTGTATCTCAAACGGATCGCCGAGATCATCTATAACCGTCGTATGTATCGATTGATACATATTAGGCTTTGGCATTGCTATATAATCCTTAAATCTGCCAGGAATAGGAGTCCATATGGAATGCACTGTGCCAAGTATTGCATAACAGTCCTTAACACTATCGACAATAATGCGCACAGCCATCAAGTCAAAGATTTCATCGAGTTGTTTTCTCTGAAAACGCATCTTCCTAAATATGCTGTATATCTGCTTAGTTCGCCCGGAAATTTCATAATTGATATTTGTATCCTTTATAGTCTCGTTAATCTCCTCTATGATCGTGTTTATACCACCCTCTCTTTCACGGGTTTTTTCGGCAATTTCTTTTTTTAGCTTTTCATACTCGTCCGGCCAGAGGTGTTGCATACATATATCCTCGAGCTCAAATTTTATAGAATATATACCGAGTCTGCTCGCAAGAGGCGCATAAATGTCGAGTGTTTCCTTACATTTTTCTCTTATCTTATTAGGTGTCATATAGTTGATAGTCCTCAAATTGTGAAGTCTATCTGCAAGCTTTATTATGAGTACCCTTATATCCTTTGACATAGCAAGAAACATCTTCCTTAGTGTCTCTGCTTGCTGTGCCTCTTTGTTTTCATATGCAAGAGAGCTTATCTTTGTAACACCATCTACAAGTAAAGCAACCTCTTTTCCGAACTCTTCTTCAAGCATTTCGCTTGTATATTCTGTATCTTCAACAACATCATGAAGCAGGCCTGCTTCTAAGGTGTATTCATCCATTCCAAGCTCGGCAAGTATCTTTACGACAGCCATCGGATGGATAAGATAAGGCTCTCCTGATTTGCGAAGCTGTCCTTCATGCATTTTAGCCGCAACATCATAAGCCTTTCCTATCAAAAAGCTGTCGTATTTGGGATTTATTTCGAGTATTTCATCTAAAAATTCTTGCCTTGTCTCCATAATGTGGTTCCTTTTGGGTTAGTAATATTACACCAAAATCTTATCGTTTTTATCGTCCTTTGCTTTTTTATCCTTTGCAGTAGCGCCTATGTATTTATTCTTTTTCTTCTTTTTGCCGTCAGCAATCGCTTTTTCATACTTTGATTTATTATGTCTCTTTGAAAATTCATAATAAAGTGGACTGCATAGGAATATTGATGACAAACAACCTACGGATACTCCGACCATAAGCGGTAATATAAATTCTCTAAGCGTACTATTTGTCATAATAAACATCGGTACCATAACTATAAGCGTTGTAAATGTAGTCATGATAGAACGCGAAAGCGTCTGGTTTATCGAAAGGTCTATTATTTCCTCCTCCGGTCTTCTCAATAGCGCATTGTTTTCTCTAATCCTATCGAAGACAACTATCGTATCATTTATAGAATATCCTACAACCGTCAATACACCTGCGATAAATGGGTTATTTACCGTAATGTTGAATACTGCATAAAACGCCAGTACTACAAGCACGTCATTTAAAACACCAAGAAGTGCTGCGGCTCCGAATTTCCATTCCTTAAATCTAAATCTTATGTAAATCAGCATACCGAGAGCTGCAAGCAATACAGCTTTGATGGCATTGTTTCTAAGTTCTTTACCTACCGTAGGTCCAAACAACTCTTGCGCCAGTATATCGCTATCTTCAAACTTAAACTCTTTTTGAAGATCATTTATCATCTCGTTTCGCTCTGTGTTTTCGAGCGCTTCTACTGTCCTAATAATGATTTGCGAATTATCCTCGCCGGCATATACTACTTCAGCGTCAATATCCTTTTCTTTTAGTACATCCTCGACTTTTTCCATTTCTACCTTTTTACCCATGTCGATTTGCACCATGGTACCACCTGTGAAGTCGATACCGTAATTAAATCCTTTGAATATACCAAATCCAAGACCTATTACCATTACCACAGCAACTATGCAGTAGTAAACCTTTCTATGCTTTATAAAGTTGAATTTCTTCTTAATAGCAAATGTAGGTGTGCCGTCATCCTTGATGCCGAAGAATCTATTTCTCGAGAATCTCTTTGTATTTGCAAAAATTTCAAGATATAGATGTGTGATAACAACTGCTGTAAGCAGGCTGACAATAATACCGATGATGAGCGTCCATGCAAATCCTTTTACAGCACTTGTACCTATTTGGTATAGGATGATCGCAGCGATAAGCGTTGTAACCTGCGAGTCTATAACCGTACTCATCGCTCTTTGGAAACCGGATTTTACAGCAACCCTTATCGTTTTGCCACTCATAATTTCTTCTTTGATACGTGTAAATATGACGACATTTGCGTCAACTGCCATACCTACGGAAAGTATCAAGCCGGCTATCCCCGGTAATGTTATAACATTGCCTGCAAGTGTTACTATTGCAAATATAATTAAAATGTACATTGCAAGCGCTATATCTGCGGCAAATCCCATAATCCTATAACCAAATAACATGATCAAAAAGATTATACATATACCTATAATACCTGCTGTCACACTCTGCTCAAATGCATCAAGTCCAACCTTTGCACTTTGCACAGAAGAGGAAACCTCTTTTAATGGCGCAGGAAGCGCACCACCGTTTATAAGGTCAGAAAGTTCTTTTGCCTCATCTTTTGTAAAATTACCTGTAATCTCACACTCGCCACCGCTTATCTCTTCGTTTACCTCAGGACTTGAGATAACTTGACTATCGAGCATTATTACTATCGAATTGTTAGAAACAGTTTGTCCGCTACTGTCTTTTATAGTTGCAGTTATGTTGCCTGTAAGTGCCTTTTTTGTAGCTTCTTGAAATGCTTCTTTGCCATCATCCTTTAACTTTAAGCTTACGGCATAGCCTGCGTTTTGACTGCTCTGTGTTACAGATGCTTTTTCGACAGAACTGCCGTCAAGTACAAACCCTCCGTCCGGCATCACGAATTTTAGCTGCGCAGTCTTGCCTATCTGCTCTATCGCATTTTGTGCATCATCTTCACCCGGTAACTCAACTCTTATCCTATTGCCACCTTCGACTCTGACTTCTGCATTGGCTATACCCATCTGGTCAACCCTTCGATTTATGACTTCTTTTGTTTGATCCATCACCGCAGTAAGCTCTTCACCCTCAAGGTTTGTTTCTGCTTCCATAACA
Organism: Streptococcus pasteurianus; assembly: GCA_963596005.1. GTDB lineage: Bacteria > Bacillota > Clostridia > Peptostreptococcales > Anaerovoracaceae > Gallibacter > Gallibacter pasteurianus_A. Next base: position 184,352 of record CAVBJF010000002.1, on the reverse strand, counting down.
ACATATACTCCACCCTTTATATCAAGTCCAAGTTTTACCTTGTCCTTTAGCGGAGATATATTTCCTATACCGTTGATGGATACATACCATCCTAATACCATAAGTATTACCAGCAATATTGCTACAATTTTTTTAATTTTTTCTTTCATAATCTTAACCCCTAAACATATTTTTGCAATGTATTATATTATAGTCCTTTTTAGTTGAAAAATCAAGGAAAAACACCTTGTGTTCGGCCCTCGTGTTTTGATATGGCATAAGTATTGTGAAGATACACACTTTGCAAACTATATAACAAAACCTCGATACATTTGTATCGAGGTTTTTTGGTGAAAGATGAGGGACTCGAACCCCCAACCGACTGGTTCGAAGCCAGCGACTCTATCCAATTGAGCTAATCTTCCATATTGGCGGGTATATACCCCGCTGTATATCAATATTTATATTCTAGTCAGAAATATTCTCTAAAACATTCTTAAACGCATCTACAAACGGTGCATCATAGCTTGTAATTTCTCCATTATCACATAGATTTGTGAGTTCATTATCTATCGGAAGCCTTTCGATAATCGGCAAATTATATTTATTTGCGATCTTATCTATATTGCTTTTGCCAAAAACTTCAATTTTTTTGTTGCAATCAGGACAACTGATATAACTCATGTTTTCGACAAGACCAAGCACAGGAATGTTCATTTTTTCTGCCATTTTAACCGCTTTTTCTACTATCATCGACACAAGATCCTGCGGTGTTGTTACTATGATTATACCATCTACGGGTAGCGACTGGAATACCGTTAGAGGCACATCGCCTGTTCCGGGTGGCATATCTATAAACATATAGTCAATATCATCCCACAAGACATCGGTCCAAAACTGTTCTACAACACCTGCAATAACAGGTCCTCTCCATACAACAGGATCTGTCGGATCCTCAAGTATGAGATTTGTAGATATCATTTTTATGCCATCCTTTGAAACAGCCGGAGCTATTCCCTGCTCACTTGCAAGTACCTGTCCGCTCACCCCAAACATCTTTGGGATAGAAGGACCTGTCACATCGGCATCTAAAATCGCAGTATTATACCCTGACTTCATAGCCGCAGTTGCAAAAAGCCCTGTTACAAGTGATTTACCTACACCGCCTTTGCCACTTACCACAGCTATAACCTTTTTTATATTGCTGTTCTTATTTGCTTTTTTCTGGAAAGCATTGTTTACAATATCTGCAATTCTTTCTGACTCTTGACTCATTTTTACTTCTTCCTTTCAACCGTATAATGATATCACCTTATAAAACATTTATCAAATCTTTTCTGTCTGCTTTTATCAATGCTTTTCTCACAGCAGCTTTATTTTCTCTTTTATGGAAATGCATAAGTGCTCGTTGCATTTTCTTTTCTTCAAGCGTTTTTGCAACATATACTTTTTCCATAGTAAAAGGATCCATTTCCGTATAATACATAGTCGTTGCAAGTGTCGCAGGTGTTGGGTAAAAATCCTGTACCTGTTCGGGTATAAAACCGCTTTTCTTTAAAAATAAGGCAAGCTCTATAGCATCATCAAGTGTTGACCCCGGGTGAGAAGAAATTAAATATGGTATCAGGTATTGTTTTTTGTTTATTTTCTTATTTGTCTTAGCATAAAGCTTAGCAAATGCTTCGAATACTTCTATTGTAGGTTTTCTCATATGGCGTAATACATTGTTTGAAACATGCTCAGGGGCAACTTTCAATGTGCCGCTTACATGAAATTCACAAAGCCTTGTCATAAAGCTTTTGTCTTTATCCGCCATCACATAGTCGTATCTGATGCCACTTCGTATAAACACTTTTTTTATACCATCAACGTTTCTTATTGCATCGAGCACGTCCATGTAATCATCATGACTTACATCCATTTGCTTACATGGCGAAGGATATAAACAATCTCTGTTTTTACATACACCTTTTGTAAGCTGTTTCTTACATGACGGATTTCTGAAGTTAGCTGTGGGACCTCCCACATCATGGATATATCCTTTGAAATCAGGCATAGAAGCTATGATTTTTGCTTCCTTAACAAGAGATTCTTTACTACGCGAACGCACCTGTCTGCCTTGGTGGTATGTTATAGCACAAAAACTACATCCGCCAAAGCAGCCTCTATTGCTCACAATACTAAATTTCACTTCTCGTATCCCAGGTACACCACCAAGTGCTTCATATAAAGGATGGTAATTCCTTTCATATGACAAGTCATATACATCGTCAAGCTCATGCCTTTCAAGCGGCGGCTGTGGAGGGTTTTGAACTACATATAGGTTTTCATCGTAACATTCTGCTATCTTTTTGCCTGTAATATGATCATTGTTTTTATATTGCATCAAAAAGCTCTTGCAATATGCTTTTTTATCCTCGCATATTTTTTTAAAGCTCGGCAATAAATATGTATCATCATCTATTTCTTTTGCTTTAATACATGTGCCTTTTATCCAACCAATGTAGTTTATGTCTATTCCTGCTTCAAGAGCCTCTGCAATTTCTACAACAGCTCGCTCACCCATTCCATATATGAGCATATCCGCCTTACTGTCAAGTAAAATCGAACGTCTTATTTTGTCATCCCAATAGTCATAATGCCCTAATCTTCGAAGACTTGCCTCTATGCCTCCTATTATGATTGGCACATCCTTATACGCCTCTCTTGCCCTATTGCTATAAACTATAACAGCTCTGTCTGGACGGTTGCCTGCCTTACCTCCCGGAGAATACTGGTCAACGCGTCTTTTATGCTTAAAGACGGAATAATTGTTTACCATCGAATCTACATTGCCCGAATTTATCAAAAATCCAAGCCTTGGCTTACCAAAACGCCTAAAATCATCGGCATTACGCCAGTTTGGCTGTGGCAAGATAGCGATCTTATAACCAAATCTCTCAAGCACCCTGCTTATAATCGCCGTACCAAAAGAAGGATGGTCAACATACGCATCTCCCGTAACTATCACGAAATCAACCTCATCCCATCCTCTGTCTGCCATTTCCTTTTTTGTGATTGGCAAAAAAGTCATCCTACCTCCATTTATTTTGAAAGCTTTTGCTTAATATTGTCAGGCAATGCAAAATTTGCCGCTTCTTCCTCTGTTTTAGGCACGTTTAAATCACCTTTTTTAATTGCTTTTTTTAGTATCTTAATATCCTTTTGCAGGTCATTATCCTTGATATTTCCCGCATTGTCACTAAGGTCTACACCTCCATCTCTCATGTTAAACAGAGTATGCTCGCCCTTTAATTTACCCTTTATAGCATCACTTATCAGGTCTGAAAGTCCATCCTTCATATTTTTTACTGCTGAGCAAAGCACATTGGATGATGCAAGAGATGACTGATCCTTGTCAGCACCGATAGCAAAAAAGTTGTTTTCTTTTGCCGCCTTTATAACTCCCACGCCAGATGGCCCGGCAACATGCATGATTACATCAACATTATCATTTTTGTACATGTTTTTTGCTTTATCATAGCCTTTTTCTTCGTCATAAAAAGAACCTACATATTTTTTTATAAGCTCAATGTCAGAATTTCCGGCTTTTGCTCCTGCCCCATATCCGTACCAAAACAGATCAACAGTTTCCCTATCATCTCCACCAAGCAATCCTATCTTATTTGTTTTAGTATTTTTTGCCGCCACATATCCTGCCAAAAAAGCACTTTCATTATCTGCAAAGCTTATACTTGCAACATTTTCGGCACTTATATCAGAATCCACAACTAAAAAATTGCTATCCGGCTCCTTTTGTGCTACGTTTTTCACCGCGCTCTCAAGATTGCTGCCAACTGCTATTGTAAGCGTAGCCCCTTCATCCGCTGATTCTGTTAAAATCTTCTCGTACTCATTTGCAGAAGCCGCCTCTAAAAATCTTATATCGATATCTTCATCACTTTGAATATCCTCAAGCGTCTCTAATACTTTATCATTAAATGAAAGATCGCCAAGCCCACCCTCATCTGTTACTACTGTGATGAGTGGTTTTTTCTCTGTTACCTCATTTTGCTTATCCTGTGCAGTTTGGCACGAAACCATAAAAAATGGAATTACCATTACAGATATAAAAATTGCTAAAGTTCTTTTCATTTTTTCGACTCCCTTTTGTAACTTTAAGTAAATTATATCATAGCAACTCTCGATTTAAAATTGGATTTAAAATCGGTAACTGCTCTCTACATTCCTTGACTTGCTTCATATCGATCTCCGCTTTTAAAATCGTCTCTTCAAAATCTGCCATACAAATGACATCGCCCCATGGGCTCATGATACAGCTATGCCCAAACGCATCATATGGTGCATTTTTATCAAGTGCAGGTGCGCAAGCAACGACAAATGCCTGATTGTCTACCGCCCTTGCCCTCATAAGGTGTTCCCAATAACCCGGCCCTGTCACCATGTTAAATGCCGCAGGTATTATAAAAATTGTCGCTCCCATTTGTTTTGTCATAATATCAAATTCACCTGCAAATCTGACATCAAAGCAGACGGCAATTCCTATCCTTCCAAACTCCGTATCTACGACTGTGAGTTTTTCACCAGGAGAAAGAACTTTCGACTCCATAAATCTGATTTTATTAGGTATATCCACATCAAAAAGATGATACTTTCTGTGCTTTGCTATCAGCTTTCCATTTCTGTCAAATGCATAACATGTGTTATATACCTTGTCGTTCGCAAGCTCTGCTACAGAACCGGCAAAAATATAGACGCCAAGCTCCTTTGCAAGGCTTGAAATCATACGAAGCGTCTTACTGTCATCTTCATATTCACCATATTCTCTAAAATATTTTGTGCCATATGGACAGTTCCACATTTCCGGCAGTACTATTATATCAGTGCTATCTGCAGCGGCTTCTCGGATTTTACTTTCCATCTTTGCAAGTGTCTTATCCTTATCCATAAATCCGCTCGCCTGAATAAGCGCTACCTTTATTTTTTTCATTTCTTTTCTCCCCTTAAAATCTGTATAAGATTTCTTGTTATGCGAGCTGTAAGCCCCCATATAGCTTTATCTTCATAATTATATATAGGCACATCCGCCGTGCTGCCACGCCAAGGATAGTCCTCTGTTATGTGGGCTTTTTCAAACGGAAAGTCTTCTCTATGATATTGTATCAAATCCACCAAATGTATCTCAGGATCATTTTTTAAAAACCAATCAAGAGGCACAACAAAAACTTCTGACACTTCTTTCTCATTTAGCACAATATTTTCATAAGCATTATGTGATATAAGGGCTATAAAGCTATACATCGTAAAGTTGGTTTGTGTCACAAGCTTATCGCCCTCAGCAATTATTTTTATATCCTTTTCACTAATACCAATTTCCTCGAATGTCTCCCTTATCGCCGCTTTTTTAGGGGTTTCGTTTTCCTCTATTGCTCCTCCCGGAAAACACACTTCTCCCGGCTGGCTTGCTATGACACTTGACCTTACTTCAAACAAAATATGTAGTGTGTCGTCAATTTGCACAAGTGGCACAAGCACCGAAAAAAAGCTGTGGTCTCCAACCGTCGAAAGCTCCCTATTTTGTAATTTTTGTTTTACTTCTTCTATATTCATATTTTAAAAACCTATAAATCTTTTCTTTTATTTTCATGCAAATTTATGAATGAAGCAACAAGAACAAGTGCTATACCTACTATCGAATTCCATGGCAATTCCTCATGTAAAATCAAAACTGCAAGAATAGGCGCTATCGCAGGTTTGATAAAAAATGTAACCGATCCTGTAGCCGCATCCGAATATTTTATTGCGATAAAATAACAAAGATACCCTAGCCCTGTCACAAATATGCTGACATAAAGCACAGGAAGTATCGCATCACCAAGCCCTGCAATAATCGGTTTTCCTATGATTTTATTTATAATCATAAGAACTATAGAGCCCTCTATAAAGCTAAAGCTAATTTGCGTAAAAAGCCCCACCTCTTCTGTTGCTCTCTTGCCGAGCGCTGTATAAAGGCCAAGTGCCGCAGCTCCTGCAAGCACTAAGAACACGCCCATAAATGTATTGCCTTCCTGTATGTCCCATGGCTTTATCATAAAAAATGCGCCTATAATTCCTACAAATATGGCAATAATCTTATTTTTTGAAATAACCTCTTTATCAATAATACGCGCAAAGATGAGCGTAAATAAAGCATTCATAGATATGAGTACTGAGGCTGTAGAAGCATTTGACCTCATAACTCCAAGTTGAAACAAAAGCATGCTTATAGGTATATTTACTATCCCAATAAAACCTAAATACAAAAATTGTTTCAAGTTCGGTTTTGAATTTTCCTTTTTCATTTCCATTATTGCAAAGGGCAATAAGAATAATCCTCCCAGGAAAAATCTCACTGCTGTAAGTTGAAACGAATCAACATCATCACCTGCGATCTTTAGTGCGATTTCCATCGTACCAAACAAAAATGCAGCCGCTATAACTCCTCCATATACTTTAGCATTTCTATTCATTAAAAGTCATCTTCTTTCACATTTTTACATAAAAATGGCAGCACTCGTTAAAGTGCCGCCGTTTAGTCTTTTAATTTAATATCTGACAGTCAGAAAAATCTACTCCTATCATTTCTTCCTTTTCTGCACTCAAGCTTACTACAAACTCTATATCATATATCTTTGAGAGCTTCTTGAGCCTTTCTATGAATTCTGGCAAATTGCCAAGAGAGACATCTGCGTGCTTTAATATACCGTCTATAAAAATTACCTCAATGTCATGATTTGAGCTTATAATTCCATATAAAAATCCGATATATTCGTCACTATTTGTAATGTTTGGAAAATCCTCCATACAAATAACTCTCATCGAATGCTTTAGATCAAATATAAGCCTGTGATTTTTATTTATAAATATTACATTGCCCTTTACTTCTTCGACTTTTTGATTTGCAAGATCCACCATTTGCTTTGTCTTGCCAGTGCCCTTGTGTCCCACTAATAGCTTAACCATCTCAGTTTCCTCCTTCTTTGTGTGCTTTTTTTTATTATACACTCTAAGAAAAAAGTTAGCAATACATTTACGCTCAGGTTCCTCAACTTTTAGCCGATAATCTAAGCTGCCCACAGGCTCCGTCTATATCGCTTGCAAGTTCTCTTCTCACAGTAACGGGAATGATTGCAGCATCTATCATCTTTGCAATTTCACTTGCCCTTTTTCGATTGCTTCCAAAAAGCCCTGTTTCTTTTACCTCATTTAATGGAATCAGATTTATATGGCATAGCATACCCCGAAGCAGTGATATCAGCTCATTTATGGTTTCATTGCTGTCGTTTTTGCCCGCAACTAAAGCATATTCAAAGGTTATGCGTCTGTTTGTGATATTTGTGTATTCCTTGCAAGCCGATATTAAAGTAGCAATGTCGTATCTTTTATTTATAGGCATCATACTACTTCTTAACTCATCATTTGGCGCATGAAGTGAAATTGCCAAATTGACCTGCGGGAGATCACTGGCAAACTTCGATATAATCGGCACAAGACCGCATGTAGAAACAGTGATATTGCGCATTCCTATATTTAGCCCTTTTGGATTATTTACAAGTCTTATAAATTTGCAAAGCTCATCATAGTTGTCAAACGGCTCGCCTGTACCCATAACTACTATATGACCGATTTTTTCTTTAGTGTCACGCTGTACTGCGAGTATTTGATCTGCCATTTCGCCTGCTGTTAGATTTCTTTTTAGCCCATCAAGCGTCGAAGCGCAAAACTTGCATCCCATCCTGCAACCTGCCTGTGATGATATACATAGCGTATTTCCATATTTATATTTCATAAATACGCTCTCTATACGATTGCCGTCCTCAAGTTCGAATAAATACTTTCTGCTCTCATCAATCTTACTTTCTTGTTTTTTTGCGACTATAAGCGAAGATATATACGAAAGTGCATTGAGCTTTTCTATCAGAGCTTTTGGTAAATTTCGCATTTCCTCAAAACTCTCCGCGCCCTTATATATCCATTTAAAAACTTGTGTAGCTCGAAACTTCTTCTCTCCTATACTATCAAAAAATATTTCAAGCTCCGAGATGCTCATGTTTTTCAAATTTGTTTTGCTTTTTTTAGTTGTATCAAAAAGTATATTTCCCATAAAAATGCATTTATTTTTTTAGAATCAATGCTATAAGCTCAAGTGGCTCATCGTCCGTATTCACAAGACCGTGACTGCTACCATCCTCACAAAATGTCACATCGCCGGCAGTAACTTCGTATGACTCATCATTGTCGTAATAAGTGCCACTGCCCTTTACGATGTAATATGTTTCGGTCTCGCCCACATGCTTATGAACCCCGATCTCGCAATTCTTATTGAGCGTAACCGTGCCATAAAGTTTGCAATGCTCACCTCTTTTGCTTTCGTCCAAAAGCTCTTGCTTTATTATATACCCGATACCTCCGTTGGCATTTTCCTTTTTGTCAATCGGTCTTTCGCTTTTCTCTATCTTTGGCATTTTAAACCTCCATGATTTATTGCACTATTGCTTTTTACTTATAGCTAAAAATGCTTTGTGACCGTTGATATCAAACTCTTCTTTTGCATCGCCTTTTTCAAGCTTAAGTGCAAGAGTTTCTTTCATTATGTAATCTTTATGGTTTGTCACTGCATCCCATAACTCATCGTCGCATGAAAGCAATATATCGATATTATCCATCATCTCAAAGTCATTTTGCTTTCTCAGCTGCTGTACCTTTGAAACAACTTCTCTTGCAAGTCCCTCCTCAATTAGCTCTTTGTTTAGGTTAGTGTCAAGGATTACAAAAACATTGTTTTCCATAGCGACTGCAAAGCCCTCTTTTGCGCTGATCCTTACATCGATCATCTCAGGTGTCACACTGTATTTATTAGCGCCAAGTTCCACCTCAAACTCTTTGCTTTCCAAAACCTTTGACGGCTCTGCTTCTGCAAGATACTTTGCAAATGCGTTGATATCCTGACCCATCTTTGGACCGGCTTCCTTGAAGTTTGGCTTTAGCTCATAGTTCATATATTTTGAAAGATCGTTTTCAAAGTCAACTTCTTTGATGTTTAGCTCTTCCTTTAGAAGCGGTACAAGATCCTCGATTAGAGGTCTGTATTTACCATCGACAAGAACGCTTGAAAGCGGCTGTCTAACTTTGATTCTTTCCTTTTCTCTGATACCTCTGCCAAGAGTTACCAATGTGCGTAGAAGTTCCATTCTTTCTTCTATCTTCTCGTCTATGAGGCTTTCATCCGCCTTAGGGAAGTATGACAGATGTACTGACTCTTCGCCTGTCAATTTGTCGTACATTTCTTCTGAGATGAACGGCGCAAAAGGTGCCATAAGCTGTGATACTCCGACAAGCACATCGTAAGTTGTCTTGTAGACCGCCTTTTTATCCTCTGACATACCCTCTGCCCAGAATCTTCTCCTTGCTCTTCTTATGTACCAATTTGAAAGATCTTCAGTTACAAAATCCTGTACAGCCCTTGTCGCCCTCATGTGGTCATATCCATCCATATATTCTGTTACCTGCTTCACAACCTTGTTGTATCTTGAGACGATCCATCTGTCAAGCTCAGGTCTGTCAGCTACGGGCACGTCAAATGTTTTCGGATCTATGTTATCCTGATTTGAGTAAAGCACAAAGAAATTATATACATTTTTGAGTGTTCCAAAGAATTTTGAAACCAAATCAGCAAGTCCATCCTCGTCAAACTTGGTAGGTGTCCAAGCAGGTGATGACTGTAGCAAATACCATCTTGGGGCATCTGCTCCAAATTGGTCAAGCAACTGGAATGGATCTACCGTATTACCTTTTGATTTGCTCATTTTTTTGCCGTTTTTATCGAGAATCAAATCGTTTACAAGTACATTTTTGTACGGTGCCTTGCCCTTTATAAATGTAGATATTGCCATCAATGAGTAAAACCATCCTCTTGTCTGGTCGATGCCTTCGCATATGTAACTTGCAGGAAACATCTGCTCATCAAACTTATCAGCATTTTCAAACGGATAATGATGTTGTGCGTATGGCATAGCTCCACTGTCAAACCAGCAGTCCATTACCTCAGATATCCTTGTCATCGGCTTACCGCATTTAGGGCAAGTCAGATGTACATCGTCTACATAAGGTCTATGAAGCTCTATGTCTGTTGTTATGCTTTCCTGAGCCTTTTCTACAAGTTCCTCCCTTGAGCCTATGCACTCAAGATGGCCGCATTCGCATCTCCAGATAGGTATCGGAGTACCCCAGTATCTATTTCTTGAGATTGCCCAGTCTTTTACTTCTGCAAGCCAGTTACCAAATCTCTTTTCCCCTACAAAAGCAGGATACCAGTTTACCGTGTTATTGTTTGCAACAAGCTGATCTTTTAGTTTGCTCATTTCGATGTACCAGCTTGGCTTTGCATAGTATATCAATGGTGTTGAGCATCTCCAGCAATGCGGATAGTTATGCTCTATCTTTTTCTTGGAATACAATTTGCCCTCGTTTGCAAGATATTTTACTATCTCAACATCAAGTCCTTCTTCCATTACAAACTTGCCTTTCCAAGGTGTGTCTGTATATTTGCCCTCTTCATCAACAGGGTTTACGACAGGCAGGTTGTATTTTCTACCTGTGTTATAGTCGTCCTCACCAAAAGCAGGTGCTGTATGTACAATACCTGTACCGTCTGTTGTTGTAACATAATCGGCACATGTTATGAAAAACGCCTTGCCGTCCACTTTTACAAATGGCATAAGCTGTTCGTACTCCACATGCTCAAGGTCGCTACCCTTCATTTCCTCAATAACATCATAGCTGTTATCACCAAGTACGCTTTCCAAACGTTCCTTAGCAAGATAGTAGACCTCTCCCTTGTTTTCGCCTGAAGTCATCTTCACCTTTACATAGTCAACCTCAGGATTTACGGTAAGAGATACATTTGAAGCAAGCGTCCAAGGTGTTGTTGTCCATGCGAGGAAATACTCGTTATGGGCACCTTTTTTCCTAAATTTCGCAACGACTGTCAGAACCTTTACTTCTTTGTAGCCTTGTGCTACCTCGTGCGAAGCAAGACCTGTACCGCATCTTGGACAATATGGCAATATCTTGTGTCCCTCATAAACGAGGCCTGCCTTGAAAAATTCTTTTATGATCCACCAGCATGTTTCGATATAGTTATTATCAAGTGTGATATATGGGTTTTCAAGGTCAACAAGATATCCCATGCGCCTTGTCATCTCACGCCAAAGGCTTTCGTATGAAAATACTGATTCTCGGCACTTTTCATTAAATTCCTTGATACCGTATTTTTCGATATCCTGTTTGCCTGTCATTTTTAATTGTTTTTCAACTTCAATCTCTACAGGAAGTCCGTGTGTGTCCCATCCTGCTTTTCTTCTAACCTGATAGCCCTGCATTGTCTTATATCGACATACAGAGTCCTTGAGCGTCCTTGCCATCAAGTGGTGAACGCCAGGTTTGCCGTTTGCAGTAGGAGGACCTTCATAAAAGATAAATTGTTCGTTGCCTTCCCTTGTTGTGACGCATTTGTCGAGAAGGTCTTCTTTTTCCCATTTTTCGACCTGTTCCATTTGCAGATCTGCTATTGGTTTTTCAGATAGATTTTTAAACATGTCTTTCCTCCTTTTTCATGTTCTTTATAAAAAAATCCCTAATCCGTATGGATTAGGGACGATTTCAAAATTTAACCGCGGTACCACCCTGTTTGCACAATTATATTTTTTATCACTTTTAGCCTGTGGATATTAGTGGCTAAAAGCATAAAAGTGCCACTTGTTGATATTAAGTTTTAGACTCCGGACTGATTCGTTGCTTTATTCACCAACCGACTCTCACCTTGCACGGTCTCTCTGTAAGGATTTTAGTAAAACAACCGGTTCCATCTCCGTCTTTTTGCTATGTTTTGCATTTTAGCACCCATAAAACATATTTGTCAAGGGGGCTTCCTTGAATTTTTTTATGGCTATTCTACTGTAGCTTCTCACTTGTCCACTTTGTTTCTAACCTATAGCAATTCCTTGCGAGAAAGATTTATTCTGTCCTGACTGTCGATATCGGTAACCTTTACCTTTACAATGTCGCCGATCTGCATCTCATCCTCGACCTTTTCTACTCGGTGGTTAGCCATCTTTGAGATATGAAGAAGTCCTTCCTTACCCGGCAAAATCTCAATAAATGCACCAAAGTTCATGATGCGTACAACCTTGCCGTCATATATCTCGCCGACCTCGACATCCTTTGTGAGAAGCTCAATTTCTTTTTTAGCTTCCTCTGCTCCATGCATATCTGTCGATGCGATATATACATCACCGTCGTCTGTAATGTCTATCTTAACACCTGTTTTTTCGACGATCGCATTAATTGTCTTACCACCCGGCCCGATAATAATTCTTATCTTTTCAGGGTCAACCTTAAGTGAAATTATACGAGGTGCATAAGGTGAAAGCTCTTTTCGTGGTTCAGGAATTTCTGTAAGCATCTCGCCCATGATGTGCATTCTGCCATCGTATGCCTGCTTTAGTGCATCCTCAAGCACCTTTTTGGAAAGACCGTGCACCTTTATATCCATCTGTATTGCGGTAACACCCTTTTTTGTACCTGCAACCTTAAAGTCCATATCTCCGAGAAAATCCTCCATGCCCTGTATATCGGAAAGGATTGCCATAGTCGAGCTACCGTCCTCTTCTACTCTTTCCACAAGACCCATCGCAATACCTGCTACAGGGGCTTTGATTGGCACACCTGCATCCATAAGTGCAAGACAGCTCCCGCAAACCGAAGCCTGTGATGTAGATCCGTTTGATGAAAGTATTTCTGATACTACTCTTATCGCATATGGAAATTCCTCAACCGAAGGAAGTACAGGAAGTATAGCTCTTTCCGCTAGTGCTCCGTGTCCTATTTCTCTCCTGCCCGGACTTCTTATCGGTCTTGCCTCACCAACTGAATATGGCGGGAAGTTGTAGTGGTGCATATATCTTTTTTCTGTCTCCTCTGTAAGACCATCAAGGCGTTGCTCCTCTGATATTGTACCGAGAGTTGCGACAGAAAGCGCCTGAGTCTGACCTCTCTTGAAAAGTCCGCTTCCATGTGTTCTTGGCAATATGCCTGTGTCAACCCATATAGGTCTTATCTCGTCGTATTTTCTGTTGTCAGGTCTTATTTTGTCATCCAAAATAAGGCTTCTCACCTGTTCCTTTGTAATAGCATAAAGCACATTTGCGATATCCTTTTCGCTTTCTGGATATTTTTCCGCAAAATACTCTTGAGTTTCCTCTTCGACCTTATCCATATTTTCAAGGCGCTCCATCTTTTCGATAGTATGTACGGCTTCTCTCATTTTATCCTGAGCGTACTCTCTGACATCGGCTTCGATCTCTTCAGGTACCTTATATAGCTCAACTTCCATCTTAGGCTTTCCTACCTCTGCGACAACCTCATCAATGAAAGCAATTATCTCTTTTATTTCTTCGTGCGCAAACATGATAGCATCAAGTATTGTAGCTTCTGGCACTTCGTTTGCACCTGCCTCTACCATCATGATAGCATCCTTTGTTCCCGACACTACAAGGTGTAAATCGCTTTTTTCTCTCTGCTCAAGACCCGGATTTATGATGAATTTGCCGTCTACCAGTCCAACGAGCACCGATGCTGTCGGACCGTCCCACGGGATATCCGAAATGGCAAGTGCAACTGACGAGCCTATCATCGCAGCGATTTCTGACGGTGCGTCAAGGTCTACCGACATAACTGTTGCAACTATTTGCACATCATTAAAAAATCCCTTTGGGAAAAGCGGTCTTAGAGGTCTGTCCATAAGCCTTGAGTTAAGAGTTGCTTTTTCGCTCGGTCTGCCCTCACGCTTTATAAATCCTCCCGGAATCTTGCCTGCCGCATACATCTTTTCCTCGTAGTTACAGCTCAAAGGAAAGAAATCAATGTCAGGCTTTGGCGCTTTAGATGCTACTGCTGTTACATTTACAACAGTATCTCCGTATCTAACCATTACCTGACCGTTTGCCATTTCGCAAACCTTGCCGATCTCAAGCTCTAAAAGCTTGCCTCCGATTGCTGTTCTGTAAGTTTTATAACCTTCGTACTTCATTTTAACAACTACCTCCTGTTAAAATCTCTCATAAATAAATTTAAAATAAAAAAATTGTTTTGCATATTAACAAACAAAAGCGAGGCATTTGACCTCGCTCAAATTATATAACTATTTTCTTAGTCCTAAACGAGAAACAAGATTTCTGTATCTTTCGATATCCTGTTCCTTTACATAATTGAGAAGATTTCTTCTCTTACCTACCATCTTTAGAAGTCCTCTTCTTGAATGGTGGTCCTTTTTATGGATCTTTAGGTGCTCGTTTAGATGATTGATCTGATAAGTAAGGATTGCGACCTGTACCTCAGGAGAACCTGTATCTCCCTCTTTTAGTGCATATTCCTTGATAATTTCCGCTTTTTTCTCTTTAGTAATCATTTTGTTTCTCCTTTTCTCTTATACGCCACATACCGAGTCATGCGTCAGGAACTCGCAAAACGCAGTATGGGTAAGTTGTTCAAATACCTAAATATGATATCACAATATGTTTTCTGCTTCAAGTAAATATTTTTTTACATCTATTAAATTATTTTGCGGTCAGATATCTTGCCAAGAACTCCTTTGTTCGTTCCTGCTTAGGTGCGTTAAATATCTCCTCCGGCGTGCCTTCCTCGCATATGATGCCAGCATCCATAAATACTACTCTTGAGCTGACCTCTCTCGCAAATTGCATTTCATGTGTTACAACTATCATTGTCAGTCCCTCGTTTGCAAGACTCTTCATAACATCGAGTATGCCGCCTACCATCTCAGGGTCAAGTGCCGATGTCGGCTCGTCAAACAAAAGTACCTTCGGCTCCATGCAAAGTGCCCTTGCTATAGCAACCCTCTGCTTTTGGCCGCCTGACAGCTGTGTGCTGCTTGCACCTGCAAAATCAAGCATCCCAACCTTTTCTAAGTATTTTAGTGCTATCTGCTCTGCTTCCTTTTTATCCTTTTTCAGCACCTTTACCTGTCCGATAACGCAGTTTTCTAAAACCGTCTTATTATCAAACAGATTGAAACTTTGAAATACCATTCCGACATGCGCTCTATGCTGATTTACATTTATCTCACCCTTTAGGATGTCCTTTCCGTCGACTAAGATTGCTCCACCGTCAGGAATTTCCAAAAGATTTATACATCTGAGCAGTGTACTTTTACCGCTACCGCTTGAGCCTATTATCGTGATAACCTCACCCTTGTTTACATTAAAATTTATATTTTTCAAAACCTCTCTGTCGTCGAAGCTCTTTTGTAAATTTTTAATCTCTATCATGCTCATGCGTTATCACCTGCCTTTACAATTGTCGGCACCTTCTTCGGTTTTTTAGGCATATTCATTCTCTTTTCAATGTAAAGAAGTATCCTGCTTGTCACAAATGTCAGACATAGATAAATAAGTGCAATCAGGAAGAATGTTTCCGCATACTTAAACAAGCTACCTGCTGCCGAGTTCCCTTGGAAAAATAAGTCGTTTACCATGATGATAGAAAGCATCGAGCTGTCCTTGATATTTACTACAAACTCGTTTATAACTGACGGGAATGAATTTCTTACAGCCTGCGGTATCACTATGGAAAACATAGTCTGCACATTTGTCATGCCTATGCTTCGGGCTCCCTCGATTTGTCCTTTGTCAACCGATTGAATGCCGGATCTAATAATCTCCGACATATATGCACCTGTATTTATCGAAATGATGAATACCCCTGCCACTATCGGCGACCAGTTAAATACCGACTTGAGCCCGTAAAATATGAATACCGCCTGCACCATCATAGGTGTGCCTCTGAAAAATTCGATGTACACAGATAGTATAAATCCCATTATTCTCTTTAGTATTTTTACGATCAACGAGTCTCTCGGTTCGGGCTTTATCGCCTTTAGTGCTCCTATTACAAGGCCTATGCCAAGACCTATAACCGTACCGCTGAGCGCAAGGAGCATAGTTACCTTTACTCCGTCCCAAAAGAGCGGATAGTATTGTAAAAATATTTCCTTTATCGTTTCAAAAAATTCCATTTTTTATTCTCCGTTTGATTTTGTTTAGTTGCTTGCCGGCTGACGCTTTACGGCATCAAGCATAATGTCCTGACGAGTGTCATCGCTTATATTGTCAAGTGCCGCCTGCACCTTTTTGAAAAAGTCGCTGTCTCGTGTACCTTCTTTTAATGCAATAGATACGCTTGTGTCGGCTTTAAAGCCCTCACCTGACGCGAAATGCACTATCTTAAGATCTTTGTTCGCTTCTGTCGCACCTGTTGCTACAGGAAGCTCTGCTGTAATACCGTCAACCGTATTTTTCTGTAATGCATAAATCATAGACGGATAATCCTTTAACGGAGTCACATGATTTACATTTGGAATCTGGTCTATAACCTCGTCATATGTTGTGCTTATCTGACCTACGATATTTTTACCGCTGAAGTCAGAAAGCTTAGTTGCGTTTGCAAGGCTATCATCTGCTCTTACTATCATAACCATTTCAGATTCGTAGTAAGGAGTTGTAAAGTCCGCTCCCTTTTCTCTCTCATCATCTGCTGTCATACCTGCTATGATAGCGTCGATCTCACCTGACTCAAGTGCAGGCTGCAGACCATCCCAGGCTATCTTTTTTATCTTTAGCTTCATGCCAAGCTCATCAGCAATCTTTTTTGCAATCTGTACATCATATCCGTCAGCATATCCGCTACCGCCGTCGATTGCCACTGTTGTGTCGCTTTCCTCTGTAGTTGTCCAGTTAAATGGTGCGTAGTTGCATTCCATGCCAACTACAAATTCCTCTTTTTCGCTTGTGTCACTTGATCCTCCGCAAGCTGTCATACCAAGGCATAATATAAATGCCGTACATACTGCCAATATCCTCTTTACTCTTCTCATCATTTTAATTCTCCTCTCTGTTAAATTCTGAGAAAAAACAAAAGCCATGCTATTAAAAACATGGCTTTCAATTCAATATTGACAAGTTTTTAATAGCGCCTCTCTTTCACATCGGCAAATACAATCTGTTGTAAGCCTTTGTAAAAGAGGAGTCCAGTAGGTATTCTCTACTGGCCCAAAGATTATCTTTGCCAAGCTAATCCTTTCGGCGATGGTTACCTTTCCCTTTCTTCAAAGTCCGCCGACTCCAAAAGGTACTCTGATGCATCGCAACCTCTATTGCTTTTGTTATTTAATTGTAACTTGCATACTATCCTATAACTTTTCAATATAAATGTCAACACCTATTATGAAATAGGCTAAAATTTATAACTTTGTTATTTTATTATTTTGTAGTATGCTCTTGATGTAAGCATGTAAACTATCATATAAAATAGGGCAAAAGTTACAAATGTGGTTACCATCACGCTCAAATATAGATTAAAGCCGTTCAAGCCGAATGCATTGAGAATCCTATTTATTATAGGAAATGCCACAAATACGTGACAGCCCGCTACTATAAGCGGTGAGAAAAATACGGTCTTTACTTGTGATTTTATAGTTCTTCTTATTTCATTATCATCAAGCCCCACTTTTTGCATTATTTGATACCTATTTCTGTCATCATAGCCTTCTGATATCTGCTTATAGTAAATTGTCAGGATCATTCCTAATATAAATAATATGCTCAAAAATATTCCAACAAATAAAAGTCCGCCATATATCGCTTTTTTCTCTTCTTTGTATACAACTTTTATATCAAGAGAATATCCAAACGAATCTGTCCTTTCTACGAGCTTTTCAGAAAAAAGAGGTTCAACTTTTTCGCCTTGCTCATACGTCATATCGCTATCGGCAGTATAGCACCAAGTACCGGCGTATTCTTGTGCATCACAAAACTCTAAAAATGTTTTTTCATCTTTTACTACTACAACACAAGCTCCGTTACCGATCGCCTTAATAGGATTTCTTATCGGTTCACACTTATTATCTTTTAGTTTTTTTACTTTATATTCCTTTCCGTTTATAAAAATCTTATCTTTATCATAAGTATAATCAGAAGTTCCTAAAATTGCCACCTCACCGTCATTAAGTGAAATCTTTTTTTCCTTGTAATCACTTGCTTTTATAACATCAAACTCAGTGGCCTCGTTAAAGTTATTTGCATCAAGCGTCATCTCACTATCAGGTGTAATGTAAGCTACACCGTCAGTTAAGACCACTACTCTATTTGCGGTTTCAAAAATTCTTTGATTCGAAAATGATATATTTTCTTCTTTAAGTACTTCCTCAAGATTTTTAGCCATCTCAGACGCTAAGTCTTCGTCTTTATCTGCATAAATAGTCATGCATATATCCTTTGGATACATCCTTTCGCTTGTTTTATTGACTCCAACCCATAATGTAAATGTGGAAGCCAGCATGACAAGCACCATAGTTGACATAATACAAATATTCGCAAACCCAACGGCATTTTGTTTCATACGATATATCATACTTGAAATGCTTATAAAGTGTGATGGCTTATAATAATACTTTTTGTTTCGTTTTAACGCCTTTAATAATGATATACTGCCTGCAACAAATAATAGATATGTACCTATTATAACCAATATTACAGCTATAAAGAAAAAGTCCATTGCTTTTACAATATTATGTGTCGTAAGAGCTATATAATATCCTGTGCCAAGCGAAAGTATACCTATTATCGTCATAGCCATCTTTGTCTTTGGCTCACGCTCTCCCCTGTTACTACCATGCAAAAGCTCTATTCCATTCAAAAAATAAAGTTTTATGATGCAGCTTATATAGATTAGCAAAAATATAATTCCTATAAATACGCTGCTTTTTATAATTCCTTCGCTAGAAAAATAAAATCCAAAGACAACATCTGCTCTAAGCAACTTCAAAATAAACAAAAATACCAATTTATCCAGCAATATTCCAAGCAAAATGCCGAGTATAACACTTGTTAAGAATACAATTAGCGTTTCTATCGCAAGGATCTTTGCTATGTCCTTTTTCCCCATTCCGAACACATTGTAAAGTCCAAACTCTTTTTTTCTCGTTTTAAATAAAAAACTGAATGTATAGAATAAAAATATACATATAAAAAGCACTACTATCCATTGACCGTAAAAAAGAAAGTCCTTTAGCACTTGTCCGCAAACGATATTTTCAAGGCTCGGGTTTTGCAATAGCGAATATATGATATATAACATTGTTGTCATAAAAACTGCGGTTAGCATAAATGGGAGATACATTCTTTTATTTTTCTTAATATTTGATATCGCCATTCTGCTAAAAAAATGCTTATTCATTTTTATCACCACCCGTTGCAAGAAGCGTCAGAATATTCGATATTTTTTTATACATTTCTTCATAAGTATCATCGCCCTTATATATCTGGTGAAAGAGCTTGCCATCTCGTATAAATATGACTCTGTTTGCATAGCATGCTGCTTTTACCGAGTGAGTTACCATAAATATAGTTTGCCCCGTCTCATTTATCTGCTCAAAAAGCGCAAGTAGCTCATCCGAGCTATGACTATCCAACGCCCCTGTCGGCTCATCTGCAAATATTAAACTCGGCTCTGTAATAATAGCTCTTGCTACCGCTGCTCTTTGCTTTTGACCTCCGGACACCTCGTATGGATACTTATCTAAGATATCATCCAGTGCGAGCTTTTTAGCTATCGGCTCTAATTTTTCGCTCATATATTTGTAATCCTTATGCGATAATACAAGTGGCAAAAATATATTGTCTCTTATCGAAAAAGTATCAAGTAAGTTAAAATCCTGGAATACAAAACCCAGATTTTCTCTCCTAAATGCCGAAAGCTCCCTTTCATTTAATTCTGATATATTTTTATTATCTATCAGAATATTTCCTGCTGTAGGCTTATCAAGTGTGGCGAGAAGATTTAAAAGCGTAGTTTTGCCTGAACCTGATTCACCCATAATAGCAACAAATTCACCGTCATTAACATCAAATGAAATGTTACTAAGTGCCTCAACCTTATTGCCCCCAAATTGAGTTGCATATACTTTTTTAAGATTAATTGCCTTAAGTATGCTCATTTATATTCCTCCTTAGCGATAGAGCGATTTTATCACTCGGCTATCTTATTTGCCATTGATTTGCCTTACAAAATAATTTCGCACCTTACGAAAAAGTAAGGTGCGGTATGTTTTATTCTGTCTTAAGATTATAAGTGTTTAAATCAATAAAAACCTCAGTGCCCTTTCCCTGCTCAGATTTGATATCTATGCTGTGCCCTAATTTTTTTAATATTGATTGGCACATATAAAGCCCAAGGCCTGTTGACCAGTTACCTTTTCTGCCGTTGATTCCTGTAAATCCTCTCTCAAATATACGAGGCAAATCCTCTTTTGATATTCCGCTGCCATAATCCTTGACAGAAAGAATGTTATTTTTTGTATAAATTTTTATCACGCTGTTTCTGCTATATTTTATAGCATTGGAAATTACCTGCTCAAGTGCAACGGCAAACCATTTTTCATCTGTCAACACCTTGATATCTACATTGAATATTTCCAATTTAAGATTTTTTTGTATAAATAGCTGTGCATATTTCTTTACCACCTCTTTTACTATTGATTGGAGATCCGCACTCTTTATAACATAATCCGTATTATTACTCTTTAGCCTTACATAAGAAAGCACCATATCCGTATACTGCTCTATCTTAAAAAGCTCTTGTAAAAGAAGCTCCCTTTCGGCACCTGTATCAATTAAAACGCGCATAGCTGCGATCGGCGTCTTAGCTTGATGTACCCACATAGAATAAAATATTTCAGCATCATGTATTCCACGATCTTTTTCACTCAATCTTTTTATAGATCTATCGATAGTCGCTTTAATTATGCTTATATATTCCTGCTCAAGCGGATTTATTGCTTTAGGCAAAAGTTCTTTTCGCAAAATTGGTTCTTCTGCCACACTATGCAATAAACTCATTTTTCTCCTATATATTAAATAGCTGTATAGCAAAAAAAGCAGTGCTATAAAGGTACACAGCAACAGCATGTAAAAAAATATTTCAAGCCTTATATCATACAAGAAAAACAAGACTAGGCAAACGATCATGCATGTTAAAAAGGTTGCTATTGGAATTATCTTGCTTTTAAGAAAACTCATGTATCACATACCCCTCTCCTTTTTTAGTTGCGATCATGTCCTCTGCCTTTATCTGTTGCAATTTTTTTCGCAACCTGTTTATGTTTACAGAAAGTGTATTCTCGTCAACAAATTCATCGCTTTCCCATAAAACTCTCATTATTTCGCTTCGTGAAACAACTATTTCTTTATTTTCCATAAGTATAGATAAAATTTTGCATTCATTTTTCGTAAGCTCTATTTCTCCGTGCCTGTTTTTTACTTTATATTCGCCTATATCGAGAATAACATCTCCGCATCTGAATAATGAATTACTACCCGCAAAATCGTATGTGCGACGAAGCACGGCCTTTATTTTTGCAATCAAAATTTTGATATCAAACGGCTTGCTGATAAAATCGTCTGCACCGGCTGATAAAGCCATCACAATATTCATATTTTCATTCGCAGATGACAAAAAGATGATCGGCACCTTTGAAATTTTGCGTATCTCGTCGCACCAATAATATCCATCATAATTTGGCAAACCTATATCCATTATCACAAGCTGCGGATCATAATCAGTAAATTCTGCCAAAACATTTCTAAAGTCCTTTACGTATTCGGCGTCAAGGTCCCATTTTTTAAGATTATCCTTTATCGTACTTGCGATGATCTCATCGTCTTCAACTATAAAAATTTTATACTTGTATTTCTTATCTTCACTCATTTTCACACCTCAGATGTTGCACCTTTTAGCCATTCTTTTTCATCCTTATTTAAGAAAGGTGCGAGTTTTTTGTAAACTTCCTTATGATATTTATTTAGCCACGATTTTTCATCTGCCGTAAGCATATCCTTTTCTATCGCATCGGTGTCGATTGGTACAAGTGTCAGGGTTTCAAATTTCAAAAACTCGCCATATTCTGTTTTTTTATCCTTAGTTACAAGAAGCTCGTTTTCTATGCGAATGCCATACTCTCCGTTCTTATAAAATCCAGGTTCGTTTGATGTTATCATGCCTTCCGCAAGCTCCGGATTTTCGCTTGCCAATACACGCCATCTAAATGCGTTCGGTCCTTCGTGTACAGCCAGTATGTGACCTACACCATGCCCTGTCCCATGGTTGTAATCAAGTCCGAGATTCCATAGGCTGCTTCGTGCAAGTATATCAAGTCCCGCACCTGTCATGCCCTTTAAAAATCTCTGTCTGCTTAAATTTATCATACCCTTTAGGACAGCCGTATAATTTCGTTTTTGTTCCGCCGTCAAATCCAAAAGTGAAATCGTCCTTGTAACATCTGTCGTGCCGTCTATGTAGTGTCCACCACTGTCGATAAGCAAAAAACCGGACTTCTCAAGATATGTCTTTTCATTTACCGCAAGCGGGTTGTAATGAACAATCGCGGCATTTTTACCGTATCCTACTATCGTATCAAAGCTTGGCTCTATAAATCCCTCCTGCTTTTCTCGTTCTTTTAAAAGCATACTGACAACATCAAGTTCAGAAAGCTCCTTGTCTGTTCCTGATCCTGTTTCTGATTTTGAAGCCTTTCCTACTCCTGCAACCCATTTTTTTATTTTATAAATAAGTTTTGTAACAGCTACTCCGTCCTTTATATGTGCATTTTTTGTATTTTTTATTTCTATATCGTTTTTGCAGGCTTTCCATAATGATATAGGAAGCTTATCATCTATGAGCTTGCCCTTTTTTGAAAGTCTCTTATAAATTGCATAGTTCAGCATTTTAAAATCGCTTGCAATCACCGTGCTTTCCATAATGCCTATATCTCTTAAGCTCGTAATGCTGCTTTCATACTTAAATGCGTCCGCGTACGGTCTTATCTTTATATTTTCGCTTGCGAATACTTTTTTTATTTCTGCTGACAGCTTGCTTTCATCTATAAATATAACCGCCTCGCTTGCCATGATTTGCAAAAAACAGATAACTACCGGAAATGATAGTATGTCACTGCCTCTCATATTTAAAAGCCAGCCTATCTCGTCGAGAGAAGAAATAAATATTTCGTTGTAGCCTTTTTGCTTTATATAAGCTCTTATATCATCGAGCTTTTCTTTTCTCGATTTGCCGGAAATCTCATCTGACAAAAGCCATGCTTTGCCGGATGGAAGCGGGGGTCTGTCACTCCATAGTTTGTCAACAATGTCACAATCCGTAGCCATGCTTGCCCCTCTTTCTTGCACTAACTTCTCATAGGTTTTTGCCACATCTGTTGCCATCACTCTGCCGTCAAATCCCAAAACACTGCCCTTTTTTATATTTTTTGTTATATATTCATAAACAGTCGGCGTCTTAGGCATGCCTGTCTTCATCAGCTTGATTGTGCTTCCTGACAGCTGCTCTTCTGCCTGCAAAAAATACCTGCCATCCGTCCAAAGTCGGGTCTCCTTTTTTGTTATAACAAGAGTTCCTGCGCTTCCGCTAAATCCTGACAGAAATTCTCTCTCCTTAAAATAATCGCATATAAATTCCGTCATATGAAAATCAGACGTAGGTATCAAATAAATATCTATATTTTTTTCTGACATGAGCTTTCTTACCTGCTCAAGTCTTTTTTGTATATCCATTTATATTTTTTCTCCGTTTTTTCTGTGGTACGCCTTTACCTGTATACAATTTGCTTTTATTTCATCGGCAAGTGCATCGACCGAATCAAATTTTTTCTCATCGCGAAGCTTATCTAAAAATTCAACCTTTATCATCTTGCCATAAAGCTCTTTATCAAAATTAAAGATATGTGTTTCTACATTTTTATTATATGTGCCTATAGTCGGCTTTATGCCAACATTTGTGATACTCGGATAACATTCGCCGTTATATGTGCATTTTGTAACATACACTCCGTTTGGCGGTGAAACCATGCTCTCGTCGATATTTATATTTGATGTCGGAAAGCCGATCTTTTTGCCGAGCCGGTTACCAACCACAACTTCTCCTGCAATTGCATAATTTCTGCCAAGATACTTGTTGCACGAAATCATATCTCCCTCGGCTATTTTTTGGCGAATGAGAGATGAGCTTACAACAACACCGTCAATTTTAAACGGTTTGGCCACATGCACTCCAAAATCCTTTTTTTTACCCTCGCTTATGAGCATAGCAACATCACCCTTAGCCTTATATCCGTAGTGATAATTAAAGCCGCAAAGCACTTCCTTCATATTTAGCTTATCTATTAAAATGTCGTCTATAAAATGAAGTGGTTGCGTTTTTTTTATTTCCTCCGTAAAGGGTATGTTAAATATATAATCAATCCCAAGAGCTTCAATTATGTGCGTTTTATCGTCCTTATAAAGTATGCTCTTGACATTTTCTTTGTTTTTTAAAATATTTCTCGGATGATTGTCAAATGTAAATACTGCGCTTTTAAAGCCCTCACCCTTCGCATCGTATATTGCTTTTTTTATAATAGCCTGATGCCCCAAATGTATACCGTCAAAATTGCCCAGTGCTATAACCGTTGGCTCTATATCTTTTATTTCATCAAGTGAATTATATATCTTCATTTTGCATCCTCACATCAAAAACCTTATCAGCCTTATAAAATCCGTTTTCAAGCGTTGCTACTCCTAAAAACAGCTCCTCAAAATACATCGTATAATATCCCGTATCGCTTTTCTTTTTCTTATCGATGCTATCCGTTTTCGCATCCGCCACAGGTTCTCTTACCTCTGCTATCTTGAATCTTTTTCCGTTTACAAAGTCCCTTGCCTGTTTTTTTGAAAGATAAATTTTTTCGAAAGCAACAAGAGGATAGTCCGTTTTATATAAATTTTTGCTAAGCTCTTCTGTCGTCATTTTCTTTATATCCTCGATGTCTATCGTATCCTCAAGCGAAAAAGCTCCTGTCCTCGTCCTTATAAGCGCGCTCATACTCGCTCCACAGCCAATCATCTTGCCTATATCATGACATATGCTTCTTATATACGTGCCCTTTGAACACTCGACGATGAAATCTATTTCATCGCCTCGTATATCTAAAATATCTATCCTGTTTATAAAAACCTTTCGCGATTTTATCTCGACTTCCTTGCCCTCTCTCGCATATTCATACAGTTTTTTACCCGCAACTTTTATCGCCGAATACTTAGGCGGTATCTGCGATATTTCTCCTTTAAATGAATTAAATATCTCTTTTATCCTCACTCTGACTTTTTCATCATTCGTATCGGGTATATCGCACTTAGAAAGCACATTGCCCCAAATATCAAGCGTATCGGTCGTAATACCAAGCTTTAGGCTTGCACTATATTCCTTAAAATCAAGATCCATATACTCTGTTATGCGTGTAGCCGTGCCTACGCAAATAGGCAAAACGCCTGTTGCCATAGGATCCAATGTGCCTGTATGTCCAACTCTTTTTATATGCAAAACACGCCTCACAACTGCTACACAATCGTGCGATGTCCAGTTTTGTGGCTTGTTTACAGGTATAATGCCATTTATGTCCATATTAGATTGTCTCCTCTACATCAGCTAACATTTGCTCGCTTACTTCCTTTAGGCTACCCTCATATGTAAAGCCTGCCGCTCTCGCATGACCGCCTCCGCCATACTTTTTACATATTGCAGAAACATCCACATATGTTTTAGAACGAAGCGAAGCCTTTACCGTGCCGTCTTCTTTTTCTCTCAACATGACGGCAACCTCTACATTTTCTATCGCCCGCAGCTTTGAAACTGTGCCCTCACTGTCATCCATCACCGCATCGCAATTCTTGAGCATTTGCTGCGTCACATATGAAATAACAGCCTTGCCACCTGCAAAAAGCTTAGCTTTTTCCAAAATCTCGCTCTGAAGTTTTATCTTTGCAAATGTCTCGTTTTCATAAAGCTCAACGCTGACATCGTTGAAGCTATCGCACACATCATATAGCTCCGATATGATCAAATGCGTCTCTTTTGTCGTATTTGAATACTGAAAATTCCCTGTGTCCGTTGTGATACCCGCAAATATACACTTTGCAATTACTTCATCGATTGTAACTCCAAGTGCCTTTATGAGATAAAACACAAGCTCACTTGTCGCTCCCGCCTGTGAATCTATATAGCTGTAATCGAAATTGCCGTCCGCCGTTTTGTGATGATCTACACATATCTTGCAACCACACGCCTTAAAAAGTTTTTCTCTTTTAGGGAACCTGTTTTCATCGCTACAATCAAGAGCAACCGCTACATCAGGCAAAAAATCTACATCCTCATAGTTTATAAGGCAATCATTTTCTAAAAATCTCAGATTTTTAGGCGTCTCATCCTCAACTGCGAGATATGCTTTTTTGCCGAGTTTTCGCAATGCATGGCAAAGTGCCACAGAAGATCCTATGGCATCTCCGTCCATTACAATATGCGTAAATATCAGGCATGATTCCTTTTGCTTTAAGATATCTGCGATTTCTTCAAATGAATTATTTTTCATCACACATTACTCCTCGCTTTTTGAAATTGCACTTATAAGCTCCTCAATGTGCATGCCGTATTCGGACGATGTATCATGCTTAAATACAAGCTCCGGCGTATGTCTTAGCTTGACATTTTTGCCGATTTCCTTGCGTATAAAGCTCTTGCAGCTGTTAAGTGCCTCTGATACTTCTGCCATTTCCTGCATATTTTCTTTATTCTCGCCACTTGATACATTAGCGGCAGCATCTTCGCCTATGCTCAAATATGTAAAATAAACGGTTGCATGCGATCCGTCACTGCTAACCTTTACGGCTGTTATACTCACAAGCTTGCCTTCAAGTCTTGGATCCTTTATTTCTTTCAAAAGCAAATCACTTATTATTTTTTTTATTTCCTCGCCAAGCCTACCGGCTCTGTAATTTTTTTTCATCTTCTCCTCTATTCATTCCTGTAAAAAGACTAATCGCGTGCAACTTCCTCCATCTTAAAGCACTCTATGATATCGCCCTCCTTGATGTCGTTGAAGTTTTCAATACCGATACCACATTCGTACCCTTGTTGTACTTCCCTGACATCATCCTTAAATCTTCTGAGAGAAGCCATCTTGCCTTCATGAATAACTATACCGTCTCTTACTATACGCACGCTTGCATTTCTTGCGATGCTTCCGTCTGTAACATATGCACCTCCGACAGTACCGACATTTGGCACCTTAAAGGTCTCTCTGATTTCTGCCTGCCCCATAACAACTTCCTTAAATTCGGGATCAAGCATACCTCTCATCGCATTTTCTACATCATCTATGATATTGTAGATAACTCTGTATGTTCTTATCTGTACATTTTCCCTGTCAGCAATCGACTGTACGCTTGCTGCCGGTCTTACGTTAAAGCCGATAATAACAGCTCCGGATGTACTTGCAAGTGTTACATCTGTTTCTGTGATAGCACCTACACCTGAGTGAATAATCTTTATCCTTACCTCCTCATTTGTAAGTTTTTCAAGAGATGAAACTACAGCACCTACAGAGCCCATAACATCACCCTTTACAATTAGGTTCAGATCCTTTACCTCGCCCTCTTTTATCTGGCTAAATAATTCCTCGAGCGTTGAGCTTGCATTTCGTGCAAGTATCTCTTCTCTTTGCTTAGTCTTTCTCTTTTCGGCAATCTCCCTTGCAAGCTTATCGTCCTTAACTACATGAAAATCGTCCCCTGCGGCAGGAACATCTGTAAGTCCAAGTACTTCAACTGCCGTAGCAGGTCCCGCTTTCTTAATAGTCGTGCCCTTATAATCTGTCATGAGACGAATTCTGCCTGAGGTATTACCTGCTACTATGCTCTGCCCTGTCTTTACGGTACCATTTGTAACAAGAAGCGTTGCAACAGATCCCTTTGCCTTGTCAAGTCGTGCTTCTATAACCGTACCGAGTCCAAGTCTCTTAGGATTTGCTTTCAGCTCAAGCACTTCTGCCTGCAGAAGTATCATCTCAAGAAGATTTTCGACACCCTCGCCTGTTTTAGCAGAAACGGGCACGCTTATAACATCTCCGCCCCAGTCCTCTACTAAAACTCCGTTTTCGGCAAGATCGGTTTTTACCATATCAGGGTTAGCTCCCGGCTTGTCCATCTTATTTATTGCAACTATCATAGGTACGCCTGCCGCCTTTGCGTGGCTTATCGACTCTATTGTCTGTGGCTTTACAGAGTCATCGGCCGCAACTACGAGCACAGCTATATCTGTAATATCCGCACCTCTTGCCCTCATTGCTGTAAAAGCTTCGTGGCCCGGTGTATCTAAAAATACAATCCTGTGATCCTTTAACCTAACCTCAGAAGCACCGATGTGCTGAGTGATACCGCCTGATTCTGAGGCTGTTACGTTTGTCGCTCTTATAGCATCAAGAAGCGATGTCTTACCGTGGTCAACGTGACCCATAACGGTTATGATAGGAGGCCTTGATACAAGCTGTTCTTCCTTGTCCTCAAAATCTTCAAAGCCCTCGTCTATCTGTTCTTCCTCAACCTGTCCTATAACAACGCTTACTCCAAGCTCCTCACTGAGTATAAGTGCTGTATCCTCATCGAGGTTTGCGTTGATATTTGTGACAATACCAAGCTTCATAAGAGTCATAATAACTTGTGACACAGATACTCCAACCTGCTCACAATATCCTGCAACTGTGATAGGAATGTTTATAACCTTTGTGCCTACCGGGATTGGCTCTGCTTCAACCTCCTGCTCTACCTCAGGCTTAGCCTTCTTTTGTGCCTTTTTCCTTGTCTTCTTTTCGAGTGAGCCCTCTGCGTATTTTGTCAAACCGTCATCGCGTCTTCTCTTATCCTTGCGACGAGCATTCTTACCCTCTTTTTCTCTATTTCTTTCCTTTTCTCTGTCCTTATCTTTTTTAGATGATTTTCTGTTATCGCTTTTTGAATGAGGTTCTGATGGTGCCACGGCACTTGCTAGGTTGTCACGTTCTCTTTCCTTTTCCTTTTGCTTTTTTTCTTTTTCCTCTCTCTTTATGTCTTCGGCACGCTTAACTATTTTTGGCCTTGCAAAAGTTTCTTGTTTTTCCTCTGCTTTCTCTACATTCACCGCTTTAGGCACAGTTTCTTCTTTTTTCTTTTTTTCAATTTCGTTTGCTTTTTCTTCTGCTGCTTTTTTTGCTATAATTGCTTCTTTTTCTTTGGCAGCTATGGCATCCTTTTCGACCTTTTCTTTTTTAGTTATAGGCTTTCCCGCCGGTCTTCTCCTATTTTCGGCTTCAGCCTTTGTGATAGGTCTTCCTATCGGTGTCCTCTTTACCCCTGTTTTTGGCGCACCTTGCGCATTAGTAGTTGTAGCCTGCGGAGTTGTCTGTTGCCCTCCTGAAAGGTTTGCCTGCATTACAACCTTAGCGGCCTTTACTTTTATTTTTGGCTCGCTTTCGTTTGTTGCAGTCACCTTTTTTACCTTTGCCTGTACAACTTTTGTTTCATTTGATTCTTTCTCATTTAAAAGTGCATTTTCAATAGCAATTGCCTCTTCCTCAGTTATAGAACTGCTTGCTGTTTTTGCCACTATGCCCATAGCCTGCGCCTGAGTGACAACCTCTTTATTTGCAATATTTAATTTTTTTGCTAATTCTCCGATCTTCACTGTCATAAGAACCCTCCTTTCATTTTTCATACTTGTCAATTTCCCTTGCTATGATATCCGCAAAATTATCATCCGTTATTCCAAAAGTCATCCGCCCGTCATATCCGGTCATATGTGATATTTCATCGCTTTTGCCAAATACCTTATATGGCGTGTTCATTTTTTTTGCAGCGGAAAGGATTTTTTCTTTAGAGTTTTCTGCGATATCTTCAGCTATGATAAGAAGTTTTATTTTATTTTTTTTCATCCATGCTATACAGATGTCTGTTCCGGCCACCATATTGCCGGAGCGTCTTGCAAATCCCATATAGCTATTTATCTTCTTCATATTTTTTTATTTCCTCTATGAGTACTTCCTTTTGAGTATCGTCTATATCCATTCCAAAAGCTCTATTAAATGCCTTTCTCTTTATCGCATTTTTCAGGCAATCTTCATTTTTGCATATATATATGCCTCTGCCATTTGCTCTACCTGTAACATCCACAGCCATATTCCCCTCATAGTATGCAATCCTTATAAGCTCTTTTTTGGGTTTGGAATTGTTACAGCCCACGCATTTTCTCATAGGAGTCTTTTTTTGCTTCACTCTTTTATCTCCTCTTCTTTGTCTTCATCGATTGCGACCTCTACTATGTCGTCATCTTCTTCAAGAAGCTGTGAATGACTTTTTATATCTATCTTCCATCCACAAAGTTTTGCGGCAAGTCTTACATTTTGTCCTGATTTGCCGATAGCAAGCGAAAGCTGGCTGTCAGGTACTACAACCTCTGCCATTTTTCCCTCTTCATCAATATCTACGCTCTCTACCTCGGATGGTGCAAGCACATTGCTTATAAGCATAGCAGGATCCTCGCTCCAATTGATGATATCTATCTTTTCGCCCCAAATTTCGTCTACTACATTTTGAACTCTGATACCACGTGCGCCTACGCATGCACCAACAGGATCTACCGCCTCGTCTTGTGCATAAACAGCAATCTTTGTCCTCGAACCTGCTTCCCTTGCAATGCTTTTTATTTCAACAGTGCCATCCTCTATTTCCGGCACCTCGAGCTCAAATAAGCCCTTTACAAGACCCGGATGAGATCTTGATAAAAATACCTGAGCTCCTCTGCTGCCATTTTTAACATCCATAATGTAGACTTTTAGCCTATCACCAGGTTCGATTTTTTCAGTTTTTACCTGCTCTCTTGCAGGAAGTATACCATCTGTTCTACCTATATTTACAAAAATAGTACCGTTGCTTTTTCTTTGTACGATACCTGTCACAACATGTCCCGCTTTTTCAATGTATTCGTCATATACCATAGTTCTTTCGGCTTCTCTAATCCGCTGAACAACAACCTGTTTTGCTGTTTGTGCGGCTATCCTGCCAAAATCTCTTGGCGTAACCATGTACTCAACAACATCGCCCACAACATAGTCGGGATCTATTTCCTGCGCCTCAGCAAGAGAAATTTGTGAGCTTTCGTCTTCAATCTGATCTACTACATCCATCGACATATATACATTTATATCGCCTGTATCCTTGTCAATATCTACATATACATTTTGATTCGTACCATAATTTTTTTTGTAAGCCGAAACAAGTGCTGATTCGATCGCTTCAAAAAGCGTCTCTTTTGAGATACCCCTTGTCTTCTCAAGCTCCTCTACTGCTGATATAAATTCTTGATTCATTGTCCATTCCTTTCTCTTTTATATTACTATTGCAAGTTTTGTCTTTGCTACTTGCGATTTTTCTATTGTTATATCCTTTTTTATATCACTATCATCTGTCGTGAGATAATAGTTTTTGTCATCTACTCCGCTTAGTATTGCCGAGATGTTTTTTTTGCCATCTTGCGCCTTATAAAGTTTCATCTCTACTAAATGCCCTATGTATTTCTTATAATGTTCATCGGTTATAAGCTCTCTATCCATGCCCGGCGACGAAACCTCTAAATAATAATTTTGTTCGATTGGATCGTCCTTATCAAGTGCTTCGCTTAAAAATCTGCTTACGCCCTCGCAATCCGCAATATCAACATAACCTTCGTCCTTGTCAATATAAACTCGCAAAAACCAATCCTTTGCTTCCTTTGTAAATTCGACATTCCATAGGAATAAGTTATTCTGTGTAAGGTAATTTGCTAAAATATCCTCTACAAGCTCTTTTATTTTCTTTTTCGCCATATGTGCTCCTTTTAACAATCGATTTCAAAAGTAAAGAGTGGGCTTCTGCCCACTCTCGTCTTATCTTTAATGCTACTTAAGTTTAGCACTTGTTCGTTAAAATTGCAATACCTCAGATGATCTTATGAGTAAAAAGCTTATTCCTGCTCGTATGCAATCTTTGACTCTATCTCATCAAGTATATGTGCTGTAAAGTCGCTTACGCTCATCTCTCCAAGCTCGCCTTTAATGTTGTGTCTTAAGCTCAAAGTTTCGGAATCCTCCTCTTTGTCGCCTATAACAGCAATATAAGTAACTCTCTCATTTCTTGCTTCTCTTAGCTTGTATCCTATCTTTTCGTTTCTGTCATCCACCTTTACCCTGATGCCAAGTTTATCAAGCTCTTCTGCAATCTTGTTTGCATATGCTATATTCTTTTCTGTAACTGTGAGTAGCTTTAGCTGAACAGGTGCAAGCCATACCGGGAATTTTCCAGCATAATTCTCTGTAAGAATACCGATAAATCTTTCGATTGAGCCAAAGATAACTCGGTGAATCATGATAGGTCTATGCTTTTCTCCATCGTGACCTGTATATTCAAGATTAAATCTTTCCGGCATCATATAATCAAGCTGTATTGTGCCACACTGCCAAGTCCTGCCGATAGAGTCCTCAAGGTGGAAGTCAAGCTTAGGACCGTAAAATGCTCCATCTCCTTCATTTATAACATAATCAAGTCCTTTTTCTTCTACGGCTTCCTTTAGCGCCTCTGTTGCCTTATCCCAAAGTTCAAGCTCCCCGATATAATCCTCAGGTCTTGTCGAAAGCTCGATATGGTATTTGAAACCAAATACATCTTTATATATATAATCTATAAAATCAATTACGCCTTTGATCTCATCCTTTATTTGCTCAGGCAACATAAAGATATGAGCATCATCTTGTGTAAATGTTCTAACCCTAAATAACCCGTGAAGCGCACCTGACAGCTCATGTCTGTGTACCTGTCCAAGCTCACCGACTCTCATAGGAAATTCTCTGTAGCTATGTGGTTTTCTGTTATATACGAGGCAAGAACCCGGGCAATTCATCGGCTTTATTGCATATGCCTCATCATCAATAGTTGTAAAGTACATATTGTCCTTATAATGGTCCCAGTGACCTGATGTATGCCACAATGCTTCATTTAAAATGATAGGAGTCTTTATCTCAACATATCCTCTCTTTTTATGCTCGCTTCTCCAGAAGTTTTCGAGCTCATTTCTAAGCACCATACCGTTTGGCAAGAAGAATGGGAATCCCGGGCCCTCTTCAAAGAGTGCGAACAGATCCATTTCTTTGCCGATCTTTCTATGGTCTCTCTTCTTAGCTTCTTCCATTCTCTTGATGTACGCATCAAGCTCTTCCTGTGATGGGAAGCTTGTTCCGTAAATCCTTTGGAGCATCTTATTGTTTGAATCTCCACGCCAATAAGCTCCTGCAACGCTTGTAAGCTTAACAGCTTTGATGTCGCTTGTCTTTGCCATATGCGGTCCTGCACACAGATCTACAAAATCTCCCTGCTTATAAAACGAGATTATTTCACCTTCCGGCAAATCCTCTATAAGCTCTACTTTGTAGTCTTCATTCCTTTCCTGCATATATTTTATAGCCTCATCTCTTGGAAGCTCAAATCTTTCGAGAGGATATCCTGCTTTCATGATTTTTTTCATTTCTTTTTCTATAGCCCTAAAATCATCCTCTGAAAGCTTATAATCAAGGTCGATATCATAATAAAATCCATCCTCAATCGCAGGCCCTATTGCAAGCTTTGCTTCTGGCCAAAGCTCTTTTATAGCCTGCGCCAAAATATGAGAAGTTGTATGCCTGTATTGTTTTCTCATCGCTTCATCATCAAAGTTTATTTTTTCTTTAGCCATTTTAATTTTCCTCCATTGCGTATTCGATCAATTTATCTACAATTTCACTATATGTAAGTCCCATATCCTGCCAAAGCTGCGGATACATGCTTATACTCGTAAATCCCGGTAATGTATTTATTTCATTAAATACAAGCTCACCCTTATCTGTATAAAAGAAATCTACTCGCGAAAGACCTCTACAGTCGAATGCGTGATATATATCGACTGCCATCTGTCTTATCTTCGCCTCTACATCTTTTGGCAAATCGTCTACTATTACCGTCCTAGATGCTGCATTTACATATTTAGACTCATAATCATATAGCTGGTCGTTTGCCGAAAGTATCTCTCCGATCCTGCTTGCTCTAGCTTCACTGTTGCCAAGAACTGCAACCTCTATTTCTCGTCCCGTTATAGTCTTTTCAATGAGTATCCTATCATCGATATTTGCTGCAAGCTTAATAGCTTCAAAAAGCTCTTTTTCATTTGTCGCCTTTGATATGCCAACCGAAGATCCGCTGTTTGATGGTTTTACAAAAAATGGATATTCACCATTTAAAGCCTTTGTTATATTTGCAAGCTCACCAAGCGGATTTGTCGCAAATTTATATCTGTTTATCGCATAATACTCAGCCTGTGCAACGCCTGTCGTTGCTGCAATAAGCTTTGCCATAACCTTATCCATACCGACAGCAGAAGCCCTGAGATGTGGGCCAACGATTGGAATATCCGCAATCTGAAACAGTCCCTGCAGGCTACCGTCTTCTGCATTTTTGCCATGCATTACAGCAAACACACACTCTATCGGGATATCTGTACCGTCAATCGTTCTAAGCCCCTTACAGGATCCCGTCAAATTTATAGTTACAGGCATATTGTCTGATCTTTTTTCCCATTCGCCGCTTTTTATCTCCTCCGCTGTAGCATTTGTAAGAAGCCACGTGCCTTTTTTTGTAATGCCGACCCTCGTTATATCATACTTTGCGATATTTATCTTCTGCAAAATGGATGCCGTACTCATGAGAGATACCTCATGCTCGTTAGAAACACCGCCAAATAGGATTAACAATTTTAATTTTTTTTCCATAGCGTTACCTTTTCTTTCCTAGGAATGCAAAAGCTTTGTAAACTCCTTTACTTTCCTCTCTATATCATCTGCCTTAAATACAGATGCGCCTGCAACCAATATATCAGCTCCCGCATCACTTACGAGCCCGGCGTTATCTATGTTGATACCCCCGTCTACTCCTATTTCAAAATTTAAATTTCTTTTTGTTCTAACCTCCGCAAGCTTCGTGATTTTTCTCAGTGATTCGGCTATAAACTTTTGTCCGCCAAATCCCGGATTTACAGACATAATGAGCACTAAATCAATTTCATTTAGCACATATTCGAGTGTAGCAAGCGGTGTCGCCGGATTTATCGCAACTCCTGCCTTTATGTCATATGATTTTATCAGCTGAATAGTCCTGTCAAGATGCGTACACGCCTCCTGGTGTACCGTTATATATTTCGTATTTTCAGTCACAAAATCACTAATGTATTTATCTGCATCCTCAATCATGAGATGAACATCAAACGGCATCTTTGTTTTGCCGATCAGGCTTTTCATAACTGTCGCTCCATAGCTTATATTTGGTACAAAATGACCGTCCATAACATCTACGTGTATAATATCTGCTCCTGCATTTTCTACCATTGCTACTTCTTTTCCAAGCTCTGAAAAATCTGCTGATAAAAGAGATGGGGCTAATTTTTTCATTTGTTTTTTCCTTTTATTTCTTCAATTTGTTTTTTATAGGAGTCGAACCTGCTTTGTTTTATCGTTCCCTCTTCTAAAGCCTTTAAGACACTGCAGTCAGGTTCATTTATATGTATACAATCATCATACTTGCAAAGACCCTTATATCTTGCTATGTCAGGATATAAGTCCGCGAGCTCACTCATATCTACATCCATAATATCCAATGATGTAAAGCCGGGCGTGTCATATATCAAAGCGCCGAAGCTTGCTTCAAATATTTCAACATGTCTTGTAGTATGTTTCCCACGCTTTGTCTTTTTGCTTATCGCTCCTGTTTCAAGATTCAAATTATTGTCGAGCATATTCAATAGTGTTGATTTGCCTACACCGGATGGCCCTGCAAAAGCTACTCTTTTGCCCGCGATTAGTTTTTTTAGTTGCTCGATACCTTGTCCATTCTTGCTACTTGTTCTTACTACATCATATATGCCTTCGTATATATTAGCAATTTTTTCTATGTCCTCAATATCAGCTGCGTCGCACTTATTTATACAGATAATGATGCTTGCATGCTTTTTTTCTGCCATTACTAAAAATTTATCTAATATATATAGATTAGCCTTTGGCTTTGCCGCCGATATGACGATCGCAAGCACATCAACATTTGCTATCGGTGGTCTGATAAATTCGTTTTTACGATCATATATCTTTGTAATGATACCATCCTCGTCATCTGCCATTTCGTATTCAACTTCATCACCGACATATATCATCACACCTTCATTTTTAAATATGCCACGTGCTCTGCATTGTGTTATAATTCCGGTTTCACTTTTGACATAGTAAAAACCGCCTATTCCTTTTACGATAAGTCCTCGCATGGTTTAGTCTCCACTGTTATTAGAGTCACCATCGTCTATTTTTTGCGAGCCATCGCCAACCTCTATATTTATCTTTGTACCCTTCTGAATAGATAGATTTGGATTATAGTTTTGTCTTATAACTATTCCCTTACTGTCCGCCGGACTTGACACAGTCTTTACTGTACCGACCTCAAAACCTGCTGACTTTATCGCTTCTCTTGCTTCTGATTCGCCCATGCCAAGCAGATCAGGAATTGTTCCCATTTCCTTTCCCTTACCATCGCTTATTGTAATATTTATTGTATCACCTTGTTTAGCTTCTTCTCCGGCTTTTGGATCCTGTGCTATAACCGTACCTTTTTCTTCTGTACCTTCTTCTTCAGTAACTGTACCGACTTTAAAGCCGTATTCCTTTATCATGGTTTTTGCTTCACTCTCGGTTTTGCCTATAAGATTTGGCACAGCTCCTGTCTCAGCACCTTTTGAAACATTGACAGTAATAATAGTATCCTTTGCTACCATCGTGCCGTCTTCAGGATCCTGTGACATTATTTCGTCCTGCTCATAATCCTCAGAATATTCATATTCGCCAATTTTTATCTTTATATTTAAGCTATCTGCCTTATCCTCAGCCTCTTCAACTGTCATTCCCTTAAAGTCAGGAACCTCAATATCCTTTTTATTAAACAGTCCAAGCGCAAATGCTAATCCTAGCGCAAGTGCAAGTACAAGTGCTGCCACAATGATGATTATCATCTTTTTCTTTTTGGATTTTGTTTTCTTGGCCGGAGTATTAAGGATTTGATTTCTTAATTCTCTTTCTTCTTGTTCTGCCTGCAGATAATCCTGCGCACCATCCTCGTCAAATGCTGTCGTATATACAGCCGATCCAACAACTCTTTCCACAACGCCCATATTGTCGATCGCTTCGATAAAATCATCCGCCGATTCAAATCTTTCGGAAGGATTTTTCCTGATAGCTTTCATAACTATTCTCTCAAGTGCAGGAGGAATATTATGATTATATACACTCGGCGATGTTGGTGGTTCATTTATCTGCATAAGTGCAACGGTCACAGGGTTATCGCCGTCAAAAGGCACTCTTCCTGTAAGCATTTCGTATAATACAATACCAAGCGAATATATGTCGGATTTTTCATTCACCTGCGCACCCTTTGCTTGCTCAGGTGAAAAGTAATGTACCGAGCCCATCACATTTTCCTTTGTCGCATCAACAATAGTCGTATTTGAAACGGCCTTTGCTATACCAAAGTCAGTAATTTTCGCAACACCTTCTTCTGTCATAAGAATATTATGTGGCTTGACATCCCTATGAATAATGCCTTTTTTATGAGCCGCCGCAAGACCTGAAGCCACCTGCTTTGCTATCTCTGTTGCGCGAACATGGCTCATAGGGGCATCCTCTCTTATGAGTTCATTTAATGTTCTGCCATTAACAAGTTCCATAACTATATAGTTGACATTGCCTTCCTGTCCCACATCATAAATGCTTACAATATTTGGATGCGAAAGGCTTGCTGCCGCATGTGATTCCCTTCTGAAGTTTTCTACGAATTTTGCATCTTGTACAAATTCGGGCTTCAGTATCTTTACGGCAATAAGGCGTTTAAGGAGTCTGTCCTTTGCCTTGTAAACGATGGCCATACCACCGTCACCTATTTTTTCTATCAATTCGTAGCGCCCTGCCAGAACATTTTTTTCACTCATCAAAGTTTCCTCCTTCTATCCTTAGACATACCGCTGTCACATTGTCTCTTCCGCCATGATAATTAGCCATCTTTATTAAAATCTCTGCGAGGTTATCCATATCTTTTACCTCGTCTGTCGCAAGCTTTATTTCATCTTTTGGAACCTCATTGTAAAGCCCATCTGTACAAAGAAGTATAATATCTTCATCCTTAAACTCAAGCTGATAATAATCTGCTTCAATGTGCTCTTCTGCCCCGAGTGCTTTTGTTATCATATTTTTCTTTTCGTGTGTCGTCGCCTCGGTTTCTGTGATAAGGCCTTTTTTTAGCAGATTGTTTACAAAGCTGTGATCTTCTGTCAATTGGAATATTTCCCCCGTTCTAATCAGGTAAGCTCTGCTATCTCCCACATTTGCAAAATATGCCTTATCCTTGTTTATATGACAAATTACTATCGTTGTTGCCATGCCCTCATTTTCTGTATGCGAATTTGCATAAGCAAGTATTTTTCTATTTGCAAGATTTATGCAATCATCTATGATGTCATAAATTTCTTCCTCGCTTTTGCCTATAAGTTCCACATCCTTTATGGCTTCCGCAATAGTTGAAACTGCAATTTCACTTGCTTTTTCACCGCCTCTGTTACCGCCTACACCGTCTGCAACTATGTAGACCTGCTCCTTTGGCAAAACAAAGCATGAATCTTCATTGTTTTTTCTTTTTTTCCCTCGGTTGCTTTTAAAACCTACCCTAATCATCTATTTTGCCTCTTTCTTCATGATACATATATAAAAGCCATCTGTATTATTTAAATTTGGCAAAAGCTGCAATCTGTTTATTGTTTTAAATTCGCTATGCTTTCGTAAAAAATCATCAGTGACTCTTCTGTTTTCATAGTGATTTATCGTACATGTGCAGTACATTAGATAACCGCCATCTGCTACATATTCTGCTGCCGTTTCTAAAATAGTAAGCTGCTTTATAGGTAGCATCGCCATCTCTTCACTGTTCTTTTTATATTTTATTTCCGGTTTTCGTCGCAGTACCCCAAGTCCTGAGCATGGCGCATCGACTATAACCTTGTCGGCTTTTTTGACAAGCTCACGCCTCAGCCTTGTCGCATCCCACGTTTTAATTTTGACATTGACAAGCCCAAGCCTGTTTATTTCTTTGTGCAGCTCTTGCGTCTTGCCTTGATAGATATCCTGTGCAACGACGGTGCCGTGCGCATCCATGCGCTCGGCGCAGGCAAAGGTTTTGCCACCGGGAGCTGCACAAACATCAACAATAAACTCACCCGGCTTTGGATCAAGCAGCTGTACAGCTATCTGTGATGCCTCATCCTGCACAGAAAACATACCGTCTTTATACGCCTTTGAATTTATAATTTCACCTTCAAGTACTCTAAGTCCGATCTTTGCCACTGCACAATCTATCGTGCGTATTCCTTCTTTTTTAAGTTGTTTCTTTATTTCTTCTTTAGTGCCTTTGCTTTTATTTACTCTTATTGTAACAGGCGGCACTTCATTTGATGCCGCAAGGAGGCTTTCTACAAAGTCCGGCTCGTATTCCTCGAGCCAAAGCCTGATAATCCACTCCTCACATGAATATTTTATCGAAAGATATTTTACTAAATCATCCTCTTTTTTGGGCAGCATTATATTGTATCTGTCTCTTATATACGAACGCAAAACACCATTTACAAATTTATCTCTGCCTCTGGCATATCTTTTCGCAAGCTCAACAGCTTCATCAACTGCCGCATAATCCGGCACCGAATCCATTTTTGCGATTTGATAAATCCCCATTCGTAGGATTGTTAAATCCTGCTTCCTGACATTTTTTAGTTTGCCTTTTGTGAATTTTGATATGACATAGTCAAGCAGTTTTTTGTTTTCTAAAACGCCATATACGAGCTCCCGAACAAAAGCGGCATTCGCCTCGTTTTCTCTTTTTAAATGATTGTTAAGCGCTATATTTGAATACTGCTTTTTTGTTTCAATCGCAACAAGCACGTTATATGCTACTTTTCTATTTACATCCATCAATTTCTACCTCTAATTGCAAGCAATCTCAGCATTTGCACTATCGCCACAACAAGAGCGGCAACATATGTAAGCGCGGCCGCGGAAAGCATTTTTTTCGCATGAGGGACTTCCTCTTGAAAAATGATCCCTTCAGACTGCATCTGCTTTATCGCTCTGTTACTCGCATCAAACTCTACCGGCAGTGTTATCAACTGGAATACCAATACTGCGAAAAACATTATTATACCTATATCAAGCAGTAAATTGCCTTCCGTATACATAGATATAGTTGTCAGTATTATACCGATAAATATTAAAATCCATGACAAATTGCTCGCCCAGCTTACCGGTACGGCTATTGCATTTCTTACTCTCAAAAAAGTATACGCCTCTTTATCCTGTATTGCGTGACCGCATTCGTGTGCAGCTATACTTATCGACGCTATACTATTGCCATCATGCACCCCCGGTGAAAGCCTCAAGACCTTTTTTGAGGGGTCGTAATGATCTGTCATATTGCCGGGTACAATTTCTATTTTTATATTTGAAAGTCCATTCGCATCAAGTATACTTCGTGCAACCTTTTGCCCTGTCATCCCTGTTTTACTTAACACACGCGAATATTTGTTATAATTTGTCCTTACCTTTGCGCTTGCATAAAAGCTCAGCAATATTGCCGCCAAAAATAACAATCCATAAGGCCCAAAAAATCCATAAAATCCGTATCCCATATACTTCCTCCATTTTGAATAATTTTATCCTAAAACAGTTCCTATTTCAATCTTATGACCTCTTATATAATCCTCAACTCTCATTTTCTTTTTGCCGGCAACCTGTATTTCTTTTGCAAGCAAGATCCCATCGCTTGTTTTAATGGCTATACCGTCTTTTGTAATACCTACAATAGCTCCGTTTTTTTGTATTTTTGCATCTTTCTCATTTATTTTGTTTCCAATAAGCCTTTTATCGTCTACTTCAGCATTCCACATATCAATCGTTATCTCATCAGCTTCCCAAATTTTTAGAAGATCACCGTTTATATGAGTATATGCACCGGGCCATGGCGCAAGCCCCCTTATTTCGCACTCTAAAAGATGTGCATTCTTGCTAAAGTCCAGCTCTCCGTCTTTTTTTGATAACATATTTGCATATGTCGCAAGAGTATCATCCTGCTTTTTCCTATTTGCTTTACCCGTTTCTATATCCTTTAGGTTTTTTATGAGTAGCTCTGCTCCCATTTTAGAAAGTTCGTCATGTAAGTCAAGAGAAGTTTTTTTGCCGATCTGTGTCTCAGAAACTTCTATAACATCACCCGTGTCAAGTCCCTCTGCCATATAC
The DNA here is from genome assembly GCA_963596005.1 of Streptococcus pasteurianus. Classification (GTDB taxonomy): domain Bacteria; phylum Bacillota; class Clostridia; order Peptostreptococcales; family Anaerovoracaceae; genus Gallibacter; species Gallibacter pasteurianus_A. The sequence goes on along the minus strand of CAVBJF010000002.1, from coordinate 142,924 downwards.
ATAAGGCTAATACCGGTTGTTTTATCACCATTCATAACAGCCCTTTGTATCGGAGCCGCACCTCTCCATCTCGGAAGCACCGAACCATGAATGTTGATACAGCCGCATCTTGGAATTTCCAAAATCTCCGGCGGTATGATCTTGCCATAAGCCGCAACGACTATCAAATCCGGTGCGTAGCCCTTTAATAGCTCTATGAATTCTTCATTACCTTTTATTTTTTCGGGCTGGAGTATATTTAATCCAAGCTCAATAGCTGTTTCTTTTATAGGTGAAGCTTTTATTTTTTTACCCCTGTCTCTTTGCATATCCGGCTTTGTAACCACATATCCTATTTCCTGTCCATTTTCAAAAAGCGCTCTGAGTGCAGGAACTGCAAATGACGGAGTACCCATATAAACTATTTTCATTTACTCTGTCTCCTCTCGGACTTCTTCACCGGGTTCCCTAATATTCGTTGCTTTATCCGTATATAAAATACCCTTTAGATGATCCGTCTCGTGACTTACAACTATCGCTGCAAAATCCGTAAAGGTTTCTGTTATTTCCTCGCCGTTTCTATTTAGATATTTTACTGTAACGCTCTCAGGCCTTACCACATCACCGACATATCCAGGCACAGACAAGCACCCCTCTGTCGAAAGTTGCTCGCCCTCCTCCTTTATAATTGAAGGATTTATCATCGCCGTTAGTCTTTCCGGTTCAGGCTCAACGATACATATTTGTCTTGCTACTCCAACCTGTGGCGCGGCTATACCAACACCACAATCGCAATGCATCGTCTCAATCATATCATCTATGAGCGTCTGTGTTCGTTCATTTATTTCTGTTACTTCTCTGCATTGACGAGCCAAAATTTTATCGCCTTTTTTGACTACATTTCTAAGTGCCATATCAGTTCCTCCATAAGGTGTACGGATTTATGTCGATTATAAGACTGCATCCGGTTTTATTTTCTCTCATATATTCTTTTAAATTACTTGCAACAGCCACAAATGAACCTTTGAGATTCTCCGGTAATTTATATAGCATTATAACTCTAAGTTCGTTTGTCTCTTTGGCATATTTTCTTGTACCAACAAGTGTATTTTCACTTTGCAAAACTTCTTTTTTTATTTGATGTGCACAAAGCTCTTCTATCTTTTTAATCTTTGCAGGATCGCTGCCAAGTATACTAATCTGCGCAAAAAATCCAAATGGCGGATATTTCATAAGATTTCTAAGTCTTATCTCTTTGTCATAAAACATCTGAGAATCTTGGCTTGCTCCACATACAAGCGCAAAATTTTCAGGCTCATAAGTCTGCACAACAACCTTGCCCTGCTCATCTCCTCTGCCCGCTCTGCCTGCCGCCTGCGCTACAAGCTGAAAAGTCCTCTCATAAGCTCTGTAATCCGGTAGATTTAACATCGTATCTATTGCAAGGATGCCGACAAGTCCTACATTTTTATAATCAAGTCCCTTTGCAACAAGCTGCGTACCTACAAGTATGTCCGTTTTGCCTGTTGCAAACGCCTTTAAAATTTTATTTGCTTCGCTATTTTTCTTTGCAGTATCAAAATCAAGTCTGCCTACGATAGCTCCTCTAAATATTTTTTCTGCTTCCTTTTGAATTTGCTGCGTCCCAACGCCAAAGTGCTTTATGTACTTGCTACCACAAACAGGGCAAACTGTCGGTAGATCTTTTTTCCTGCCGCAATAATGACAAACTAAAGCTTTTTCGCCTGTCTGCGCCTTGTGATATGTCATCGGTATGTCGCAATTATCGCATTTTATGACCTCGCCACAGGATCTGCAGGAAATAAATGACGAATACCCTCGCCTATTTATTAAAAATATCGCTTGCTTTCCATCTGCAAGTATTTTTTTTGTTTCATCATAGAGTGTCCTGCTAAATACCGAGCGATTGCCGCCTTTTAGTTCTTTTCGCATATCCGCAAGCACTACCTTTGGCAACGGAGTTTTATTATATCTTTCTCGCAAGACAAGTTCTTTATAATCACCTTGTTTAGCATAATGCATGCTTTCTATCGACGGCGTCGCACTGCCAAGAATTACGCTTCCCCCATAAAACGAAGCCCTCCTTTTTGCAACATCATGCGTGCTATATTTTGGCGTCATATCCGATTTGTATGTCGTCTCATGCTCTTCGTCCAAAATCATAAGGCCTATATTTTCGACGGGCGCAAATACTGCCGAGCGTGTACCTATGACTACCCGTATCTCGCCACTTCTTATCTTTTGCCACTGGTCATATCTCTCGCCATTTGACAATTTACTATGCAAAATAGCTATATTTTTTCGTCCAAATCTGTCTATAAATCTGTCGATTATCTGATTTGTAAGCGACACCTCAGGTACCATCATAATAGCTGTTTTCCCGCATTCTATGCAGCAGCTTATACTGCGCATGTATATTTCTGTTTTACCGCTACCGGTGATACCTCTGAGCAAAAAAGTATCCTTGCTGCTTTTTTTTATGGAATCCACAATCTGCGCAAGCGCATTTTGTTGCTCATCCGTAAGCACTTTTATATCCTGTCTTTCACCCTCAAATGAGTCTGCCGGCTCTTTTTTTTCTCTTCTCTTCGCCTTGCTTCCTGCCGGCAAAAAGAGCTTTATAACATCTATATACCTGCAAAAATATCTTTTCCGCATGTATGTGATAGTTTCTATTGCCTCTTCACTTAGCTTTATCTCATTATCTATGCTATCAACATATTTTAGATTTTTGAAATTTTGCTCGCATATATCATCTACGGCGAATACATATGCCTGCTTTATCTTGTTACCACGGTTAAATGGCACATATACCTTGTTGCCAACTTCAATATCGTCAAACTCACAACCGTATGTGTAGAGCATATCTGTGCTGTCATTTTTATTGTCTATCGCAACTTGTACATACTTCATACGGTTTACTCTTTCATTTTAATCAACTTCATTTAAATTTGGCTCGTTATATATTTTTTTACTAAAGTAAGAATATATCATTCTCAAAACACTGCTTTATCATATCATCAGGCCATACAGAAACTTGTACTTCGCCAATATGTGCTTTCCTTAAGAAATACATGCACAGCCTGCTCTGGCCTATGCCTCCGCCAACTGTATATGGCAATTCCCTATTTAAAATTGCCTTGTGGAAATCAAGATTTGCTCTGTTTTCTTCGCCCGCAAGCTTTAGCTGCCTTGCCATAGACTCCTCGTCAACTCTGATGCCCATTGAAGATATTTCGAAAGCATCTTCCAAAACTTCATTCCAGAGAAGTATATCGCCGTTTAGCTCCCAGTCATCATAGTCAGGCGCTCTGCCGTCGTGTGGCTCTCCGGATTTTAGTTTGCCACCTATCTTAGACAAAAATACGGCTTTTTTCTCTCTGACGATTTCTCTTTCTCTTTCTGATGGTGTCAAATCAGGATATAAGTCCTCAAGCTCCTGCGTTGTTATAAAATAAATCTCGTTTGGAAGCTCTGTTTTTAGCTCCGGATAATGTCTGTTAACAAAATCGCCGAGATTTTTTAGTGCAACATATATGCTTTCGACTACCTGCTTTAGATAATCTACATTTCTATCTTCCTTTCTGATAACCTTTTCCCAGTCCCACTGGTCGACATATATAGAATGAAGATTGTCGAGCTCCTCGTCACGCCTTATCGCATTCATATCTGTGTATATTCCATGTCCGGGCTTGATGCCATACTTGCCAAGTGCCATTCTCTTCCATTTTGCAAGCGACTGCACTATCTGTACCTTTGCCTCATCCATATCCTTTATCGTAAAATCAACCGGTCTTTCAACTCCGTTTAGATTGTCGTTTAATCCACTTTCAGGTCTGACAAAGAGCGGTGCCGAAACTCTGCGAAGCTTTAGTCCGTATGCGAGTTCTTGCTGGAAAAAGTCTTTTATCTTTTTGATTGCTCTTTGACTTTCCATGTAATCGATGATCGGTGTGTAATCTTTTGGAATAAATAATTTTGCCATAATTCTGCCCTCCTGTTTTATTATTATTTTTCTTTCCTCCAATCGGAAAATTCACATCCGCAATAATTTTGTCTATATATACCAAATTTTTTTGAGAGTTCAACACTCCTTTTGAAACCGTCTTTTTTCTTAAAGTTACCATCAAGATATGAAATGCCATATTTGACAGCTAATTTTTTGCCTATGCCGCTTATAACATCATAACTTTTATGTGGGCTTACTGTCAGTGTTGTCGTAAATGTGTCAAAATTGTTTAATCTTGCAAAAAGCGCCGTCTCCTCAAGCCTTAGCGCAAAGCAGTTGTAGCATCGCACGCCGCCTTCATTCTCGCCCTCTAAACCCTTTGCAACTTCAAAAAATTTGCTCGGCTCAAATCTCCCCTCCACGAAGTTCACCTTATTTTTGTAATTTATAGAAGAGTTGAAGTTTTCTATAACAGCAAGCTGCGCTTCCTTGCGCCTTTGATATTCCTTATCGTCTGTAATGTTTGGATTATAAAAAAATATCGTTATATTGTAATCATCTATCAAGTTTTCAATGACAGCCGTACTGCATGGCCCGCAACAACTGTGAAGAAGCAGCGATGGAAACGCAACCTCCTTTTGAAAATTTATATTTGCATATGCCATATTCTCGCTATTTTTTGTCACATTTGCACATGTTGCTCCAAATGCTTTTTTATCGGCTACCATTTCGTTTCCCCCGAAAATAGATGTACTTTTACAAGGAAATATTATATCATAATTACTGTCAAATAACTATATTTTGGGGATTTTTTTATGAATACTAAACGGATATATACAATCAATGATTATCTCACAGAGCATTTTGGTGCAAAAATAGCCAAGCTCTCACTTCCCGGTGGGACTACATGCCCAAACAGAGACGGTAGCAAGGGCGTCGGCGGGTGTATTTTTTGTTCTGAAAGTGGCTCAGGTGACATGGCAAGCGATATAGATTCGCAAATAAAACTTTTGTCGGAAAAATGGCCAAATATAACGAAGTATATTGCTTACTTTCAAAGCTACACTTCAACATATATGCCGACTGAAATTTTGAGAAAAAAACTATATGATGCTCTTTCACATGAAAATATCGTTGGTCTTGCAATAGCAACACGTCCCGACTGTCTTAATGATGATATTTTAAATTTGCTCGACGAAATAAATAACAAGTACTTTTTGTGGGTTGAACTCGGCTTGCAAACTATTCACGACAATACCGCAAAAAAGATTAACAGATGCTATGATATCAAAGTATACGATGAAGCTATTTCCGCTTTGCAAGCTCTGAATATCAAATATGTTACTCATCTGATCCTTGGACTTCCCGGCGAAAACAAAGAAGATATGTATAAATCTGTAAAGTATGTTTGTGCCGGTAAACCATTTGGTATCAAGCTTCACCTTTTAAATGTCGTCAGAGGCTCTGCGATGGAAAAGCTATATCCCGGATATATTCCTTTTAAAAGCATCGACGAATATGTCTCTCTCGTATGCGATCTGCTTGAAATCGTGCCACCTGATGTTACAATTCATCGAATGACAGGAGATGTGCCAAGACCGCTTTTAATTGCACCTGCTTGGAGCTACAAAAAAAGAACAATCCTCAATGGGATCCATCGAGAATTGCGTTTGCGTCAAAGTTACCAAGGGCGTGGATTAGTTTGATTTTTATTCGCTTTCTATAATATCACAGACATCTATCCATTCCTTTGTCTTTGAAATTTTAAACAAATCTTCGCAAGTCAGCTCAATAGCACTGTTGCTACTGCCACAAGCAGGAAAGACCGTCTCAAATCTTTTAAGGCTCTCATCGGCATATACATCCACATCTTCTCTTTCGATTGCAAATGCACACACACCGCCTATCGCATGACCCGTATATGCTATAACTTCATCGGGCGATAGCATCTTCGCCTTAAAACCGAATTTTTCCTTAAACTTTTTATTTTTAATTTTAGTATCACCGGCAGTCTGTATCAAGATGCATCTTTCATCCGGTGTTTTAAATGAAAGCGTTTTGCATATTCGTGCCGGTTCTGTGCCAACCGCCTGCGCCGCAAGCTCAACTGTCGCACTTGATGTATCAAATTCCTTTATTTGATCATTGATATTTAGTGTTTTAAAATACTCTCTTACTTTTTCTATGGCCATTTTTTTGCTCCTTTTTTTCTTCATTTTACCCTTTTTTATGCTTTTTTGCAATTTTGTTTGTTTTATACATTTTTTTTTGCTTTTTTTTGTTGACAACCAACATTTATTGTGCTACATTGTATTTGTAGTTGAAATCCTTAAGTCATTTGTATAAACCACTTATATAACAACGTACATCTTTTCAAATCAAAACAATAAGCGGGTAGGCAAAAATGTCTGCTCGCTTATTGTTTTTTTACATCAAGATCTATATTCTCTTTATATATAATACATTCCATGAAGCGAATCCTGATAATTTATATAACTGCTTACCAAATCCTGCAATGTCGTTTCTGATAAAATTCGCTCCGTTGCCTCATTTATCTTATCTATCACCAGCTTTTGTATAATAATTTGCTCACCTCGAAGTCCTTGCGGATTTTCTTCTTTCTCGAGCTGATAATTTCCTTCGATTGCAACTATGATTTCTGCAACTGTTATATCCGTTAAGTTGCGTTCTATATAGTATCCGCCCTGCGAGCCCTTCACGCTCTTTACAATATGAGCCTTTCTAAGCGATGAAAATATCTGCTCTAAATATTGCAAAGAAATCTCATTCCGTTTAGCAATACTTGCCAATGGCACAAGCTCCTCTTTTGCATGCACCGCAAGATCCATCATTGCCCGTAGCCCGTATCTGCTCTTTTTAGAAAATTTCAATTTACTTTCCTTTCATTAACTTATAGCTTTAAAGGCTTCGTCAAGATCCTGTATGATATCATCAATATTTTCTGTACCGATAGAAAGCCTAATTGTAGTCGGTTTTATCTGTTGCTCTAAAAGTTCCTCCTCTGTACACTGGCTGTGAGTTGTAGTCGCAGGATGGATAACAAGTGACTTAACATCTGCAACATTTGCAAGCAACGAAAACAGCTCCAGGTTGTCGATGAACTTTTGCGCCTTGACTGAATCGCCCTTAATATCGAATGTGAATATCGAACCGCCTCCATTTGGAAAATACTTTTTGTAAAGTGCCTGTTGTCTTGGATCAGGGTCTACCGATGGGTGATGTACCCTTTCAACCTGCGGATGGTTCTTTAAATATTCTACAACCTTTAAGGCATTCTCGACATGTCTTTCCACCCTAAGCGAAAGCGTTTCAAGCCCCTGTAGGAATATGAAAGAATTTACCGGGGAAATTGTCGCACCCGTATCACGCAACAAAATCGCTCTTATCTTTGTCACAAACGCTGTCGGTCCACACGCCTTTGTAAAGCTAATGCCGTGATAGCTTGGGTTTGGCTCTGTAAGGGATTTGAACTTCCCGGAACTTTCCCAATCGAACTTGCCTCCTTCGACGATAACTCCACCGATGCTTGTACCATGACCACCTATGAACTTTGTCGCCGAATGTACAACAATATCTGCTCCGTACTCAATAGGTCTGACAAGATATGGCGTCGCAAATGTATTGTCGACAACCAGAGGTATTCCATGCTTATGTGCAATATTTGCAATGCCCTCGATATCTACAACATCCGAATTCGGATTGCCTAGCGTTTCGATATAGACAGCCTTCGTATTTTCTTTGATTGCAGACGCAATTTCTTCTATGTTTCCCGGATCTACAAATGTTGTTGTAATACCATAATCCACAAGCGTATGGCCAAGAAGATTAAATGTTCCGCCGTAAATATTTTTAGCGGCCACTATATGGTCGCCCTGCTGCGCTAGATTTTGAATGGTGTACGTTATAGCCGCAGCACCGGAAGCTACTGCAAGTGCCGCCCTACCTCCCTCAAGAGCCGCAATTCGTTGCTCAAAAATATCCTCTGTCGGGTTTGTAAGCCTGCCATATATGTTTCCGGCATCCTTGAGGCTAAAGCGATCCGCCGCATGCTGGCAATTCTTAAAAACATATGACGATGTTTGGTAAATAGGTACCGCCCTAGCATCGGTTACCGGATCCGGTTCCTGCTGACCTACATGCACTTGCAATGTTTCAAACTTAAATTTTCTATTTTCTCTTTTTAGCTTTCCCATTCTGCCACGTCCTTTCTATATCCTTGTTTCACGTTTCTTTTTGCTGCCTTTATTCTGTGAAAAGTGGGGTTGAGTAATATCTGTCTCCGCTATCCGGCAGAAGCGCAACTATTACCTTTCCTTCGTTTTCCGGTCGTCTTGCCAAAGCGATTGCTCCCGATAATGCAGCTCCTGACGATATACCTACAAGTATGCCCTCATGCTTTGCAAGTAGCTTTGCCGCTACAAAGCCTTCTTCATTATCAGCATCATAAACTTCATCATAAACAGCTGTATCAAGCACTTCCGGGATAAATCCCGCTCCAATCCCCTGTATCTTATGTGCACCTGCATTACCACCCGAAAGAACTGCGGATGTTGCCGGCTCAAGTGCTACGATTTTGATGCTTGGATCCTTTCCCTTTAGGTATTCGCCTATGCCTGTAAGAGTACCACCGGTGCCTACGCCTGCGATAAACATATCAATCTTGCCGTCTGTATCATTCCAAATTTCCGGGCCTGTCGTTTTCTTGTGGGCCTTAGGATTTGCCGGATTTACAAACTGCCCCGGTATAAAGCTCCCTTTTATTTCTTTTGCAAGCTCTTCTGCCTTATCTATGGCGCCTTGCATTCCTTTTGCTCCTTCAGTCAAAACTATCTCTGCACCGTATGCCTTCAAAATATTTCTTCTCTCTACGCTCATAGTATCAGGCATTGTCAAAATGATCTTATATCCCTTTGCAGCCGCTATTGAAGCAAGGCCTATGCCTGTATTGCCGGAAGTTGGCTCTATGATAACTGCGCCTTTCTTTAAAATACCTTTTTCTTCTGCATCCTCGATCATTGCCTTTGCGATACGGTCTTTAACACTTCCTGCCGGATTTAGATATTCGAGCTTAAGCAATATTGTTGCTTTTAGCCCGAGCTCTTTTTCGAGATTTACCGGTTCGATAATAGGTGTATTGCCTATTAAATCAAGTGCTCCTTTATAAATTTTTGCCATTGTTTTTCCCTCACTTTCTCAATTCGTTTATATGCTGCAGCATTCTGTTCTTTGTGTAATGCTAATCTATGAAATCTATATACCACATTTTACTGTTTTAAAACATAGTTGTCAAGTATGTTTTGTATGTTTTATTATTTCGTCAGTTTCAAAATATAAAATTAAATACTACAACAAATCTACCGCTTAAAGCAAAAGTGCAACATAATACATCTATGTTGCACTTTATTTTCTATCAAAATATAGGATTTATGGGCTTATAGGACAAAATATTCGACTAAAGCACCTCTGCAATCACCTTTGCGGTTCTTTTACATTTTTCTTCGCTTATGGATGCAACCGAAATGCGGATACCCTTTGCAAGCGGTACAACAAATACGCCTCTTTCGGCAAGCTTATCGCTGATTTCAACAGGATTTTCGCAGGCAATGCAGATGAAAAATCCTGAAATAAACGGCACAGCATCTATACCCTCTGCTTTTGCTGCCTCCTCAAACACCTTGCCACGTGCCAAAAGCATATCTCTAAAGTCGGCTCTCTCTTTTCCTACTTTCGCAAGGGCCTCCTCACTTGCATATATATTTGCAATAACCTTTTGACCACTTCTGTTGCAATTTGACCAAGAGTTTCGAGAAGAAAATTCGCACACCTTTTTAAATTCCTGTGCAATCGCCTCTGTCTTTGCCATACATATCATCGCACCTGTACGCATTCCATAAGCAGTAAAGGTCTTTGACGCACTGTAACCTATAATCGGAAGTATATTTTCATTGAGTTTCTCGAGCTGTGGTAGAAATTCTCTTACTTCTTCAGGATCGCCTGCAAAATCAATATATGCAACATCGACAAAAAGCGCTACGGGTACATTCTTTAGCCTTTCGTCATTTAAAATATCTATTACCGCCTGCCACTCATCGCAATTTAGGGCGTATCCTGTCGGATTGTGTGCCGGAGTATTTAAAAGTATAACTACTCTTTTTTGTCTCTTTGCAACCTCATAGACCTTACCTGCAAAGCCTTCGAGATTAAATTTTTGTTCACAGTTAAAAAGCCCATATGTTTCGAGCGTTCTTCCTATTTCCTCGCAAATTGTTTTATATGTTGCCCAGTACCAGTCACTTGTTATGATCGCATCGCCGGGTTTTGAATAATTTGAAATCGTATTTCTGATTCCTCCTGTACCGCCGGGAGTTGCCACTACCTCAACAAAACTGTTTGTCCTGTATTCGTGGAATACAGCCTTTTTCATAGCTTCCTTGAATTCGGGAATGCCCCCTATAGGTGCATATTCGGCAAAATCGGCATCGCCAAGCTTTTTAATTTCCTCTATAACTGTCTGCATAACCGCAAGATTGCCCTCATCGTCAAGGAGTGCGCCTACCGTAGCATTGATAACGGCATCCTTACCATTTTCTTTTATCATTTTTTTTGCTTTCTCATTTAGTGCAAAAATCTTGTCTGCTTTTGGAATTGTCCTGTTGTTTTCCTGTGCCAATATCATATTGCTACCTCCTATCTTCGTCTTAATATAATTTATACTCTTGCCTCGCTTGGAAAATTTTTCCTCATACTCAGTCATCACATTCTCGTCTGCAAACTCTGAATTATGCAAATCCTCCGAATATTCCAAAATCTCAAATCCGAGTTCCTTTATTTCTTCCGTCGTAAATTTAAACAGATCATCGTTATCCGTCTTAAACGCTAAAAAACCGCTATTCTTTGCGACAGCATTATACTTATCCATAAAATTTCTGTGCGTCAGCCTTCTCTTTTTGTGTCTCGCCTTTGGCCACGGATCGCTAAAATTTAAAAATATACCGTCAACCTCAGCTTCCGCAAAATACTTTGTTATATCATCAAGGTGCACACTTATGAAAGCAAGGTTTATGAGCCCTTTTTGCTCCGCTTTGTCCATTGCCTTTACTATGACGCTTTCCTGCGTTTCGATAGCCACGTAATTTGCATCCCTGTTGTTTTCGGCAAGGCTTGTGATAAACTGCCCCTTTCCGCAACCTATCTCAACATAAAGCGGCTTGTTATCGGCATTATCAAAATACTCGTTCCACCTGCCCCTAAGGCTCTCAGGCTTCTTTACAAACCAACTGTCTAATCTCTTTTTTCTTTCTTCTAAATCCTTAAGTCTTCGCTGTCTCACACTAACCCCTTACAGAAAATTCTCACGCAAATCGACATTATCATAAATAGTATTATCAAAACCGCCGCCACCGCATCGAACCTGCCGTATTTGATGCTGTTCATTCTCGTCCTGTTATCTCCCCCGTGATAGCATCTTGCCTCCATCGCCATCGCCATATCCTGTGCTATCCTAAATGCACTTATAAACAACGGTACAAGTATCGGAATGAGTTGCTTGGCACGATGAAGTATATTACCCGTTTCAAAGTCCGCACCTCTTGCCTGCTGTGCTTTCATAATTTTGTCCGTTTCCTCCAAAAGCGTCGGTATAAATCTGAGTGCTATCGTCATCATCATCGCAAGCTCATGTGCCGGAAGTCCTATTTTTGAAAACGGCTTTAGCAAATGCTCTATGCCGTCCGTCAAGCTTATAGGCTTTGTCGTAAGTGTAAGCAGCGACGAGCCCAATATGAGAAGTATGAGTCGTATCGCCATAAACGAGGCTTGGTAAAGTCCCTCTTTTGTTATTGTAAAAATCCAAACCTTTACAAGCGTTTCGCCCTTAACCATAAACATATTTAACACGAATGTAAATATAATTATGAAAAATATCGCCTTTAGCCCACGCAAAATAAATTTCAGCGGTACCTTTGAAACCTTAATTATAATCGCCAGACACAAGATCGCCGCTGCAAAACCGACGAACCTGTTTATTACAAATAATGCAATTATATATATCAGAGTTCCTATGATTTTTATTCTCGGGTCCAGTCTATGTATCGGCGATTCGCTCGGATAGTACTGGCCCAGCGTTATGTCTCTAATCAACGGATTTTCCTCCTGTATAACCCTTTAACTTTCAATTTTTGCCACAAATATTATTTCTTTAAATATTCTAAAATCGCTCTTTCTGCCTCCTCGACATCAAAAACACCGCTCGGCATATCGATGCCCTCTTTATTTAACTCATAAAGCAGCTGCGTCACATCCGGTAGGTCAAGTCCTATCTCCTTTAGCGTATCTCCCTCGCCAAACACCTCGCTTGGTGTACCATGTAGCACTTTTTTGCCACCGTTCATGACAATGACCTTGTCACACATATTAGCTATGTCATTCATATTGTGGGAAACAAATATCGTTATATTCCCTTCTTTTTTATGAATGCCCTTTATCATCTCCAAGACATCACTATGTGCCTTTGGGTCAAGCCCTGCCGTCGGCTCATCGAGTATCAATATCTGCGGTTTCATCGCAATAACACCTGCTATCGCAACTCTTCTTTTTTGTCCGCCGGAAAGATCAAACGGGCTTTTTTGCGAAAACTTGTCATAATCAAGCTGCACAAGTGCCATCGCTTCCTTTACCCTCTCCTTGATTTCTTCCTCGTCAAGTCCTAAGTTTTTAGGTCCGAACGCTATATCCTTTTCTATCGTTTCCTCAAAGAGCTGGTACTCCGGATACTGGAAAACAAGTCCGACCTTTTTTCTAATATCAAGCATCGAAACATCCTCAGCCGTCAGGTCTGTACCGTCAACTATTATCTGCCCCGATGTCGGCTTTAAAAGACCATTTAAATGCTGTATAAGTGTCGACTTGCCCGACCCTGTATGCCCAATAATTCCCACAAATTCCCCATCCTCTATCTCAAAGGATACATTTTCGAGTGCTGTTGATTCGTATGGAAGGCCCGGGCTATATATGTGCGTTAAATCCTTTACTTGTATTGACATAAATATTTCACCATTTTTTCTGTATCGATAACATCCTTAGGCACATCTACTCCTTTTTGACGCAGGCTCTGAGCCAGCTTTACCACAAGTGGCACAGAAAGATTCATCTCGTCAAGCTCCTTCGGATGATCAAAAACCTCCTGCGGACTGCCGTCAAGCTTTACTTTACCCTCGTCCATAATGATGACCCTATCTGCCATCGCAGCTTCTTGCATAAAATGAGTTATAAGCAGTATCGTAATGCCCTCTTTATGGAGTTTTTTTATTATGCTCATGACTTCCTTTCGCCCCTTTGGATCGAGCATCGCCGTCGGCTCGTCAAATATAATACACTCAGGCTTCATTGCCACAACTCCTGCAATCGCTATCCTCTGCTTTTGCCCACCGGAAAGCATATGCGGAGCTTTATTTCTGAACTTACCCATATTTACAGAACGAAGTGCCTCATCAACACGCTTTCGTATCTCCTCAGGGTCTATACCGATATTTTCCGGTCCAAAAGCGACATCGTCCTCGACTATGCTCGAAACTATCTGATTGTCAGGATTTTGAAAAACCATACCTGCCGTCTGCCTTATATCCCAAATATGACTCTCGTCCTTTGTATCATATCCCTTAACATATACGCTTCCCTTTGTTGGTAAAAGTAAAGCGTTTATATTTTTAGCAGCTGTTGACTTACCACTGCCGTTTTTGCCGATTATCGTCGTAAAAGAGCCTTTTTCTATCTCAAAGCTCACATCGTCTAAAACAAGCTGTGGATTTTCATTCTCTGCTTGATGATATGCAAACGATAGCTCATTTACAGATATTATTTTTGAGTCCATATCTTTTTCTCCATGTGCTTTATATGTCTTTAGAACTGAAAATTTACCGAAATATTATATACTATTTCATAGCTTTATTCAAATTTGTCCAAGCTCATCGCTTGCATCCACACCGCTGCCGACAGGCCTTAGGAATGTTATAACGCTCCCAAATTCGTCACCGTCTATCCTGGTTCTTTTGCCAAGCTCTCCCATCGCGATTGCTATAAGCTCGCCTATCTTCTCGCTTGCTTTTTTTGCTCCACCTATGAGATTTACGACATCTTTCTCGCTGCTTGCCATATATGCAACCTTTGGAATATCTGCCCCCATGTACTTTAGCTTACACAAGCTCATTTCGATGTCTCTTTCTTTCTCTGTAAAAAAAAGGTCATGATTACTCAATATTACCTTTATACCTCTTTTTTGTGCAAGGCTTGTCAGCATTTTCACATATACCGCATTGCCACAGCTTATTGGCTCGATGTCTATGTATTCCGGTTTGATATTATATATGATTTTTCGTATAAAAGCATTGTATTCCGAAGCATACATTTCGCTCTTACCGCCTTGCTTTTTTGTGCGCATGGTGACAATCACAGGTTTTTTTATCTCGCTTCGCAATAGATTCCATGCCTCTATAAACTCTCTCATTCTAAAGGAGCCTTGTATGCCGTCTAACCTAAGCTCTACCATATCAAAGGCTCTGTTTTCAATGCTTCTTGCAATTTCTTTTATTTCATCAAAGCTTGTAGCTACTATAGGAATACATTTTTTCATAATCTCTACCTCTTAGCATTGTTCTTTGTTTTTATTCTCTGCCTTATGCATGCTATCTCTTTCTGCTATCCTGCGAGCCCAATATACATATGGTGTGTCAAGCAGACTCGTTGCAATATATATGATGTATCCTGCACCGATTATGCTTATTAGCGTTTTTGCATCATATATGCCCGCAAAGGCACCGATATTAAATAATACCGTGTTTAACAGCTGAGATATGAGCGTCGATCCGTTATTTCTAAGCCATAAGCATTTTCTCTTGTCTGCGAATTTATTTTCCGTGAATACCCACCACTTGTGGTACAGCCACACATCAAAACGCTGACAGATAGCATATACTAAAAGGCTTGCTATCATAAGGCGTGGCGTATGTGAAAATATAGCCTTTATATGCGGCATAGCCCAATCGTTTGATGAGGGCACATAGCACAGCCATAAAAATGATACGACTACAAATACAAGCGATGCGGCTATCCCTATGTTGACAGCCCTTTTAGCCGCGCCTTTACCATAGATCTCACTTATGATGTCAGTTACCAAAAATGAAGATGCGAACATCACATTGCCAAGCGTTTGCTCCATACCAAACGCATTGACCAAAATCAAAACCTCTATATTGGCACTTATGACCGCAAAAACCGTCCAGCAGTAAAGGCCGTGAAGCCCAAACAGCCTAAAAAAAAGTATCACGCTACCGTATACGATAAGCACCGAGCCTAACAAAAGTAACTCATTTGTCATATTTTCTCCTCCTTTTCTAAGGGTGCGATATGACGCAGAGTCACCGCAAGTCATGCACAAGTCTTGCTACGCTTTAAAAAAACGGACGCAGGACGCCCGTCTGTATTTTAGTCCCTTAGTTTTGTTTTTAGACAGGATGGTTCCGAACTGTCTTTTTTAATTGATAATACAGTCACCGCAATGACTATTGATATTATACCTAAAATCTCGGGGAAAGTGAAGCTTATTTTCATCATCACAATCGTCGCAATCGTAGCTGTAACAGGCTCAACTGAGGCTATCATACTTGCAGTCTCAGGGCCTGCAAGTTTCACACCTTCCATATAAAGCGAAAAAGATATTACCGTACCGAGTATGATTACAACGGCAAGAGCACAAACACCATTTAGATCCCATGTGCCAACTATCTGCCATGGCTTTACGAAGCCTGCAAGCAATATGCCTGCTACGAGCATTCCCCAGCCACAGACGCTTACCGTACCATATTTTTCCATAAGCTCTCCCGGAATAATATTATACAAAGCAAGTGCCACTGCCGAAGCAATCCCCCAAAGCAAGGCTTCTTTTGATATGTTAAGCGATGTCATATCTCCCTTAGTGGCAAGAAGCCAAACTCCGATCATAGTCATAAAAAGTGCAACAACCTGCGATATCGTCGGCAATTTTTTATCTCGCACGCAAAAATACAGCATGATCATTGCAGGCCCGGAATACTGTAATACCGTCGCTGTGCCGGCGTTGGATTGCTCTATCGCTATGTAATATGCAAGCTGGCAAAAGCCCATTCCAAACACCGCAAAGGTTAGCATCTTTACAGCATCAGCTTTGTTTTTCCACACCGCAAAAGCCCCTCTTTTCTCCCTGATAAAAACAGGAAGCAAAAGAAGTGTTCCTGCCAAAAGAAGCCTCACACTTACGAGCCATTTTGCCGTTATGTGATTGTGAGCAAAAAGATACTGTCCAAAGACGGCTGCAAGTCCCCAGCATATACCTCCTGCTATGGCAAGGATCATGCCCTTTGCTTTTTTATCCATTAAATTTTACTCCTAAATAATTTCTCCGATATTTTATTCATAAAAGGCTTTAGCAATTTAACAACTACACCAACAAATAATGCCGCAACTATCGTGCCCTCTCGCACCCCCTGCAGAGAATGCAAAAATACTAACGAAAGCACCACTGATATTGCAACAAGCGATGTATCAAAAATTATTTTCATCTTCGCAAAATTCTTATTATACGCTTTGCATATTGCAAGTATCAAGCCCTCTCCTGCCAATATAACGACCCCTGCCGTAACTTCGACAGCTACACCGAGCCCCACAAGCAGTATACCGATGATACAAAGAACCCACTGCATAAAATAGTTTTGCGGTATTACATCTTTCATACACCACAGTGCAACATCCGTCATAAAGCCGAATACGATTGCCACGGGTAGTTGCAATAGTTGCACCTTGTTATATTCTTTTTTTAGTATCAATATCTGAAGCGTTATAAATGTCACATGCATCAAGATAGTCATTTGGCCTACCGTTAGTGGAAGTATCAGACTCGTCACATACGGCAGACTTGATATCGGTGATGTGCCAAGTGCCGCGTTTATGGAAAATGCAATCCCAAACGCCATGATGATAAGACCTACAATAAAAAACAAGTATCGCTTTGCAAGAATACTTGCTTTTTCACTTTTTGTTTGCATGATTTTCTCTTTTCTATCTCTAAAACTTATTTTTTTCCTATAAATCTTGTAGTAAGTATCATGCCACAGCTGCTCACAAGCAGCAGTGCGAGCAATAAAGCCATATTAGTTTCATCACCTGTTTTTAGAATATCTTCATCAGAATCCTCATCAGATATCGTAGGTGTTAGCTTATCTATAACTGTGTCTTTCAAGCTAATTTCATTGTTTGCATCTTCATCGCTGTAATACTTATCACAGCCGTCGCAGTACCAATATTCGGTATTGCCCTCTGCAGCAGCTGTAGGTGCTTTCTGCACAACATGCTTCAAATTGCTGTGATTTGTAGGCTCAACTGCTCCATAGCTTTCACCGCAAGTATCGCAAACTGCCTCAGTTGAGCAGGTTGCCGTGCCACCTAAATGATCCACACGATCAAATTCCCGGTTACAAATGGTGCAAATTTTCCAGTGCTGGTTTTCGTTATGTTGCCATGCATCTGCAGCATGAGTATGTCTTAAAGTCACTAGTAATGGTCTGCTTGTCTTTGCTGCATTAAATGCCGAATTTATATCCGTATAAGAAGTGGCTGCAACCCTAAGAGTATTAATCTCTGTATTTGCTCCCAGCGATGCTTCAACACTATGAGTCCTTAAAACCGCATCCTCCGGTTTGTACTGATCCGGAAGATCGTATGTCGCATCCTGAGTTCCTCCTGATGATCCATTTATTGTAATACTTGACGAATCACTTACATAACAGAAGTTAATCGTAGTCTTACCAGCATACTGGCTGCTGTTTACACACAGGCCACCCCAGCCTCCGGCATCAATAATATTAGTACCATCAATATATAGGTTAATAGTCCAATCACCATTGGCATTATAAAAAGTTAATCCAGAGCACCGTTGGCCTGTCAGCATTGTAAGATCTTTAATGATGATGTTGCACTCATTGCCATCTCCATAATTGACATAGCCAAACTGATAACTTGTTATCCGCTTATTGCTTGTTAGCAAATAAGTTTTTCCATCCTCAATCTGCTGATCTGAAGGTTGCTGTGTATAAGCAGATAAATCGGTAACGATTTCGCTACTTTCTGCTCGCACAGTATCTGTTGGCATTACAAGACAAGCAATCATTACAAAAAATACTAATATCACGCTCATCCCTTTTTTCAGCCTATTACCATATTGACATTTCGAAGATATAACTTCCTGCAAAATACGTATCATAATGTCCCTCCAAGTTCATCAACGTTATAGAACGCATTCTTTCTTCTACGTTTCCATCTATATCCGTGCTAACAGCCTCTATCATGCTTAAAATTTTATCAGATAGGAAATCCTTTGTAAAACATTTTATCTCAAAAGCCGAAAAATGGACGACTACCTCTCGGCAGTCGCCCACTCATAAACTTATATTTACCCTATCGGGTCTGTTTAGTTGTGCTGTTTCTTTCTATATACTGCTGCACCAACGCCGGCTCCACTCACAAGCATGATACCCAGTGGAAGTACGATATTCATAGTATCTCCGGTTTGTGGGCTATTAGTAATCTTTGTGTTTTCGTTACGTGTATAGCCACATACTGTGCATTCCTCATGCTTGAGGCCTACCTGATCTGCAGTAGCCTTACGATCAACAACCCACTTGAAAGTATGCTTTGCTGTGTCCTTGATGCTAGCAGCCTTATCCGGGCAATTAGCATCGGTGCACTGATGCCAGTGTGAAGAAGCGTTGCTACTCCATTTATCAAGACTATATGTATGAGTATGGTTTGTGACATAGTAAGCCTTATACACATTGATTTCTGTCACATTATCAGCCGGAGACGGGTCTGCGTAGGTTACCCAGTCATCGTTGACTGTCACAGACAGTCCCTCTTCTGATTCTTGAAATACGTAGTCGGGGTCGCAAACTATATTTGCAATCATCACATAGTAATTTCCGGCTTCAAACTTTGCACCTTCCTGCATTAGAGTCATACTTTGAGGCTCGCCTGTACCGTCATAATCCGAATCCGTAACCTTGGCCCATTTCAGACCGTCAAAGTCTGCAGCTCCTGCAGGATCAGTTTCTATGGTTGCCTGAGAAGCCGGTGTTGCCCCTACTGCCGGCTCGGTAATTGATATATTAACCTCTGTCACCGGGGTACCCGTGCCGGCAAAAGCTGTAGCAGGAAAAATTCCTACAGCAAGTACAAGCGCTAGCAAGGTAGCTGTTAAAAAGTTCTTTTTCATTCCAGTAAAAAGCTTTGTTTTCATACTTGTGTTTCCTTCCTGAAATTAACTTTGAGTTGAGAAAATATCACTTTCAAAGTATAGTATAGTCTTTTTTTTTACAGTATTCAAGAAGTTCTTTCGATATGACTCTATTTTTTTCTGTCTTCAAAACCGGATATAAGCCCTTGCTTTGCACGCGCAAAATAGCTCTTTGTTTCTGCCGCTATCACACCACTAAGTGCCACAAGCGCTATCAGGTTTGGAAGTGCCATGCACGCATTTAGGATATCTGCAAATGCCCATACTGTATTTAGCGCTATAAAAGGTCCCGCAAATACAGCAATTATGTATAACCATCTGTATGCAATAACCGCCTTCATATTGCCACCTGTCAAATATTCAAAACATCTTTCGCCATAATAATTCCAACCGAGTATTGTTGTAAAAGCAAATAACGCAAGACATATCATAAGGAAGAATGCTCCCACTTGATTGCTCCAAGGAAGTCCATCACCAAATGCCTGTGCTGTCATAGCCGCACCTGCCGATCCGCTCTTATATGCTCCTGTTACCATAATAGTAAGTCCTGTCATAGAACAGATACAAACTGTATCTATAAATGTACCTGTCATAGATACGAGTCCTTGCCTTACAGGCTCTGTTGTCTTTGCTGCAGCCGCAGCGATAGGCGCACTGCCAAGGCCTGATTCGTTTGAGAATATACCTCTTGCTACACCGCTTGACATCGCAGCTATCATAGCTCCTAAAAATCCACCGCCGGCAGCTTTGATGCCGAATGCACCCTCTAATATTTCTACTACCGCATTTGGTATAGCTCTAAAGTTATAGCAGAGTATAGCAAGACATATTATGACATATAATACCGCCATAAATGGTACGAGCTTTTCTGTTATGCTTGCTATTCTCGATATACCGCCAAGTATTACAACAATTACAACAACTGTTATCAATACTGTGGCAATCACTTTGG
Organism: Streptococcus pasteurianus; assembly: GCA_963596005.1. Lineage (GTDB taxonomy): Bacteria > Bacillota > Clostridia > Peptostreptococcales > Anaerovoracaceae > Gallibacter > Gallibacter pasteurianus_A. Next base: position 122,686 of record CAVBJF010000002.1, on the reverse strand, counting down.
CAACTGTCGCCTCTATACCAAATATCTGTATTGTATGAGCGGCGTTTGGATCTGCGAAGGTTTCGACTGCCTCTGCAATACCATTCATCTGGGTCGATGTACCTATACCAAGCGCACCTGCAAGTGCTCCAAACAATGCGAATGCCATAGCCAACCATTTCCACTTTTTGCCCATACCATATTCGATATAACAAAATGGTCCGCCGAGTTTATGCCCATCAGGCATCGTCCTTCTAAATTTTAGTGCAAGTACGCCTTCGGAATATTTTGTCGCCATTCCAAGAAGTGCGGCCATTACCATCCAAAAAAGCGCTCCCGGTCCGCCGAGTTCTATGGCTGTTGCAACACCAACGATATTACCTGTACCTATCGTTGCCGCAAGTGCAGTACAAAGCGCACCGAAGCTTGTTACATCTCCTTCGCCGTCATCTTCATTTTTGACTGCAAATTTTAGTGCCCTGCCAAGTTTCCTAAATTGCAAAAATCCAAGTCTTATCGTCAAAAAAAGGCCTACAAGCATTATGGTTGCCATAAGTGGCACACCCCAAATTGCCTTGTCGACGATTGCAATAATTTCAGCTATTCTTTCTCCCATAAAAAAAATCCCCTCTCTAACATACTTTTAGATATATTTTTTAGCGTTTCAGAGAAAGGACAAAACAAAAAAATGCTCTGTCCGTTTGCCTGAGAGATCGGAGCGTCTGCGACTTTTCGCTCCTTACACCTTCGGCACTCCATCTAAGGAGTTCTCCAGAGTTATTTTCCCTGCAATATAAAACGCAGCTCATATATTGCAGATAACACATCCACTCTACCATAAGCTGCGTATAATTACAATCGTTTATTCCAAAATTAGCGAATTACTATTTTATTTGTCATCAGATGAATCCTCATGAGATTTCTCATAATTCTTAATTGCCAACTTTAGGATATAGTCGCCGACCTTATCACTTAGCGTTTCTGCCTTTATTATATCTTTACCGGCAACTGACTCATACGATTTACCGTTATTTGCTTTTTTGTATGTTTCTTCTGTATACCCATACAGAGCGAGCAAGTTTTTAACATACTCTTTTTTGTCAGATCTCGAGATTTTTATATTCTCTTTATCGGCGATATAATACATAATCATATCGCGTTTCACTTGTGTTTTTGCGTATTCCTCAGCCTGCTCATTGAAAGTATCTTCTGTCATGCCAAGCTGTTCCAGGTAATCGGAAAGCGACATATTTTGATCCTTTGCCAAGTTCTCATAGAGGTCTTTCAGTTGATCTTCTGCTTCTTTTAACTGTTCCTCCGGATATTTTTCCTTGTCATCATCATCTTTTTTTATTGTGCTCTCACTGATAAGAGTATTCCAAATTTCTTTCTTTTTGTCATAAAGAGCTGCCGCTTCTTTTTCTTCTTTAAGTTCTTTTTTTACTTCCTTCTTATACTCTTCTACTGTATCAACATCGCTGTGTTCTTTTACAAAATCCTCATCAAGCTCAGGAATTGTTTCGACCTCTTTTGAATTGATTTTTACAGCAAAGACAGCATTTTTGCCGGCAAGGTCCGAATCGCTGTAGTCATCAGGGAATGTAACCTTTATGTTCTTTGTAGTACCGACTTTTGCGCCGATCAATCCTGATTCGAATCCGTCAATAAATGTGCCGGAGCCGATTGTAAGATCTCTGCCTGTCTCTTCGCCGCCGCTAAATTTTTTACCGTCTATCGAACCTGTATAGTCGATATTGATAGTGTCGCCGTCTTCAACTGTTCCTTCCTTTGAGTCAGTTACAGTCTTATTTTCTTCTAATCTGCTTTGAATTTCTGTTTCGATATCGCTGTCAGAAACCGAAACACTGATTGGTTCTGTTTCCATCTTGCTGTAATCGTAGATATCTATATAATCCTCAATATCTACCTTGCTGTACGGATTGCCACAAGACGTAAATGTCATTGTAAATACCAATGTCATACACATCAACAATGACAATAAAACTCTTTTACATTTCATAGTATATCTCCTAACTTTCTTTCTTATTTCAATGCGTCCTTTGCGGTATTGCAAAGAACTGCAAATCCATCTGCATCATGGATTGCCATCTCCGAAAGCATTTTTCTGTTGATTTCAACACCTGCTTTTTTTAGACCATCCATAAGTCTGCTGTATGAAATACCGTTCATTCTTGCTCCGGCATTGATACGTGCAATCCAAAGTCTTCTGTATTCTCTTTTTTTGTTTTTTCTGCCTACGTATGAAGAAGCAAGCGATCTCATAACCGCAGGGTTTGCCGCTCTAAATACCTTACTTTTCTGTCCGTAGAATCCTTTTGCCTGTTTTAAAATCTTTTTATGTCTTTTATGTGCATTTACACCTTTTTTTACTCTTGCCATTAGTTCCTACCTCCTATTTACTCAAAACGCTCTTGATTCTCTTAAGATCTGCACTTGACAATGTAGTTGCCTTTCTCAGACCTCTCTTAGTTTTAGCTGACTTCTTAGTAAGAATATGGCTTTTGTATGCCTTGTTTCTCTTTACTTTTCCTGAGCCTGTAATCTTAAATCTCTTGCATGCGCCTCTATGCGACTTCATTTTATTTTTCGCCATCTTTATATTACCTCCTCGATGATTATTTTTTATCCGCTTTAGGTGTTAAAACCATTGTCAAACTTCTACCTTCAAATTTTGGCTTTTTTTCGATTTCCGAAACCTCTTCGCAAACGGTTGCGAATTTTTCCATAACCTCATAGCCTTTTGCTTGGTATCCCATTTCTCTACCTCTAAATCTAAGACTGACTTTTACTTTATCGCCGTCTTTTAGAAATTTAGAGGCTGTTTTCGCTTTGACATTGATATCATGATCTTCAATAAAAGTGCTAAGTCTTATCTCTTTTACCTGATTGTTTTTTTGCTTTTTCTTGGCTTCTTTTTCCCTTTTTTGAAGCTCATAGCGATACTTACCATAGTCTAGGATCTTACAAACAGGTGGCTTTGCATTTGGCGAAATGTTTACTAAATCGAGATTTTTTTCTTCAGCGAGTGCTAATGCTTCCTCTCTTGACATAATCCCAAGTTGTTCGCCGTCCTGACCGATAATCCTAAATTCCTTACCACGAATTTCTTCGTTGATGAAAATTTCTTTACTAATGACCTTACACCTCCTATAAATATAAAAAATGCGGATGACAGAAATCATCCGCACAAAAATACACGTTTTGTGTAATATTCGATATTGACCGGGCAGCTTTCGCCACAAGGTGAGAAGCGGATAACTTCTTCTTAACTACCGAATCATAATACACTTTTTTATTTTTTTTGTCAAATCTTTTATTTTTGCCTACAATTCTTTTTTCCAAAGGCCGTGCAAATTGCAATACTCATATACCGCCAACGGTTCTTCACCATGCAGGTCAAACTCTGCATAAGGCTCATCTCCCGGGTTTAGTATCCGCCTGTGTCCACCATTTTTAGTTTCGACAAATATAAATTGGATATAGTGCTCCTTTTCCATCGGATGCTTTGTAGTGCCTACAGTTGCTTTGAGTATATCTCCATCAATGACAACATCCGGTACATGTTTTTCTGTTGCCGCATCCGTAGTATTTGGTATAAGCTCTTTCATCGGTTCTCCGCAACAGATCATAGGTGCGCCGGAATCATTGATAACTCCGACTAAATTTCCGCAATGCTCACATTTTAAAAATTTTTTCATGACATTACCTCCTTTGAAATTTAACTTTACCTTTGAGTAAGTTAATTATACATAAAAAAATTTTCTTTGCAAAAGTTTTCGATCAATGTTTTCTTTATATTCTTTTTCTTTTTTTGTGAACACATGTTTACATTCGTTTTTATTTATGATATACTCGAAGCAAATAAAAACTATATTAAGAACTATTTAGGAATATATAATAAAAACTATATATGTATGAAAGGAATCTCTTCTATGTCATTAAAACCTGCAGAACGTCGAAAAAAAATCTTTAAATATATGGAAAGGGAAGTAGCAAAAAAGGGTTATCCTCCTACTGTCCGTGAAATTTGTCAAGCGCTTGATATCAAATCGACTTCAACGGTCCACAGTGATATCAACCATCTTGTTGCGGAAGGATATTTAAAAAAGGATCCATCTAAGCCCCGCGCTATAATGCTAGTAAAAAATGATGTTCCTTTAGATAATGCTGTTTCTGAAAATAAAAATTCCTATCCTAACTCTGCACCTATACAAGGCTCTGATACATCATTTGACGCTGTCGATGTACCACTGCTTGGCAATGTAGCTGCCGGTATGCCTATCCTTGCAGAGCAAAATGTTGAGGATCACTTCCCTATACCATCGCGTTTTTTGCATAGCGGTACAAACTTTTTGCTAAATGTAAGGGGCGACAGTATGATAGAAGCAGGTATCATGGACGGCGACTACATACTCGTCCAGGAGCAAAAGACAGCAAACAACGGCGATATCGTTGTCGCAATGATCGACAGTCTTGAAAGCGAGGCTACTGTCAAGACTTTTTATAAAGAAAATGGTCATATAAGACTTCAACCGGAAAACTCTTCTATGAGTCCTATTATTGTAGATAATGTCACAATCGTAGGTAAGGTTCGTGGCGTGTTTAGATATTTTTAATTCATCTTGCCAGTAATGTCTTAATTCCATCTTCAAGCCCGGCAAGCGAGAGCTCAAACATATCAAATTCATCACGCAAGACATTTATGGTATATGACCCCCATGCATATTGCCACTTTGTCTTTGCTATCGGATTTAGCCATATCTTTTTCTTGAATTTTTTATCAAGCTTTCGCAGCCACATTATCCCAGGTTCGTTATTAAAAAGTCTGAGATCATTTATGCCACCGACACTCAGAAGCTCATAAGGTGCCATCGCACCATCACCGACAAAAATCACTTTGTACTCACTATCAAATTTCTTCATAAGCCAGTTTGTGTCAACCCAGTCTCCGTATTTACATGTTGGGTTCTTATATACATGGTCATATATGCAGTTATGAAAGAAGTATACCTGCAAATCCTTAAAATGGTTTGATTTTCTAAGCGACTGAAACAGCATATTGCAAAGCTCGCTATATTTTCTCATCGATCCGTCACTGTCCATCAAAAGAAGCACTTTTACTGTATTTTTTCTCGGTTTTTCATAGACAAGCGAAAGCATACCGGCGTTATCGCCTGTCTTTTTTACTGTTTCCTCAACATCAAGCTCTGTCTTAGTCGCATCTACCCTTGTCGAAAACTGTCTAAGTCTTCTAAATGCCACCTGAAAATCCCTCGAATCAAGCTCGTGATCTTCTCTAAAGTCGGCAAAGCGTCTGTCACCCGCAACTTTAACAGCAGACCTATGTCTGCTCTCGCCACCGATCCTTATACCTTGCGGATTATAGCCACCTCGCCCAAATGGCGAAGTACCACCTGTGCCTATCCAACGATTGCCTCCGTGATGTGCCTCTGTTTGCTCAGCCAGCCTTTCCTGAAAAAGTTTTAAAAGCTCGGCGATACCCATTTCATCAAAATCAACATTTGGAAGTTCGTCAAGCATTTTTTCGAGCTCTCCGTCAGCAAGCCAATCCCAGACATCCTGTGGCAAGTCTTCAAACTCCTTAATATTTTTGAAATAAAGTGAAAAAACCTTATCTAACGTATCGTAGTCTGCTTCACTCTTGACAAGTATACATCTGCACAGATTATAAAAGCCTGTTAAGGTCGAATTGCCAAGATCCAACTCAAGCGCTTGCATAAGCGTCATCCAATCCTGCAACGAAACCTTTAGGTTATATGATTTTAGCAAATTAAAAAATCCTAAAAACATCTCGCTCCGCCCTCTGTTAAATAAATATCCTGATTTTTCTTTAAGAGCACACCTATAAACGGTATGCGATTTTCCAAAACCTTAGGTTCAATACCGCTGATCATAAGAGCCTGTATCCAGTCGAGCAACTCCGATGTGCTCGGTTTTTTTGCTAGGTCTCTCACGCTTCTCAGCTTATAAAAGGCTTTCATAGCATTATCGCAAAGATGCATATCTATGTCTTTAAAATGCACTCTGATGATTTCTTCCATTTTAGTCATCGATGGAAATTCGATATAGTGGAATATACATCTGCGCAAAAAGGCATCCGGCAATTCTTTTTCGGCATTTGATGTGATAATGACTATAGGTCTTTTCTTCGTCTTAACAGTTCTCTTTGTTTCCGGAATATAAAATTCCATTTTGTCAAGCTCCCACAAAAGGTCATTTGGGAACTCAAGATCTGCTTTATCTATCTCGTCTATAAGCAACACGCACTGTTCATCGCTGTCAAACGCTTCACCAAGCTTCCCAAGTTTTATATACTGTGAAATATCGCCGACATCGCCTTCGCCAAATTGTGAGTCGTAAAGTCTTTGAACGGTATCATACACATAAAGTCCGTCCTGCGCTTTTGTTGTAGATTTTATGCTCCATACAAGCAATTTCATATCAAGAGATTTTGCAATTGCTTCTGCGAGCATAGTTTTGCCGGTACCGGGTTCCCCCTTTATCAAAAGAGGCTTTTGGAGCGCTATTGCGACGTTTACCGCATTTGCCAAATCCTCTGTAACAACATAATCTTCGCTTCCCTCAAATTTTATATCAGGCATAATATCTCTCCTTTCGATTTTATCCCTAAAAAAAGTTTGGCCCGGAATGCCGTCATAGCATCTAATTCACGACCTTACCTTCTGTAAGGTGGGCTCCCCATCAAGGTTTCTGCCTTCCACTCTATGGAGGCCCGGCATCTGCCTCAAGCTCCGGATCCCGTATGAACTCTGTAGGTTGAATTACATTGCTACAACAAACACCCCAGGTCTGTTTTAGATTTTATAAGCTAAAATAATACGCTGCTTTGCTCTCAAATTGTAACTGTTTTTAACTCTCAAGATCTACCTTGCAGTTATGATATACCTTTTGTACATCGTCGTTATCCTCAAGCATTTCAATCATCTTCTTGAGATTTTTGATGTCATATTCCTCTGTCGGTTCTGACTCCATAGAAGGGATATAGTCAATATCTGCCTCTACAAACTCATAGCCTGCACCCTTTAATGCCTCTGTAACTGCATCAAAGTCTTCAGGCGTTGTCAGGATTTCATAACTGTCGTCGTATGTGATCATATCCTCCATACCGCCCTCAAGTGCTACTTCCATAAGGGCATCCTCGTTGATGTCGTCAGTCTTTTCGATAACTATAACGCCCTTTCGCGAAAACATGTACGAAACGCATCCCGGTGTACCGAGGTTGCCACCAAACTTATCAAATGCGTGCTTTATCGCCGCTGTCGTCCTGTTTTTGTTATCGGTAAGCACATCGACTATGACAGCTACGCCAGCTGCTCCATAGCCCTCAAAGCTACCTGTTTCGTAAGACTCGCCCGCAAGCTCGCCCGTACCCTTTTTGATAGCTCTCTTTATATTGTCATTTGGCATATTTATGCCCTTTGCTTTGTCTATTGCATGCTTTAAGGCTACATTGTAATCAGGATCTCCACCGTTTTTTGCCGCAACTGTAATAGCTCTCGCATATTTTGTAAACATTGCCGCTCTTTTTGAGTCCTGCTTTTCCTTTCTGCCTGCTATCGTTCCATGTCTGCCCACTTTTCTCAGCCTCCATTCTTTTATTAAATACCTAAATCAGTATACTACTGCGAGCTCTTCTTTTCAAGATTTTTGTAGGCTGTCGCCATCATCAGCTTTATCCTATTTAGCTGATTTACTGAGCTTGCACCGGGGTCGTAATCTATCGCCGCTATATTTGCATACGGATTTCTCTTTTTAAGTGCCTTTATCATTCCCTTTCCTACAACATGATTTGGCAGGCAGGCAAATGGCTGAAGACAAACTATGTTTTCCACTCCGCTGTCTATAAGCTCTACCATTTCACCTGTTAAAAGCCATCCCTCTCCGCACTGATTGCCAAGTGAGATGATTTCCTGTGCTTTTTTAGCCGTTATGCTTATATGGACAGGTGGCTTAAATCTCTTGCTCTCCTCAAGTGTCTTTACTATCGGCTTTCTGAATTTATCGAGCAGCTTTATCAGCCATTTATTGACCATCATCGTTTTATATGTGCCGGAAAGCTGTTTGTAATTAAATTCCTTGCTGTACATTCCATATAGGAAGAAATCCAAAAGATCGAGTACGACGGCTTCTCCGCCCTCCTTTTCGATAACTCCTACTATATCGTTGTTTGCTGTCGGATGATACTTTACGAGTATTTCTCCGACTACGCCAACTTTTGGCTTTTTGATATCCTCATAAATATCGAGCTTATCAAAATCCTCTATTATGCCCTTTATGTTTTTCTTAAATTGCTTTAGCTTAAAATCCTTTATATTTTCATCGGCTATAGAGGACCACTTTTCATAAAGCGCATCTGCACTTCCCGCTACTTTTTCGTACGGTCTTGTCTTATATAAAACCTGCATAAGCACATCTCCGTACAGTATGCCGAGCACCATTTTAAGTGCAAGCTTAGGTGTAATTTTAAAACCTGAGTTTTCCTCAAGACCCACCATATTTACAGACACGACCGGTATCTGCGACATCTTTAGATCCTTTAAGGCCTTCCTCAAAAGAGCTACATAGTTTGAAGCTCTACAGCCACCGCCTGTTTGCGACATAAATATCGCCGTCCTATCGAGATCAAAGTCGCCTGACTTGAGTGCGGCTATAATCTGTCCGAGCGCAACTATCGTAGGATAGCAAGCATCATTATTGATATATCTGAGTCCCTCATCGACAGCATGTGTATTTACCGGTGGCAACAGCTTGACATTGTATCCCTCGCTGTTTAGTGCAGCCTCAAAAAACTGGAAGTGTATAGGTGCCATCTGCGGAATAAGGATCGTATAATCCTTTTTCATTTCCTTATCAAATTTCACACGCTTATATGCCTTACCATAAGGCTTATGTACTATGCCGTTTTTTTCACGCTCGTCCATCGCCGCCTTTAGCGAGCGAATCCTTATCTTTGCGGCACCGAGGTTATTGCCCTCATCTATTTTTAGCACCGTATAAAGCTTATTGTGTTGCGAAAGGATTTCCTGCACCTCATCGGTTGTAACCGCATCAAGTCCGCAACCAAACGAGTTTAGCTGTATTAGCTCGATATCATCATGAGCTCCTACAAACTTCGCCGCCTTGTACATCCTTGAATGGTACATCCACTGGTCAAGTACCCTCACAGGTCTTTGCAGCACTCCAAGATGAGCAACCGAATCCTCCGTAAGCACGACGATATCAAATGATCTTATCAGCTTATTCATGCCATGATTTACCTCGGGATCAAGATGGTACGGCCTGCCTGCAAGCACGACCGCTTTTTTGCCGTACTTTTTTGCATATAAAAGAGCTTCCTCGCCCTTTTTCTTTATATCCTTTCTGAAGTGCTTGTACTCATCACGCGCTGCCTTTAGCGCATTGACAACCTCACCCTTTGAAACGCCGAGCTTTGCAAGCTCATTTGCCAACCTCTCCGTTAGCCTCTTATCATCATCATATGGCAAAAACGGATGCAAAAGTTCAACGCCGTTTTGCTTTAAAATATCATCCATATTATTTGCTATAAGCTCCGGATAAGTCGCAACTATCGGGCAATTATAGTGATTTGGTGCTGTTTCATCTTCATTTTGCTCATAATTAATGCTCGGATAAAATATTTTTTTAATTCCCTTGTCCACAAGATATTTTATATGTCCATGCACGAGCTTTGCCGGATAGCATGCCGTATCCGAAGCTATAGTTTCCATACCGTTTTCGTACATTTCCTTACTTGAATGAGCAGAAAGCTCAACTCTAAATCCAAGCTTTGTGAAAAACGTATGCCAAAACGGATAGTTTTCGTACATATTTAAAACTCTCGGAATGCCTATAATCCCACGCTTTGCCTCTCTTATATCAAGTGGCTCATAGTCAAATACCCTTTTGTATTTATATTCGTATAAATCCGGAATATCATTTTGTACCTCAGTTTTGCCCTCACCTTTTTCACATCTGTTGCCGGTTATAAACTTTGAGCCGTCGTTAAATTTATTGATAGTAAGCAGGCAATTGTTTTCACATTTGCCGCATCTGGTATGCATATTTTCGACTGTAAAACTGTCTATCGCATCTTGCTTTAGTATCGTACTTGTATCACCATCCGCATAGTGGTTTTTTGCGATTATTGCCGCACCAAAAGCACCCATAACACCGGCTATATCCGGTCTTACGACATTTTTGCCCATTATCTTTTCAACGCTTCTGAGTACCGCATCATTTAAAAATGTACCGCCCTGCACGACTATGTTTTGTCCTGCCTCATCAGGATCTCTCAACTTTATAACCTTATAGAGGGCATTTTTTATTACAGAATACGAAAGCCCAGCCGAAATATCTGCTATACTCGCGCCTTCCTTTTGTGCCTGTTTTACCTTAGAATTCATAAATACTGTACATCTTGTGCCAAGATCCACAGGAGACTTTGACAAAAGTGCTTCCTTTGCAAAATCCTTAGTATCCATCTTTACGGATTTTGCGTATGTTTCTATAAATGAACCGCAACCGGATGAGCAGGCTTCATTTAGCATGATATCGTAAATTGCATTGTCCTTTATCTTTATGCACTTCATATCCTGCCCGCCGATATCGAGTATAAACTCAACCCCCGGCAAAAACTCCTCAGCACCCTTGTAATGTGCCATGGTCTCTATCTCCCCAATATCAACCTTAAAGGCCGCCTTGATGAGCCCCTCGCCATAGCCTGTAACAGCCGCCTTTGCGATATGAGCATCTGTAGGAAGCTTCGAATATAAATCCCGCAATATCTCCTTTACAACCTCTATCGGTTTACCCTCATTACTCTGATAAAAATCGTAAAGCAAGTTTTTATCCTCATCTATGAGCGCCGCCTTTGTCGTCGTAGAGCCTGCGTCTATACCAAGATATACATTGCCTTTTGCCTCTTTTATATCCTTTCGTCTTATCTTATCCGCATCGTGTCTTCTTTTAAACTCGGCATAATCGTCATCGTCCTTAAAAAGTGGCTGCATATGCTTTGTATCGGAAAGCTTTGTCGGATCGACATTTTTGATGCGGTCATACAGCTCCTTTACAGATATACTTTCCTCCTTCTCGGAAAGCATCGCTGCACCTATCGCTACAAAATACTTGCTATCCTGCGGGAAAATCACCTGCTTTTCTGTCAACTTCAGGGTTTCAATAAATCTGTTTCTGAGCTCGGATAAAAATGATAACGGTCCTCCAAGGAATGCGATGTTGCCCTTTATTTGCCTACCGCAAGCAAGTCCGCTTATAGTTTGATTTACGACCGCCTGAAATATAGATGCCGATAAGTCCTCGATTGCCGCTCCATCGTTTATCAGTGGCTGTATATCGGTCTTTGCAAACACTCCGCATCTTGCCGCAATCGGATATATTATCTTATGATTTTTGGCAGCCTCATTTAAACCGTTTGCATCCGTATTTAACAGCACCGCCATCTGATCTATAAAAGCTCCTGTACCGCCTGCGCACGTGCCGTTCATCTGTTGCTCTATCGACTGACCGTAAAAGGTTATCTTCGCATCCTCACCGCCGAGCTCTATAGCAACATCCGTCTCAGGTATAAGCGTCTCTATCGCCTTACTGCAGGAAACAACCTCCTGCTCAAATGTAAGTCCCATCAACTCCGAAAGTGAAAGTCCGCCGGAGCCTGTAATCGTCGCATGCACAAGTTCATCCTTATGTTTTTCATAAAGATCCTCTATCAGCTCTGTGACCTTTTCCATCACATTTGACATATGTCTTTCATAGCGCTTATATATGATTTTATTGTTTTCATCGAGAACTACGAGTTTAACCGTAGTCGAGCCTATATCAATACCTAACTTCAAGCGAATTTCCTCCTATGCTTTATACTCGCCTATTTTGTGGCATCTATTATAAGATCTATGCACTTTTCCTCTCCAAGCTTACCGCTATCTACGATGAGGTGATAGTTTTCTATCCTTCCCCATTTTCTTTCGCAATAGAACGAGTAATGCTTTGCTCTTGCTTTGTCGCTCTTTTTGATAACGCTGTTTACCTTGCCTTCTTCTATGCCGTATTCCTTTATAACTCTCTTTACTCTATTGTTATAATCGGCATGTACAAAGACATTTAAAACATCTTCTCTGTCCTTTAATAAAAAGTCTGCACATCTACCTACTATAACGCAAGGACCCTCGTCAGCAAGTTTTCTTATAATGTTGCTCTGTGCAACGAACACATCCTCGCCTATAACCTGTACATTTTCTACAATAGGGCTTACCGAATAATATCCCATTGCCGAGATAGTAAATGCCTGTGCCATCGTCATTTTTTCCGACGCCTCCTCGACATATCCCGCTGCCATACCGCTTTCCTGTGCGATCATATCTATGAGCACCTTATCGTAAAAAGGAATGTTAAGCCTTTTAGCGACTTCCTCTCCTATCTGTCTACCGCCACTGCCGTATTCTCTGCTAATTGTGATTATCTTACTGCTTGACATCTTGAGTTCCTCCTAAATTCTTAAACGATTTATTGTAAATATATTTTAGCACTAAGATGTAGTATGCTGTGCCGATTATCTCTGCCATCGGGAATGAAAACCAAACCATACGAAGCCCCCAAAGCTTACCGAATATAAATGCAAGTGGCAATATCCCTACAAACTGTCTTATCATAGAGCCCCACATACTAAGCATACCGTGTCCTGTCGCCTGGAAAAGGCCTGCACTCACTATGCTGAACGCCGCAGGTATAAAACACCAGCTTATCGACCTTAGTGCGTCTATACCAAGCTCATACATATTGTCTGATGCGTTAAACATCTTTAAAAGTATATGTGGCATTGTCTGGAATATTATAAGTCCCACAATCATGATTACCATTGCCGCCAGCGTTGCCAGCTTGTAGCACTTCATCATCCTGTTTTTATCCTTAGCACCGTAGTTGTACGCCATTATAGGCAATGCGCCCTGATTTACACCTATTGCAGGCATAAATATAAATGATTGTAACTTACCATATACACCAAGCACAGCTACTGCCGTTGCCGAAAATGATGTGAGTATGCCATTTAGACCTAAAATCATGATAGAGCCAAGTGCCTGCATTATGATAGACGGTGCACCTACGCCGTATATTTCCTTTACCGTTCTCAGCTTAAAGTCTTTTGAGAATAGATTTACTTCCACTGCATGCTGTTTTTTTGTTAAAATCACAAGCCCAACAACACAGCTTACGAGCTGAGCTATGATTGTAGCCCATGCTGCTCCCGCAACTTCAAGCTTTGGCATTCCAAACCAGCCGAAAATCAAAATAGGGTCAAGTATGATATTTACGACTGCACCTATTATCATAGTTATCATAGGTACTATCATATTGCCTGTCGACTGGAAAATCTTTTCCGTAATCATACCAGTCATGGTAAATACGCTGAATATCGTAATTATCTTTAAGTAATCAACGCCGTAGTCTATAATCTGTTGGTCACTTGAAAAGATTTGCATAAACCATTCCGCAAGAAATAAACCAAATAATGCAAAGAGCACCCAGTTTAAAATGCCTATTTTTATACCTGTTGATGCTGCATCATTTGCCTCCTTAAAACGCTTTGCCCCCAATCTCCTTGCTATGAGCGAATTGATACCTACTCCTGTACCTACTCCCATAGCTACAAGTAACATCTGTACCGGAAAAACTAAAGATACTGCTGTCAATGCCTTCTCGCCTACCTGAGCTACAAATATACTATCTACAATGTTGTATAGCGAATTTATGAGCATCGATAATATGGCAGGGCCTGACATGGTAGCTAAAAGTTTTCCTATGGGCATCGTGCCCATCTTGTTTTCCTTTATTTCCATGTATTTACTCCCTTTCACATAAAAATATATTTGTCATGCTTTAACTTTTTAATAAAATCGGGCAGACCTATAAGCCGGGTTCTGTATTAGACAATCATCTATCTAGGCATACCATTACTGATATGCTCATGCGACCTACCTACCGAGCGGTGACGGGCAACCACGCTTTTTGCTCTATCTTGGTCTTGCTCCGGATGGGGTTTACACGGCCAGCATATCTCTATACTGCCGGTGAGCTCTTACCTCGCCATTTCACCCTTACCACGGCATTACCCGTTTCGGCGGTGTGTTTCTGTTGCACTTTCCCTATAGTTACCTACGCCGGACGTTATCCGGCATCCTCGCCCTATGGAGCCCGGACTTTCCTCATGCTTCTGCACGCGATTGTCTGGTCTACCCAATATATTCACTTAATAATGTATTATGTATACCACGAAACTTCTTTTATAAGAATGGATCAACATTTGATTTTGCTATAAGAAGCTCTACTTTCTCTCCTGTTTCTTCTACAAAATCACTAAATTGCTTTGCAAAATTTTCGGAAAATATTTTTTCCGTATCATAATGCCCCGCATCTATGATAGCAACTCCTCTTGCCCTTGCCTCCTGTGCATTGTGAAGCTTAACATCGCCTGTCAAAAGAAGCTGGCAGTCATCCCTATTTAAGATACTGTTATTTATCAAATCATCTCCGGCGCCTGTGCAAAGCGCTATCCGTGCTATTTTTAGATTTTCATCACCTGCAACTCTTATGCGATTAGGCCTCATATCTAAAACCTTTTCGACCATTGTTTTAACATCGCTTAGCTTCATCACCTGCGGTAAATCTCCCATAACTCCTATGTCACCGTCTATTTCTGTGACATCTTCAAGTCCAAGGAGGGTTGCTAGATAAAAATTATTGCCAAGAGGTGCATTGTCAAATGTTATATGAGCCGAATACACGCAAATACCTGCATGCACGAGTTTTATGATATATCTTCCAACCGTCTTATCTAAATCCACCTGCTTTGGAGGATGAAATAAAAGCGGATGATGCGTGACAATCAAATCAACCGAGGCTTGTATCGCCTCGTCAATAACTTCATCGTTTATTTCGAGGCAAAACATGATTTTTTCAATCTCATCTGCCCCTGTGTTTATCTGAATACCACTGTTATCCCAATCGACACCACACTCTATCGGTGCGATTTTTTCTATTATATCTATCGCTCTTTCAAACTTCATAGTAAACCCTCTAAGTACTTTATGTTTTCCTCGACAGCTTTTATATCTGAGTTTTTTATGGTTTTACTGTTGCCCATCGAAGTCAAAATCCTGTTTTCTCTGTCGAGCTTTTGTTGTACAAATTCCTTTGCAAGCGGTGTATTTAGCTTAGCTACCCAAGTAGGCATCTCCCACTGCACGGCATCCGGCCCCTGTGGCAATTTCTTTTCCTCGTCAGGCTCACCATGCACAGCTGTTATTATCTCGCATATAAATTTCCCTTCGCGCGCAAGCTGCTCATTAACGATATTAAAGCCTTTTCGTATGAGCCAAAAACGAAGCCTTCCCTGCGCTGTTCGTGGCTGTAAAATCAGCTTTTTAAATGTATTTGTCTTTCCAAGATCTTTTGCAAGTATATCGCTTATCAAAACGCCTCCCATACCTGCAATGACAATATCATCAACTTCTTCTCTTTTTATGACCTTGAGACCGTATCCAAGTCTAAAGTCAAATTTTTCAAGCGGATATGCTTCTTTGCAGTTCTTTTTTGCCTTATTTAAGGATCCCTTGCTGACATCCGTCATAATCACCTTTGGACTGATCCCCTGCTCATGAAGATATAGAGGCAAATACCCATGGTCTGTCCCTATATCTGCAACGCTTTCGCCTTGCTCTATCTCATTTGCTATAGCTAATAATCTATCTGATAACATTTTAAACCCCTTTATTCCAAATAATCCTTGAGCTTCTTACTTCTGCTTGGATGTCTCAATTTCCTAAGAGCCTTTGCCTCAATCTGTCTTATACGCTCTCTTGTTACATCAAATTGCTTACCGACTTCCTCGAGCGTTCTTGCCCTGCCATCTTCGAGGCCAAATCTAAGTTTTAATACCTTTTGTTCTCTGTCTGTCAATGTATCAAGTACCTCTATAAGCTGTTCTTTTAACATTGAGAATGCAGCCGCTTCAACGGGTGCAGGCACTTCTTCGTCAGGAATAAAGTCGCCGAGGTGACTGTCTTCTTCTTCTCCTATCGGAGTTTCGAGTGATACAGGCTCCTGCGCAATCTTTAGGATTTCTCTCACTTTTTCTACTGTAATATCCATCTCTGCTGCGATTTCCTCAGGAGTTGCATCTCTGCCATATTCCTGTAGAAGCTGTCTTTGTATTCTCATCAACTTGTTTATAGTTTCTACCATATGCACCGGAATTCTGATAGTCCTTGCTTGATCAGCAATAGATCTTGTTATTGCCTGTCTTATCCACCATGTCGCATATGTTGAGAACTTGTAACCTTTTCGCCAATCAAATTTATCTACAGCTTTGATAAGTCCGAGATTGCCCTCTTGTATAAGGTCAAGAAACAGCATCCCTCTGCCAACATATTTTTTAGCTATGCTTACAACAAGTCTTAAATTTGCTTCGCACAGCTTCTGCTTTGCATATTCATCGCCTGCTTCCATTCTTTTTGCAAGATCTATTTCCTCTTCAGCTGTCAAAAGCGGTACTTTACCTATTTCCTTTAGATACATGCGAACAGGATCGTCCACTGCGACTGATTTCGCAAAATCCTCATCACTGTCCTTTGTGGCTTTTTTAGCCGTGCTTGAAAGTATTTTTTCTGCTTCGATTTCTTCTTCAAGAGTTTCTATTTCACGGTCATCTGGATTTTCTTCTGATAAGATTTCTACACCCTTTACTGTAAGTTGCTCATATATGTTCTCTATCTCGTTTGCGTCTATGTCCACTTTTTCTAAAACCATGCCGATATCAGCATAAGAAAGCTTATTATTTTTATCTTTTGCCTTTGCTTCGAGATCCATCATCAATTCCTCGATAGTTGGTTTTTCGAGATTGGCTTGTTTTTTGCTCATCTTTTATTTCCTCCTAACCTTATATCTCTTTGTATCTCTATCAGCTTCGCCGTCAAATCTTGAGCCTTTTGGGGATGTCCCTCTTCCTCAGCTAATTGAAGCTGCAATAATATCTCTTTTTCCTCTTCTTTTAAACTCTTTTTGATATAAAGGTCTATACATTCTTCAAAAACTTCTTTTATCTTGCCACCTAACGATATACTCTCTTGTATGCCGTTTAAAACAGCTTCGTCCTCCGGCTCTAATAATTCTGCTAATTTTTTAGTATCTATTTCTTCATCATCTTGATAGATGCTTTCTATCGCTTTATATATTTCGAATCCTGACTTGCTTTTAAATAAGCCTTTGTTTTCTTCTGCCTTTCGAAAATATCTGCTGTCCGTTATTAAAACCTTTATTATATTTTGCTCTATTTTTGATATTTCGTTTACAGCAGTCTCTTTTTTAACATCTTGCACTGCTTTTTTTTGCGAAACTTTTTCGTTTTTTTGACCTGTCTCACGCCGCATTGCTTCTTTTGAAATGCCATATGTCATCGATATTTTACTTATATATATATCAGCCTCAACAGGGCTTAACTTGTTTAGAAACTCCGCCACAGCACGCAAAAAATCTACTCTGCCCTGCGTTGTTGCTATGTCATATTTTTCTTTTAGATGCTTTATATGATAATCGCCATATGGAAGTGCATTGTCGACAAGCTCATAATATGCATCCTTGCCGTTTGCTTTTATAAAATCATCCGGATCCTTGCCATCAGAAATATGAAGTATTTTGACCGCAAGTCCTTCTTTATATAAAATATCGCTACCCCTAAGCGAGGCATTTATACCGGCATTGTCCGCATCATATGAAAGAACTATATTTTTAGTATATCTTTTTAAAAGCTTAGCCTGATTCTCAGTAAGCGCCGTGCCAAGCGAAGCCGCAACATTTTTCACTGCTCCTTGGTATAGCGAAATCACATCCATGTATCCCTCAACTAAGATTGCTTTATCCTTCTCATTTATACTGTTTTTAGTTATATTTAGGGCGTATAAATTATTTTTTTTATGAAATATCGGTGTCTCCGGTGAATTTAAATACTTAGGCATATCATCGCCTATCGCTCTGCCACCAAAGCCGATAACCTTACCGGTAGTACTTTGTATCGGGAAAATGACTCTATTTCTAAATTTATCATAATACTTGCCGTTTTTTTGCGATATGAGCCCAAGCTTTAACATCACATCTTCGCTATAACCCTTGCCCTTTAAAAATCTATATAGACTATCCCACTGTGCATCGGCATATCCAACGCCAAAAGTATGCAATGTTTGTGCGGAAAGTCCCCGTTTTATCATATATGAAAGACCCGGGTTTTCACCTTTTCTAAGTTCCTTAAAAAAGAATGTCGCCGCCTCTTTGTTTACCTCATAATATATTTCCTTTTTTTCGCTTTTTGCATATCTGTTTTCTATCTTAACGCCACAATAATCCGCAAGTTTTTGCAAGGCTTCTTGAAAAGTCAAGTTATAATATTTTTCGACAAATGTTATAACATCTCCCGAGGTGCCACATCCAAAGCATGTAAAATGTTGTTTTTCATCAGACACAACAAAAGAAGGTGTCTTTTCATTGTGAAATGGGCAAAGCCCTTGGTAATTTTTGCCACTCTTCTTTAGAGTAACTACGCTACCTATAACATCAACTATATTACACCTGCTTTTAATTTCGTCTACTACATTATTTCTTATAATTTGTGGCACTTTCTCTCCTCTTCACAAAAAATTGCTCCTACTATATATATACAGTTTTTTTGCACAAATTACTCTTTTTATTTAATTTTTAATGTCGCAAAGGCCTGCTCAAAGTCTTCTTGATTATCAACAAATGTGCCAAATGAAATATTGTAATATGTCATTCCTTTTAAAACTAAGTATGTCTTTACTTGATATGTTTTATGATCTATATCCTGTTCATACTCAAGATACCTTGTTTTATAGCCGTCAAGTGTCATCTCCTTTGGTTCTGACATTCCTCTCGCATCAACGCCTTCTGTTCGTGAAAGCTCGCTTATATATTTATCAAAGAATTCATTTTCCGAATCAGTACTGTCAAAATCCTTTTTTGTCTTTCCGGTGCTTATGTAAAACATACTCTGAGTTACCTTGTTTTGATTTTTATGATACCACACACCGCTGTCATTGCTATTTTCTTCGTCCTTTTCCCATGCAGTTGGGATGTTTATTGTGATATCGCCAAATTCGACAGTTGTCGTACCCTCTTTAAAATCTGAATATTGCTGTTTTTTACCACACGAGCTCACAGCAAAGCAAAGCACAAGTATTAGAAGTGCAATAAGCATTTTTTTTACTGATGGTATTGTTTTTTGTTTTAGCATATATGTTCTCCCTTACACGTATATTTTTCCTTCTTTATTTCCGGTCAACAGTTCATAAAACTCCGATGTTGACGCTTTTATATAAAGATATAAAGGTGTATACATCGCACATAATAATATAATCTCTATATAATATATAATATTTGAATGCATAAATGCCATGTTGCCATAAAACATCAATGTTTGATATCTTAGATATCCCATCGGACTTGCATGTATATATATCACTTCTATCAAAACTACTATTCCGATAAATGTTGCGATAAATAAAATTATCCAACCTATAAAAGACATTATCATTGCAAAAAATTTGCCTGAGTTGCCCTTCATAATTTTTTTACTTTCGTTTACACTCTCTGGAATACTCATCTCCGGATTGTCTTTCATAATGTAATACGACATCGAATATCTAATCGTAGCGATGATGCCCGGCACTATGAATAATAACGACCATAATGTTATAAAGAGCAGCATATACAGGTAAAGCCCTACTGTCTTCCAAAAGTTGTCGAAACCGGCAAACGTCTGTCCGCTTTCAAGCTCTTGGCTTCTGCTCAATCTTAAAACTAAAATGTTCATTGAAAAGAAAAGCGGCCCTGTAAGTATCAAAGCATATACTAGCTGAAATATCGCACCTATAAGTCCGGAAGCGTCAAAAGCGTCTATGATACTTGTCACAATTAACGGCAATGCTGTCATAAGAATACTAATCGCAAATGCTATTAGCAAAGCTTCCTTCCATCTTCCTTTTAGCGAGTTTCTCGCATTTTCTCTAAGCTTTTTTGTCTTTTCCAATATTATTGTATTGCTTTCCATATTTCCCCTTTCCTTGCAATAAATCGGCTTTTAATTGGCAGTTATAATTTGCAATTTGTATTTCGTTTTTCTTTGTACTATAATCTGCTTATGGAAAATATAATGATTATAACCTCATATATCGAGGGAGAAAAAAACAAAATACTAGGTTTAATACAGGAAATTTCCTGTGATTTTGTAATATGTGCAGACGGTGGTCTAAAATTTGCAAAAGAAGCTAAAATCAACATTGACCTTGTTGTCGGTGATTTTGACTCTCTTGGCAAAGTCCCAACCGATGTAAATATAGTGCAGGTGCCTGTCGAAAAAGACGACACTGATTTAAAGCTCGCACTTGATATAGCTACCGAGAAAAATCCGAAAAAAATCATTATCATCGGTGGTATAGGCGGCAGACTCGATCACACCATCGGAAACATACAAAGCCTTGTGCATTATACAAAAATGGGTTTTGATATAACTATGCTTGATCCAAATCAAAGTATATGTATTCAGCTCCCGGGCAGAAAAACCTACGCCGGTAATCCACAAACAAAGCTCTCGGCATTTGCTTTTTCAAATAGTGTTACAAACCTTTCCATAAAAGGCGGCTACTATCCTTTGAATAATGCAAATATCAATAATGAATTTCCGCTTTGCATAAGCAACGAATTTCTGTCAAATGAGATAACGATTTCCTTTGATAGCGGTATCCTTTTAGTTGTACGAACCACACTTTAGCTTAAAAATTCGTCTATTCCTTTTGCACCAACCTTGCCCGCTTCCATCGCAAGTATAACGGTTGCTGCTCCTGTGACGGCATCTCCTCCTGCAAATACACATTCCTTTGATGTTTTGCCGTCCTGCTCTGATGCGACGATGCATTTTCTCTTATTTGTTTCAAGACCGTCTGTTGTCGATGCTATCAATGGATTTGGCGATGTGCCAAGCGACATTATCACAGTATCAACCTCAATCTCATATTCTGAGCCCGGTACCTCCACAGGTCTTCTTCTTCCCGATTCGTCAGGCTCGCCAAGTTCCATCTTTATGACTTTCATGCCCTTGACCCAGCCGTTTTCATCTACCAGTATCTCTTTTGGATTTCTGAGAAGGTCAAATATAACGCCCTCTTCCTTTGCGTGATGTACCTCCTCCGCTCTCGCAGGGAGCTCAGCTTCGCTTCTTCTATATACTATATGCACATCGGCACCTAATCTGAGTGCTGTCCTCGCCGCATCCATAGCCACATTACCGCCACCGACTACTGCAACTTTTTTGCCGGCAACTATCGGTGTATCATATGACTCGTCAAATGCCTTCATCAAATTGCTTCTTGTCAAATACTCGTTTGCGGCAAATACACCGTTTGCAGTCTCTCCCGGAATCCCCATAAACATAGGAAGTCCTGCTCCTGATCCTATAAATACAGCCTCAAAGCCTTCATCCTCAATAAGCTGATCTATTGTGGTCGACTTACCTATAACGATATTAGTTTCAAACTTGACTCCAAGTCCGCGCACCTTTTCTATTTCCTTTTTTACTACCTTTTCTTTAGGTAAACGAAATTCGGGAATACCATATACGAGTACTCCGCCAAGCTCATGTAGTGCCTCAAACACCGTAACATCATACCCGAGTTTTGCAAGATCTCCTGCGCATGTCAGCCCTGATGGACCTGAGCCGATGACTGCCACCTTATGACCGTTTGTTTTTTCTGCTTTCTTAGGATTTATATCATTTTCAAGAGCATAGTCGGCAACAAATCTCTCCAATTTGCCTATTGAAACAGCATCTCCTTTGATACCTCTTATACACCTTGCTTCACACTGTGATTCCTGTGGACAAACTCTACCGCATATAGCCGGAAGCGCCGATGACTTGCTTATAACATCATATGCACCCTCTATATCATTTTCCTTTACCTTTTGTATAAATGCAGGAATATTTATTGATACAGGGCAACCTTCTATGCATTTTGCATTATTACAGTTTAGGCATCTTGTCGCTTCGGTGATTGCCTCATCTTTATCATATCCATAACAAACTTCCTCGAAGTTTTTTGCTCTTTCCTTTGGGTCCTGCTCTCTTACCGGAATTCTCTTTGTCATATCTGCCATTATTTGTCACCTCCACAAAGTCCGCAACCGCCGTGATGAGTGTCGCCTTCTTCTACCTTTAATTTTTCTCTACCTTCCTGCGTTTTATACATGCTCTGTCTTTGCATAGCCTTGTCAAAATCCACGAGATGTCCGTCAAATTCCGGGCCGTCTACGCAAGCAAATTTTATCTCATCGCCCACATGCACTCTGCATGCTCCGCACATTCCTGTACCGTCAACCATGATTGGATTTAGGCTGACTATAGTTTTTATACCGAGCTTTTTAGTTGTAAGACATGCAAATTTCATCATTATCATAGGTCCTATAGCAATGCAAACATCGTATTTCTTGCCCTCTTTTTCAACGAGCTCCTCAAGCTTTGATGTTACCATACCGCTGTGACCGTACGAGCCGTCATCTGTACAAGGATAATAATTTTTTGCAACAGCCCTCATTTCATCTTCTAAAATCAGGAGGTCTTTATTTTTGGCTCCGATTATAACATCGGCATCAACTCCGTGCTCTTTTAGCCATTTTACCTGCGGGTATACGGGTGCTGTACCAACACCACCACCTATAAAAAGTATGCTTTTCTTTTTTAGTTCTGTTATATCCTCTTCCACAAGCTCTGACGGACAGCCAAGCGGTCCTGTAAAATCTCTAAAGACGTCTCCTTTTTTTAGCTTTGACATCTTCATTGTAGATGCCCCAACTGTCTGAAATACTATGCTTACAGTTCCTTTCTCAGCATCATAATCGCATATCGTAAGTGGCACTCTTTCCCCTTTTTCGTCAATTTTCACTATTATGAATTGACCGGGTTTGCAGTTCTTTGCTACACGAGGTGCTAAGACATCCATAAAATATATATTGTCTGCCAATTTTTTTGCCTCTAAGATTTTGTACATTATCTTTAATCCTCCTTGTGTTGAAAATGGTTAAAAAGCTAAATTTGCGCTATCAGCATCTCAAGGGCAAGATGCGCATCTAAGATGCCCGTTTTTATCTGACTGTCCGCTTGATAGGCATTTTTTAATATCCCTTTTAAATCGATTGATGTAAAGTCGTGCACGAAATCGAGTGATTTTTTTATACGATATTCGTGCACATTTATTGCCTTTTTCATTTCGGCAAGACTCACCCCATCACGCGCCAGTTCCTTTGTCTGAAGCATTATCTCAATCTGCGAGATTATAAGCCCAAGCAAGTTAAACTCCTTTGCTCCGCTCTTTAAAAGTTGATTTAGCAGATCAAAGGCCTTGTCCTTTTGATTTTTACTTATGGCATCTATCAACGAAAATACACCGTGTTCGAGATTATCCGAAAGTCCATTTCTCACATCACCGACAGTTATCTCTTCGCCTTCCGATAAAGCTATAATTTTTTTGATGTCTCCTTCCAAATTGTACAAATTGTAATCGACATCCTTGTTTAAGTATCCGCTCTCCTGCGCAATTTCTGTAATGACCTTCTTTGATGCGAGCTTGTTTGCTTTTTTAAATCTTTTTTCTATAAATGCAAGCAATTGACCTTGGTAAAGCGGTTCAAAATCATAAACGCTTGCATGTTTTTGAAGCTTTTTATCAAACTTTTGTCCTTGCATACACGAGATCAAAAGTAATGCTTCTCTTGGCATAGTCTCTGCGTATTCTTCGAGCTGATTAGCAAAGGTTGCTTCACAGTTTTTTATGATAACTACTTTTTTTTCGGAAAGCATCGGCGATGTATCACAGCTTGCCATTACATCGTCAGGCGTTTTTAGCTCTGTATTTACAATGTCCATATCAAGTAGCTTTGTTTCCTGCCTTACATATTTTGATACTATACTCTGTATCGCCCAATCTATTAGATATGTTTCTTCACCACAAAAAAGGACAAGACTTTTGAAGTTGTCCTCTTTTAAATCTCTTCGAAATGATTGGAATGCATGCTCTTTTTTATCTCGCATATATGCCATATACAGCTTTCCTTTTATGTCTTGATAGTCGTAACTACTTCAAATTTATCGCCATCTATCCTAAAGCCTATTGCTCCTTGTAAATCGCTTCTCTCTATGATTATACACTTATTTTGATACTTTTCAATAACTTCGGGCGCCGGATGGCCGTATTTATTATTTTTCCCTACTTGAAAAACAGCTACTTTAGGATTTACCCTTTGAATGAAGTCATCGCTTGAGCTTCCTTTGCTGCCATGATGCGCCACCTGCAAAATATCAGCTTTTAAATTTCCTTTTAATTTTTGCTCCGTCACCTTACCTATATCTCCTGTCACTAAAAAGCTCACTTCCTCCTTAAAGACCTTTAGCACCAGACTTCTCTCGTTTTCGTCTGTATTTTTCTTTTCGCTTATGTACTCTCTTTGACTTTTGCCCTCAGGCGTTATAACCTCTATTTTTATATCTTCTCCAAATGAAAACTCATCTCCCCTCTTTAGAAAAAGCAAATCATCTACATCTATTCCGCATTCCTTTGCAAGCTTTGCACGCTCTATGCTATTACCCTCATAAAATGCTATCTTATCTACCATACCCTCATTTGCCAGGCTTTTTATTCCAAGATAATGATCATTATCTAAATGTGTTGCAATTGCTATATCTATCTTTCTTACCCCATTTTTCAAAAGAGCCGGTTTGAGTGTTTTTATGCCTACATCATAGTCTGGATTGCCACCGCCATCTATCAAAATATTTTTTCCGTCTTCACCTTTAAACAGCATACAGCTTCCCTGTCCTACATCTATGAATATCATATCGGCAGCATCAAAGCCATCATCTGTTTTTATAGATATAAATGTACAAAATATCATCGCAACACAAAAGATACTAAAAGCCGCCTTGAATTTTTTTCGTATAAAAAATATCTTCATCTCCTCATTTGTCAGTATAAAAAACAACGCATAAAAAAGCAGGACAAAAAATATCGACGGACTAATAACGTCAAAGGTTCCTATCCCATTTAAATATGTGTAAGAATTAGACTTTTTTAACACTTCTACGGCAAGCTCAAGCACTTTCGCAAAAGGCGCAAAAATCTCGCCAAATATAATATTTATGATGAGGCAAATTATACCTATCGGCATAAGTAGCGATGCGATAAATATAACCGGGATATTTGCGATAAATGATGTAAGAGAAAAATAATTAAAATTATATGCGGTGTACACACTCATAACTCCCTGTATCACAACGACGGGGATTAAAGTGTTTTTATAAAACTGTTTTATGTAAAGCTCTTCAAGTTTGTTAAACGATACTGCTATCACAAATATTGCCAAAAAAGACATTTGAAATCCGCTATTAAAAAGTACAAACGGATTTATAAATATCAAAACCATAGCGGCAAGAAAACCGGCACTCAAAAGGTCATATCTCTTGTTTAGTAATCTTGCGAATATACTCGTGCAAATCATCAAAAATGCGCGTGTTATGGATGGTGTAAACTCAGCCATCATCGCATAAAAGAAAAGAAGCAGCATTATAAATATGTTTTTTATACGATTTCTTCTCGCGCCAAAAGCCTTTGAAAGCAAACCGTATATGATACCCATATGTATGCCCGAAACTGCCAATATGTGGGCTGTACCGTTTCGTTGGAACTCTTGATATGTTTCGTCTGCCATATCCTCCTTTGAGCCAAACATCATTGCACGAAGAAGCCCTGCATTTTCTATATTGAGCTTTTGTTTTATGCTATTTACAAATGACTTTTTGCAGCTGCCTGCTTTGGCAAGCAAAAAATCCCAAAAAGAAGCATCTTTGTTTTGATTTTCATATAATGATATATGATCTGCCTTTAGTAGATATGATATTCCCACGCTTTTTAAATATAAACGGTAATCAAAGCACTTTGGATTTCTTCTCTCCGTTGCCTGATTTAGAGTGCCGCTTGCTATCACTTTTTTACCTATCAGGCAATCGGTGTTTTTAGCTTTCTTATAATACTGTGCTTGAATTTTTAAATTGCCATCAAAAGAAAGGTTCGAATTTTGGGAATCATCCTTTCCCTTTAAACCCTCTACCGCAATTACTAATGTTGTTTTCTGCTTTTTCTCATCAACGCTTACCTTTTTACATATACCAAAAAGCTCCACCTTGTTTTCCAAAAGCTCGTCAGCTTGGGACATTTTTGCGCTCTGAACAGAAAATAGTATCAGTCCTATCAACACCCATATAAAATACTTGCTTTTTATTTTTTTCTTTTTAGAAGTAATGTTTGATACGATAGCTATACACAAAAAGAAAATACCAACCCAGCCAAAGACTTCTATCTTCCCTTCGGCCCTGCAATAAAAGCCGATGATAATCCCCAGACACAGAAAAATAAAAGGAAGCATCAACGGTCTTCTCAATCTTTTCTCCTGTCTATTTATAAATAAAAATTTCTTTCGCTTTATTTTACATTTTTTTACATTTAATGTCAATATCTACTATGTTGAAATTTGGCTGTTTTTTAGCGATTATATCTACCTTAAAATCATAAAACTGTGGTATAATACAGCGTATTTATTTAGTAACGGGAAAGGGTTATTTTAAAAGGTTATTTATGGTTAAAAAAATCTTAAAATGGATACTTGGATTTGCATGTGTGCTTTTTGCATTCCTATGGATATATACATTTACTGTAATAGCAAACACGCCTAAAATAGATCCGTCTAACATTTACGAATATTTACCGGAAAGCTCCGTGCTTTTAGATGATGAGGGAGAGGTTATAGAAAATATCTACCTCGACGGTAGCAATCGAATAAATATTTCATATGATCAAATGCCTGAGGATCTCATAAATGCAGTTGTTGCTATCGAAGATAAGACCTTTTGGAAACATCATGGTTTTAACTTCAAGCGAGTTTTTGGTGCTATAAAAGACAGCCTCACATCAGGTGGTAACATCAGCGGTACAAGCACCATTACTCAGCAACTTGCACGAAATGTATATCTTGCCGAAACAAAAAGCGTGCGTTCTCTCAGCCGAAAAATTTCTGAAGCATATTATACCGTTGTATTGGAGAATAATCTCTCTAAAAAGCAGATAATGGAAGCGTATCTAAACTCCATATATCTTGGCAACAATTCATACGGTGTGCAAGCAGCCGCACAGTCATATTTCAACACCGACACAAAGGATCTTGATTTGACAGAATGTGCTGCTCTTGCTGCACTTCCTAAGGCTCCTGATACATATGCTTTAGTAAAAAGAAAGGATGCCTCTGAGGGCGATGCCGGTCTTTCAAAGGAACAAAATATAATATATGAAAACGCGGATTATATATATTATTATAATGGCGATGTATCGAAAGACAGGCGTGAAGCTACTCTAAAGCTAATGAATGAACAAGGATACATAACTAAGGACGAATACAATAAAGCTATCAAAGAGGATCTCAAAGAAAAGCTCGATGTTTCGGCTACTGCAGCTTCAAGTGGCACAGCATATTTTATAGATTATATGATAGATGACATTACATCTGATTTGATGGAAAAATATAATTATAGCGAGCAAGAAGCAAAGGAAAAAGTTTATTCCGGCGGTCTTACTATACATACTACTTTAAATTCTCAGGCTCAAAAAGCCATTGAGGATGCCTTTGCTGAAAATAGCAACTTTCCAAGCAATGGTGGTATAAAATATGACTCAAACAAAAATATACTTGGAGATCAAGGACAAATAATACTGTATAGATATAGTAATTATTTTAATGATAATGGTACATTTACGCTCAAAAAAGGCGAATACAAAAAGGATAGCGACGGCAATCTCGTGCTCATAAAAGGCAAACGGCTAAACTTCTATAAGACTACTTCAAATGGCACTACTGACTACAATATCGAATTTAAGGACTTTTATCAGTTTAAGGACGGCGCTATCTACAGTACAGAAGGTGGCGTAATAAATGTACCGGCTGATTACAAGAGCCTCGATGATGATGGCAATCTTGTCATAGACAGCTCATTTTTTACAAAGAAAAATACCGAGGATGGATTCTTTGTAAAGAGTGGCGAAAGCTATACCGTTTCAAAATCATGTTATACACTTCGTGCAAGTACTCGCCAGCCACAAGCCGCTATGGTTATAACTGATTACAAGACAGGCGGTATCAAAGCGATGGTTGGTGGTCGTGAGACAACAGGTAAAAAGCTTTATAACCGTGCTATCAATCCAAGACAGCCGGGGTCGTCAATAAAGCCTCTTGCCGTTTATTCTGCCGCATTGCAACAAGGAAAGGATGCCGCGGATAAGAACACACCTATGACATTTACTGATTATGATAATAAAGAAAATTCAAAATATTATGGTGATTATTGGACTGCAAGCAGTGGTATAAATGACGCCCCTATAAAGATGAATGGCAAAGACTGGCCTAAAAACTTCTATAGCGGATATAAGGGCGAAATGACCATGCGTAAGGCAGTAGAAAACTCCGTCAACACCGTTGCTGTTAGAATTTCCAGACAAGTAGGAACTTCTTATTCGATAAAACAATTGAAAAAATTTGGTATAACTACTCTGGTTGAGGATGGCGATACGAATGATAATAATGCTTCTGCATTAGCCCTCGGCGGTATGACAAAAGGTATCTCACCTATTGAAATGAGCGCCGCTTATGGCACTATAGCAAATCAAGGCACACGCGTAGATACGATATCTTATACAAAAGTCGAGGATAAAAGTGGCAAAACCATCTTAGAAACAGATCCTGATGAAACTAAGGTTTTAGATAAGAGCGTCGCCTTTGTAACGCAAGATATACTCAGAACTACAGTGACAAATGGTATATGTAAGCTTGGACAAGTCCCAGGTGTGCAAACTGCCGGCAAGAGTGGTACAACCTCCGATGCAATGGATATTTGGTTCTGTGGATTTACTCCACAATACTCTGCTGCTATTTGGATTGGTAATGATGTAAATGTACCTCTAAATACAACCTCTGATACTGCAGTTGCCCTATGGAGCAAGATTATGAGAAAAGCTGTTGCGGGAATGAGTGGCTCGCTTGCATCTCAACCCAGCGATGTAATAAAAACTGACGGCGAATATTATATAAAGGGTACCGAATCCGGCAGACGCTTTGATGCTTCTATGGATGAAGAAACAAGGAAAAAGAAGGAAGAGGAAGAAAAGAATAAAGAAGAAGTTATCATCGAGGAGATCATTATTGAAGAGGAAATCGTGGAAATCCCTGAGGATAATACGACCAACACTACACAATAAGCTATAGCTGTAGCTCATACATGCACATTGCTACAGCCGTCATTCCGGCGGTTTCTGTACGGAGTATCGTTTTACCGAGCGATACTCCTTTTACATCCTGCTGTGCCAATTTTTGTGCTTCCTCATCAGAAAATCCGCCCTCAGGGCCTATAATTATCGCGATTGTTTTTGGTTTTCCAATGCTTCGAACATACTCTTTTAATAGAGTCTTTATCGTATAATTTG
Source organism: Streptococcus pasteurianus (assembly GCA_963596005.1). GTDB lineage: Bacteria > Bacillota > Clostridia > Peptostreptococcales > Anaerovoracaceae > Gallibacter > Gallibacter pasteurianus_A. The sequence continues at coordinate 92,999 of CAVBJF010000002.1, read as the reverse complement.
TTTCATTTTCATATGGGAAAATTACTAAATCAAAGCTACTTAAATTCCTTAGCATCATATCAAAGCTCATCGAACCCTCGACGGCAGGTATAACTCCCCTTTGGCATTGCTTTGCCGCAGCGGTTGCTATTGTGTTATATCTCTCAACCTTTTTATGATATTTCCCATTATCCTTTATAACGCTTCTGTCCATAAATACAGGAATTATAGTTTTAATGCCAAGCTCGGTATTTTTTTGTACGATAACTTCCATTTTCCCCTGTTTTGGCACGCCCTGAAATAAAGCAATGTCTATCTCAGGCTCCCTTGCAAAGGTCTGCTTATCTATAATAGTAGCAATTACTTGCTCATTTTCAATGCTATCTATCTTGCACGTATATTCCCAATTACAAGAATCGGAGATATCTATAATATCTCCGACTTTCATCCTAAGAACACGCGAAATATGAGCAATGTCTTCCCTTGATGTTATATATATTTTTTCTCTGCTTATCGCATCATTTGAAACAAAAAATCTACTCATTTCTCACCTATTTCGCCATTATGCAGCTCCAACCGTCACGATCGAGCGTTTCACAAATTTCAAAGTCTGCCTCCTTTAGCGCAGTTATGACCTTTTCCTTTTTTTCAACTAAGATGCCTGAAGATATAAAGACAGCATTTGGTTTCATATGCTTTTTGACTGAAGTAGTTAATGTAATTACCATTTCGGCCATTAAATTGGCAACTACTATATCCGCTTCAAAGTTTATACCCTTTGTTAAATCACCTTTTACAAATTTGACATTGTCCTTGCAATGATTTATCTGTGCATTTTCCTTTGCTACAGCTACTGCATCATCATCTATATCAACGCCGAGGACATTTTTCGCTCCAAATGCATCAGCTACAAAAGCAAGTATACCTGAGCCTGTACCAATGTCGAGTATATTCTTTCCGGCACAACCCGCTTTTTGCATAAGCTCAGCACACATTGAGGTTGTAGCATGGTCTCCTGTACCAAATGCTGTACCCGGATCAAGTTCAATAATCTTCTTCGTATTTCCCTGCGGAACCTTTTCCCACGACGGCTTTACGATAATTTCATCAGTCAGCTTTATCGTCTTAAAATGTTCCTTGTATGAGTTCTTCCATAACTCATCGTCCTCTACCGTTTTAGATGTCTTTAAAGAACCTAAGAGACCACTTCTGTCATTTTTTGCTAACAGCTGTAGCCTTTCCATGATTTTTTCGCAAAGCTCACGACCCTTTTCATCATCGGAAAGGTAAAATGTAACCTTTGGTTCAAAATCTAAGTTCAAAAGCTTTTCATCGATATAATCCCACTTGTAGCTGCTTTTCTTTTTCAGGATTTCGTTTGCAGTAGCAGGTGAATCCACAATCGTCTGCTCTATTCCGAAATTCAGAAGCACGCCTGTGATTTCTTCTACACCGATGTCTGATGTCAATATATCTACTCTTATATATTTCATTTAGCAGATCTCCTCGACAACCCTTTTGATCTCCTGCCGTGAAGCGTCTTTTGCATGTTCGTCTATTACTACTCTATACTTATCGGAATGAGTCAAGCAGCCTGCGCCACCAATACAGCCCCCGCTACATGCCATGCCCTCTATCAAATTGTTTTTGAGCACGTTTTTGGATGCACGAAGAAGCGTCATCTTGCACTTGTCAAGTCCTTCACAGGCTATAGGATCCGCTACAAAATCAGAGCCTAATTCTTCGAGTGCCTCACAAACAGCTTCCGCAACACCGCCGGAACGCGCAAATTGTCTACCAAATCCTGATGCATCATCAAGCTTATCTTCAGGCAGACTTTCCATTTCTATATCACGACTGTCTATAAGAGCTATCAGCTCCTCGAATGTCAAAACCGCATCGATATAGGGTTTTACACTTTCCTTTTTTATTTCCGCTTTCTTGGCAGTACAAGGACCTATAAAAATGTTTACGCAATCAGGATCTTTTTCTTTTATTATCCTGCCCATCTCAGCCATAGGTGATAAGTTATGAGATATATTGTCTGCAAGCTCCGGAAAATTTATCTTTACATATCTTACAAATGCAGGACAGCACGAAGTTGTCAAAAATCCTTTTTCTGCAAGTTCCTGTGCTTCCTTATATGCCACTACATCGGCTCCCTGCGCTGCTTCATAAACATTAGTAAATCCAAGTTCCTTTATAGCTGTCACTACCTGCCCAATTTTGACATCTTCAAACTGAGATGCAAAAGCAGGTGCGATTATAGCATTGACTTTATATTTTGTATTATTTTCACTCTTTTTGATATATTTAATAACTTCTGTTATATATGATTTATCAACTGTTGCACCAAATGGACATTGTACCATACAAGCTCCGCATGAAGTGCACTTTGCGTTGTCGATTTCGGCTTCACCTGTTTCTGCCATATGAATGGCATCAATCTTACATGCCTTTTCGCAAGGCCTTTTAAAATTATTTATCGCAGAATACGGACATGCCTCTGCACACCTGCCACATTCCACGCACTTTGATTTATCAATCTTTGCTTTATTGTCCTGCCCAAACTCAATTGCTCCAACCTTACATGCTCCGGCACATTTATGCGCCAAGCAACCTCTGCACAAATCTGTAACAACATGCCCTGCCTCAGGACATTCATCACATACTATATCTATTACTTCGATTATATTGGGGTTTTCCTTATTGCCTCCTAAAGCAATCTTTATTCTCTCTGCAATCTTTGCTCTGTCTTTATATATACAACAGCTCGTCGAAGGCTCGCCACGTTTTACGATTTTTTTTGCTATATCATCAAATACAGAAAAAATCTCCTCGTCATTCCATGAATGCCGCGCGACTTCCTTTAAGACTTTATATTTCATTACCTGTACATTTGAATCAAAATTTCTCATCTAACAGATTCCTCTCGTTATAATCCTTTAAAAGGGGCACACAAAAATGCGCCCCTCTAAAGAATTTTCTAGCTTATTCTATTTTAGTGAAGCATCATACAAAGCTTCTGCGTCATCCCATGATTCGATGATTAGCGGAACTACCTTGTACAAGTCGCCTACAATACCATAGTCTGCTACTTCAAAGATAGGAGCTTCTGAATCCTTGTTGATTGCAACGATCATATCTGAAGTCTGCATACCTGCCAAATGCTGGATGGCACCTGAGATACCGCATGCAAAGTAGATTTTAGGTTTAACTGTTGTACCTGTCTGACCAACCTGGTGTGAATGATCGATCCAACCAGCGTCAACAGCCGCTCTTGAAGCACCAACTACGCCTCCAACCTTATCAGCAAATTCCTGGATAAGCTTGAAGCCGTCTGCTGAGCCAAGTCCTCTACCACCTGAGCAGATGATTTCTGCATCTGTAAGAGATACCATTTCCTTAGCAGATTTAACAATCTCAATAACTTCAGTTCTGATATCAGAAGCAGCAATTGTTGGCTTGAATTCTACCAATTCGCCCTTAGCACCCTTTACAGGCTCTCTCTTCTGCATAACGCCAGGTCTTACTGTAGACATCTGAGGTCTTGTCTTTGGACAGATGATAGTAGCCATTAGGTTACCACCAAATGCAGGACGAGTCTGCTTGATGCCTGTGCTTGGATCGTTAGGATCAAGTGTTGAAGTGTCAAGAGTTGTATTCTTCTTAGCATATTCAATGTAGCTTGATACTCTAACGTCAAGTCTTGTACAGTCAGCTGTCAAACCTGTTCCGCATCTTGCTGCGATTCTTGGCGCAAGGTCTCTACCGATGTGAGTTGCACCGTAAAGAACGATTTCAGGTTTGAATTCGTCGATTGCATCAGTTATTACCTTTGCATATCCGTCAGTTGTGTAGTTCTTTAGAAGTGGATCCTCGATAAGGATTACTTCATCAGCACCGTATTCGTAGCACTCGTCTGCAAGATGCTTTACGTTGTCACCTACTACAACAGCGCATAGCTTAGTATCATCACTGATTTCTTTAGCAAGTCTTACACCTTCACCGATAAGTTCAAGAGCAACGTTCATAAGTTTGCCGTCTCTTTGCTCTGCGAATACCCAAATGTGCTTATATGCACTTAGGTCAACAGCACCCTTTTCGTCTTCTGTCTTTTCGATCGCATCAAATGGGCACTTGCTTACGCAAACTCCGCAAGCTGTACAAGCAGTGCCGATTTCAGCAACCTTGCCATTCATTGTAATTGCGCTAAAAGGACAAGATTTAACGCAAATGGAACAACCTTTACATTTGTCTTTAATTACTTTAATTGCCATTTTACTTTCTCCTCCTTTAAACTAAATTACGTGCTTTCCTTTTAGGCCGATAAGAAGCTTTTCAACAACTTCTTTGTCGTTAGTTCCTGTAAGGATTTCACCCTTTCCTTTAGGAGCAGGTGTGAATGAACGGAATACATTTGTTGGTGAAGCTTCAAGACCTACAGTATCAAGATCAACTTTTACATCAGCTGCACTCCATACGTTCATTGGTTTTTCATGAGCTGCAAAAATACCCTTGATTGACATGTATCTTGGTGTATTTAGCTCTTTGATTGCAGTAAGCATGCAAGGAAGCTTAACTTTGATTATTTCATAGCCGTCTTCCATATTTCTCTTAACTGTTACTTCTTTTTTATCAGCGCTTAGCTTACATTCTTCAACATAAGTTACCTGTGGTAAGTCAAGCTTTTCTGCGATCTGAGGTCCTACCTGAGCAGTATCTCCGTCGATAGCCTGTCTTCCTGCGAAAACAAGGTCAAAAGCCTTACCAAGTTTTTCTTCTGCCTTCTTGATTGTAGCTACAAGTGCATTTGAAGTAGCCTGTGTATCAGAACCACCTACGGCTCTGTCACTGATAAGGATAGTTTCATCAGCGCCCATTGCTATACATTCCATAAGCATATCCTGAGCCTGTGGAGGTCCCATTGAAACAACTGTTACATGAACATCATCAAATTCATCCTTGATTTTTAATGCTTCTTCCAAAGCATTAGCATCGTCGTTGTTTAAGATGCTTGGAACACCTTCCCTGATCAATGTGCCTGTCTTAGGATTGATTTTGATAACATTTGTATCAGGAACCTGCTTTGCACATACTAAAATATTAAATGCCATTTTAATTCCTCCTTAGTGTTATTTGCCTATTACCGCTGCAGAAATAATCATCTTTTGAATCTCCGAGGTGCCCTCAAAAATTTCGGTAACCTTGGCATCCCTCATCATTCTTTCTACAGGGTAGTCTTTTGTGTAACCATATCCGCCATGAAGCTGAACGGCCTTTGTAGTTACATACATTGCGGTCTCTGCCGCATACAGTTTTGCCATCGCCACATTTTTTTCGTACGAAAGACCTTTGTTTTTCAGATCTGCAGCTTTATAAACTAACAGACCTGCCGCTTCAATCCTCGTAGCCATCTCTGCGATCTCAAACTGCAAAGCTTGGAATTGAGAAAGTTTCTTTCCAAACTGCTTGCGAGACTTCATATAACTAACTGTGACTTCAAAAGCTCCCTCTGCAATACCCAGGGCTTGTGCCGCGGTAGCTATCCTACCCACGTTCCTTGTAGCCATCGCAACTTTATATCCGTCGCCTATCTTACCAAGCACCCTGTCTTTAGGGATTATGCAATCTTGAAAAACCAGTTCAGTTGTCGAAGATGCGCATACGCCCATCTTATCCTCAGTCTTGCCTATCGAAAAACCCTCGTCCGCCTTTTCAACTATAAATGCTGTAATACCTTGACTGCCTTTGTCCCTGTCAGTCGTAGCTGTGATAACAAATACATCTGCATATCCGCCATTAGTTATAAAGACTTTGGCTCCATTTATCTTCCAATAGTCGCCCATATCTATAGCTTTTGTTTGTTGGCTTGATGCGTCTGTACCTGCTGCGGGTTCCGTGAGCCCAAACGCTCCGAGTTTTTTGCCCTTTAGCAAATCCGACAAATATTGTTCTTTTTGTGCCTCCGTGCCATATTCAAAAATAGGCCAGCAACACAAAGAAGTATGTGCAGAACATATCGAACCAGTCGAGGCACATACTTTAGATAGCTCTTCGACTGCAATAGCGTACGATATATAATCTCCACCCATACCACCATTTACTCTTGGGAATGGAATCCCCATAAGTCCATAGCTTCCCATCTTTTCTACGTTTTCGATAGGAAATCTATGCTCTTGATCAATTTCTGCCGCAATAGGTTTGACTTCGGTTTCGGCAAACTCTCTAACCATCTTTCTTACTGCCTCTTGCTCCTTAGTCAGCTGAAAGTCCATATATGAATGCCTCCTCCGTATAAGTAAATATTTACGGTACTTTTACCAACCGGTACGTTAGTATTCGGGTATTTTTTTATTAAAAACACCCAACAATAGTATCTCATTTTTTGTGGTAAAATTCAAGCTTTTTTTGCTTTTAGCTGGGGAAAATCTCGATCGTTTCGAGTGAATTTACAGCATCCCTCACAAGCGTATCAACAGGCAGTTTTGCTTCTGATAAGAGTATCTTTTCGAGCCTTGGTTTTGTCACAGGATGCTTTGGTAAGAATACGGTACAGCAGTCCTCATATGGCTGTATTGAAATCTCATATGTGCCTATATCTTTTGCTATTTCCATGATATCAACTTTATCTAATGCTATAAGCGGTCTCATAACCGGCACTTTAACAGCATCATCTGTACATACAAGCGAAGCTGATGTTTGACTGGCTACCTGTCCTAAGCTCTCTCCGGTGATGAGCATGTCACAGCCTTTTTCCTCCGCAACTTTTTCGGCAATCTTCATCATAAATCTTCTTACCAATATCGTTGTTTCATCTTCGGGGCAATTTTGTACTATCTGCTCTTGTATCGGCAAGAGATTTATCACATGCATTTTAAATCTGCTACAGTATATCGCAAGCTTTGATGCGAGTTCTTTCACTTTTTCCTGCGCCCTCTGGCTTGTATACGGATACGAATGAAAATGTATAGCTTCAATCATCATTCCCCTCTTGGCCATCATAAATGCAGCGACAGGCGAATCGATACCACCTGATAGCAAAACAAGTCCTTTGCCATTTGTACCAAGCGGAAGACCGCCAAATGCTTTGATTTTCTCGCTGTAAATATATGAGTTATTCTTTCTGACATCTACATAAAGATACACATCCGGATTGTGAACATCAACGCTAAGCACTTTACAGGCCTTTAGAACAGCTCCTCCAACCTCTCTTGCTATATCAGGCGATTTTACAGGGAATCCCTTATCTGCTCTTTTTGCTTCAACCTTAAAGGTTTTTATGCCCCTTGTATCAATGATCTCCTTCATATATGTACTCGCCGCCTCGAAAATATCTTCCATATTTGAATTCGTCTCAACAGCCGGGCTTATTGAAGCTACTCCAAACGCCTTCGAAATATCTTTTATAAGTTTATCTTTTTCAATATTTTCCCCTGCTCTTACGAAAATAAGCCCTTCGCTCCTCTTTACCGAGATACCGTCATATTTTTTTAGTAGTTTTTTTATTCTCTCAACAAGCATTTTTTCAAAATATGACTTATTTTGGCCCTTTAATGCAGTCTCCCCGCATCTCACAATAAAAATATTTTCCTTCATTTACTATCTCCTGTGCATCAATTTTCTAAAATCCATAACAGCCTTTTTTAGCTTCTCAATCGCATAATCCATCTCTTCAATTGTATTTAGATTGCTGAAGCTAAATCGCAAAGTGCCTTCTATCTCCTCATCTGTCATATTCATCGCAGAAAGCACATGGCTCCTTCCTTTTTTGTTCGACGAACAAGCCGAACCGGCCGAAACGAATATATCATTCTCCTCAAGCTTGTGCAAAATGACCTCGCTTTTTGTCCCTAAAAACGAAACGCTCAAGATAGATACAACGCTATCATTTGGCGTATTGATTTTTATATCGTCAATCTCTGCAAGTATACCTTCTTTTAAATACTCTTTTACCTTTTTCATGCTTGAAATACTTTCATCGCTTGCCGCAATCATTTTTGCCGCCTCACCAAAGCCGACAATCGCAGGCACATTTTCCGTGCCGGAGCGCATATTTTTCTCTTGACCGCCACCAAGCATATAAGGCTTTATCTTCGTATCATCACTTACAAATAATGCACCAATACCCTTCGGTCCATGTACCTTATGGCCGCTTATACTTATCATGTCAGCTTTTGGTATTTTTACTTTGCCAAACGCCTGCACCGCATCCGTATGGAAAAATGCATTTTGCGGCTTCAGCTTATACATCTCCTCTATCGGCTGTAATGTACCTGTCTCATTGTTTGCAGTCATTACGGATATAAAAATAACATCGTCAGAAAGCTCTTTTTTATATGTTTCTATATCTATTTTACAATTTTTATCTACCGGCAAATATACAACTTCAAATCCCATATCTTCAAGGCGTTTCATCGGCTCAAGTACTGCAGGATGTTCTATTTTCGAAGTTATTATTTTATTGCCTCGCCTTTTATTTTTCAGCACGCTACCGAAGATCGCAAAATTGTCCGCCTCCGTACCGCCGGATGTAAAATAAATGTTATTTTCCGGCACAGTAAGCGCGAGGCCTACCTGTTTTTTGGCTTCTTTGACAGCTTTTGCTGCTGTAATGCCAAGTCTATACATCGAAGACGGATTCCCAAAGTCTTCCCGCATATATTGAAGCATTTTTTCTGTTACGCTTTCGTATTGTTTTGTTGTAGCACTGTTATCAAGATATACAAACATATTATTCTCCTTAGTTCTCAGCATCCTAACGATATGTAACAATAACCATTTAAAATAAACGAGGCGATTACTCGCCTCGCTCAAATTAACTATTTTGCATAATCTACAGCACGCGTCTCTCTCACGATATTTACCTTTATCTGTCCGGGATAATCTACTTCTTCCTCAATCTTCTTTGCAATTTCACGTGCCAAGAATGGCATTTCTTCGTCTTTTACTTGTTCAGGTTTTGCTATAATTCTTATTTCTCTGCCCGCTTGTATTGCGTATGATTTTTCAACGCCCTCTGTCTTATTTGCAATTTCTTCAAGCGCTTCAAGTCTCTTGATATATGATTCGAGAGTTTCTCTTCTTGCTCCCGGCCTTGCCGCTGAAAGAGCGTCTGCCGCAGCTATCAAAATCGCTTCCATAGATGTAGGCTCATAATCTCCGTGGTGAGAACGCATAGCCTCTATAACCGCAGGTGATTCTTTGTATTTTTTTAGCACTTCCATTCCTATTTCTACGTGTGTGCCTTCTTTTTCGTGATCAAGTGCCTTGCCTATGTCATGAAGCAATCCTGCTCTTTTAGCAAGCATAACATCGCAGCCAAGCTCTCCTGCCATAAGACCTGCAAGCTGTGCGACTTCTTCGCTGTGTTTTAGAACATTTTGTCCATATGAAGTTCTATACTTTAGTCTTCCGAGAAGCTTTACGATCTCAGGGTGCAGGTTGTGAATACCAACATCAAATGTAACCTGTTCTCCTGCTTCTTTTATGACATTTCGTATCTCTTTTTCCGACTTTGCTACAGTTTCCTCTATACGCGCCGGATGGATACGCCCATCTAGTATCAGCTTTTCTAAAGTAAGTCTTGCTATTTCTCTTCTTACCGGATCAAAGCCCGAAAGGATAACCGCTTCCGGAGTATCATCTATTATAAGCTCTACGCCTGTTGCCGTTTCGATAGCCCTTATATTTCGTCCTTCTCTGCCGATGATCCTGCCTTTCATTTCTTCATTTGGCAATGGTACAACCGATACCGTACTTTCTGCAACATGGTCTGCCGCACATCTTTGTATCGCACCTACTATAATTTCCTTAGCTTTTTTGTCGGCCTCCTCTTTAGCTCTTGACTCAATGTCCTTTATGAGCATAGAAGCTTCAACTTTTACATCGCTTTTGATACTGTCAAGCAGTATGTCCTTTGCCTCTTCCTTTGTATAGCCTGAAATTTGTTCAAGCTTTGCCACCTGCTGTACATGTAGTTCTTCAAGGTCTCTTTTTCTCTTTGCTAAATCCTCTTCTTTGTCTGTAATGCTTTGTTCTTTTCGTTCGATGTTTTCTAATTTTCTATCAATAGTCTCTTCTTTTTGTATGAGACGATTTTCTGATTTAGAGATCTCATTTCTTCTTTCTCTAATTTCTCTTTCGGCTTCGTTTTTTAATTTTATACCTTCTTCTTTTGCTTCAAGAAGTTTCTCTTTTTTTATTGTTTCTGATTTATGTTCAGCATCCAAAATTAGATTTTGTGCCTTTTGTTCTGCGCTTCCGATAGCTTTTTCGCCAACTCTTTTTCTAATAAGATAGCCTATTAGTATACCCACACAAGTGGCTACCAAAGCGATAGCTATCATTCCTGGTATATTCATTGCCGTCAATTCCCCCTTTCCCTTAAATTTGATGTATTTCAAATTTTATTTTTTATTTTTTAAATAAACAAAATTGCATTACATATATGATAATCTTACTTGCTATAATCATACTATAATATTATAATGTGAGTTGTCATTAAAAGTCAAGATCAGAGTACTCCAATTAGGAAAGGAAAATAATGAATTACATCAGAGGACTTTTTAAAAATATACCTAAACCGATATATGTTTTGCCGGTTGTTTTTGCATTGATTAGCTTAACTATGATGCTTTCAACCTCATATGATGACGGCATCGTTTTCTCAAGAACATTTGTCGTGCAGGCAGTAGCATATATTCTTGGTTTTGTTTTAGTCTTTGTAATAATGAGGCTAAATTATAGCGTTTTAGAAGAAATGCAAAAGCCTCTTTATATATTTTCGGTACTATTTTTGCTAACTCCTTATCTGCCTATCATAGGCGTCAGTAAATACGGTGCACGTTCTTGGATCAATATAGGTTTTACGACATTCCAGCCATCCGAAATAATTAAGATTACCTTTATTGTGCTTCTTGCAATATATTTTAACAAGCACAGAAATTCTATCACTACACTAAAAGATTTTGGGAAAGCCGTTTTGTATGCGGCACCAATTATTTTGATAGTTTTAAAGGAGGATTTCGGTAGTGCCGCTGTTTTTATAGTGATATTTATCGCTATGCTTCTGTCTTCAGGTGTAAATATGAAGCTCTTTGGCAAAATTGCTATAGCAGTTGTAATAGCCATTCCATTTTTATTTAAACTACTTGATACATATCAGCAGCAAAGAATCACAGCCTTTCTTTATCCTAACGACCTTTCGATACAGGCAAATTATCAAGTATGGCAATCTAAGATTGCTATCGGTTCGGGTGGTATTTTCGGAAAAGGCCTCTTTAACGGCACGCAAAAGGATTTAGATTTTTTACCTGTTAGAAATTCCGACTTCATCTTTTCGGTAATATGTGAGGAACTCGGATTTGTGGGGGGGACAATTTTGATATGCCTTTTCATTTGGCTTTTGATATCAATCCTAAAGCTGTCATTTAATGTACATGACAAATTTGGTTCGCTTATGCTAATCGGTTTTCTTGGCCTTTTTGCGGCACAGATTTTTGAAAACATAGCGATGACCATGGGGCTTATGCCTGTAACAGGTATCACATTGCCATTTATAAGTTATGGCGGTTCTTCTATACTGTCTAATATGCTTTGCATTGCGCTAATCTTAAATATAGCCGTAAGTAACCGCGGTGTAGCATTTATAAAATAAAAAAGGAGGTCATATGACTTCCTTTTTACTGTTTTATTGAAGGTTTATTGAAGCTCTGCAAGCATTCTGTCAAGAATGCTATTAAAATTCTTTTCTATGTATGTGTCTTTTTTTAAAACTATCGGCACTCCCTTATTTGTCGCCATATATATATTATCGTCATATTGTATAAATCCGAGCTTTTTCATTCGAAGCCTGTCCATTATATCGGAAAATGTAGGTATCGCACCTAGCGACATCAAATCTACGTTTACCTTATTTATAATTGCACATATTTTATTAACTCCGAGCTTACGCAGCTTCGCATCTACTACGTCAGCATCTCTTACCGAAGCGTATTCGGGTTCTGTGATTATGAGCGCAAGGTCAGCTACGCTTGCTCCTATCTCAAGTCCCTCGCCTATGCCGGCAGGTGCGTCTATTATTATATAATCGAATTTTTCTTTTAGTTTATCGCAAAGAACCTCCATATGAAGTGGCGTTATGTCTCTGTTGTCGCTATAAGATGATGCAGACATCAAATATAGACTTTCAAATCTCTTATCCTTTATGAGCGCTTTTTTTATACCGCAAACACCTGATATAACATCCATAATGTTATATACAACCTTATTTTCAAGCCCCATATATAGATCAAGATTTCTAAGCCCAAGATCCATATCGATAAGAAGTGTCTTTTTCCCTCTTAAAGCAAGCAGCGTACCGATATTAGTCGCAAAAAGTGTTTTGCCTGTGCCTCCTTTGCCGGAAGCTATTAAAACGACCTTTCCCATAATAAAACCTTTCTAATCAAACTCATTTACAATCTTAAAATCATCCTCGCTATACTCCGACGAGATTGACTTTAGATATTGTCCTATTATTTCTCTAACTACAGGGTTTGCATTACCACCTGTAACACCCTGAGGGATCACGCACACAACTGCTATCTTTGGGTCATCCATCGGTGCCATAGCCATCGTCCATGCGAATTCATCATATGTTGATTTATATTTATTTAAATCTTCCGATGTTAACTTGCCACCGCTCAAGTTGATGACAGCACGCCTTACTGCAACATCCTCTGAGGTATATGTATCCGGATATGTTTTCATTAGTCTTTTCATCTCTGTTTGCACCTCGCTCCAAGACATATTGCCAAAGCTTGACAGATGCTGTTTGATGTAATCGACCTCCGATTCAGGATTTACATATCCGTCCTTTTGCGCCGTACCAGTCTTTGCACATACCTCCCACGGGAATGAAGCATAGTGGCTACTGATACCCGAATCCGAATCCTTTGTAACACCATTCATGCCCTTTTTGATAGCTTCAATCGTAGACTTTTTAACATCTACCTTTGTTGTATCTCCTTTAGTAGTTGTACCTTCGTCCTCAATGCTCTTTACAATGCTAACCTGATTTCTGACACCATCATTTCCAAGTGTGGCAAGATAATTTGCTATTTGTAGCGGCGTATATGCATTATCTCCCTGTCCGATTGCCAAGTTAAACGCATCACCTGTTGTCCATTTTGCTTGATTAAAATAATCGTATAGACAAAGCTGTATCATATCCTCATATTTTGATTCCTTAATACCTACGCTTGGAAGAAGTTCATTTTTCATCTCTTTGTATGTAATCTCGTCTTTCTTTAACCATCCCACAATTGTCTCGATATCCCTGTCGAGTTTCTTTTGATTCGAGTATGTAGTTTCCTCAAAATATGATTCGGCATTCGCATACAATATATTTTTTAAGCTGTTTTGTAATCCTTTTACCTTTCTTTCTTCAGTAGGAATAAAAGATGTATTCTCAGCAAGTTCTATGCCGGTAGATTGACCAAGACCAAACTGCTTCGCATAATCCATTACCTCATCTATACCCATTTTGCTATTCATACCAAGAGAGTTGCCTGTAGCCCAATCTTTATTTGTAATCAAATCATAAAAATAATAGTTACACGACACCTGTATTGCTTTATACAAATTTATATATCCGTGATTGCTTTTTGCCACATTCCATAGCACGCAACCAAAAGTTCTATCGCCAAGCTTTATATATCCCTTATCCTGAAGAGTCGTATTTGCGTTAAATCCATTCTCAAGAGCGGCAGTAGCGGTTATCGGTTTAAATGTCGAACCCGGCTGTATCGCACTCATGGTTGCTATATTATATAATGGCGCCTGCGCAAGCGAATCCCTTGGATTTTCACTTTGAAGACTTTCCCAGTCATCCGAAGATATTCCCTCAGAAAATAAATTAGGATCAAAGTCAGGATAGCTTGCCATAGCAAGCACATCGCCTGTTTCCACTTCTATCGCTACAACAGCGCCTGTTTTCGCATTGTTAGCGGATGTGAGACTTATATTGCCGAATTCACTTGTAAAAACTCCTCCTCTACATGCCTTTATGTTTTTTTCCAGGGCTTCTTCTGCGATTTTTTGTAAGTCGCTATCTATAGTCAGATATATATCTTTGCCCTTTTCTGACTCTATTTCACTTAGGGTCTTTACATATTCGCCATGAGCATTTACCCTTATCAGCTGTGTGCCATCCTGCCCTTTTAAAACAGATTCATATATACCCTCTATGCCTTGCTGTCCCACAAGTGCAGAAGTTTCGTATCCTTTTGCTTCGTACTCATCCTTTTCATCGGAAGATATCTTACCCATATATCCGAGAATATGCGAAGCTAAATTGCCGTTTGGGTAATACCTTTTTGAGCTTGATACTACATCGACGCCTTTAAGTTCTGATGAATTTTCCTCTACTTCCATAAGCGTCTTTTTCGAAACATCGGTCGCTATCGTCGCCGGCATGTATTTTTTATATCCGGTCGAATTTATTTGTGCCCTGATACCCATAATCTTTAGCGCCTGCTTGTCAGAAATACTGTCCGCGATTTCAAATTTTTTTCTTATCTTAGCGAATGCCTCTGCCGCTGCTACATCATCATCAAGATTATAACTATCAAGGAATTCTTCTTTTTCCTTTTGTGCAGTATACTTCATATTCTTTACAGCAATCGGAGGATACACACCATACGTATTTTGCAGTTGTGCCTGTATCTCGTATCTATCATCACTCTCTATACCAAGCTTGTCCGCTAAAGCATACAAGGCCTCCTCTGCTGTCGCACTTGTGCTTATATTGTTTTCGATAAGCCAACTTTTTATCTCATTATCATATGTGAAAGAAAATTTCCCGTCTGATATTTCTATTGGAAAATCGCTTTCGTAATCATCATCATTTTCATCAAATATCGCAAGCAGTTCTGTAACAATCTTATTTATCTCGCTGTTTTCCATTGTACCCGCGCTCATCCTGACGGAAAATATCTGCTCATTACCGGCGAGCAACTCTCCATTTCTATCGTAAATATTTCCTCGTGGCGACTGGGTATAGATACCCTTTATGCTAAGCGAATTAGCCGCATCACTCCACTCCGAGTTCTGAATGATGGATAATACAAAAAGCCTCAGCACTAATATTATTGCTAAGGTAAAAAATATTCCTATAACCTTTTTTTCAGTAGTTGGAAAATATTTTTTTAAAAATTTCATATAATTTCATACCTTTCACGCTTTGATCTTCCCGGTCTTTCCATAGCCTTCTTAATCATGAGAAAATACATGATATACATAAGTATGATATCCCAGATGACCGCAAACGGAATGAATTTTATAACCCTTACAAAACTTATACTTTCGCCACCTATAGCTAAAATAATACATGCTAAAAAATGATATGCTATCGTGCCTGCTATAGCAAGTGGCAATATCGAAACTTTGCTCTCATTATTAAAAAAATGTTTATACAAAAGGGTGCCAAGAGTAATCAAAAATAATGTCAAAGCGTATATTCCCACATACTTGCCGGTCGCAAAATCCAAAAAAAGACCTGCCATTGTTGCGCAAATGATGCACCTTTGCTCGTTTCCAAATAAAAATGTTATAACAAGCGCAAAGCAAAGCACCAAATTTGGTGCTACTCCATTTATTGTAAACATATTAAAAAGTGTTACTTGCAATATAAATGCGATTAAAAATGTCGGAACTACTGTGTACCATTTCATTTAAAAATCGCCACCTTTTTCATCGACTTAAAGTCAGCTGACGGCTGTACCTGCACCAATCTAAGTTGCTTATCGCTATCATATTCGACCTTTGTTACCTTACCTATAACTATCCCTTTTGGATAATGTCCCATACCTGATGTCACAAGCGTATCACCCTCTGCTATATTTGAAGCCTCATCCACTAAATATCCATTTAGTTTTGTTTTGCCCTCTCCGCTTAGCACACCAAGCACACTTGTTTTATTTTGCACCATAAAACTAATATTTTTATTTACATCAAGTATCGATGTAACCGTCGCTGTATTTTTACTTACCTTTGTAACCTCCCCGACGATACCATTGCCATCTACTACAACATCGCCCTTTTCAATACCTTTATTTGTACCTGCATCCACCGTAAATGTCTTATATACCATAGAGTTATCTGTCGCGATAATATTTGCGGCAACCGCCTCTCCGCTATCAGTAAAAGGTTCAAAATCAAAGGCTTTTGAAAGTTTTTGCAGTTCATTATATTCGCTTTGCTGCAAAGAAAGATTACTTACACTTTCTTTTAGTTTTGCATTTTCCTCTTTTAGACTCTCGTTTTCTTCCTGGAGACTTTTGTACTTAAATATGCCGTTGAAAGCATTTTTTACTCCCCCGGCAAATGAAGCAAATGGCTTTTCGATAGTTGTAACAACTTTTCGAACACCATCCCCTATGAAATTAGAATTGCTACCGCTTGCAAATGAACCGACTATTATCATAATAAGCACGACAACTATGCCCACAACAACCGAAAACAATTTATGTTCTCTTATCCATCTCATACTCTAAGATTCCTCTTCTTATCAGTTTAAATAAGAATTATCTAATCTTGATTTCGGCATATGTCCTTAATCTCTCAATATTATCAAGGCTTTTGCCTGTGCCAATCGCTACCGCTTCATAAGGATTGTCTGCTATACTAACCGTCATACCTGTTCTCATTGAAATAAGCTTGTCAAAGTTTTCTATAAGAGAACCGCCACCTGATAGCGTCATACCTTTTTCTGCAATATCCGCAGCTATTTCAGGTGGTGCTTTTTCGACTGTGGTTTTAATAGCATCAATTATTGTATCAACTGACTCCGTCAATGCTTCTTCCATGTCCTTATTTGTCACCTCAAATGTAGTTGGTAATCCCGATACCAAATCTCTACCCCTTGCATTAACAGTTCTTAAAATAGGCTTTCCTTGACCATCTTTTTCCACATAAGCACTTCCGACAGATACTTTTAGTTCCTCGGCTGTTTTCATGCCGATAAGCACGCCCTTTTTCTTTCTGATGTAAGCGATAACCGCCTCACTCATCTTATCTCCGGCATATCTTAGAGAGGTTGTTACTACAATACCGCCAAGCGAAAGGATAGCTACGTCTGTGGTGCCTCCTCCGATATCTGCAATCATAGACGCCTCGCTGTCCTCAACATCAAGACCTGCACCGATTGCCGCAGCCATAGGTTCATCCATAACAAAGACTTCCTTACCACCGACTTCACGTACAACTTCAAGGACCGCTCTTTTTTCGACCTCAGTAACTCCGCTTGGTACGCCTACAACGACTCTGAGTCCTGTAGGTTTTCTTTCTTCTGTTGCTTGTCTTATAAATATCTGAAGCATCTCTGCTGTCATATCAAAATCAGAAATAACACCATCCTGTAATGGCTTTATAACCTCAATATTTCTCGGTGCTTTGCCATACATTGCCTTTGCTTTAGTGCCTGTTGCGATTATATCACCTGTATATTTATCATACGCAATAGCAGTTGCCTCATTCAAGATAACTCCTTCCTGCTGATTGTAAATGATTGTATTTGCGGTTCCTAAATCAATACCTAAATCTTTTCCTGCAAAACCCATATTTTTTCTCCTTTTATTATATTAATCCTATGGCCTTGAAACTTACATATGTGCCGTCCCCAACAATGATATGGTCAAGCACTTCAATGCCTAAGATCTCCCCTGCTTGTTTAAGTCTTTTTGTTGTTTGTATATCCTCATCGCTTGGGGAAGGATCCCCGCTCGGATGATTGTGAGCAAAAATTACTGCCGCCGCGCTTCTCTTTATTGCAGTTACAAATGACTCTCTCGGATGAACCGGGCTTGATATTAAATCTCCGACAGAAACTATTTCATTTGAAATAATCCCACCTCTCGCATCCAAAAGGAGCACTCTGAAAATCTCTTTTTTCAGATAACTCATCTGCCCAATAAGTATGTTTGCGACATCCTCAACAGTTTCGATACAATCCTTTCCCATCACGCCTTTTTGTATCACCCTATTGCCAAGCTCAACAGCCGCTAAAATCGTACATGCCTTTGCTATGCCTATTCCTTCAAACGCCGCAAGCTCCTCCGGTGAATATTGTGCAATAGCTTTGATGCCTTCATTGCTACTATGAAGCAGTTCTTCTGCAATATCCATCACGCTTTTTTTCTTACTGCCATTCTTTATTAAAATTGCCAAAAGCTCAGCATTTGTCAATGCTTGCCTCCCAAATAGCAATAGTTTTTCGCGTGGTCTTTCTTCCTTTACCATTTCTCTTATTTTCATCTATCCCTCCGTTTTTAGAAGGGCAATTTGAAATCAGAAATGAATACAACAAATCAGATTATATAATACCATCAAAAAGGCTTTTTTTCAAGATTTGCGTTCCTGATATCGGAAAATTCGGATATCTCCTTATATTATTACAAAACCCTTATCCAGACTGTCTTTAAGATTTACGAATTCGTATTCTGGTTTATCTTTTTTGTCCACCATATGCATTATTTCATCAGGCATAAAGCTCCTGAATAAAAAAGTAACTGTGCTCTTTTCTGATTTTGAAATGTCAGGTTTTATTTTTATGCGAGACTCATCATTTAAATTCTCTATTCCTAATATCTCCGATAATATTTTTTGGCGAAAAAGATCGATTATGATATCAAGAGACTCCCTTTTAACTCCGCTAAATGCGATCTCATAAAAATTCTCGTCTATGTACATTCCGAACGAAAAATCACAAAGCTTACTATCTTCTGATACCTTTTTTACTTCAAAGCCACTTTGCTCTATCTTGCGCAAAAATTCTACGATACTGTTGCCGTTTAGATTTTCTATAAGCACTCTTGTACCTATGGCTTTAAATGTCGCACTTGAGTAAAGATGGGCTATAACCGCGTCTTTATGCTCCTCGCTTTCGTTTGGAAAATCTAGAGACTTTGACGCCTTAGCAACATAATACAGACGATCCATTTTTTCGAAAAGCCCTATGATGCCGTTTACAACATTGTCATCTTTTATCGCCCAAAGTTCATGCACATTACCGTTTTCTGCTGTCTCATTGTAGTCAGGTGTATTATTTGTCATATATCCTTCTATAAGCTTTTTTGTCTGCTCATTTTCCTTATACAAAAAGGCTGCATGACATCTACCATCAAGTAAATTAACAGTCTCACAAGAAATTTCTCCTATGATAGCAGTCTGGGATATTTCTGTTTTTTGCTTATAGATATAAAGCATAGGCTTTGATTCCTTAAAAAGCCTACCACCCTCAATATCCTTTTTTATTTCTTCATATGTATACTCTTTATCTATTGCACTTTTTGCAAACTCATATGACGGTCTAACCGCTTTAAAAGGCTTTAAAACAACCATCTATCTCACCTCGGAAAGAATTGCTGAGACTACCTCTTCTATACTCATTTTTGTCGTATCCAAAATCTTTGCATCATCCGCAGGCTTTAGCGGATTTAATTTGCGGGTTGTATCTTCCTCATCACGCTTCTTTATGTCCATTAAGACATCTTCATATTTAGTATCTTTTCCTTTTTCTATAAGTTCTTTATATCTGCGAGTTGCTCTTTCCTCCGCCGTAGCGGTCATAAAAAATTTATACTCAGCATCTTTTATAACATTAGTGCCAATATCTCGACCATCCATTACAACGTTCTTTGAAATCGCCATCTGCTTTTGTAAATCGACTAATTTTTTTCTCACAGCAGGAAGTTGCGAAACCTTTGAAGCCTGCATCGAGATTTGTGGTGTCCTTATCTTGTCATCTATGTTTTTGCCGTCAAGTATGATGCTTCCGTTTACAAAATCAATGACTGTTTCAGGCAAAATCTCTTCTATCTTTTGTTCGTCGTCCGGCGTGATATCTAAAAGCATTGTCTTGTATGCGATAGCTCTATACATAGCACCCGTATCTATGTATTCTATGTTTAACTTCTTCGCTACCTGTTTTGCTATTGTGCTCTTGCCGGCACCGCCCGGGCCATCTATAGCTATTCTTGTTTTTTTCATCATTTTTTATCACCTATTAGGCTTTCTATTTCCGAAATAAAAGTGCCAATATCCGTAAATTGTCTGTACACGGATGCAAATCGCACATATGCTACCTCGTCGAGCTCCTTTAATTTTTCCATTACAAGCTCGCCTATAAATGTGCTTTTTACCTCTTTTTGCATTAGATTGTTTAGGCCTTTTTCGATCTCATCTACTATGCCTTCCATATCTACCGCCGAAACAGATCTTTTTTCGCATGCTTTCACAATGCCATTCATAATCTTGCTTCTGTCAAAAGCTTCTCTGCTACCGTCTTTTTTGACTACGATTAAAATGACCTCTTCTCTTTTTTCAAATGTCGTAAAACGTTTATGACATTTTTCGCACTCTCTGCGCCTTCTTATCGCATATCCGTCTTCTACCTGTCTTGAATCTATTACCTTTGTATCAAAGTGATTACAAAATGGGCACTTCATATCCTACCTCCGTTCAACCTTCACTCTTTGTCTTTTTTTGTAGCAATCATATCTAATTTTTCTTCATCCTTTTTAAGATGCGGTGATGTGCTGTTTGAATCAGTCAACACCACATATATGTAGAGAAGTGCAACTGCTACAAGTCCAAGCGTTTCGACATACAAATCTCTGCTCAAAAGTACAGCGGCAACGCCCATAACTCCGCACATGCCGTATATGCATAAAACAGTTCTTCGCTGTCCCATACCTGCCCTAAGCAGTCTGTGGTGCAGATGATTTTTGTCAGCCTCCATGATGGATTTGCCACTTATCGCACGCCTTACTACAGCAAGTATCGTATCTATCACAGGTAACAAAAGCGCCAAACTTGGTATCAACACCGCTACTATTGTTGCGCTTTTAACCGTCCCCAATATTGAATATGAAGCAAGCATAAAGCCCAGATATTGCGAACCACAATCGCCCATAAATGTCTTTGCCGGATAAAAATTATATGGCAAAAACCCAAGCGCCGCACCTGCTATCGCAAGCATAGGAAAGGCTCCTATGTAAAATCCAAAAATATATCCTACATATGCTATGCAAAGAGCCGCTATTGCCACAACTCCTGCTGCCAAACCATCAAGTCCATCAACAAGATTTATCGTATTTGTTATTGCTACAATCCAAACAACTGTTATTACATAGCAGATAATTGTTGAGAAGGTTGTAATTTCTTGATCGAAAAAAAACGATATAAATCTTATACGAGTACCAAGTGCAAATGTTACGCTTGCCGCAACTATCTGCCAAAAAAGCTTCACCTTTGGGTGTATATCCCGCAAGTCGTCTATAAATCCTACCGCAAATATGATAGCTCCACCTATGATAACTCCGACCATAGGATTTAACTCACCGTTTGTGAAAAATCCATTTCGCCACTCAAGACGCGCCATACCACTCACTCTGTCAACTGCATTTTCTGTAAACATGCCTGATGCGGTTGCAAATAACAAGGTGACTGTTATCGCCATAAACATAGCAACGCCGCCTATCCTCGGGATCGGTCTTTTATGGACTCTTCTGTCATCTTTTGGAATGTCTATAGCTCCCACTTTATGAGCTAATTTTATAGTAGCGGGCACCAATAACAATGTTATTGTAAACGTTAATATATATACTATCGCACATAGCCATCGTACGCTTATTATCATCTAAAAATCCTTTCCTGCTGTATACCATTATGCTCTTGGATGTGTTTTGTCATATACATCCTTTATCCTGTTTTTTGTCACTGACAGGTATATTTGGGTTGCGGATATATCTTCATGACCCATCAACTCCTGAAGTGATTTTAAATCAGCGCCATTTTGCACCATATGTACTGCAAAGGAATTCCTGAGAATGTGTGGCGTTATTTTATCCTCTAAGCCGGCCTTTTTGCCATATGTCTTTAAGATTTTCCAAAGACCTTGCCTTGTAATTCTCTGACCGTAATAATTTACAAATAGCGCTCTTTCACTTCTGTTATTTTTTATGAACATATCGCGTGCAGCTTCAAGATATTCCTCTGCCGCTTCTCTTGCCGGTCTACCAAGCGGTACTATTCTCGCTCTGCCTGTTTCGCCGGGACATGTGAAAAAACCTATCCTCAGATTTACATCTTCTACATTTGCAGCGATAAGCTCATTTACTCTAATCCCCGTAGCATACATTATTTCCAAGATAGCTCTGTCACGCTTACCTTTCATGGTCGTATCAGGAGTCGCAAGAAGCCTTTCAACCTCATCAACTTCTAAATACTCTATCTTTTTTCTCTCCACCCGCGGTGATTTTATATTTTCTGTTGGGTTTCCTTCCTTTAGACCTTTTGCGACAAGATATTTATAAAAAATTCTAAGCGCCGCAAGCTTCCTGTTTAATGTCGCTGAGGATTTTCCCTCATTTTTAAGCTCAAGAAAATATGCCACAACCTGCGTATTTGTAACATCTGTCAGTTCCAAACCACAGTCGCTTTTGCAATACTTTTCGAATGCAACTACATCTCTTTTGTATGCTTCAAGCGAATTTTGTGACATGTTTTTTTCGTTTTTTAAATAATCTACAAATCTATCAATTAACATTTTTCTTTAAACCTTTCTATTGATAAATTGTATATTATATGCGCCCTTTTGTCAAAAAAAGTTGTGTATTATGTAAACTTTATTTCCATAAAAATATGCTGCCTCTCTCTTTTCCGTCTCTTGCGTCTACTATGATATTTTTTTTGCTACCGTTTAGTAAGATTGTTGGAATAGCATACTTGCCTGCTCTCGTAGCCGCTTCTATCTTTGTCTTGATGCCGCCGGTTCCAAAGTCGCTGATGCCTTCTATGTCTATGTTTTCCATAAGGCTCTTTATATCATGAATTTCTCCGACAAGCTTTGCGTCGTTATGAAGTTTAGGATTTTTATCAAATATACCATCTATGTCACTCAAAATGACAAGCACATCCGCATTCCATATATTTGCCGTAAGCGCTCCAAGATTGTCATTGTCACCAATTTTCATCTCCTCAATACATACACTATCATTTTCGTTTATTATCGGCACTATGCCCTCATCAACTAATGTAAATAATGTATTTCTTATGCGTAGTTCGCGCTCGCTATTTGTGAAATCCTCTCTTGTAAGCAGAAGCTGACCTACATGCATATTATATTTTGCAAAATATTCCTTGTATGCCATCATTAGTTCAACTTGTCCTATCGCACAAAGCGCCTGCTTATAATTTAAGTCTGTCCTTCTGCTCCATTTATTTATAGCACCAACTCCGCACACACCGGCGCCACTTGAAACTATCACAACCTGCTTGCCATCGCCCATAAAAGAAGCAACCTGCTCAACTAAATTTTCGATCGCTTCTCTGTCCGGCATCCCATCATCTGTCGAAATCACATGGCTACCGAGCTTTATAACAATTTTTTTACTATTTTTTAAAACCTCGCTTATCGAATTCATTGCTTTCCCCCATGCATATAGCCTTTTTTTATCTTTATATGCATTCACTTATGCTTAGGCTACAATTCCTTTTTTCGTGTAAAAATGTTTGTAAGTATTATAAATAATACCATAAATAAAAGCATAATTGCACTATTTTTTAGGATTGGCGCAAGCGATTGTATATCTATGTTTTCATATATATATGTGTGTGCATGTGCGTGACAACTTTTTTCTAAATAGCAAAAATATTTTTTCTGTTTGTAAAAAAAAAAATGAGCACCAATCGCTCATTTTTTATTTCATATGTTCTTTATATCTGCCGTCATTATAGTGCTTGCGACAAAGCGATACATACATATCCTCGCCACCGACTAAAATTTGCTCGCCCTCTTTAACAAACTTACCGTCAACTACTCTTGCGACCATCGTAGCCTTTTTACCACACCAGCAAATCGTCTTGATTTCCTCGATTTTGTCAGCATAGACAAGCAGATAATAAGAGCCCTCAAAGAGTTCATTTTTGAAGTCATTTTTTAGCCCGTAAACCATCACAGGCACATCAAAGCTATCGACAATCTCTACAAGCTGCAATATATGTTGTTTTTTTAGAAACTGGCCTTCATCGACAAGGACGCAGTCAACGTGATGCTTTTCGTTTTCGCGCATAAAGATATTTAAAATATTTGTGTCTTCTGCAACAGGTATTGCTTGTCTTTGTAAGCCTACCCTTGAGGTGATAACTCCCTCTCCGAAGCGAGTGTCTGTCTTAGATGTCAGACACAAGACTCGCTTGCCTCGCTCCTCATAGTTATATGCAACCTTTATGAGCTCTATCGATTTGCCCGCATTCATCGTGCTATACTTGTAAAAAAGCTGTGCCATACTTTTTCTCCCGGGAACTTATTTTTGACAAAAAAAATGGTGCCCAAACCTGGAATCGAACCAGGGACACGAGGATTTTCAGTCCTCTGCTCTACCAACTGAGCTATCTGGGCAAAAATTTGGTGGGCCATCAGGGACTTGAACCCCGGACCTGCCGGTTATGAGCCGGACGCTCTGACCAACTGAGCTAATGGCCCAAATTTTTAAAAATGGTCGGGGTGGCAGGATTTGAACCCGCGGCCCACTGGTCCCAAACCAGTTGCGCTACCAAACTGCGCTACACCCCGAAATAATGTTACTATCAACCTGACAAAATAATATGGCAGGGGTAGTAGGACTTGAACCCACGGCACATGGTTTTGGAGACCACTGCTCTACCAACTGAGCTATACCCCTATAATGGCGGAGAAGATGGGATTCGAACCCATGCAGCCCTTTACGAACCCTAACGATTTAGCAAACCGTCCTCTTCAGCCTCTTGAGTACTTCTCCAAATCTATAGTACCTGTTTGGCGGAGGGGGTGGGATTCGAACCCACGGTCCCTTGCGGGATCACTGGTTTTCAAGACCAGCTCCTTAAACCTCTCGGACACCCCTCCTCGTGGATTTTCTTAAATAATGGTGACCCATCGGAGATTCGAACTCCGGACACCTTGATTAAAAGTCAAGTGCTCTGCCGACTGAGCTAATGGGTCATGCTTGGCTGGGGTAGCAGGACTCGAACCTGCGAATGACGGAGTCAAAGTCCGGTGCCTTACCACTTGGCTATACCCCATCGTACCATCCATCTCAAAAAATAATGGTGAGCCCACAGGGATTCGAACCCCGGACACACGGCTTAGAAGGCCGTTGCTCTATCCGACTGAGCTATGGACCCACGCTGTGTATATCCATCTGCTTAGGTGTATATCCATCTGCTTGCAGACGTTTTTTTAAAAATGGAGCGGATGATGAGAATCGAACTCACGTCATCAGCTTGGAAGGCTGAGGTTCTACCATTGTACCACATCCGCATAAACTTGTTTTATCTTTAGATAATTGGAGCGGAAGACGGGATTCGAACCCGCGACCCTCGCCTTGGCAAGGCGATGCTCTACCCCTGAGCCACTTCCGCACGTTTATTATTGGTGGAGGGGAGTGGATTCGAACCACTGTAGACTCAGTCAACGGATTTACAGTCCGCCCCCTTTAGCCACTCGGGCACCCCTCCATAAATGGAGCTGGCAGAGGGACTTGAACCCCCAACCTGCTGATTACAAATCAGCTGCTCTACCAGTTGAGCTATGCCAGCAAATATATGTTATATGCAATTTTAAAAAGAATTGGCGATCCGGATCGGGTTCGAACCGACGACCTCCAGCGTGACAGGCTGGCATTCTAACCAACTGAACTACCGGACCGCATAAACTTGTCCATCCGCTCGCTTCGCTCGCGGAGCAAAATATTATGGTGGGCGCTATAGGGCTCGAACCTATGACCTCCTGCTTGTAAGGCAGATGCTCTCCCAGCTGAGCTAAGCGCCCCAACCCAAATTGCTTTGTGAACACATTTATTTACTATATAGTAGTTGCAATTGTTTGTCAACACTTATGCAAGCATTTTCAATGTTCATTTGAAAGTTTTTGAAAGATTTTTTTCAATAAGCTTCGCCGTACCATTTGTAATGCCTGCGACACGCTCCATTATATTATCAACATTTTCGGGTTCTGTCAATAAGTCAGCAACAATTTTTTCTGTATATTTAATATTAGCTATTAAAAAGTTTTCGTTATTGCTCAAGTTTTGTAGCCTTTGCAAATATGTGTATTCCATTTCTACCGTAAGAGCTGTAACCTCAACAACTTCGCAAATCGTTGCCGCCTCTAATGCAAGCTTAGCGCTACTCGTATATGCTCTGACAAGCCCACCTGTGCCAAGCTTGATACCACCAAAATAGCGAGTAACGACGATGACGACATTCGTAATATCCTCTTTTACAAGCATCTGGACTATCGGAGCCCCTGAAGTCCCCTGCGGCTCGCCATCATCGCTTCCCCACTGTATTTGCTTTTTATCGCCTATGACCATCGCAGGCACATTATGAGTCGCATCCTTATATTTTTTTTTCATCTGTGCTATAAATGCATCTGCCTCTTCCCTTGTGGAAACAGGTTTTATATGAGATATAAAGCGCGACTTTTCTATTACCTGTTCAGCTGTAGCTTCTTTTTTTACAGTCCTATAAAGTATCATTTATAAAATGTACCTGTCTAAATCTTCGCCATCTACCGTATCTTCAAATCGCTCAACAACATAATCCTTGTCGATAACAATTTTCTCCTCTTTTATCTCAGGAATATTAAATGATATTTCCTCAAGCAGTTTTTCCAAAACAGTATGAAGTCTACGCGCTCCGATATTTTCAGTTTGCTCGTTCATTAAAAATGCTATCCTTGCGATTTCATTTATTGCCTCATCTGTAAATGTTATTTCTGTGCCCTCTGTTTCAAGCAAAGCCTTTTGCTGTTTTATGATTGCATTTTGAGGCACAGTCAAGATTTTTAGGAAGTCCTCTTCTGTCAGGCTTTCAAGCTCAACTCTTATAGGGAACCTGCCTTGAAGCTCCGGTATGAGGTCAGTTGGACTTGCCGTCTGAAATGCGCCGGCGCCGATAAACAATATGTGATCGGTTTTGACAGGGCCGTGCTTCGTGTTTACAACACTTCCCTCAACTATAGGCAAAATGTCACGCTGCACGCCCTCGCGCGAAACATCAGCTCCTGCTCTATAACCTTTGCCCGAAGCAATCTTATCTATTTCGTCAATAAAAACTATGCCGTTTTGCTCAACATTTTTTAACGCATCATCAACGACTTCATCCATATCTAAAAGATTTTGGGCCGCCTCCTCACGCAGAATTTTACGCGCCTCTTTTACTGTGACTCTTTTCCTTTTAGTTTTATTAGGCATCATATCACCAAAAATATTTCCTATAGCGATAGACATACCTTCATTGCCCATATCAAGCTCATTGCCCTTAGGTGCTGTTGTTACCTCTATTTCTATAAGCTGATCCTCAAGCTGGCCGTTTCTGAGCTGCTGTCTTACTTGCTCTCTTGCAAGCCCTGCATCTTGCTCTCCTGCCTGCTCGTTTTCTTTCGCCTTTTCCTCTTCCTGTAATTTAGCTTCGTACTGTTCCTTTTGGCTTATATAACTGCCATTATTTAGCAAAAATTCAAACGGATTCTTACTCGCCTTTGACTTTTTGCCTTCCTTTTTAGCAGATGGTACTAACGCATCCACTATCTTATCTTCTGCTATTGTATCTGCAATTTCGTACTTCCCTTGCAATTTGGCATTTTTAGTCAATCTAATAGCGGCCTCTACAAGGTCTCTTATCATGGAATCAACATCTCTGCCAACATATCCTACCTCTGTAAATTTTGTCGCTTCAACCTTCACAAAAGGCGCATCCATAATCTTTGCAAGACGTCTTGCAATTTCAGTTTTGCCGACACCTGTAGGACCCATCATCAAAATATTTTTAGGTGTTATCTCTTCCTGCAATTCTTCTGATAAAAGGCTTCTTCTATATCTGTTTCTGAGTGCGACAGCTACTGATTTTTTTGCTTCATCCTGACCAATGATATATTTGTCAAGAGTTTCTACTATTTCCTTTGGTGTCATATTGTATAATTTATTTACCATCTGTCGCCTCCTCCAATTTTTCAATTGTTATATGATCATTTGTATATACGCAAATTGAAGCCGCTATTTTTAAGGACTTTTCCACGATTGATGCCGCATCAAGGTCCGTATTGTTAAATAACGCATTAGCTGCCGAGTAGGCATAATTACCACCCGAACCTATAGCAATATAATCCTGATCAGGCTCTATTACTTCACCATTGCCGGAAATCAAAAGCATGCTTTCACTGTCAACAGCAATCATAAGCGCTTCAAGCCCTCGCATTCCTTTATCGCTTCTCCAAAGCTGAGCAAGCGAAACGGCCGCTTTTTTTAGATTGCCATTGTGCTCTTCAAGTTTTTTTTCAAACTTTTCCGTCAATGAAAACGCATCCGCCACAGATCCTGCAAAACCTGTTAAAACCTTTTCTTTATAAATTTTCCTGACTTTTTTTGCATTGTTTTTCATTATCGCAGTCTCACCCATAGTCACCTGCCCGTCTCCGCCTATACAGATGTCATTTGGGCCTCTCCTAACTGCACAAATCGTAGTTGCATGAAATTCTGTCACTGTTTATACCTCCGTTTTTTCTTTATAATCACATTCACTATTTGAGCATACAAGCCCCTTAAAAGTTTTGGTTTTTTTCTCCGTCAAAAGCGCACCGCATTTTGGACATTCCCTATTTACCGGCTTATTCCAATATGAATTATCACACTGTGGATAACCGCTGCAACCGTAAAATATCCTGCCTCTTTTGCTTCTTTTCTCAACTATCTCCCTGCCGCATTTCGGACATTTAACGCCTATTTCCTTTACAATCGGCTTTGTGTTTTTGCAGTCCGGATATCCGCTACAAGCGAGAAATTCTCCAAATCTTCCGTGCTTTTTAACCATGAATTTGCCACACTCGTCACATTTTATATCTGTAATCTCATCGCTGTCTATTTTTTCGATGCTCTCATCCGCTATTTTTAATTCCTTTTCAAAGTTTACATAAAAATCTCTTAGAATTTGCTTCCAGTCATCTATCGTAAGGCCTACCTCATCGAGCTTATTTTCCATATTTGCTGTAAAAGCAACATCTACTATTTCCTTGAAATATTCCGTAAGTAAGTTTGTTACTGTAAATCCAAGCTCTGTTGGAATGATGCTTTTACCTTTCTTCTTTATATATTTTCTGTCGGAAAGTGTTGCTACAATTGGCGCATATGTGCTCGGTCTTCCTATATTTAGCTCCTCTAATGCTTTCACAAGTGAGGCTTCTGTAAATCGAGCCGGTGGTTGTGTAAAGCTTTGCTCTCCTTTTATTTTTGTGCTTTTTAGCTCTTCATCCACTTTTAAGGAAGGTAAAATATTTTCTTCGTCACGGTCTGTTGCCAGCACCTTTAAATATCCGTCAAACAGCAATTTTGAACCGGCCGAACGAAATATATAATCACCGTTTTCAATATCAGCTGAAATCGAAAGGTATTCCGCTTCTTTCATCTGGCTTGCTACAAACCTATTCCAAATAAGCTCATACAATTTGTATTGATCCGGAGTCAAAAAACCTCTTATTTTTTCAGGTGTCAACTCCACATTTGACGGCCTTATCGCCTCGTGTGCGTCTTGCGCTTCCTTCTTCTTATTTGCATATATTGTACCGCCGTAATAGCCTTCTCCATATTTCTCTGTTATGAATGTCCTTGCTCTGCTTCTGGCTTCATTTGAAATCCTTGTAGAGTCTGTTCTGATATATGAAACAAGGCCGACCGTTCCGTACCCTTTTATTTCTATACCCTCATAAAGCTGCTGTGCAACCCACATTGTTTTCCTTGTATTAAAATTTATCTTATTTGCCGCATCTTGCTGCAAGCTGCTTGTAGTATATGGAGGTCTTGGTCTTCTCTTCCTGTTTTTTTCTTCAACCTTTGCTACTACAAATTTGCCGTCGTTTAACTCCTTGATCACGGCATCATTTTCTTCGCTATTTTTTATTGTGATTTTTTTACCCTTATATGTAGTCAGCTTTGCATCAAATAGCTTTTCCTTTTTAAAGGTCGCTATGATATTCCAAAATTCTTCCGGCACAAAGTTGTTTATCTCATTTTCTCTGTCACAAATTATTTTGAGTGTAGCAGATTGTACCCTGCCAGCGCTCAAACCCTTTCGCACTTTTCTCCAAAGAAGCGGACTTATCGAATAACCTACAAGTCTATCAAGAACACGCCTTGCCTGCTGTGCATCTACAAGTCCCATATCGATCGCTCTTGGATTTTTTACCGCATTTTTAACAGCATCCTTTGTTATCTCATTAAATACAATACGGCAAGGCTCATTTGGGTCTATTCCTAAAAGGTATGCAAGATGCCACGATATAGCTTCTCCCTCCCTATCCGGGTCTGTTGCCAAATAAATCTTGTTTGCATTTTTTGCTTCTTTTTTTAGTGCTTTAATAACATCTCCCTTACCTCGAATATTTATATATCTTGGTTCGAAATTGTTTTCTATATCGATACCCATCGTACTCTTTGGTAAATCACGCACATGTCCGACAGAAGCTACAACCTTATAGTTGCTACCCAAAAACTTGCTTATAGTCTTAGACTTTGATGGTGACTCGACTATAACGAGAGTCTTCTTTCTTGTCGTTTTCTTTTTAGCTTGTGCCATAAATTCGCTCCCTTTGTGAATTAAATTTCTTATATCGCAAAATTGTATACCCTTTCCCTCAAATTTGCAACCACAAAAGAAAAAAGCGCCTTGAAACCTCAAGACACCCCTAATCCTTTTTACTTTTCCGTACTGAAAATAATATTGTAATCAATAATAATACTAAAACCACTACTATAATGCTACCAAAGAAAATCAATGTTTCTCTCGGTGTGTGCAACTTTGTAGCAATTTTTTCGCTCACCGACGGGTCTACCTTTTCGACCTGCACATCTTGCGCTGTAACATTTGTCTCGACTTCAACTTTTTGCACATTCTCTTCGGTTGCTTCAACTACAACCGTTTTAAATGCCTCCTCGTCAGTCGAAATATCATTACATACAAATGGCATAGCAATTAGTGATAATATAATCAATATTGCTAAAAATGCAACTGTAACCTTCTTTTTCGTATCCATGTTAAAGATTTTACAGGATTTTTAGTCTCAAGTCAAATTTATCTCTATTTTAGTTTGATAGGCTCAGCCCTTAGCGCATCAAGCGATACTAGTTTATATGTCACACCGTTTATGTTGAAAGCTTCTCTGTTTCGAGCAGCATCGGCGGCGTGCAAATGGCCGTAAACAACCTTTTTCACCGAATATTTTTCAAACAGCTCTGTAATGCCTGACGGCTGATTTTTATCATTTGTCGGCGGGTAATGCAAGACGCCTATTATCTCTTTTCCCGTCTTTTGCCCCTCTATGAGTGAATTTTCAAGACGCAGCACTTCTCTTTTGTAGATTTTTTCGTCATCCGTACCGAAATTATCGCTACCTGGGCAAATCCAACCACGAGTACCGCATATAACTGCATCCTCTGTTTCATATGCTGTGTTTTGTAAAAATGTTATATCGTCAAACAAAGCATTTATCTTGCCTATCGCATTCCACCATAAGTCGTGATTACCTTTCACGCAGACTTTTTTGCCCGGGAGCTCATGTACCCATGTCAAATCGGCTATAGCCTCGTCGAGCTTCAGTCCCCACGATATATCGCCTGCAATTATGACTGTATCATCATCTGTTATCTTTTGTTCCCAGTTCCGTTTTACTCTGTTTGGATGATCTGCCCATTCACTGCCAAAAACCCACATAGGCTTATCAATGCGCACATCCTGTGAAAGATGCAAATCTCCTATCGCATATATACTCACTTGTCACCCTCTTGTACGATTTCAAAAGCATCGTCTCTGTAATCCCCAATAATATCCGCTTCGTTTGTATCCTCTAAAAGCGCAGTCGGTGCCTCCACATCCTTTAACGCTCTGTTTATCTGTCTTGTTCGAACTCCGACCAATTTTTCTAAGTCACTGTTTGCATCGATAATTTTTTTCTGTACCTTGCTAAGCAAGCCTTCAAAATTCTCAAATTCTTTCTTTGTTTTTGCAAGAATATCCCAAACCTCGCCACTTCTTTTTTGTATTGCAAGCGTTTTGAATCCCATTTGCAAACTATTTAGAAGTGCCGCCATATTCATAGGACCGGCTATCATTATCTTATATTCTCTTTGTATCTCTTCGGCAACTCCTGTTCTTATAACCTCTGCATAAAGCCCCTCAGTCGGCAAAAACATCACCGCAAAATCTGTTGTAAGCGGAGGGTTTACATAGCCTTGATGTATTTTTCTTGCTTCTTCCTTTATCGCAATCCTAAGCTCTTTTATCGACTTTTCTATTTCTGCCTTATCCGCCGCTTCATATGCAGCTTTAACTCTCTCATACTTTTCTGATGGAAATTTAGAGTCTATCGGCAAATATACAAAATCATTTGTACCGGAAGCACCCGGCATTTTTATCGCAAATTCGACGCGTTTGCCTTTTCTTGCTTCAAAATTTTCTACATACTGTTCAGGCGCTAAAACCTGCTCCAAAATAGCTGCAAGCTGTATTTCTCCCACGATACCTCTTGTTTTTGTCCTAGAAAGGATATTTTTTAAATCTCCTACGCTACCTGCAAGCGTTTTCATCTCGCCAAGTCCCTTATGAACCGCCTCTAGACGTTCCTGCACATTATTGAATGATTTGGCTATCCTCTCCTCCAATGTTTTTTGCAACTTTTCGTCAACCGTTGCCCTTATATTCTCAAGCTGCTTTGTATTGCCCTCATACATTTTTTCGAGTTGACTTGCAACTTCTTTTGTCAGCCTGTCGAGTCTTTGCGACATCTCCTCGAGTGTCTCCTTTTGACTGTCTATAGAAAGCTTTTGATTTTTTGCTACCGTATCGCCAAACAGCTTTATATTATTTGCGGTAGTTTCTATTGTTTCCTTTCGTGCCTCGGAAATCATCATAGCAAGCTCTGATTCCTTCGCCATTTGTCTTTCCGCTGTTTCCCTGTTTTCCTTAGCCGCCTTTGATGTCGCTTGGATGTTTTTTGTGATAAGCACAGCTACTATAGCAAGTCCTACGATCAATACTATGATGCCTAAATTTAAAATAACTGTATTTTGCATATTACCTCCTTGTTTTTATATGCAATTTGTCTGCAACAAATTCAAAAACCTCCGTCGCATCGCCTAATGTCCTGCCTGTATATCCGTTCTTGTCCACAAGATATCTCGCCTTTTTGCCGTGCCTCAAGTCCGCCAAATCGTTTGCCATGATATAGTCCATATTATTTTTATTGCACAGCTTTTGTGCCACCTCAAACAGCTCCTCCTTTGGCACATTTTCAAGAAGCTTACAGCCTATCAAAAGCGTATTTGGCATCCATTCCCTGAGGCTTGATATTATCTTCGGTGTAAGCCCGAGCTTTACAGTTAAATCTGACTGATAACTACTTATTTTTGAGCTATTATCTATTTTGCATGTCGGATTTTGCATAATGCTCAGTATGTCTTCCGCTGATTTCACACTCTTAATATTTGCAAAAATCTCCTCCGCCATATCCTGCATCAAAAATGAAAAGTCCGCCTTATAATCGCCCACAGCCGATGCGTGAATACACGCGTCAAAGTTGTCTTTTTTTGTCTGTTCCTTTATAGCCTCTATCATA
This sequence comes from Streptococcus pasteurianus, assembly GCA_963596005.1. Taxonomy (GTDB): domain Bacteria; phylum Bacillota; class Clostridia; order Peptostreptococcales; family Anaerovoracaceae; genus Gallibacter; species Gallibacter pasteurianus_A. The sequence goes on along the minus strand of CAVBJF010000002.1, from coordinate 59,332 downwards.
TCATCTGTCGTTTCGGCAAGTACAAGATTTACCCTTTTAGGTACATCCTCTCTATATATACTCTTGTTTAATATGAGCGTCACATCGTATCCGTTTTCCAAAAATATCCTTGCAAGTGCCTTTGAAAAATTGCCTGTCGACATATTAGTTATCTTCATCACCTCATCTATCGGCTCATTTGTGGGACCACCTGTAATAATTATGCTCCTTGTATTTTCCATCTTTGTTCCTTTTCCTTTCATGCCTCTTATTTTTTACGTTTTGCTAATTGTATTTTATTGACAACTACATACCTATTATGTCACGAATCACTTCTCCTGCGATCATCAGGCCTGCGACTGCCGGCACATATGAAATCGTGCCCGGCGGAGATTGCTTTTTTATCGGCTCTTCCGTCGAATATACAACCTTTACACCCTTTACGTCACGCTTTTTTAATTCTTTTCTCACCGCTTTTGCAAGTGGACATATCTTTGTATTATGTATATCATCTATCTGTAAAAGCCTATCGTTTAGCTTATTGCCTGTGCCCATAGACGATATTATCTTTACATTTTCTGCTTTTGCTCTACAGATAATGTCGATCTTCGCAGGCACATCATCTATTGCATCCACGATATAATCATATTTCGTAAAATCAAATTGTGCCCTTGTATTCTCACAGTATTTTATGTGATGCGCCTCTACATTTATCTCACTATTTATAGCATCTATACGCTTTTTAAAAACCTCCGCCTTTGCAGCACCTATCGTTTTTTGAGTAGCGATTATTTGTCTGTTTATATTTGAGCTTTCCACAAAATCACAATCAACTATTGCAATATTTCCTATGCCGGCTCTGCACAAGGCCTCCGCGACATATCCTCCAACACCGCCAAGTCCAAAAAGCAGTACGTTTGCATTCCGTATCTTTTCCAAGGCGTCATCCCCTATAAGCCGTGATGTCCTTTCATAAATTTCTTTCATACAGTCCCTCCAGTATGCTCGATATCATGGATGACGGATAACCCAAGCTCGCAAGCCTTCGCGCCGTCTTGTCTAAGGCTTTTTTCTTTTCTCTGTCTTTAAAATTGCTTTCAAAGTATTTTTGCGCTTCCGCCTCTGCGTTTTGAAGCTCAAGCTCCTTTATGTCAACAGAATTTTCGTCCTCAAAAAGATAAATTCCCTGCGCTATATTATCATCTGATATGCCTTTCTGTTTTAACTCATACCGTATCTTAAAAACAGACTTTTTCTTTCCGAGAGCATATCTGAAATATGTAGCCGCATATGCCTTGTCATCAATATATTTATTTCCCTTTAATAAAGCGATTGCCTTATCTATTTCTGTTTTTTTATATCCCTTTTTGACTAAATATTCGTAAAGCTCTTTTTCACTTCTCGGTCTTGTCGCAAGATGTCTTGCCGCTCTTTCCATTATCTCCACAAACACTCACCCCGATTACTCCTACGATTATAACCATACTGCAAATAAAATGATATATATAAAACGGTTCGCCAAGTATAAATATACCTGCTACGATTGAAATTGCAGTGCCGACATTGCCAAATATCGTAGCATTGATAGCAGGCAATTTAGAGAGCATATATGACAAAAGTTGTGATGTTATGAGTATACAGCCGACTCCTAGATATGCTGTGCCTATCAAGAATTTAATATTCTTTAGCGGCTCAAAATAATCAGAGAGATTGCCTGTTTTTATCCCTATTGCCACGGTCAAAATATTGAAAATTAAAAATCCCAAAACGGATATTACCATTGAAATATCAAATGGCGTAAAATCATTTCTCAAATAACGCATCCCGATATTTGAAATAGCCATTGAAACATTTGCAAGCATGAGATATATGACGCCCTTATAGCTAAACTCAAGCTGGTTTGCTCCCGCTAAAATCATATATATTAAAGCTGCTATCGTGAGTATCACAAATATGTTTTGTTTGAAATTGCTGTGTTCCTTTAGGACTACTGCCGCGATTATCTGGACTATTATCGGCGTTATGGCAAATATGATAGAGCCGACTATCGATGTTGTGTAAAAAATACCCACAACCTGAAATATCATAAAGCTTATATATGCAAGCGCCGTAACGGCCAAAAGTCCTTTTCGCTTGCTCTTGCCTCTGCTTTTTTTTAGATTGCTTTTAAATATGCCAAATATCCAAACAAGGAGTGCAAATATAAAAGCGAAGTTGTACCTGTATGTCAATATCGCAAGCTGATTGCCGTCGCCCTGACATTGCTTTATTCCCAAAAACGAAAAGCCTGTCAATATTGTAAATATCACCGCCGCGATATATGCACTCGCTAAATTTCTCTTAGACATATTTTTGTATCCTTTCTATAGCTTGCCACAGCACATACAATATTTGAGGCGTCGTGAATGCATATCCTAGTCATATAGACATCGCCTATGACATCTCTCAGCTCACCTGCTTCAACCGTTTCGATATTTTTTATTGCATAAAAAATGCTCTTGCCAAGCAATTTTGTATAAGCTTCTTTATATGTCCAAATATCGAAAAAAGCCTTCGTGCCGTTTTTCATTATAAACGAATGTTCGTTTTCTGTAAAATATTTTTCTGAAAGTTTATAAAGCTTTTGCTCTTCTTGATACTTCTCTTTTCCTTCCAAAAGCGTCGCCTGCACATCTATTCCTACCTCTGTATCATCTATTGCACACACAAAAATATCACCTGTATGGCTTATGTTAAATTTAATATTGCTATCCTTTATATACGGCTTTTTGCCGTCCTCACGCACGATCTGTATGTCCTGCCTATTTTGTCTGTCATATGCATTTTCATCTTTTGCGTTTTTTTCTTGACAATACAAAAATATGGCTTTTCTCAAAAGCTCGTCACTGTTTTTATTGTATGCCCTATTTATGAGGATGTGCATTTGGTTTTCCCCTTATCAATATTACTGTTATTTGCAATTAAATTTTATCCCCTATATTATAACATACTCAATAAAAAACTCGCACATTTTACAGTGCGAGTTCTATGTCTTTTTTATTATTCTGCCTCTGTTGCTTCTGCAGTTTCCTCCATCTCAACCTCTTCGACAGGCTCTGCTTTTTCTTCCTTTGCAGGTGGCTCTGTAGTCTGCTTGATGCTCAAGCTGATTCTCTTCCTCTCCTTGTCAATATCAAGGATCTTAGCCTCAACCTTGTCTCCTACATTGAGCTCGTCATTTATATCAGCAACTCTCTTATGCGATACCTCTGAAATGTGTACAAGTCCGTCAAGACCCGGCTCAAGTTCAACAAAGCAACCGTATTCTTTGATCTGTACAACCTTGCCCTCGACAACCTGTCCAACCTGATAATTTTCGTCTATCACTGTCCAAGGTTCCGGAATTGTCTGCTTTAGACCAAGTGAAACTTTGCCTTTCTCTGTATTCATCGAAAGTATCTTGACATTGATTGTCTGGCCGATTTCCAAAGCTTCCTGAGGATGTCTCAACTTACCCCAAGATATCTCAGAAATGTGAAGCAATCCATCAAGTCCGCCGATATCAACAAATGCACCGTAGTCTGTAAATCTCATTACTTTACCTTCTACGATATCGCCGACATTAATGCTGTTCCAAATTTCTTCAAGAGCCTTTTGTCTTTCCTCCAAAAGCCTTGCCTTATGAGAAAATACAGCTTTGCCTCTTCTCTGATCAACTCTTGAAACTTTTACTGATAAAGTCTGGCCGATAAATTCTGCCGGATTTTCTACAAACTTATCAGAGAGCTGTGACAAAGGAATAAATCCCTGTACTTGCTTGTAGCTTGCAATAACTCCGCCGTTGACTTGTCTAACTACGTTAACATCTATTAAAGATTTATCTTCATAAGCTTGGTTTATTTCTTCCCAATGCTTTGTAGCCTCTAATTTCTTTTTAGATAATAAAATAGTTCCGTCGCCATCATCTGTCTTTAAAACCTTTGCTGTGACTTCATCTCCCTCGTGGAAAACGTCTTTTAGTGTTTGACCTTCCTCGAGTGTAACTTCGCTTACAGGAATAGCTCCGTCCTTTTTGCATCCAAGATTTACTATAATCTCTTTGTCTGTAATCTGATGAACCTTACCTGTAACTAACTCACCGCTTCTTGGCAGTCTCAGAGATTTTTCAATCTCTTCCATGTAATCGAGCATGGTCTCTTCTCTGGTGATATTCTCACTCATGTTTGCAATAACCTCCTTAATTGCGTTTTCGGGCGTCGATGCACCCGCCGCTACCCCTATTTTATTATATTTTGCGGTTTCTTTCAATGGTAAATTTGCTATATCATCTATAAAAAAGGCGTTTTTGCAATTTTTAGCGGCTATTTCATATAACTTCTTTGTATTAGAGCTTTTTTTATCACCGATCACGAGCATCGCCTCGACATTTCTCGCTGTTTTTGCGCATGCCTCCTGTCTCTTTGAGGTCGCATCGCAGATTGTATTTTCCACCTGTACCTCATCATTGTTGCACTCAATTTTTTCGACAATCTCATCAAATTTTTCCTTACGTATAGTCGTTTGTGCAACTACAAAAATATCGTCTTCTTTTACCTCTCTTGGCTCATTTAAAACGACCGCGCTGTTTTCACACCAGCCGTTTATTCCCTGCACTTCAGGGTGTTTTTCATCACCGACTATGACAATGCTTTTCCCATTTGCATGTGCATCAAAGACAAGCTTATGTATTCGCTTTACATATGGGCATGTCGCATCAATAATCTCGATACCCCTCCCTGTCGCCTCGTCGTAAAATCTTTTTGCTATCCCGTGCGAGCGGATTATGACTTTATCTCCGGCCTGCAATCCGTCGAGAGTGTCTATGATAAATATACCCTGCTTTTCAAGATTGTCTGTAACCATCTTATTATGAATGAGCGGTCCCATGCTGTATATCTTTTTATTCGATATTTTTGCTTCGTTTTGCGCTTTTTCAATCGCCTGCTTTACCCCAAAGCAAAAGCCGCTGTGCTCTGCTCTTATAATTTCTCGCATTGCCATCCTACTAATTCACCCTGTTTTACTATTTCCTATACTACCTGTAACTTATTTTCTTTTTTTAATTTCTTCAAGATATTGTTTAAACGCTTTTTCTGTGCCGTTATTTGTCGGCTCGTAATATTTTTTATTTGCCTCATATAACGCATCCGGCAGATACTGCTGCTTTACATATCCGCCGTAATCATGCGGATATTTGTATCCGATGCCTATACCTCTTTTGCTCGCACCGGAATAGTGACTGTCGCGTATGTGAAGCGGGATCTCGAGTCCGTCAAACTTTTCTAAGTCACTGCTTGCTTCAAGGAATGCCATATATGATCTGTTTGACTTCGGTGCAGCTGCCATAGTTATAACCGCCTGTGCCAAGTTTATCTGTGCCTCGGGATATCCTACTATAAGTGCCGCCTGCACACACGCATTGACAATACTTATCGCCTGAGGATATGCCATTCCCACATCCTCGCTTGCTATGACAAGAAGCCTCCTTGATATCATTTTAATATCGGCTCCGCCCTTAATCAGCCGCGCTAAATAATGGATAGCCGCGTCAGGGTCTGAGCCTCTTATCGATTTTTGTAACGCCGATAGGAGATCGTATTTATCATCCTCCTTATGATAAAAATAGGCTTTTTGCTGCATAGCTTCTTCAATCATCTTCTCGTCAATCTCATCCTTATCTCCCATGTTGTCGATGATAAAGCCAAGCGTATCGAGTGCTACCCTCGCATCTCCGGAATTCATTTTTGCCATAAGCATAAGTACATCGTCGTCACATTTTATATTCAATCTGCCGAAGCCCTTTTCATCATCCGACAATGTTCTTTTCAATATTTTGCATATGTTTTGCGGAGTATGTGGTTTAAATTCGTATATGCTATGGACTCTGCTCAACACAGCATTGTTTATGGCAAAATACGGGTTTTCAGTCGTACTGCCTATGAAGCTCAAAACCCCGTCCTCAAGCGCTTTGAGAAGCGTATCCTGCTGCAACTTGTTCCATCTGTGAAACTCGTCAACATAGACATACGTCTTTTGCTTTTGCAAACCGAAAAATTTCAGCTCCGCATTTTCTATTATTTCCTTTAGCTCTTTGATGCCTGCAACCCCCGCATTTATTTCTATAAAATCGGCGTCCATCTCACGGGCGATAATGCGTGCAAGCGTCGTCTTTCCCGTACCCGACGGGCCAAAAAATATCGCATTCTCGAATGTTTTGTTTTTTATCGCATTATAAAGGAGGGAGCCCTTATATAAAAAGTGCTCCTGCCCTACAAATTCCTTTAGCGTCCTTGGGCGCATTTTAGTCGACAACGGAATCATTTAAAATCTCCAAAATAGATGCTTGATATAAGTATCATAATGCCGTTTACAATAAGGTAAATGCCTGCCACAATCGTTACAGCAATCATAGCCGCAAACACATTTGTACACATAAGTATTCCAAAAATAAGTTGCAATATGCCTTCGCATATTGTACTGCCATATGACAAACCGCTTTGCTTTCTGATACGAGCCATTGAAAATCTGTCAAATGCCATCATAAAGGCATATGCCGAAATAATGATACCTATTGTAAACATAGTTACTGCCGAGTTTAAGAGAATATAAATAGCAAGGATTATCATCAAAATCGGCACAAGGATATACCACCATGATTTTTCTATTTCCTTTGTGATAAATATCTCCTGTATGAACTTAACTATGCCCATAATCAAAAGACCTATTCCGACAATCATATTTAGTAGCGCTTCACTTTGCAATGGTCTGATTGCGAGGAAAAGGCCAACCACAACAGATATAACGCCTACCGCAATACCAAATGATTTTATACGTTTAATAAGATTCATTTTTCTCCCCTTTCACGATTTTATTTTTATATATTATAACATAAAGCGTCACCTCTAAAAATCCATAAAAGGAAAAAATATTTTCACATCATGCATTGATTGATCCTCTTGCGTTGCTCGCTGATAAATGCTGCCATATCTCTGAGACTTCTATTAAATTTATTTAGATCTCCTTTTACACTTATCAAGTATTCCTTTGCTTCATCATCGGCACTTTGCACCAACTCATCTAAAAAGCTATTTAAATTTTTATTTAACTCGCCTTTTCTTGCAGGAATATATGCAATCCTAACCTTCTTTTTTTTGTTGTCATAATATACAGTATCTACACTCAAAGTCACCTTATTGTGCGGTATAAAAAACTCAACACTCTTATTTAATGTCAAAAGTGTTTTTTCCAGTATCTCAAAGAGCTTATTTGGTGACAACGGCATCATATCTCGCAATGAAACATAGCCATTACAGTTATATGTGATTTTCTTTTTATCAGCTTTTTCTGTGAATCGCATAGGTACTATAAAATCGCACAAGCCCGAAAAAAGCATCCTTTCCTCAAAAACCTTCATGTCGTTTTTCTGTATTTCTATCTCATAATTATTTTTTCTTAATTCCATTTTATCCTCCTTTACATTTGCTACAAGGTGTATAACCTTTTTCCGTAGCGATCTCTTTATCCACCTCGACAATGTTTTTTTCTATCGTTTTACAGTCGCTTTTATGATAAACCTTGCCATATGTCTCAAAAATATACACACTATCACCAATCTTGCATTTTTTAGATTTACAAGTATCACAAGGTAAATACTCTTTTTTTAGATTTGCTGTCAGTGGTTTTACTGTCTTTTTAGGCTTTACATAGGTACACTCTTTAGAATGATACCTTTTCCCATCCTGCGGGAATAGATATACGACATTTTCACTTTCTTCCTTCTCCATATTTTCATACCCAAAGCTGCTTTTTTCTGATTTATCCCCAATAAATTTCCTACCTAAAAAGCTTACCTTTGTTTTTATATCTTTTTGTAGCGGTATGGGCGTAACTATTTTTAAGCCAAACTCGGCACACACGCCTATGAGATCTGTATATCCCCCAATAGAAAATCCTGATTTAAAACCGCTAATCTCTAAGTCTTTCACATCCGGTCTTTCTTCTTTTGTACGCTCCTCAAGTCTGCTTGCAAGGTTTAAATCCGTCCCATATATATATGAGTTTATAAGTGCAAGTCGCATCTCATCCGCTCCCATATATACGATATCTTCTTTTAGCTCTGCCGCCTTGCACATACTGCCTATTGCAATGACCAACGCCAGCACAAAAGGCACTATTATAGACGCCTCCAAAATATAATGTCCGTCCTCATTCTTTAATTTATCTTTTACCTCTTGCACAAGTGCGGAAATTGAAATATCTCTTTTTTTAATACTTTTCAACATATTTGTATTTTCTTCCGTTTATTTTCGCGTCAAAAGAATATCCTGTACATGTAGTCTTTACAAGGAAATTTTCATCATACTTCCCCTGCACATATAATTGCATAAGATCCATAAATCGAGTCAGCTTAGTTTCTTTATCTGTGAAATATAAAAATACCCTCAGATAATCCTCATAATCCATACCTGTCTCACAATGGTTGTCTGTATATCCTTCTTTTTTACCGGCAGCTATGCTCCCGATATCCGTTGCCCATGTTTCCTTTGTCTTTAATATCGGTATTTTCCCCCCGTTTTCAAGGATTGCAACATCATTTTGTGCTTCAAGTAATGCCCAGCCTTCCGCAATCATTATCGTTGCAGCCCCAATCGCTATTCCCGTTGTCGCAGCAAGTGCACTCACCTCTTCAAGAAGCGCCGGCGTCGAAAAAATCGTCGCAAAATTCACAATATTTCTAAGCAATTTTATTTTATTTTTAACCTGCGAATAATTTTCACAATCTGCAAGCTCTCCTTGAATAAGGTACTCTATCTCATTTTTAAAAAAAGTCTCTCCGTCATCACTGCTGTGATTGTTGCATACTCTCATCAAATATTCATTTACAGCTACAGCCCTTTTTGTGGTATCAAAAAAATTATCTACATCTTCAAGCACTTCTGCGATAGCATCAACACTCACATTAGAACCGCTCTTAGCTCCAGATGGTAACATAGAAATGATTTTTTTATTTCTAAGAACAAGAGGGTCATCCCTTTGATCATTAGCATTATCTTTCGCCAACAAATCCTTTCCAAGCAAAAACAAAAAATACTCTTCTATTTCACCTTCTATATTTTCGATATCAAATAATGTATATCCCTGCATCTTCACATTTATACTTTCGATGTTTAAATCAGGATCATTTTGCATCATATAAAACCTGAGCCCGTTTTCTATTTTTAAAGGAGTTGTGTCCATAGCCATAATTCCATATCTTTCTTTTAGCGGAATGCAATATTGTGATAATACGGATCGTGAGGATAACGACAGCAAGCTATCGGCTCTGCCGATCTCCGCTTTTTCTTTTGAAAACGTGACGAGCATCACCGCTAGCATCACAATTGATGCCATTATTATTGCAGTAAATACAGTTGTACTGCCTCGCTCATTTGAGAGCTTCGCCCAAAAGGTCCTTATATCTTGTAATCTTCTTCTCATCGATGACATATATCCTTGCCTCTATTTCTCCTCGCATTTGATTTTCGAGTAAAAAGCCTGCCGGCCCCGTTATTGTCGTTGAAGCACTTTTGCAGCTGACCCCCCGTATATTACCATCCAAAATAGCATAATCTCTCGTTTGCGTGCCTTCTAAAATCCTTGTCTGTGTTTCCTCTCCGGATGCTCTTGCCATATTTTTGTGCATATCTACCGATGTAAAGACAGCATTGCAAAGATATGTGCTTATAGCCACAGTGCATAACACCGCTAAAATGACAATAGGCAAAACTATGACTGCCTCTACTATAGACGAGCCGGCCTCGTTTTTAAGATTATTCTTAATAACATTCTTTAAGGCATTTTTGCATCTCCTCATAAGCTAAAACCCATTATTTAGATTTGTGAACGTCTTATTAACAAATGAAGTTATCTCAGTTTTAAATATCAACCCCAGTATTATAGCCAGTGCAATAAGTATTGCAACCTGTATCATTTCCATACCGCTTTCACCAATCTTTTTATTTAGCCTTGTTAGCATAGCTACTGCTCGCATTTTCTTTATTCTTCTTACCATTCTTTCATTCTCTCCTTTCACATCCCTTATTCTCCATTTTCACATTTCCATCATCGCAGGCGCTATTGTTATTATTATTAGAATGACAAGCATTATCATGAGTGGTGCTATGATTTTTGTCTCCGCAAGTCTTCCCTTTTCTTCTGCATCTTTTTTCTTTGCAAACCACATTGCATTGCTCTCAAGTTCAAGCTTCTCCGCAAGACCCGTGCCTTTGCTTATACCATCTGTAATTATATTTGTCATCCTTATAAACTCTCTTATCTGAGTTCGTTTTGCAAAATCCTCAAGCCCTTTATAAATGGAGCTTTTGCTCGCCTCAGAATCGTTTTTTATTTTCGTCATTTGATTATAAAAATACGAATTGTTTTTCCAGCGCCTTTGATTACTATCGGATACAGCCTTTTCAAATGCTGCATTAAATACAAGCCCTGCACCAAGTAGTAGCGTAAGTCTGTTTATAAATGAGGGGAGTTCATCTAATACCGATTTTCGCGCTATACTTTCGGCTTTTTCTGCTTCGGCAAATCGCTTCCTATATATTGCATATAAGATAATTGCAATAAGCGGTATTATCGCTATATTTTTTAGGCTACTTCGCTGTTTTTGCCAATAGACGGGTGTACCATCCGATAATTTCGTCGGAAGTACAACCTTCTTACCATCTTTTTTTGCAACAGTTTTTACCGCCTCATCTATCTTGTAATTGACAGCAAGCTCGACATTCTCATCCTCAAAATTGATAGCCCCTGACTCTTTTGTTTCATCCTGTTTAGTTGTTATAAGATTTACATTTTTTTCGATCAGTTTTCCATTCTTTGCGACATATGCCTTTAGCGTGACACTACCTGAAATATCGTCACTTCTTTCTATTGCTGTTACAAAGCCTTTCTCATCCTCTTCTATAATCCTGCTTGCATTTACCTGTGAATAAATCATCCATACAAGCAATACGAAAAGCAAAATTATACATATCAGATACTTATTCTTGTTTTTCTTTCTTATGGCATCTATCTTGCTTTCATAGTCACCACCTCCATATATCTTTAAAAATTTATCTTCAAGGTATCCTTTCTCACCAAGATACTTTTCTTTTATACGATCAAATTTTTTATTCAAAGCTTCTTTATTCATAATCTTCCACCTCTGTCAGCTTGAACATCCATACGCAAGCTAATACAAATCCAAAAAGCGAAATACTCATAATTACCTTTCCCATTATCGTTTCATAAAGAGGAGTCAAATAATCAGGAGATATGAGATTTAAAAATATGATGATTACAAGAGGCATAACGCTTACTATGCGAGCCTCAAATTGTTTTTGTGACATCAGAGTTTTTATCTCCCTTTGCATCTGCATTTTGTCGAGTATCACTTCCGTCGTATTTGATATAACTCTTTGAATATCACCGCCTGTTTCTTGGCATATGTTATACACCTCCACAAAATTCCTTATATCTCCATTTGCGCTACGCTCCGCAAAATCATAAAGAACATCCTCAATACTTTCCCTGCTCGCACCTATACTCTTATTTATTCCTACAAGTTCCTTCACTAAGAGCGCCTCGTCGCCATAAATCATTTCCAAATTTTTTTGTGCCTCTAACAGCGCTTCTCTCATATATCTGCCGGATGCCACGCTACTGCTAAGCGAATACATCAAATCCTTAAATTGACGCCTCATTTCCTCTTTTTGCTTGCTAAGCAAATAATCACAGTAATATTTTTCGACGAATACAAACAATAACCCAAAAATCAGTGACAAAACGATACTTCTATAAAACAGATATGCAAGCAATGTACAGCTCATATATGCAATAGGAATAAATTTCATCCTTTCCTTTTTAGTCAATTTGTATTTTTTATAATCAGTTTTCATCATCCATCTCTTGCCTTTCTATGTCCAATTTCTCCTTGTTTATAAGCTCGTTTTCTGTTCTCATAAGCTTACCTGCCTCAAGAGCAAAGAGTTTATTTAAAGCAAGCCGGCCGTCTTCATTTATAAATATCTCCGAAATTTCCGATACTTTTCTAATGTTATTTCTAAACCTCTTTATATGGATGATGATATCCAGTCCCTCTGCTATTTGTTCGTCTATCGCCATAAGAGGGAAATTTGCTTCCTGCATATAAAGGGCCTCCATACGCTTTAGCATACCTGCCGATGAGTTACCATGTCCTGTGCAAAGTCCACTGTGCCCTGTGTTTAAACCGTTTAGCATATCTAAAAGTGCCTTACCATCTCTTATCTCACCAATAATAATCCTATCAGGTCTCATTCTCAGGCTTGTTTTTATAAGCTCATTTATCTGAATATCATTTCTGCCATCACTCGTAGTTCTGCTTTCCATGCGCACCAAATTTGATATTCCTATCGGCCTTAACTCAGCACTGTCTTCTATAATAATGACTCGCTCATCGGCAGGAATAAGCCCTGTGAGTGCATTTAAAAATGTCGTCTTACCACTTGATGTCCCGCCGGAAATAAAGAAATTGTAGCCACATATTAGCAGCTCTTCTAAAAACATAGCAGCTTCAAGTGTTATCGTTTTGTATAAGACCAAATCCTTCATCGTAATATTTACCTTTGGAAATCTCCTTATTGTCAATATCGGCCCACCAAGCGCAATATTTTTGTAAACCGAATTTACTCTCGCACCATCCTTTGTACGCGCATCAACTATCGGCACCATCTCATTTATTTCCCTATGCACGCTACCGGCTAGTCTGCGAATGACTTCCTCAAGTTCCTCAACATCAAAAAACTCGTCTTTAGTCCTCTTAATTTTGCCATTTTTTTCGATGAAAATATTTTTGTAGCCATTTACCATAATTTCAGAAATGCTTTCGTTATTTATATATGGCTCCAAAATGGAAAGATCACTATTGACCGCAAAAAATGCTCTACGCACAACCTTATTTATCTCATCTATATCAAGTTCTGCAAGCTCCTTACTCTCAATTGCTTTCTTTTCTATAAAAGAAAACAGTTCTTCTCTTGAAAGTTCCAGCTGATTTATAGATATTTCCTTTCGTATTGAATTTGTAAATTCTTTTACCGGCATCCTTCTCACTATCCCTCTTTTTTGTATTCCTTTTTTTAACATTTTTGTAATGATATGTTATAACAAACGCAAGTAAAAAGCAAGCACATTTTTACAAAATTTGTAAAAATCCACTTGCTCATCCTCCCCCGGCACGTTGATAAATTGTGTTGGCAGTTTCTAAAACTATTTAAGCGTATTTAGTCGCGCAGTCTCCTCAATCATATGCTTTCTGAGTTCCCACAAATCGTGGCTCAAATCAACATAGTATGTTTGAGGATTTTCAAATCTAAGCATTTCATTCCACATCGCGCCGATCTGATTTTTGCAGTGTTCTCTTATCTCCTCAACCGACGGTCTGTCATATGACAGCTTTCCATCTTTAAATATTTGCACACGCAAATCCTTTGCAATAAAGTTGCTGAGTTTCTTTCTCTTCCAAATATTTTGCGGGTCAAATATCTCATAATCATCACCTTCCGGAATAGTTTCGTCCGCAAGTGTCACGACATCTGCAACGGCTCGTTTTGTAGTCTTGTCATAAAGCCTATAAACCTTTTTAAAGCCCGGAACCGTAATCTTTTCGACATTTTCCGAAACCTTTATCTTTGGTATCATCTCTCCGTTTTTCTCGACCGCCGCAAGCTTATAAACGCCACCAAAAACCGGTTGTGCCTTTGCTGTAATAAGTCTTTCGCCTACACCAAAGGAATCTATACAGGCTCCCTCCATCAAAATATCTTGTATTAAGTATTCATCAAGCGAATTAGATACTACGATCTTGCAGCCCGTAAGTCCCGCATCGTCAAGCATCCTTCTGGTTTTCTTAGTCAGGTATGAAATATCTCCGCTGTCTATCCTGACACCCATTGCCCTTGGCTTTAGTTCTTTGAAAACCTTTATGGCATTTGGCACGCCCGACTTCAACACATTGTACGTATCGACAAGAAGCGTTGCATTGTCCGGATAAATTTCACAGTATTTTTTAAACGCCTCGTACTCGCTTGAAAACATCTGCACCCAGCTATGTGCCATAGTTCCAAGTGCTGTTATGCCTATATCTCTGTCAGAAATTGTACAAGCTGTACCGGCACAGCCCCCTATATATGCGGCCTTTGCTCCAAGTATCGCAGCCGATGCACCTTGCGCTCTCCTACTGCCAAACTCCATTACCGGTCTGCCTTTTGCAGCTCTCACAATCCTATTTGCTTTTGTCGCTATGAGAGATTGGTGATTTATCAAAAGGAGTATCATAGTTTCCACAAACTGCGCCTGCATGACAGGTCCTCTTACCGTCACAAGAGGCTCTCCCGGGAACACCGCCGTTCCTTCCGGCACTGCCCATATATCGCACTTAAATTCAAAATCCTTTAGGTAATCCAAAAATTTTTCTGAAAACATATTTTTCCTTCTCAGATAATCTATATCATTATCTGTAAATTTGAGGTTTTCAAGGTATGAAATCATATCATCTATACCTCCGAGGATAGCAAATCCGCCATTTTCCGGAATCTCCCTAAAAAACATATCAAAATATGCAATATCCTCCTGCATGCCTGCTTCAAGATAACCATTTGCCATAGTTATCTCATAAAAGTCTGTCAGCATGGTCAAATTGTTTTTGTCGATCATTTTTTCTCCTTTCGACTAAGAATTTTTTTGAGGTACTGCCCTGTATAAGAATTTTCATTTTGTGCCACTTCCTCGGGTGTACCCTCTGCTACTACCAATCCCCCGCGAATACCGCCGTCCGGCCCAAGATCTATGATATGGTCAGCACGCTTTATCACATCAAGATTGTGTTCTATAACAACGACCGTATTGCCTACATCTACAAGCTTATCAAGCACTTGATTTAGCCTGTCTACATCCGCAAAATGTAGGCCAGTAGTCGGTTCGTCCAGTATATAAATATTATTTCCTGTATTCTTTTTAGAAAGCTCTGAGGCTAATTTGATTCTCTGCGCCTCACCTCCCGACAGCTGCGTCGACGGCTGTCCGAGCTTGATATACCCAAGTCCAACCTCTTCCAGTGTTTCAAGCTGTCTTTTTATTACCGGAATATGTTCGAAAAACGCAAGTGCCTCTGTGACTGTCATATCCAAAACTTCAAATATATTTTTGCCCTTGTACTTTACCTCGAGCGTCTCTCTGTTATATCTTTTGCCCTTACAGACCTCACAAGGCACATACACATCAGGGAGAAAATTCATCTCAATCTTGATAATACCATCGCCCTTGCACGCTTCACATCTGCCACCCTTGACATTAAAGCTAAATCTTCCCTTTTCGTAACCTCGCATCTTAGCCTCTGGCACCTGTGCAAACAAATCCCTTATATGTGTGAAAACTCCCGTATATGTTGCGGGATTTGAGCGTGGCGTCCTGCCTATAGGCTCTTGGTTTACATCCACTACCTTGTCAAGATTTTCGATTCCTATAATGTCACTATGCTCTCCTACCTTTAGTTTAGCTTTATTTAATTTATTTGCAAGTTCTTTATACAGTATATCATTTATGAGGCTCGACTTGCCCGATCCCGATACGCCCGTGATACACACAAGCTTACCAAGCGGTATTTTTACATCTATATCTTTTAGATTGTTTTGCCTTGCCCCTTTTATCTCTATAAATTTGCCGTTTCCATCTCTGCGTGTCTTTGGCACCTCTATACTTTTTATGCCCGCAAGATACTGTCCCGTAATGGATTTCGGATTATTTTTTATATCCTCAACTGTACCTGTTGCAACAACCTCACCGCCGTGTACACCTGCAAGCGGACCTATATCTACAATATAATCAGCTGCATACATGGTGTCTTCATCATGTTCCACTACAATCAATGTATTTCCGATCTCCGTAAGTCCTCGAAGCGATGCAAGCAATTTGTCATTATCCTTTTGATGAAGTCCGATACTCGGCTCATCTAAAATATATAAAACTCCGACGAGGCTTGAGCCTATCTGTGTTGCAAGCCTTATCCTCTGCGACTCACCGCCCGACAATGTTGCCGAAGCCCTCGAAAGCGTCAGATAATCGAGTCCCACATCTATCAAGAACTGCAATCTTGCATTTATTTCCTTTACTATTTGCCGTGCTATCGTCTGCTCCTTTTCGGAAAGCACAAGGCTATCTATAAACTCCTTCGCATCCGCAATCGACAAATCAGAAAGTTCGGCGATATTCTTTCCGCCTACCGTCACGGCAAGCACCTCATCCTTTAGCCTTTTGCCGTGACATTTCGGACAAGTCGCCTCCGTCATATATTTTTTTATCTTTTCTTTCATAAAATCCGAATCCGTCTGCATAAATCTACGCTCAAGATTTGGAATTACACCCTCGAAAGCATCGCGCCTATGGGAAAGGATCCCTGTCGTGCGACTTACATAATCATATGCAATCTCCCTGCCATTTGTACCATATAACAACTCATGCTGCAATTTTTTCGGGAGCTCGCGAAAAGGAGTATATACATCCGCGTCGTATTCGGCTGTTAAAGCATCTATCATCTGCCTATAAAATCTGCCGTCGTCCATAGATGCAAAAACTTTTCCGAAAACACCGTCATATATGCTGAGCGAATCATCCTCTATCAAAAGCTGCGGATCTATCTGTTGCAAAAAGCCAAGACCATTACACTCAGGACAAGCACCAAACGGACTGTTAAACGAAAATGTGCGTGGCTCCATTTCCTCTATACTAACGCCATGTTCAGGGCAAGCAAAAAGTGTAGAAAATGTCTTTTCCGCAGACACTCCGTCCTTTGAAACGAGCACTTTGCAAAGTCCCTCACCGTGCGATATAGCAAGCTCACATGCCTCTGCTATCCTCTGCTCTGCTCCGTTTCTGACTATTATCCTGTCGGTTACAATTTCTATCGTATGCTTATATGTCTTTTCTAACTTTATTTCGTCCTCGCCAACTGCATATATCTCACCGTCGACCCTGACCTTTGTAAAGCCCTCCTTTTGTATTCTCTCTAGAATTTTTTCGTGAGTACCCTTTCTCTGCCTTACAACCGGGGCCATAACGGTAAGCCTTGTCTTTTCGCCAAAAGCCATAAGTGCATCTACTATCTGATCCACCGTTTGAGAGCTTATTTCCCTTTTGCATATCGGACAGTGCGGTATACCTATTCTCGCATACAAAAGTCTCAAATAATCGTGTATCTCCGTCACAGTGCCAACCGTAGATCTCGGGTTTTTGCTCGTCGTCTTTTGATCGATTGAAATTGCAGGCGAAAGCCCCTCTATGTATTCGACATCCGGTTTTTCCATCTGCCCTAAGAACTGCCTTGCATATGCCGACAAGCTCTCAACGTATCTTCGCTGTCCCTCTGCATAAATTGTATCAAAAGCAAGTGAGCTTTTACCCGAGCCTGACAAGCCTGTAAATACCACAAATTTATCTCTCGGAATAACAAGATCTACATTTTTTAAATTATTCTCATTTGCTCCCTTTATTATTAAATCCTTTTGCATTTTCTCCTCGCAATTACCCTACAATTTTGACTTATACTCGAAAACCATATCTCTAAGCATAGCCGCTCGTTCGAAGTTTAGCTCCGCTGCGGATTTTTTCATTTCCGCCTCAAGCTTCTTTAGATAATCCTTTAGCTCCCTTTTAGTCATCTCGACAGGCTTTTTATCCGATAAATTCTCCTCTACAGGCTTTGTCGCTTCTATGACATCACGCACTGATTTTTGTATAGTCTTTGGCACGATGCCGTGTTCATCATTGTATTTTTTTTGCTTATCTCTTCTTCGCTTTGTTTCATCTATCGTCTTTTGCATCGCAGAGCTTATCTCATCAGCATACATTATAACTCTGCCGTTTGCATTCCTCGCAGCACGACCGACCGTCTGTATTAGCGATGTCTCATTTCGTAAAAATCCTTGCTTGTCTGCATCAAGTATAGCTACAAGGCTGACCTCAGGTATATCAAGGCCCTCTCTCAAAAGATTGATACCGACAAGTACATCAAATTTATCCATGCGCAAATCTCTTATTATTTCAAGCCGTTCGAGCGTATCTATCTCGCTGTGCAAATATCGCACGCGCACACCCGCCTCGCTTAAATAATCGGTCAGTGCCTCTGCCATCTTCTTAGTCAGCGTAGTCACTAAAACCTTATTGTTTTTTTCCGTTTCCTTATTTATCTCCGAAATAAGATGGTCAATCTGTCCCTCGCTTTTCACAACCTCTATCTCCGGATCTAAAAGTCCTGTCGGTCTTATTATCTGTTCTGCCGATATGCCTCCCGACTGATTTTTCTCGTATTCGCCCGGCGTGGCACTAACATAAATTATCTGATTTACAAGCTCTTCAAATTCCTCAAACTTCAACGGTCTGTTGTCGAGTGCCGACGGAAGCCTAAATCCATAGTCAACAAGCGAGCTTTTTCGTGAACGGTCGCCTGCATACATCGCCCTAAGCTGAGGTAACATAACATGTGACTCGTCTATTATTATTAAAAAATCATCAGGAAAGTAATCTATGAGAGTATATGGCTTTGTGCCCGGAGACAAATCATTTAAATGCCTCGAATAATTTTCTATTCCCTTGCAACGCCCTATTTCTCTAAGCATTTCTATATCATATCTCGTACGCTGCTCTATCCGCTGTGCCTCAAGAAGTTTTCCTTCCCTTTGAAATTGCAAAACACGCTCGTCAAGCTCTTTTGAAATACCTTTAAGTGCCTTTTGCATATTTTCTTCACTTGTCACATAATGCGATGCAGGATATACGGCAACATGATTTCTTATGCCCAAAATTTCACCTGTGAGCGGATTTATTTCCTTGATACTCTCTACTTCATCCCCAAAAAGTTCCACTCTCACAGCCTGTTCTGCACCTGCCGGGAAGATATCAATTGTATCGCCTCTCACACGAAATGTGCCTCTCTCAAATGCGATATCATTTCTGTCATAGCTTATATCTACAAGCTTCCTTAATATTTCCTCTCGCGGTTTTTCCATTCCTACGCGTAATGAAAGCATTTGATTTTCATAATCAAAAGGTGAACCAAGACCATATATACACGATACGGATGCCACTATTATAACATCTTTGCGTTCTGCAAGCGCAGCCGTCGCCGAGTGCCTGAGCTTATCTATCTCATCGTTTATATCAGAATCCTTTTCTATGTATGTATCAGTCGACGGCACATACGCCTCCGGCTGATAATAATCATAATATGATACGAAATATTCTACCGCATTATCAGGAAAGAACTCCTTGAACTCGCCATGAAGCTGTGCAGCCAGCGTTTTATTGTGACTTATGACAAGCGTCGGTTTTTGCACCTTTTCGATCAGCTTTGCCATGGTAAAGGTCTTGCCTGAACCCGTTACCCCCATAAGCGTTTGAGCTTTTTTGCCAACAAAAACACCGCTAGCAAGTTTTTCGATTGCTTGCGGTTGATCTCCTGTTGGCAAATATTCTGATACAACTTTAAACCTTTTGTCTAAATTATCTTGATTCATTTCTATCACATCATTATAGCTTTAATCTTACTATGATATTTTTTATAAAATCCTGTGCGTTTGTGACTATCCCTTTCGCAGACAGGCTCCCTCTATCCGATAATTTATTTGCGGCAAATTCGGAAGTATCTACCATATAAAAATAAATCGGTCTTATATCTTCTCCGAGAACTCGGTACATAGGTGTCAAATTGCCTGTCGCAATAGTATGAAGCACGCTTGCAATACCTATCACCGTCGTAGCCTTTCTAATATGAGCTCTCATCTCGTCCTGCCCGGCATATACATCTGCAAGCACCTCAGGGAGTGGTCCGTCATCTCTTATAGAGCCTGTCAAAACCATAGGCACTTTGTTCCTCACACATGCTTCTACTATGCCATTATCAATATTATTTTTCTCGATAAACTCTTTGATAGAGCCTGCCTCACGAACGCTGTTTATAGTGTCCAAGTGATGATAATGTCCGTTTGGTATACACTCCTGAGTTTTTATATCGGCACCAAGCGCTGTTCCAAGATATGCGCCTTCGAGATCATGTGTCGCTAAAGCATTGCCCGCAAGAAGAGCATTTACATACCCATTATCCACAAGCTTTGCAAAGTTCTTCCTTGCCTCCGCATCAAACGAGCACGCAGGTCCCATAACCCATACGACATATCCGCCGTTCTGCTTTTCGTACTCCAAAAGCTTCGCAAGTTCATCATAATCATGGCTAAAGCCTGTTTCTCTCGTCCTGCCTTGCCTAAATGTAAATGCGTTTATTTCTTTTATATCATCTTGCGCAGAATCCTTAAAACAATCTATATGCACATAGATACCTTCTTCAGCGTTTTCTTTCCTGCCGACTGCTACAAGCTCACCTTTTTTTAGGTTTCTGAATTCCTTAACCCTTATAACGCCATTTTCATTTACGGGCACGCAATCCATTCGGCTTTCCTCTGCCAAAACCCACTTACCGTCTATTTTAAAATATTCAGGGAATATAGACATTACATGGAAGTTTTTAGGCGCAACCTTGTCCTTTGGCGCCGGCTTGAAAATAGCATCTTTTGCATCTATAAATTTTTTATCATCGAAATTAGGTTTTATATATTCTGCTAATTTAAACATCTTTTCCCCTTTGTTTTGTCTATTTTTAACTACCATTGTTTTCTTCTGTTACTGCTTTAGCTGTGCTACCCGGATAATCAGTTATACCCTCTCCTGTATTTGGATGGATGCCCGAATAAATTTTGTCCGCGGCAAATAAAGTCAATAATACTGCACAAAGTGCCGTTTTTGTCTTCTTTGGTATTTTCTTAAAAAGCTCATCACACACAGGTGCAAGCAAGTATACAAAGCCCAGTCCTCCAAGTCCGAACGTCAAAAGGCCTTCCGCACAAATTCTTCCTTGTATATTTAGGAAGTAACCGCTATAATCCCACCATTTTGTGTGATAGCGTTCCCATAAGAACCAAGCTGTTGTATATTCAACTATTCCGCAGAGTACCACCGCCAATATAAAAAGCAATAGTGGTTTATCTGCAAATCGTTTTAAAAGCAATACTATCAACACTCCGCCTACGCCATATATCGGCAGCCAAGGGCCAAGCATCGTGCCCCTATTTACAAATACACCGTCATTAAACAGGTGAAGCAGAACTTCCCATACCCAGCCAAACATGGAAAATGTAAAGAACAAAAGAATTATTGACGAAATGGAATAGTTCCTATGATAATCAGCACGTATCCACTTTTTGGCATTCCCTATATAGCCGGGATACAGCTCATATGGATATGTACCATCTGTTATCTCACTGAATAACTGCTCATCGTTAAAATGAATCGCGTATTCTTTTTTGCTTTCAATCGCCTCTTCTCTAAGCTGTGCATATAGCTCAGCATATATTGTATCTATATATGGATTTAGAAACATAACTCTCACAAGACCGAATGTCAAAAAAGAGAGCATATGCCATCCTATAAGCGAAAGATCTATCTTAAAAGTTTTGAACTTATTGCCCTTCATCATATCGCGAGACATTGCAAACGCTTGCTTACTTGTCACATGTGGGTTTTCCGCCAAAATATACGGTATCATCTTATATGAATAATATTTTATAAATATCCCCACAATTGTGAGGCTCCACAAAAGCTGATATACCGTCTTTTTGAACATTGTAAATACCGTTTTGCGCCAACATCCTACTCGCCAAACAAATACAATCTTAGATATTTTGGTGTCATAAAATGTTCGGCTTTCGAGCACAAATCTCGATTGTCCGACGATCAATACATTTACTATAAAAAATGTAAATAACAGTAGCAAAACGGAGCCGGCGTACATCACAACACCTTCTGTGATCTTGCCCTTAAATACTATCGTATTTGTCGCATTTAAAAACCCGTATAAAAATGATTGTGCGCTCGTAATACTATTGTAAAATCTGGAAAACAAGCCCTTTGTCGGCGTATAATGCTCGCCCATCTTTTTTAATGCATCGCCATCCTTATACTCGTTAACGGTTTGTCTTGCTTGAAGCCAGTCATCCACTATCTGTGCGTTTGTTACGGTTGATATCTTTCCGGATGCTAACTCTCCAACGGCATCCGTCGTCTGTGCGAAATCAAAATTAATATTAAACCTAAGACCGCTTATTAAAAATGCCATCAGTATGGCAACTCCGACCAAACGCCAATAGTTGTGCTTTAGGTTTTGTCGCGCCAAAAACTTGACTTCTTTTCTCTCCCACATGTAATAATGCTTTCCCTCTATAATTTCCCTTGCTTCCTCCTTATGAAAAGCTTTCTTATATGCTCACATAAGTTTTTTTTGCATAAGCAATTTATTATATACCTCATTATAGCTTTGTTGCAACTTTTTTGGTATAATCAGTAGTGCAGTTATCGCTCACACAGCAGTGAGTTTTATGAAAAACAACTAACTCTAAGGAGGGGTTTATGATATTTAATTTATTTGGAAATAAAGTGACACCGGGCGAGCTAACACCGTCTAATATTCCAAAGGCTTTCTTGGAACCGATGGCAAAGCAACTCGAAACTATAAACCATATTGATTCGGCTCTTTACGAAAAATATGATGTAAAGAGAGGTCTTAGAAATGCAAATGGTACCGGTGTCGTTGTAGGTCTGACCAACATAGGTGTTGTAAAGGGATATGAGATAGACGAAGCTAAAAATAAGATTCCGACAGAGGGTAAACTATTTTATCGTGGCTACGAAATCCAAGATCTTGTCCACAATTACATCGCTGAAGATCGATTTGGCTTTGAGGAAATCACTTATCTTTTGATATTCGGTGAATTACCTACAACAGCTCAGCTCGAATCCTTTAAGCATTATATCGGCAACAAGCGTGAACTTCCTCATGACTTTGAGCGCAACATGATTTGGTCGACTCCTTCAAAAAATGTAATGAATAAAATTGCGAGGTCTGTTTTAGCTTTGTATTCGTATGATGAAAATCCGGAAGACACAAGCATAATGAATGTGCTAAGGCAATCGATTGACCTTATAGGTTACTTTCCTGCATTGCTCGCATACGCATACCAAGCAAAACGCTCATACTTTGATAACAGAACTCTTCATATCAGAAATCCATTGCCTGAGCTTAGCACAGCAGAAAATATATTGCGAATGCTACGACCGGACGGCAAATATACAGACCTTGAAGCAAAGTGCCTTGATACTTGCTTGATACTTCATGCAGAGCACGGTGGCGGTAACAACTCCGCATTTACTATACATCTTGTATCATCATCCGGTACAGATACATACTCGGCAATTTCGGCAGCAATCGGTTCTTTAAAAGGGCCAAAGCATGGCGGTGCAAACATCAAAGTTATTCGCATGATACAGGATTTAAAGGAAAATGTTTCTGATACAACCGACCATAAGGCTGTCGACGAATATTTGATAAAGGTTTTGAAAAAAGAGGCAAACGACAGGACAGGGCTGATTTACGGTATGGGGCATGCCGTATATACCGTCTCGGATCCGAGAGCAAAGCTTTTAAAAGGCCTTGCACAAAAACTGGCGCAAAATGCAAATCATATGGAGGATTATCTGTTATGCGAGTACATCGAAGAACGCACATGCGATTTGTATGAACAGGTACACGGCGTTAAAAAGACTATGTGCGCAAATGTAGATCTTTATTCCGGACTTGTATATACTCTTTTAAACATTCCGCATGACATAGCTACTCCGCTTTTTGCACTTGCAAGATTATCCGGCTGGGCAGCTCACAGGATCGAAGAGCTTTCGACAGGCAATAAACTTATCAGGCCTGCATATATCGGCGTTTCTAAGGAAAAGGAATTTGTGCCTATCGCAAAGAGAAAGCCCTTTGACATTGAAAAATACAAAAAAGGAAGAGAATAAAAAATAAACTCCATAGATACAAAAAGAGATTCGAGTATTGCTCGAATCCTTTTATTTACGCAATATTTTCACCTTGTATTGCCTTTGGAATTGGTATCTTTGATGCGATAAGCGCTGCTCCTATTAAAGGTAAGATGTACACAAGCGGGAAACATAGAAGTAGCACTGCAACCGTCATAACCGGCTTCCTACTGATATATCCATATACACCTGATGACATAGCCGCAACTGCAAATATAGGATCTATGCCGGTGACCGCAGCAAACGCATATCCGGCTGTCACGCCAGAAAATATCAGAGGAAATATCGTACCTCCTCTCCAACCCATGCCTACACAGATGTTGACTAAAAACATTTTTACCAATGCCGTCAATATTAAAATCAGTGCGGAATATTCCGTCCAAGTCGCCATCAAGTCGCTCATTTCATGCTCGCCCGAAAATGCCGAAAGTGGTAAAAAATATATTCCTACCGCTATCAATGTGCCTGCTATAACGCACGAAAGAATTCTGTAATTTTTAAGTATGTCGCCGATTTTAAGCGCGAATTTTTCAAAAATCATAAAACACATACCAAGAATAGCAGCAACTGCCACTATGCCTAAAAACCACACCCATTGTTTCCAGCTAATCGTATGCTCAGCCGCAAAGCGTGGCAGTCCCGCTCCACCTCCAAATATTGTTCCAAGCCACGCAAATGCACCTATGCCACCTGCCGCACCCATGCAATAAATAAATATGCGTATTGGCTTGCTAACAAGCCTTTTACGAGGCTGTTCCTTTTTTTCTTCGTCTATATCAATACCGATATTTCGTACTACGCCAAAAAGAGGGGCATTAAAAATAACTCCAAGAGCTGCGGCAATACCACTTTGTGTCAATGTTGCAAGTTCATCCCCCTTATATCTCAGTTGATCACCCACAAAACAACACAGTCCTGCAATGATGCCCGTAAGTCCTGCCTCCGGTCCTATTATTCCGCCAAAGATTAGTGGCAAAAGAGCCGAAATAGTGATGATGTGCAAATTGCTGTAAGGGTAAGTCCCCTCTCGTTTTACTCTTCCCATCACCTCCGGTAATTCCTCCGGCAAAAGTCCAAATTTCTTTTGCCAAAGTCCTATGATAATCCCCCCAACAACTGTAACTGTCATAATATATGCAAAATTATCAGTCATACCTAGCTTTTTCGGTAAAAAAACCCATAAGAAATCTATCCCTATATTCATAATTTTTAAAATGAGCCAGATTAGTGCGCAAGACAAAGCACCCAGTACTGCAGAAAGTATTGAAATAAGTGCTATTTTAGCTTGTTTATTCATATTACAATTCCCCTTTATTACACTATAGCATTATAGTAACATATAACGATTGAACCGTCCACTGCGCGTTTTGTGCCTTATAGACGCCCAATTTGGATTTTGTCCTTTTTCGTGTTATCAAAGCAAAAGGCAGATGGCTACCTGCCATCTGCCTTTTAGGGAGTTAATTATTACTGCATGTTAAAACTAGTTATGTTTTTGTTGTGGCTTTTTTATGAATAGTAGTTCCCACTACACATATAATTATATACCCTTGTTATGATCGGTTCAATAGTAAACTTGATAAAATTAGTTTACTTCTTTGTCCATAAAAACCAAAAAGCTGTTAGGATCAACCTTCACAGCTCTTAGGTATATGAAATGTGAATAAGAAAGAAAGCTATGTTATTTAAGCCGAATGCTCATTCACTGTATATCTTTTTACATTGATATTATAACAATTGTGTCACCTGATGTCAAGAAAGCGATTTTGCGAAAATTTGCAAAATCGCTTTTTCTTGATAAAGTGTACTGTTTTAATATACTTTTATATATTTTTTCTATTGCTCAGCTAATTTTTTATACTTTTCGTATCTACCCTTAGCTTCACTTTCGAGCTTTTCAAAGAGAGCTTCTGCAGCATCCGGGAATTCCTTTACAAGCGAGTTATATCTTACCTGTCCCATGATGAAATCTCTGAAGCTTTCTGTTGGCTCCTTAGAATCCAAGATGAATGGATTCTTTCCCTCTTTTTCAAGCTCCGGATTGTATCTGTACAGCTGCCAGTATCCGCTATTTACAGCATCAGCTATGTTTTCCTGAGCCTTGCCCATACCCTTTTTTATACCGTGGTTGATACAAGGAGCATAGCATATAACTATCGATGGGCCATTATAGCTTTCTGCTTCTTTGATCGCTTTGATAAATTGATTTTTATCTGCACCCATACCTACCTGTGCAACGTATACATAGCCATAGCTCATAGCCATCATACCAAGATCCTTTTTCTTTGTCTTTTTGCCTGATGCCGCAAACTTAGCCACAGCCGAAGTTGGAGTTGCCTTTGAAGCCTGTCCTCCTGTATTTGAGTAAACCTCTGTATCAAATACGAGCACATTGATATCTTCGCCCGAAGCAAGCACATGATCAAGTCCACCGTATCCGATGTCATATGACCAGCCATCTCCGCCGACACACCAAATGGATTTTTTAACTAAGAAATCCTTTTTATCCATGATATCCTTCGCGAGCTCTTTTTCCTTTCCAGAAAGCTTAGCATCGTCAAGGGCCTTTAGCACCGCCTCGCTGTACTTTCTTGAATTTTCGCCGTCGTCCTTATTTGCTAACCAAGTTTCACATGCCTCTTTTAGCTTGCTGTCGCTTGTTTCCTTTACAAGCTTATTCATAGCATCTGTTATCTTGTTTCTCATCTGGACTACGCCGGATGCCATTCCAAGACCGTACTCTGCATTGTCCTCAAACAGCGAGTTTGCCCATGAAGGTCCTCTGCCGTTTTCGTCCACTGTATATGGCATCGATGGTGCCGATGCTCCCCAAATAGATGAACAGCCTGTTGCGTTTGCAATCATCATTCTGTCGCCAAATAGTTGAGTTACAACCTTGATGTAAGGAGTTTCTCCACAGCCTGCGCAAGCTCCTGAAAATTCAAAGTATGGCTTAGCAAACTGCGAACCCTTAACTGTTGCTTTTGATGTAATGTCATCTCTGATAGGAAGCTTCATAGCATACTCCCAGTTAACAGCATCGTCTGCCTGCTCAAGTGCATCGCCAAGCGGTATCATCTTTAGCGCCTTTTGCGGTGCCGGACAAATGTCTGCACAGTTGCCACATCCTAAGCAGTCAAGAGGTGAAACCTGCATTCTGTACTTAAAGTCCTCATAGCCCTTGCCTTTTGCATCTACAGCTTCAAGCTTATCAGGTGCTTTCTTTAGCTCATCATCTGTCAACAAAACAGGCCTTATTGCTGCATGAGGGCAGATAAATGAACACTGGTTACACTGTATACAGCTATCCTTGTCCCAAACAGGTACATCTACCGCAACGCCTCTCTTTTCATACGCTGCTGTGCCTGATGGGAATGTACCGTCTGCCATATCCTTAAATACGCTTACAGGCAGGTCATCGCCCTCCTGTCTGTTCATAGGCACAAGCACCTTTTCAATGAATTCAGGCAGCTTCTCGCCCTTCTTCTTTTCGTCCTTTGCGTCCTTCCAAGAAGCAGGAATTTCTATCTTGCGTACATTTGTAATACCTTTTTCTACGGCATCCTGGTTCATCTTTACGATGTTTTCACCCTTTTTGCCGTAAGCCTTTACGATTGACTCCTTGAGATATTTTGTCGCATCATCAAGAGGAATAACATTTGCCAGCTTAAAGAATGCCGACTGCATGATCATATTGATCCTGTTGCCAAGTCCGATTTCCTGTGCGATATCTGTCGCATTTATGATGTAAAAGTTGATGTCGTTTTCTGCCATGTATTTTTTCATGCTTGCAGGCAAATGCTCATCAAGCTCCTTTTCATCCCAAACGCAGTTTAGTACAAATGTACCGCCCTTTTTAAGGCCTCTAAGTAAGTCATACTGATGTACATATGCCTGATTGTGGCATGCAATAAAGTCAGCTTCTGTAATCAAATATGTGGACTGAATCTTATTTTTACCGAATCTCAAGTGAGATACTGTGATACCTCCTGATTTTTTCGAGTCATATGAAAAATATCCCTGAGCATACATATCTGTATTGTCGCCGATAATCTTGATAGCCTGCTTATTTGCGCCTACTGTACCGTCTGAGCCAAGTCCCCAGAACTTACATCTTACTGTGCCCTCAGGCTCAGTTGCGATATCTACGGTTTTAAGTGAAGTCTTGTTTAGATCGTCTACGATACCGATTGTAAACTGGTTCTTTGGTTTAGCCTGTTTTAGATTGTCGTATACAGCTACAATCTGACCCGGTGTTGTATCCTTTGAACCAAGTCCGTATACACCACCTACAATCTCAGGTGCATCTTTTTCGTCGCTGTACATAGTCTTAACATCCATATATAGAGGCGAGCCCATAGCACCCGGCTCTTCTGCCCTGTCAAGCACAGCAATTTTCTTTACGCTCTTTGGCATAACCTTTTTTAGGTATTCAGGCGCCCAAGGTCTGTAAAGCCTTACCTTTATAAGTCCAACCTTTTCTCCTTTTTCAAGAAGCGGTTTTAGTGTTTCTTCTACTGTTTCGCAGACAGATCCCATAGCTATAATTACATGCTCCGCATCAGGTGCTCCGACATAATCAAACAGTTTGTACTTTCTGCCTGTAAGCTTGCCTATTTCGTCCATGTATTCTTCTACTACCTTTGGAAGTGCTTCATAATACGGTTTGCAAGCTTCCTTTGCCTGAAAGAATATATCAGGGTTTTGTGCAGTACCTCTGATAACAGGATGCTCAGGATTTAGTGCATTGTCCCTAAACCTTTGTACTGCATCCATATCACAGAGCTTTGCCAAATCCTTATGATCTATAACTTCTATTTTTTGTATTTCATGTGAAGTTCTAAAGCCGTCAAAGAAATGTAAGAACGGCACTCTGCCTTTGATTGCCGCAAGATGAGCAACTCCTGCAAGGTCCATAACTTCCTGTACAGACGATGAGCATAGTAACGCAAAGCCTGTCTGTCTTGTAGCCATAACATCTCCGTGATCGCCGAATATACAAAGCGCATGTGTTGCAAGTGTCCTTGCTGTTACATGAAATACTCCTGGGAGTAATTCTCCTGCTATCTTATACATATTTGGAACCATCAACAAAAGTCCTTGAGACGCAGTATATGTTGTAGTAAGAGCTCCTGCGGCAAGTGAGCCGTGTACAGCTCCCGCAGCTCCGCCCTCTGACTGCATTTCAACAACCTTTACTTCCTGTCCGAATATATTTTTTTCACCGTGTGCCGCCATGTCATCGACAACTTCTGCCATTGGAGAAGATGGTGTAATCGGATATATGGCTGCAACATCCGTAAAAGCATAAGATACATATGCAGCTGCGGTGTTACCATCCATCGTTTTCATTTTCTTCGTTGACATATTACCCTCCATTTTTCTCATGTTAATCAAGTACTATAATTTTATGATATGCTAATTTTTTTGTCAATAATTACTGTTATTATGCAAACCCTGCAAATGCTAAGCTTAAAGCCTATACGAGTTCTCCAATCAAACTAAATGTATTTGCATCAACGATTTTCACCGTCACCGTCTTGCCTATGAGCAAGCGATCTCCTGCAAAGTTTACTATCTTGTTTTGTGAGCTTCTGCCTGTCAAAAACTCTTTGTCACTCTTGCTTGTGCCCTCGACTAACACTTGGCACTCACTTCCCACAAATTTTGCATTTTGTTTGGCACTACAACGGTTTACTTCCTCTACAAGCCTGTTAAACCTCTCATGTTTTACCTCTTCTGTTATCTGATCGTCATAATTTTCGGCAGGTGTTCCTTTTCTCTTGGAATACAAAAATGTAAAGGCACTGTCAAAGCAAGCCTCCTCAACAAGGCTCAGTGTATCCTCAAACTCTTCCTCCGTCTCTCCGGGAAAGCCCACTATTATATCGGTTGAAATGGCTATATCAGCTCTTGCTTCTCTCAGCTTTTTTACAAGCCTTATATAACCCTCTCTCGTGTAATGCCTGTTCATCCTCCTTAGAATGTTGTCATTGCCCGATTGTACCGGCAAGTGAAAGTAGCTACATAGCTTATCGCAAGTTTTATACGCATCTATCAGCTCGTCCGACAAGTCCTTTGGGTGCGAAGTCATAAACCTTATACGCTCAAGTCCTTCTATATCATTTACCATGTGAAGTAGCTCTGCGAAGTTTATTATTTCCTCCTCATGCGAAGCTTCATTATGAGCCCCTTTATAAGCTCCTTTGTACGAATTGACATTTTGACCGAGCAAGGTGACTTCCTTTACACCATCTGCGACGAGTTTTTTTATCTCAGCTATTATATCTTCCGGAGCTCTGCTACGCTCTCTGCCTCTTGTGTAGGGCACGATACAATATGTGCAGAAGTTGTTACAGCCAAACATAATATTTACAAAGGCCTTATGCTTATATAGTCTCTTTGACGGAAGTCCCTCAACAATTTCTCCGCCGTCTTCCCATATCTCAATCTGTCTCTTTTTCTCCGATATAACACTTGCAAGCAAATCGGGGAATTTATGAATATTATGTGTTCCGAATATGATATCCACCCACGGATATTTTTCCTTTACCGTGTCGATAACATGTTGCTGTTGCATCATACATCCGCAAACACAAGCTATAAATTGCGGATTTTTTTCCTTTAGCTTTTTTAGCTGTCCGAGCATGCCGT
This sequence comes from Streptococcus pasteurianus, assembly GCA_963596005.1. Lineage (GTDB taxonomy): Bacteria > Bacillota > Clostridia > Peptostreptococcales > Anaerovoracaceae > Gallibacter > Gallibacter pasteurianus_A. The sequence goes on along the minus strand of CAVBJF010000002.1, from coordinate 28,696 downwards.
AAAATCTCTTATCTGCATTGTCACGCACGCTGCATGTGTTTATTATCGCTATATCAGCGTCCTTTTTATCGCTCGTTTGCTCATACCCGAGCTCTGTCAGCATACCTGCCAGCGTTTCGCTGTCACGCTCGTTCATCTGACATCCGAGCGTTTGTATGTTAAATTTTTTCATGCTTTTTTTCTCTTCCCATCAGAGCCTCGACCGCCTCCTTGGCATCAATTTTGCCCTGTATTATTTCAAATATCTTTTCCGTAATAGGCATCTCTACACCGTGCTTTTTTGAAAGTCCGTATGCCGCCTTAGTAGTAAATACGCTTTCCACCACCATGCCTATTTTTTTTGCCGCTTCATCTACGCTATATCCCTCTCCGATGAGTATACCACAACGTCTGTTTCTGCTGTGCATTGATGTACATGTTACTATCAAATCGCCAACGCCTGCAAGTCCCAAAAAGGTTTCCTTTTTTGCCCCGAGCTCTTCGCCGAGTCTTGCAATTTCAGTCAAGCCTCTTGTCATAAGTGCCGCCTTTGCGTTGTCGCCGAATTTCATGCCATCGGAAATGCCTGCACCTAGTGCAATGATATTTTTCAGTGCACCTCCGAGCTCAACACCGACTACATCGTCCTGCACATATGTCCTAAAGCGATCCGTAAAGAAAAGCTCCTGCACATTTTTTGCAGTCTGCATATTTACTCCTGCTATCGCTACCGTTGTCGGAAGTCTTTTTGCGACCTCCTCTGCATGACTTGGGCCGGATATAACGGCATATTTGTCCTTTGTTATATTAGGCACTATCTCGTCTGCCACCTGAGAAAGTCTCAGGTATGTTTCGTCCTCTATTCCCTTTGCGGCGTTTATAACGATCACATCATCTTTCATATGTGGCACTGCATTTTTTAGCGTATTTCTAAATGCTTGCGTCGGTACTGTAAAAAGCAAATAATCAGCATCTCTCACAGCCTTGTCTATCTCATTTGTTATTGTTATATTTTCTCTTAGCTTGATACCCGGCAGATACTTCCTATTTTCTCTATGCGCTGCCATGTCGCCTGCTTGTTTTTCGTTTCTCGCCCAAACAGTTATATCATTTTCTTTTTCTGAAAGGACTGTTGCAAGTGCCGTACCCCAGCTCCCTGCACCTATAACTCCTATTTTTTGTTTTCGCATGTTGCTTTTTCCCTTTTAATTTTAAATTATATGTCTTCTCGAATTTCCTTTTTCTTTGACCCAAGTTTTGGTTCTTCACCTTTTAACAACCTTTTTATATTGCCCGCATGCTTTATCAAAATCAAAATCGCCAATACGGTGCCAATAGGCACAAATGTCTTATCATAAAAATATGCTACAGCCGGAAACGTCAACGCTCCAAGCAATGAGCCAAAAGACATGCGTCTTGATATAGCAACACCTATCGCAACTATCAAAAGTGCCGTAAGTCCCATAAGGGGTATATATGCAGTCAGCGCACCGAACGCTGTAGCAACTCCTTTACCACCTTTAAATTTAAAAAATATCGGCCATACATGACCTGCAAATACGGCAAGCACGCAAAGCTGTGCAACTTCGTTACCGCACAAAACGCCCGCAAGCACTACTGCCACGCTGCCCTTTAATATATCTATTATCAGCGTTGCAATTGCGGCCTTCTTGCCAAGTACGCGAAGTACATTTGTAGTACCGGCATTACCGCTTCCCTCTTTTTTTATGTCTATACCGTGCGCCCTGCCTATCAGTATCGCAGGTGAAATGTTACCTATGAGATATGCCGCTATAATCGCTATTATTGCCATCAACCAGTATGCCGTATCTCCCGTGCCGATACCAAGCAGACCAATTCCGTTATACATCCTGTTTTTCTCCCTTTTCTCTAAATACGAATTTTATAGATGTGCCCTCAAAGTTATATGCTTCTCTAATCCTGTTTTCCAGATATCTCGCATACGAAAAATGCATGAGCTGTCTTTTATTGACCTTAAACGAAAATAACGGTGGCTTGACTCCGACCTGCGAAGCATAGTAAATTTTTAGTCTCTTGCCCTTGTCAGATGGTGGCTGTTTCATCAATATCGCATCCGAAACAAGCGAATTCAGCTGACCTGTCGGCACTCTCATCGCCCTGTTTTCGGCAACCGCCTTTGCAATATCCATAACATTTTTTACTCTCTGCTTTTCCTTTACCGAGATAAATACGCTCGGTGCATACGACATAAATGTCAATTCGTTTTCTATCTGCTTTTGGAATTCGTTTATGGTATTGCTGTCCTTATCGATAAGATCCCACTTGTTTACGACTACCACAATGCCTTTACCCGCTTCGTGAGCAACGCCTGCAATCTTTTTGTCCTGTTCCGTGATGCCCTCGTCTGCATCTATCATAAGAAGGCACACATCGCAACGCTCTATAGCGGCAACGGCTCTTATAATGCTGTATTTTTCGATATTCTCGTTTATTTTGTTTTTTCGTCTGATACCTGCCGTATCGATGAGCGTATATTTTTCGCCATCGTACTCAAACGGAGTATCTATCGAATCTCTCGTCGTACCCGCAATATCGGAAACTATAACCCTATTTTCGCCTGTCAATGCGTTCACAAGAGATGACTTGCCGACATTCGGCTTCCCTATGACCGCAATCTTTATACTTTCATCTTCCTCTATGTCCGCACCGCTAGGGAATGCTTCGACTATGAGGTCTAAAATATCCCCCATGCCAAGCATATTTGCCGATGATATCGCAACGGGCTCTCCCATGCCAAGCTCATAAAAATCATAAAAGTCATCAGGCAGTTCAGATGTGTCCACTTTGTTTACGGCAAGCACCGTTGGCTTACCTGTTTTTCTGAGCATGCCTGCAACTTCCTTGTCGTCACTTGTCAATCCATCCTTGCCGTCTACCATAAATAAGATTACATCGGCTGTATCCATGGCGATTTCAGCTTGTGCTCTCATCTGTGCAGGTATGACTTCCGCATTTTTAGGCTCAATACCGCCTGTATCTATCAAAGCAAAATGTATATTTTGCCATTCCGCCTCGGCATATATCCTGTCCCTTGTAACACCCGGGGTGTCCTCAACTATCGCAACACGCCTTCCTACTATTCTGTTAAAAAAAGTCGACTTACCGACATTTGGTCTGCCGACTACCGCTACAAGTGGTTTACTCATCGAAAATGCCTCCTATAAACGAGCTTGGTTCAAAGACCTCAAGATCCTCTATCGCTTCACCTACTCCAACGAGCTTGACCGGTATGTCGAACTCGTCAGCTATCGTTATAACTATACCGCCCTTTGCCGTACCATCAAGCTTTGTAAGAACTACACCGCTTATATCTGCTGTCTCTCCAAACTCCTTTACCTGTGAAACAGCATTTTTGCCTGTTGTCGCATCGAGCACTAATAATGTTTCTCTCGAAGCCTCCGGGAATTCGTTCGAAAGAATTTTGTTCATCTTTTTGAGCTCATCCATCAAATTTTTCTTTGTCTGAAGCCTGCCTGCCGTATCGCATATGAGTACATCTACATTTCTTGCCTTTGCCGCCCTTGCAGCATCAAACAAGACTGCCGACGGGTCTGCTCCCTCCTTATGCTTTATGACATTTACGCCTACTCGCTCGCCCCAAACCTCGAGCTGCTCTGCCGCCGCCGCTCTAAAAGTATCCGCTGCCGCAAGCAACACGCTTTTGCCCTCGCTCTTATACTTATTTGCAAGCTTGCCTATAGTTGTAGTCTTACCGCCACCGTTTATACCTATCATCATTATCACAAGCGGATAGTCATCACATAGCTTTTGTCTATCGCCCTTGTCAACAGCCTTTATCATAATCTCCTTTAGCTTGCCTTTAACATTCTCCGGCGCTGTTATGTTTTCGTACTTTACGCTTTCTCTGAGCTCGTCAATTATGGAAAGCGTAGTCTGCATACCTATATCACTTGTTATCAAGACCTCCTCGAGCTCGTCAAAAAGCTCCTCATCGATAGAAGCTCTGCCTATGATAACATCTCCTATTTTTTCCGAAAGTCTGCCGAAAAATCCTTTTTTCTCTCTTAAAGCCATTTGGTTCCCTTTCTCTATCTCTTACTAAGCGCCTTTCTCTCTGAGCAGCCAATTGCCTCTGCACTACATTTTACGACCGCTACACAGGTAGCTCATCTGTCATTTTGAGCGAAAATACCTTTGAGATACCCCGCTCAGGCATAGTCACTCCGTACATTACATCCGCATGCTCCATGGTTGTCTTCTGATGTGTAATGAGCGTAAATTGTATATCGTCAAATTTCTTTAAGTAATTTGCGAATATGTGTATATTGTTGTCGTCAAGTGCAGCTTCGACCTCGTCAAGTATACAGCAAGGTGTCGGTTTAGTCTTTAACACCGCAAACATGAGCGCTATCGCGGTCATAGTCTTTTCTCCACCGGAAAGAAGATTTATATGTTTCAGCTGTTTGCCCGGTGGTTGTGCTGTTATCTGTATCTCTGCATTTAATGGATCATCCTCGTTATCAAGCGTTATTTTCGCCTGACCGCCACCAAAAAATTCTTTAAAGATTTCTTCAAAGTTTGATGTTACGCTCTCAAAGCTTTCCTTAAATCTCTTTTTTATAATCTTGTCCGTATCAGCTATTATACTGTTTAACTCGTCTGTGGATTTTTGAATATCCTCTCTTTGTTCTGTCAAGAACTCGTATCGCTTGCTAACCTCTTCGTATTCCTTAATAGCTCCGACATTGACATCGCCAAGCTCTCTCAGTCTGTTTTTTATCTGCCTGTTTTCCTTTACCGCAGACGAAATAGCAATCTCCGGTTCTCTCATACCAAGTGCCTGCGCATATGATATTTCAAAATCTTCCCACAGCTTATTTTTTAGATTTTCGAGCTGGCTTTCATATCTCGTCCTTTTTATGTCTGTCTCGTATTTTCTGTTTTGAAGATGTGTGATTTTGCTATTTATCTCATCTCCCGCACTTATGAGCTCGCTTGAGGATTTGATGCAAACCGCCTTGCTCTCGCTTATCTCCTGTAACGCTTTTTCACTTTCCTCTTTTCTGTCTGTGAGATTTTTTATATCGTCGCTACCTGTCTTTATATCGTTTTCAATAGATTCCTTGCTCTGCCTTAAAGCATTCAATCTTTCATTTTTTGTCGAAATATCCCTTTGGTAAGTCTCAATTGTACTGTTTATCATTTGAAGCAGGCTGTCTGTCTTTTCCTTTTCTCCCTCACAAGCGGAAAGCCTTATCTTGGCATTTGTCATCTTGTCGTTTGCATTTTTTATATCATCCGACATGCTTTCGAGTTTCTCGGTTTCTGAAATAATATTTTTCTCGTTTTGCTTTATCTTTTCCTCAGCCCGTTTTATCTGCTCAGCGACCTCATTTAGCTTGTCTGTCAGTTTCGCTTTTTCGTCTTCAATATTATTAAGGGAGTCCTCCCAAACCTCACTCGTCTTTTTGAGTTCTGTCACATTTTTCTCTGCGATTTCCCGTTTGCTTGCAAGGCTCATGAGCGCTATTTCCTTTTCACGCAAGAGCTCTTTTTTAGAATCTATCTCCTTTATAAGAGCTGCGATCCTCTCTTTCTTTTTAGCTAACTCGTTTTGGTTGTCAGCCTTCGTTTTTTCAAGGGATAAAATGTTTTTTTCAAGCGCTTCTATCTCGCTTTTTCTTTCAAATATATTGGCACTCTTGTGCTTATATTTACCGCCTGTAACTGCTCCTGATGTACTTATCACCTCGCCGTCAAGCGTAACATATTTTATGCCGTGCCTTGCCTTTTTTGACATAGCTGTCGCATTGTCCATATCGTCTACTATGACAACATTGCCAAGAAGGCTTTCCATAATACCTTTATATCTTTTATCAAAGTCTATGATATTTGCCGCATAACCCTCAAAGCCCGCACTCTTTTCTGCAGCAGGGTCCTCGAGTATACCTCTTGATCTGATCGATGCTATCGGTAAAAATGTCACTCTGCCCGCTCTGTTATTTTTTAGCTTTGTTATCGCCGTCTTCGCTGCTCTGTCGTCTTCGCATACGATATTTTGCATAGTCGCGCCGAGTGCTGTTTCTATCGCAAGTTCATATCCGTCAGGCACATTTACGATATCCGCTATAACACCGTGAATACCTGCTATGCTTTCTTTCATAACAAATTTGACGCCGTTGTTATAGCCCTCGTAATTATTTTGCATCTCCTCTATCGCTTTTTTACGCGCCGTCGCTTGACCTATCTCTATCTCGCCTCTTGCTATTTCTTTTTCGAAAGCGGATTTTCCTTGTTCCTCTTGCTTCAGCTCTTCTGCAAGACTCACATATTCGCCATTTAAAATATCTATTTCTTTTTTTGTTTCGCTTTCCTCTGCGCAAACCGCAGCAAGACTGTCTTCCGCAAGCTTTTGCCTATTTACATCCTCCTTGCTCGACTGCAAGAGCTCTTCTTTATTTTTTTCAAGACTGTCAAAGAGATTTGCAAGGCTTACCTTTTCCGCCTGCCATCCGCTTTTTTTAGTGGAAAGCTCAAAAAGCTCGTTTTTCATATTGTCTATGTCAGATGAAATCGTTTCCGAAGCAGAAAGTGCTTCCCTATTTGCCAGTTCCTCTTTATCAAGCTCCTCTTTTAGAGAATTATACTCTTCGTCCGTTTTTTCCTTTTGAAGTAACAGCTCTTTTGCGTTTTGCCCTTCTCTGTTTGATTTTTCCTGTATATCGGCTATCTCAGCTGTAAGGCGTTCTGCCTCCTTTTGTATTGACGTCAAACGCTCTGTGCTGATGTTGTTTTCGTTTGCCAGCTTATTTACTTCGTATATGCATTCCCTCAGCTTGCCGTCGAGAGCCTGCGACTGCTCTTCAAGCTGCTGAAGCTTACTTTGATAATCCTTTTGCTTTTTATCAAAGTCTTCCTTTTGCGCGTTCGCCTCCTGTAGCTCCTTTGCAACTTCGTTTATCTCGCCTATAAGCGCCTCTGCTTTAGATGAAATATCCTCTATATTTTTTACAGTGATATTTACCTCAAGAGTCTTATTCCTATCCTTTAATGTCAGATATTCGCTTGCCTTTTGACTGTCTTCTCTCAAATTGTCTATACGACTTTCTATCTCGTTTATTATATCTGTAACCCTTGCCATATTATCTGTTGCTGTAGCAAGCTTTCTCTCAGCCTCCGCTTTTTTGCTTCGATAGCTCACTATACCTGCGGTTTCTTCAAATATCTCTCTGATGCTGTCGCTCTTGTTTGATATTATCTCTGAAATTTTCCCCTGTCCAATCAAAGAATACCCATCGACACCAATGCCTGTGTCCATGAGAAGCTCCCTTATGTCCTTCATTCTACACTGATTGTTATTTATAGCATATTCGCTTTCACCGGAGCGATACATACGTCTTGTAATGGCAACCTCGCTGTATTCGATTGGCAAAATTCCCTCCGAGTTGTCAATCACAAGCGTTACCTCAGCCATGCCTCTTGACTTTCTGTTTGCCGTACCTGCAAATATAACATCGTCCATCCTGCTACCTCTCAGCATTTTAGGACTTTGCTCACCGAGTACCCACCTTATCGCATCGCTGATGTTACTTTTGCCACTGCCGTTTGGGCCGACAACGCATGTTATACCTCTGTCGAATTCAATCGTCACATGCTCTGCAAACGACTTAAATCCGTGCATTTCTATCCTCTTAAAGTACATGTTCTCTCCCGTTATTAAAGCTTTAACTTCTTAAATGCCTGCTTTGCCGCTCTTTTTTCCGCTTCCTTTTTGCTTGAGCCTATACCTTTTCCTTCTATTTTGCCATTTATCTTAACCGCTGATTCAAATGTTTTATCGTGGCTCATACCGCTTTCGGAAAGCAGTATATACTCTATCTTATAGGTTCCTCTTTTTTGAAGCGTTTCCTGCAATAGGCTTTTGTAATTTTGAAATTCTTTACCCCTTTTAACTTCATCTATGCGAGTATCTAAGATTGTTAAAACGACCTTTTTACTTTCCTCGTAGTTGCTGTCACAAAAAATTGCTCCGATAAGTGCCTCTACCGCATCCTCAAGCGTGTGCTGGTTTTCATATATCTTTACCTGCTTTGCTCCGTTACCAAGCTTTAAGTATTCTCCGAGATTTAGGCTTTTCGCAACCTCTGCAAGCGACTCGCTTCTCACAAGTTGAACCTTCATGCTCGATAAAAAGCCTTCATCCTCTGTTGGAAATTTATGGAATAAATATTCCCTAATAGTCATCTCTAAAACAGCATCCCCCAAAAACTCAAGTCTTTGATTGCAATACTCTCGTGGCATGCTATGCTCTTCTGTATACGAGCTATGTGTAAGGGCTGTCTCTAAATATTCTCTATTTTTAAATGTATATCCTATCCTTTTCTCGATCTCCTGCATATTTATTCCTCTTCCGCCATCAGGATTTCCTCGATATCAAATACCGCGTCTGAAATCGTACCTACTACGTTTTCCTTAGCAAAAGGTATGCCCTTTAGGATAGTATTTTTTACCGCATTTGCATTTGAAGATCCGTGCATTTTTACGACAGGTCCCTTGACTCCTAATATAGGTGCTCCGCCGTATTCCGTATAATCAAATTCGCCCTTTAAATCCTTCATCTTATCCATCAAAAGCATCGCTCCGAGCTTTGCCTTTGCTCCGTCCGTAAACTTATTTTTTAAAAGAGCTAATATGTTTAAAGCAAGACCTTCGGTAAGCTTGAGTATTACATTGCCTACAAATCCGTCGCACACGATAACGTCGCAAGCTCCCATAGGCACATCCCTTGCTTCAACATTTCCTATGAAGTTTACATGGCTCTTATCGAGAAGCTCATAAGCCGCCTTTGTAAGCGTAGATCCTTTGTTTTCCTCAACACCGAGATTTACAAGTCCGACCTGTGGATTTTCTCTTCCTATAACCTTATCCATATATATGCTTCCCATCATAGCAAACTCAAGCAGATTGTTTGGCTTGCACTCGGCATTAGCTCCCGCATCCACAAGCAAGCAAACCTTGTCGCCGAGTATAGGATAAACCGATGCGAGTGCAGGTCTGTCTATGCCCTGTATTCTGCCGAGGTTAAATAAAGAGCCCGCCATCATAGCTCCTGTATTCCCCGCAGATATAAAAAGGTCTCCCTCCCCTGTTTTTAGCATGTTTATGCCAACTACCATCGAGGAATCCTTTTTGGTCCTTACAGCTCTGACAGGTGCATCTTCGTTTTCTATCACCTGTGATGCGTGCTTTATTGATATTTTGTTTTCATCGTAGCTGTATTTTTTTAATTGTTTTTTTATAATTTCCTCATCGCCTACGATGATTATCTCATCGTCGATGAGCCTTGAAGCTTCGACCGCACCCTTTATAATCTCAACAGGTGCATTATCTCCGCCCATTCCGTCTAAAACTATTCTCATCATTTACCCCTTTATTTCAATTCTATTTTCATAACCTCCGGAAAGCAGTTCACATTGTATTGCGGACAAGTACTGCACTCGTAGAAAAACGGCGCGTCTTTGGCTGTTATGATCTCAAAGCCCTCTTTTTTAAAAAACTCCGGAGCTCTTGCAACAAGATAAATATTTGTACCGCCTCGCTTTTTTACTTCTTTTATCGCCGAAGCGAGTAATTTTTCTCCAAGCTTTTTACCTCTGATCGAGCTGTCAACTGCAATGCCATCTATGATATATTCTCCCTGTCTGAATGCAAGGCAAACGCCTCCTATCAGCCTTGTCTCCGAGTCTTCTGCCTTCCAAGCCTTTACAACGCTTGTTTCGACAGGCTCCTCGTCACTTATTTCAAGGTCGTTTTCTTCGAAAAAGCTATTTAGAGCATCTATTTCCTTTTCATCTGTGATAACACTTATTTCAAATGCAGATTCTAAATTTTCCGCTTTTGCTTTATCCTTAGTCATTTTTGTCAAGTCCCATCAATAATTCTTCTCGGTGAAAATCTTTAACTTCTTTTCCAACACGCTGAAGTGAAGCGGTAATTTCTCGCCATGCTCACCATCCACATCGGTTGAAATCTCTTCGTCCGATTCGATAATCAATTTATCCGTCTCAAATGTCAACACACTCTTATTATCCGTATAATTACCGGAAATAACCCCGAACAGCAATGGTACGAGCTTTATGATTGGCATTTTTCGAAAGAGTATGACATTTAGCTTACCGTCCTGTATATCCGACGCAAGCGACAGCTTTTTGAAGCCACCTGCCGACATACCATTCATAACAACCATAAAATACATCTCTTCCTCATAGACCTTTTCGTCCGTAATCAATCTGACCGGTAACGCCTTTAGCTTTACAGCCTCTGAAGCTCCTTTTATATAGTATGCAAAAACACCGAGAGTGTTTTTTAGGTTTGGATCTGTCTTTTGACTTACATCTACGAGGTTGCCGAGTGCCGCAACATTTATGAAGTATCTGTCGTTACATTTGCCAAGATCCGCATATGTAAATTTATCGCCCATTGCAACATCTATCATCCCATTCAAGTCCTTTGGAATGTCAAAATATCCGGCAAAGTCATTTGCCGTACCCGTCGGGAATATCGCAAGTGGCAGGTCGATACCATTTTTCATCATCGCATTTACGCAAATATTTATAGTGCCGTCTCCACCGGCAACGACTATCTGTCTATACATGTTTTGATCCATTTCGGCAAGCGCTTGCTCTATACTATTGCCATGAGCCGCACGAACCGGAACAACCTGAAACCCGGAATTTTGAAATCTTTCGATAATGACATCCATATTGTTTTTGAACATGCCATTTCCGGAATACGGATTATAAAATAAAAGTACCTTTTCTCTCTTTTTAACGCTCACTAATCAGCCTCCTAATTTCTCCTATCAAATAAAGCGAACCAACAAATATCCTCGCATCATATTTTTGGGGCGGTATGTTTTTTACATAATCTACTACTTCAATCGGCGTACCTGTAAATATTACATTTTTGCCATTAGCAAGAAGTATCTCTCTCATTTCTTCTTTAACAAGCTTACGCGGATTGTTTGGATTAGTCGCTATAAAATCAGCTTTAACATATGCAAGCGCCTGCACCATCTTGTCGATTTCCTTATCAGCCAGTATGCCTATTGCTATAAGTATCTTTTTCCCTTCAAGTAGTTTTGAAACTGTCCTGACAAAGCTATCCATTCCCGCGCTGTTATGAGCACCATCTAAGATATAGAGTGGCTCATTTGAAAGGACCTCAAAACGCCCCTTGTTTTTGGCATTTTTCATTCCCTCATATATCGTATGGTCAGTTATATTTATTATACCATTTTCCCTGAGAACTTCAACAGTTGCCAAAGCTACTGCAGCATTCGCAACTTGATGTGCGCCTACAAGTGAAATGTGCATATCTTCATACTTCTTCCCATATACTGTGCAATTAAACAATGTCCCTCGCAAGCTTTCCCTTTTTATCAAATAGTCGTCCGATTTAACCTCCACTGCCACCGCATTTTTTTTGCGAGCCTTTTTTTCTATAACCGATTTGGCTACCTGCGATTCCTCTTTCGTAATACCGTTTGGTATCGTCGCATATATAAGCGGAATTCCCTCTTTGATAATGCCTGCCTTCTCACCGGCTATTTGCTCGATTGTATCCCCGAGTCTGTCTGTATGGTCATATGAAATCGATGATATAACCGTAATCAAAGGCTTCTCTATAACATTAGTGCTGTCGCCTCTGCCGCCGAGACCAACCTCAAGTATTACAAAGTCGGCGTTTTTTTCTTTAAAATACAAAAAGCCGATAGCCGTCACAACATCAAACTCCGTCGGTGACAAAAGCCCCTCATCGCACATTTTTTTAGCTTCTTCAGAGGCTCTGTCGGCATATTTTTTAAGACTGTCATCATCAATATATTCTCCGTTAAATTCGATTCTCTCGTTAAAGACTTCAAGATACGGGGAAGAATATATCCCCGTATCATAGCCTGCCTCACGCAAGATTTGATATATAAATCTGCTAACCGAACCCTTGCCGTTTGTCCCTGCAACATGGATTATCTTCAAGTCCTTTTGCGGATCGCCGAGTCTGTACAAAAGCTCTCTTATGCGTTCGAGTCCAAGGACGCTGCCGAACTTATTAAATTCGCCTATCTTTTTTAAAGCCGCATCTGAGCTTTTCATATTTTTTTCTCCACCGCTTGCAATCTTTCTGTAACCTTTGCAAGCATCTCCTTGTAGTTTGCAAGTTTTTCCTTTTCCTCTGCTATTTTCTTCTCTGGTGCCTTGCTAACGAAGCCCGGATTTGAAAGCATCTTTTCGCAACGCGCTACTTCATTTGTAAGCTTTTCCTTTTCTTTTGCAAGTCTCTGTGCTTCTGCCGCAAAATCTACAAGCTCTGCAAGTGGGATATGGATTTCCACACCGTTTATAACTGTTGACATAACTTCTTCCGGCACATCGTTTTTATCTGTTGTAAATTGCATTCTTTCAATATTCGCAAGCTGCCCTATATATCGTTCGCATTTTTTAACGAGATTCAACATATCATTGTCAACCACAAATACCGCAGACAATTTCTTTGACGGTGCTGCTTCCGCCTCGGCTCTGATATTTCTTATCGCCTTTATTGCTTCCATAGCAAGCTCTATCTCTTTAACCTCCTCATCAAAGGTGTATGCAGGATTAAATGTAGGGAATGCCTTTAGCATTATGAAATCGGGCTCATCCTTCTCCTCGACAGCCTCAGATAGCTTCGGCAGATAAGTGTAAATCTCCTCTGTAATAAATGGCATAAACGGATGAAGCATCTTTAGCATATCGAGCAGCACCTTTACAAGCACAAATCGAGCTACCTTTTTGTCCGCCTCATCATCGCCGTAAAGCCTACCCTTTACGATTTCTATATACCAGTCGCAGTACTCATTCCAGATAAGATCATATATTTTTTGCTGTGCAAGCGAAAGGTCGAAGTTGTCCATCGCCTGCGTCATATAATCCGCCGTTTCGTTTGCCTTTGAAACGATCCACTTATCTTCACTTCTCCATTTGCTTTCATCGCCTTCAAGTGGTAGGAATTCACCGTTTTCATCCTTGAGGTTCATTATTACAAACCTTGAAGCGTTCCATAGCTTGTTTGCAAAATTTCTCGCAGCTTCAAGCTTCTTTGGTATATATCTTGTGTCATTTCCGGGGGTAATGCCTGATATCAGCATAAATCTAAGTGCATCTGCTCCCATCTCGTCTATGACATCAAGCGGATTTATGCCATTGCCAAGCGATTTACTCATCTTTCTGCCCTGCTCATCTCGAACAAGCCCATGAAGATACACATATTTAAACGGTACCTCGCCTGTCATCTCGAGTGCGGAAAATACCATTCTGACTACCCAGAAAAATATGATGTCGTATCCTGTAACGAGGACATCTGTCGGATAAAAATATTTATAGTCCGGCGTCTCTTCAGGCCAACCTAAAGTTGAAAAAGGCCACAAAGCTGATGAAAACCAAGTGTCTAGTACATCTTCATCCTGCTTTATCCTACTGCTACCGCATTTAGGGCATTTAATAACATCTTGTTTGCTTACCTCGACATGGCCGCACTCCTCACAGTAATATGCAGGTATCCTGTGTCCCCACCAAAGCTGTCTTGAAATGCACCAGTCCTTGATATTTTCAAGCCAATGAAGGTAAATTTTTTCAAATCTTGCCGGCACATGTGTGAGCTCGCCGTCCTTTGCGGCCTTTATTGCAGGCTCTGCTAATTTTTTCATAGCTACAAACCACTGGTCCGAAAGCATAGGCTCTACCTCATTATGACATCTATAACATGTGCCTACAGGTATCGTAATATCCTCTGTTTTTACAAGATATCCTGCCTCGTCAAGCTCCTTTACCCAAGCCTTGCGACATTCGTATCTGTCCATTCCCTCATACTTGCCTGCTCGCTCGTTCATAGTCGCATCAAGATTCATACAGGCAGGCATATCAAGATTGTGCCTCTCGCCCACTTCAAAATCATTATGATCGGCTGCAGGTGTTATCTTAACAGCTCCTGTGCCTTTTTCCATATCAGGATAATCGTCTGCGATAATTGGGATCTTTCTGTCGGTCAGCGGTACAAAAACCTCAGTGCCTATCAGATCCTTATATCTTTCGTCTTTAGGATTTACTGCGATTGCTACATCTGCAAACATCGTTTCCGGCCTTGATGTCGCAACGATAATACCATCTGTGCCATCCACGCCGGGGTATCTAAAGTACCAATATTTGCCATTTTTCTCCTCATGCTCTACCTCTGCATCAGAAAGAGATGTACCACAAATAGGACACCAGTTTATGAGTCTTGTACCTTTATATATCAAATCCTTTTCATATAGTCTGACAAAAAATTCCCTTACCGCTTTGCTACAAACCTCATCCATCGTAAAGCGTTCACGCTCCCAATCGCACGAATCTCCGAGCTTACGACACTGCTCTGTTATCTTGCCGCCGAATTCTTCTTTCCATTGCCAAACCTTCTCTAAGAAAGCTTCTCTTCCGAGATCCTCTTTTTCGACACCTTCCTCTTCTCTGAGTCTTTCGACAACCTTTACCTCCGTTGCGATCGAAGCATGGTCAGAGCCTGGAATCCAAAGACTGCTATATCCCTGCATTCTCTTGTACCTGATCAATATGTCCTGCAAAGTCTGGTCGAGAGCGTGTCCCATGTGAAGCTGTCCGGTGATATTTGGCGGAGGCATGATTATTGTAAATGGTTTTTTGTTTTCATCTATGTGCGCATGAAACGCACCTTTTGCCTCCCATTCCTTATAAATTCTGTCTTCAAAATCATGGGGATTATATGTTTTTGCTAAATTTTTATCCATTTTTTACCTCCTAACTTATACTCTAAAAATAAAAATCCGCCCTACTTAAAGGACGGATAAATTTCCGCGGTACCACCTTTATTCCAAAAGCCTGTAAGCTTGCTGACTACAACGCAAAAGCTCTTGGCACTCATTTGTTTTGGGGCTCCAAAGCAACCTTCAAAAAACGCCTTTCCTTGGAAACTTCCAGCCACGATTTCCATTCTCTTTTAGGTGCTGTTTTTTTACTCCTCTTTTTCTACGCCCTATGAAATTATTGCAATAAGTATACCCTTTTTTACGGTTTGGGTCAAGCACGGTTCTGCTCATAAACTAAAGTTGAAATGCTATATTCACTATAGAAATCTCATATTTCTAAAGACAAATTAAGTTTTTTACTATATAATCGTATAAATAAAACAAAGATTTAATATTCCAAAGGAGTAATTGCGATGAAAACTATAAAAATCGGTCTTTTAGGCTTCGGTAATGTAGGCAGCGGCACTTATCAGATTTTGGATATGAATAAAGAGCATATCCAAAAGCAGGTTGGTGCTTCACTTGAAATTACGAAAATATTGGTGCGTGATAAAAGCAAGGCTCGACCTGTAAAGGTTGATGGCTCACTTTTTACAGAAAATCCTGACGATATAATCAAAAATCCTGATATAGATATCGTCGTTGAAGTTCTCGGCGGTGTTGAACCTGCATTTACATATATGCTCACAGCTCTTGAGAACGGTAAACATGTCGTAACAGCAAATAAAGCTGCGGTTGCTTCAGATTACCAAAAATTAGCAGATGTCGCAAAGGCAAACAATGTAGAGTTAAAGCTTGAAGCGTGCGTCGCAGGCGGTATTCCTATCCTAAACGCACTGACAACTGTTTTGACAGGAAATAAATTTACAGAAATTCTAGGTATTTTAAACGGTACTACAAATTATATCCTTACTCAGATGACCGAATTTGGTCTAGCATATGACGACGTCCTAAAAGATGCTCAGGCAAAGGGCTTTGCGGAGGCTGATCCGACAGCCGATGTCGAGGGTATAGACGCAGCAAATAAGCTTTCTATAATCATGTCTCTTGCATTTGGCAAGACAGTACACCCTGACGATATACCAACAGAGGGCATAAGCAAGATTACAAAAGCCAACATAGACGCCGCAGCAAAGGAAAACTGTAAGATAAAGCTAATAGGCTCGGCAAGCTATAAGGACGGTAAGCTTTCATACAGCGTAAAGCCTATGAAATTGCCAAACACTCATCCGCTTGCTTCTGTTTCAAATGAGTTTAATGCCGTATTTGTAAACGGTAACGCTGTCGGCGAGCTTATGTTTTACGGCAAAGGCGCAGGTCCGCTTCCGACAGGTAGTGCGGTAATGGGAGATATAATAACAGTGGCAAAGGCAGCAGTTGAAAGGAGCAAATAATGGGATTGTATAAAGAATGGCGAGATCTTGCAGAAAGCCAAACAAAGGAAACCGTTGATAATTTTTGGACAGAATATAGCGATGCCGAGATTAAAATTTATCAAGACATTTTAGCAAATAAGAAAACTCATTTTGAAGGCGTTATTTCGGAGCTTGCAGAGCAGTATGATGTACGTCCTGTCATATTTATGGGTTTTATCGATGGCATACAGACAAGCATAGAAAAGGAGCTCGATCTCGACAAGCTTCAACCTGATTCGAACATCTCTATGGATATAGACTTTGAAAAGCTATTTTTCAATATGCTCAAGGCAGATGCCGGCCACCTATATTCTCTTGAAGAATGGGATGATGTACTCGATCTTGAAAAGAGGAAAGAAATAGCTACTGCATATAGGCGTTCACGAACTATCGTAAAAGATAAAAAAATCGGCAGAAACGAGCCTTGCCCTTGCGGTAGCGGAAAAAAATATAAGCACTGTTGCGGTAGATAAACTACCGCACATGCTTACAGTAACATTATACTACTTTTATCGTCTTTATAATCTGATCCTCAAACGGGCAATCCATTGCATCTCTTGCAACCGCAACTATCTTATCTGCGGCTTCTATACCCTCTGTAACCATTCCAAATGAAGCATACTGGCCGTCAAGATGCGGAGCATCCTCGACCATAATAAAAAATTGCGAGCCTGCCGAGTTTGGATCCATCGCTCTTGCCATAGAAAGAACTCCTCGAGTATGCTTTAAATCATTTTCATGTCCGTTTAATGCAAATTCTCCTTCTATGCTATAGCCCGGGCCGCCTGTACCATTACCGAGCGGACAACCCCCCTGAATCATAAATCCCGGTATAACTCTATGAAACTTCAGACCGTCATAAAAGCCTTCTTTTGCAAGCTTTTCAAAATTTTTAACGGTAATCGGAGCTTTATCCTCGTAAAGCGTTCCCTTTATAACATCCCCGTTTTGCATTTCTATTGTAAATGTTTTCATTTGTTTTTTATGCGGCGTTTTTTTGATTGCCACATGTCTCCTTTCTTTTATTTTTTTGTAATCAGCATATCAACGCACCTGTGATAGCCATAATCATCGTTATCAATATCGGGTTGACCTTGAGCTTGCCCGACAGAAAAATTGTAACTGCAAATATCATAATCGGCGCAACTGCGATCGGTATCTCTTTTCCAAGAAAGATAAGCCCTGCCGCAATCAAACCTATAGTCGCAGGTTTTATACCTGCTGTCAGCCCCACAACAATACGATTTGTCTTGAATTTATCTAAAAACTTAGCTGCTAAAATGGTTACTACCAACGCAGGTATGCTCACCCCGAGAGTAGCCGCAAAAGCTCCCCAAAGCCCATATAGCTGAAATCCCACATACGTAGCGGCGTTTACTACAACAGGGCCCGGCGTTACCTGGCTTATCGCAACGAGGTTCGCAAATTCACCTGCTGTCATAAATCCATAGTCCGAAATCGTCTGAAATATTATCGGTAACATCGCAAGTCCGCCACCGAAGCTAAATGCACCTATTTTAAAAAATATACCAAAGAGGAGCAAAATAGAGCTAATCATTTTCTTCCCTCCTCTTGTTAAAATATACTATTCCAAAAAGTCCGCCTACAATAACGACGATTATCGCATTTATATTAAAGAATACAACTGCCACAAATGCCAGTGCTGCGATAACCCACTGCACCACAGTATGAAGCATTTTTTTGCTGATGTTATATGTCACAACAAGTACAAGGCCTGTTACGCATGCTTTTATGCCGACCATTGCACCTTGCACATACTCATTTTCATTTACGACATTTAATATGTTTGCAAGTGCTAAGATTATCAAAAATGACGGAAGGATCACTCCGATCGTCGCCATGATACCACCTTTGACACCACGTTTTTTATAGCCTATAAAAGAAGCGGAGTTTATCGCTATAACTCCGGGCAGTGCCTGGCTAAGTGCCACGCAATCTAACATTTCTCCTTCCGTAATCCACTTTTTATCTTCTACAACTATTCTGGAAATAAGCGGAATCATAACAATTCCGCCTCCGATTGTAAAAAGACCTATTTTAAAAAATTCCCAAAACAGCTCAAAAAATGACGGCTTACTTTTTTGTTTCATTATTTTTTTACCTTGCCAAGATGTATATCCATTTTCACACTTACCATCCTAACTATGAAGGTTATTGCAAAGCTTATATACATCGATATTTCCATGCTTGTATATTTAATTGATATCGCATATAAGGCGCCACCTATAAGCGAAGCAACTGCATAAATTTCTTTTTCAAATACAAAAGGAATACGCCCTGCGCATATGTCCCTTATCGCACCGCCACCGGTGCCTGTGAGCATAGCAAGCGCTAAGATGACAAATATACTGTCATGTCCGTTATTTGTCGCAGCTATACTTCCTATTGCCGTAAATGCCGCAAGCCCTATCGCATCACATAAGGTTATAATTCTATCCATATAAAGCAATTTTTTGTAAAAAATGATTACTAAAAATGCTGTTACAAGGCTTACCGCCACATATACAGGATCTTCAAGCGCCAATGGCAAATCCCTGTTTATAACAATATCTCTGAGTATACCTCCGCCAACCGCTGTAATGACCGCAAGAAAACAAATGCCGTAATAATCCAAATCTTTTTCAATCGCCACAAGAGCGCCGGTTACGGCAAATGCAATTGTTCCTATAATTTCCATAATAGAAATAAATTGCATATTTCCTCGCTTTCCTTTTTATTTAAGCACCTTTGAGATTTCCCCGATCACAGATGAT
Source organism: Streptococcus pasteurianus (assembly GCA_963596005.1). Classification (GTDB taxonomy): domain Bacteria; phylum Bacillota; class Clostridia; order Peptostreptococcales; family Anaerovoracaceae; genus Gallibacter; species Gallibacter pasteurianus_A. The sequence goes on along the minus strand of CAVBJF010000002.1, from coordinate 9,671 downwards.
ATCGCTTCATCAGCGGTAAGCTCGCTTTTTTCGTCTTGCATCCTCAATTTGTATTCGACGATACCGTCCTTTGCGCCTCTGCCTACCGTTATTCTAACAGGAATTCCAAGCAGGTCAGCATCCTTAAATTTAACACCTGCTCTTTCGTCTCTATCGTCAAGCAATACCTCAACTCCGGCCTTTTGTAGCTTCTGGTAAATATCCTCTGCAACCTTTGCTTGTATCTCGTCATCCGTTTTTACTATACTTATAATTACATGATACGGAGCAACTGAAATAGGCCATATAATGCCGTTTTCATCGTGATTTTGCTCAACAATTGCCGCAATTGTCCTTGAAACTCCAACCCCGTACGAACCCATGCAAATCGGCTTTTCCTGCTGGTTTTCGTCCTTATAATATGCTTTCATCGGTTCAGAATACTTTGTACCAAGCTTAAACACCTGCCCCACCTCGATACCTCTTGCATGTTTTACAGGGGCACCGCAAACAGGGCAAGGATCTCCCTCGAGCAGATTTTTGATGTCAGCTACGATATCTCCTTTATAATCTCTACCGTAGTTCATATTTATATAATGATAGTCCTTTTCGCATGCACCGGCACACAAGTTTTTGAGCCCAGGAAGCTCGCTGTCTACAACAATTATACAGTCGTGCAGACCCATAGGCCCTGTAAATCCTCCTACACAACCTGTTTTTTCGCTCATTTCATGCTCATCCGCAAACTCGATCGCATGCTCCGGTATACCGAGTGCATTTGCAAGCTTGACCTCATTTAACTCTCTGTCGCCTCTGACAAATGCAGCTACATAGCCTGCCTCATTTAAATCGTCGTCATATGTCACAAACAAAAGCGCTTTGATTGTCTGTTTTTTATCAAGTTCTAAAAAGTCAGCAACTGCCTCTATCGTAGATGTCCCCGGCGTATGCTTTTTCTCAAGTGGTAGCATCTCAACATCGTTTTGTGGCTCGGCATCCTTCACCGCCGCCTTTTCAACTGTCGCCGCCATCTCGCATTTTTCGCAATATGCTATCTCGCTTTCGCCTGCCTCTGCGATTGCCGTAAATTCATGACTGCCGTTGCCGCCTATTGCTCCCGTGTCTGCTTCTACCGCACGGAAGTTTAGTCCGCACCTTGTAAATATTTTTTCGTATGCGCCGTACATATCCTCGTAGCTTTTATCTAGTCCCTCTTGATCCTTATCAAAAGAATATGCGTCCTTCATTATGAATTCCCTTGACCTCATAAGACCAAAGCGCGGTCTCGCCTCATCTCTGTATTTTGTCTGTATCTGATATAGATACTGAGGAAGCTGCCTATATGATGATATGTCATTTCTGATTATATCTGTAAAGATTTCTTCATGCGTTGGTCCAAGGCAAAATTCTCTGCCATGTCTATCCTTTACTCTCCACATTTCGGGGCCGTACGCAAACCATCTACCCGACTCTTGCCACAGCTCCGCCGGCTGTATTGCGCTCATGAGGATTTCCTGTCCACCTATGGCATCCATTTCCTCTCGCACTATGTTTTCTACCTTTTTGAGAACTCTAAGTCCCATCGGCATATATCCATAAACTCCTGAGACGAGTTTTCGTATCATACCGCTTCTGAGCAGTAATATGTGACTCGAAAGAACCGCCTCATTTGGTACTTCTCTCAATGTTTTTAGGTTCATCCTTGAAAGCTTCATCTTTTACCTCTCTTATACTTGCTTTACTTTGTATTTAATATGCATACGGCCTCAGCTGCGATTCCCTCGCTTCTGCCCGTAAATCCAAGTTTTTCCGTTGTGGTCGCCTTTATATTTACTTGCGTAGCTGCAACGCCGAGAACTGCCGCTATATTTTTCTGCATTTTCCCTTTATATGGTGCAAGCTTTGGCTTTTCGCATATTACTGTCGCATCTATATTTGAAACGACATATCCTTGTTGCTTTGCTAAACCATATGCCTGCAGTAAAAGCTCCAAACTGTCGGCATCTTTATATGTATCGTCGCTATCCGGAAAATGTTCTCCAATATCACCAATCCCCGCCGCACCAAGTATAGCATCAGCTATCGCATGGAGAAGCACGTCCGCATCGCTATGACCAAGAAGACCGACTTCGCTTGGTATATCAACACCGCCGATTATGCATTTCCTGCCCCTTACGAGCCTATGCACATCGAATCCGTGTCCTATGCGAGTTTCTGTGGGCATATCTTCCCTTGTTGTAATTTTTATATTGCGATAATCACCTTCGACGAGCGCCGGCTTTATACCTATTCTCTCAACAAGTCCCGCATCATCGGTTCCGTAATATCCATCCTTATATGCCTTCTCGTATGCTTTAATAAGAATATCTGATCTAAAAGCTTGTGGCGTCTGGACTATATATAAGCTGTCCCTTGCAAGCGTATCTTCTGCCGTCCTTATCGTATCTTTTGGCTTGACGCAAACTATCGCAGCTTTATGCTCATAAACAGCCTTCACCGTATCTTCTATTATTTTTTTTGTCACAAACGGCCGTGCCGCATCATGAATCAGTATGTATTCGATTTCCGGATTGCTTTTTTTAAGCGCATATATCCCATGAAAAACGGAATCCTGCCTTTCCTTCCCACCCGAAACAATGCCTCCAAGCTTTGCAAGATACTCTGATGGAATATACGGCACCATCTTGTTTTTGCATTCCTGCATCATTTCTTCGGCTGTTACAACAAATATCTTATCTATCATATCGCATGCCGCAAATGCTTTATATGCCTTTGCAACAACAGGCTCGCCTTTTATCATCATAAATTGCTTTGGCATTTTAGTCCCCATGCGACTGCTTGTGCCGGCCGATGTTATTATAACGCCGATCTTTGCACCCTTATACATCTAATGCTTTCCTCTTAAATTTGTTTTTGCAAATAATGCAACAAGTGAAGTGACTTAGATCACTTCACATATCATTTTTTCTGCTTTTTCTTGTGTAATATTTTTTACGAGTGCTACCTCGCTTGATATTATCAACATTGATTTTTCGAGCATCTTTTTCTCGCCGTTTGACAGATTTTTTTGTTTTTCAACTCTATAAAGATTTCTCACAACCTCTGCAACTTGCATAATGTCACCTGTTTTTATCTTTTCCATATTTTCTCTGTATCGCCTGTTCCAGTTGTCCGGCATTTTATTTGAATCCGCCTTTAACGTTTCAAAAAGCTCTTCTAATGCATCTTCTTCTACTATATGCCTTATCCCTGCCTCATCGCATTTTTCGATTGGTACCATTACTTTCATCTTACTATTTGTCTTTATCACATAATAGTCATGGCTCTGTCCCAATATCTCTTTTGTCTCTACAGCTTCGATAGTGCCGGCACCATATATAGGATATACTATTTTATCGCCAATCTGATACATTTTTTCTCCTTCCAGAAGCTTCTAAACACACTGCTTCTGCGTATAGTATACCATATTTTTGCGCATTTTTGCAACTTTTGTTGAGTATGGCAAATATTTAAAGCCTCTGATTATCTTAGCTTTTTCCCTCACATTTTATCCTTCTTTTAGGTTTGAAAAACCTCAACCTCAATGCGTTTGAAACTACGCATACAGAGCTAAAGCTCATTGCAGCTGCGCCTATCATCGGGCTTAACTTCCAGCCGAGCACGCCGTAAAAAGCTCCTGCCGCAACGGGAATGCCTATTATGTTATATATGAATGCCCAGAATAAATTTTGCTTTATGTTTCTCATAACCTTTTTGCTTAGCTGCAAAGCCGTCGATACATCAAGAAGATCATTTTTCATCAAAACGATATCCGCCGATTCCATAGCAATATCTGTTCCGGCGCCTATTGCAATACCGACATCTGCCACAGCAAGAGCAGGCGCGTCGTTTATGCCATCGCCCACCATGGCGATTTTTTTACCATTTTCTTGCAATTCTTTGATGTGCGAGGCTTTGTCCTGAGGCAAAACTTGCGATATAACATTTTCTATACCCACCTGGTCTGCTATCGCCTTTGCCGTCCTCTCGTTATCGCCTGTCAGCATTACAACTTCGATGCCCATAGCCTTTAGCTCTGCCACCGCTGCTCTGCTTGTTTCCTTTACCACGTCAGCTACAGCTATAGCTCCAATCAGCTTGTCGCGCAATACGAAAAACATAGGCGTTTTACCCAGTATAGCAAGTTCCTCTGCCTTTTTTATAATAGTTACTGTATCTTCATCATCAGTTATTATCTTATTTTCGTCTAATAGCTTTTTATTCCCGGCAAGACAAACTTCACCATCTATTACAGCTCTTAACCCTTGTCCTGCAATTTGCGAAAACTCTTCCACATACATCTTAGGAGTACTTCTCTCTTTTGCATGTTCAACTATCGCATTACCAAGTGGATGCTCAGATAGGTTTTCTATTGAATATGCTATGGATAAAAGCACCTCCTCGTTTATGCCATTCCTGCAAATCACGTCCGTAACTTTTGGCTTTCCTTCTGTTACTGTGCCTGTTTTATCAAGGACCACAACATCCACGGACTGCGCCATTTGAAGAGCTTCTGCTGTTTTTACAAGTATACCGTTTGTTGCCCCTTTCCCAGTGCCTACCATGATAGCTGTCGGCGTTGCAAGGCCGAGCGCACACGGGCATGAAATCACAAGGACAGAAACACCCATAGTGAGAGCGAACTCTACTCCTTTTCCAAGAACCATCCAAATAGCAAATGAAGTAACAGCTATCAACATAACTATAGGTACGAACACACCGCTGATTTTGTCTGCCAAATTTGCTATCGGTGCTTTTGATGATGTAGCATCATCAACAAGCCTTACTATCTGCGCAAGTGCCGTCTCATCTCCAACTTTTTCTGCTATCATCGTAAAATATCCGCTCGTATTTACAGTTGCTCCAATCAGCTTGTCGCCCTCTTTTTTCTCAACCGGCACAGACTCTCCCGTTATCGCAGATTCATCAACCGACCCTGTACCGCTTTGCAATCTCCCATCGGCCGGAATGGTCTCACCGGCTTTTACGATAATAATATCTCCTTTTACCACATCTTCTGCCGGAATTATCTCCTCAACGCCGTTTCTGATGACAGTTGCTGTTTTTGGCGCCAGATCTATCAGTTTGGTTATCGCCTGTGATGTTTTGCCTTTCGCCCTAGCTTCAAAGTACTTGCCAAGAGTTACAAGCGTCAAAATCATAGCCGCCGATTCGAAATACAAATCCATCGCGCCCTCGTGGAAAGCAACCATGTCTCCTTTTGCAAAGGCAAACAGGCTGCCACACATCATATATAAGCTGTATATGATAGCCGCACCCGAGCCTGTTGCCACAAGCGAATCCATATTTGGAGCTCTTTGAAGCAGGCTTTTTATTCCTATGCTATAAAATTTAAAATTTACAACAACCACAGGGATAAGCAGCACTAACTGTAAGATTTCAATTGAAAGCAGCGCTTCCGCACTCGGCATCTTCACCGCCATAAAACCCATATGGATACAAAAGATGGGAAGCGTGAAAATTATTGATATTATCAACCTTTTTTTCATATTTTTTATTTCTGATTCGGCCATATCAACCGCAATATTCCCCGTTTTTTCATCTGCCACAATGCCCCTTTCGCTTTTGTTCTTTTGTAGTTTGGCACCATAGCCCGCTTTTTTAACTGTCTTTATTATCTCATCAGTTGTAAGGCTTTCATCAAATGTTACATCCATGCTGTTTTTCAGCAAATTAACAGTCACCTCGCTTGTCCCCGAAAGCGCGGAAACTGCTTTTTCTACACGCGCAGAGCAAGCCGAACACGACATCCCGGTAACATCAAATCTTTCTTTTTTCACTTTTACCTCCGATTTTTATCTTTATATTACAAGTTACCCTTGCCTAACATCTATTACTAATCTACACCAAAAAGATTTTTTTATCAATAAAATATGCTATAATCATATAAAACAGGAGGTTGTTTATGAATAAATTACTCGTAGTCGATGACGAAAAAAATATTCGATTAGTTATAAGAGAATATGCGGAATTCAATAATTTTGAGGTTGACGAAGCCGCGGATGGCGAAGAAGCCGTTTTGCTTGCATCAAAAAAAGATTACGACATCATCGTTATGGATATTATGATGCCAAAGCTTGATGGATACAGTGCTTGTAAGGAAATCCGTAAAATAAAAAACACACCTATAATTTTGCTTTCCGCACGAAATGAAGAATATGATAAATTGTTTGGTTTTGAACTCGGTATAGACGACTATGTTGTAAAACCATTTAGTCCTAAAGTTCTTATTGCTCGTATAAACGCCATCATAGCAAGGCATAGTGGAGATAATGCTAATGCCTCATCAAAGCAGGAAGCTAAAGCTGATATACAAACATTTAGCGGACTTAAGATTGACAGGCGTGGACATGATGTCTGGGTAGATGGAGAAAGAATCGAGCTCACACCTAAGGAGTTTGACTTGCTTTGTCTTCTTGTCGATAATCAAAATGTCGCTCTTGCCAGAGAAACTCTACTTGAAGAAATTTGGGGATATGACTTTTTTGGCGACGACAGGACAATCGATACACATATCAAAAATCTTCGCAACCACATCGGCCCATATAGGGATTTCATCAAAACATTACGCGGTGTAGGTTATAAATTCGAAATTTAACTAATTTTACGGGAGGCAGGTCATAGGCTTGAAATTCGATCTAAATTTTAAAAGCATACGGTTCAAAATATGGATATATGTACTCATAACTATTCTAATTATTTTATTTCTCAACTGGTTTTTGCAAGTCTTTTTATTTAACAATTATTATGACAAGATGAAAATCTCAAATTCAGAAAAAAAGGCAGCAATACTCACAAATGCTTATAAGACTAATTCGGATGACTTAACTGCATTTTTTTCTACTGTTAAGAAAACTCTGGACAGCGATGATACATTTGTACAAATCGAATCAAATGGTAAGATTCTCTTTTCTTCCGGCGAGCAACTAAAGGCTTATACCGCTGAAATTGCGCAGGCAAAAGAGTCTCTTACAGGACTGGCCGAAAACAAAAGTAGCATAGCTCTAACCCTCGTAACAGAACCAACCAGGCGTGAAACTTGGGTATATGCGTGCTATCTTGATGCTTCGCGCACAACTTCAATGTATTTTTTATCTCCGCTCTATCCTGTGAGTTCGACCGTTGAAATTTTAAGCAATCAGCTCGTATATATCACGCTTGTTTCTCTTTGCCTTGGCATTATCTTTGCGCTATATACATCGATGCGTATTTCAAGGCCGATAAGGGATCTGACTAAAAAAGCAGGTTTACTTGCAAAAGGTGAATATGGCATAACATTCCCAGCTAACTATTCTTACTCTGAAGTAAATGATCTCGCACAAGCCCTAAACAAGACATCTGTTGAACTCGAAAAATCTTCAAAATTGCAGCACGACATTATCGCAAATGTTTCGCACGATTTGAGAACGCCATTAACTATGGTTAAATCGTACGCAGAAATGATACGCGATCTATCCGGTGACAATCCGGAAAAAAGAAATGCTCACCTGCAAGTTATAATAGATGAAGCCGATAGATTAAATAATCTTGTAAACGACATAATGACACTATCGGATGTACAAGCCGGCACTCTTGAGCTAAATATTGAAACATTTAGCATAAAAGATCTGTTCCTCTCCGCATTACAGCCTTACGCGATTTTATGTAAAAATGAGGGTTACCATATAACTTTTAACTGCAAGCAAGATGCACAAGTTCTTGGCGATCACGAAAGAATACAGCAGGTTATCGCCAATTTACTTTCTAATGCCGTGAAATACTGTGGTGAGGATAAAAAAATCTTTATCAATGTCAAAAAATGGGGTAAGCGCGTGCACTGTGAGATTATCGATCATGGTCAGGGAATTAAACCAAACGAGCTGCCATATATCTGGGAACGCTACTATAAGTCGAGTACAAATCACATCCGTTCTCAAAAGAGCTCAGGTCTTGGTCTATCTATCGTGAAAGAAATCTTAGTAGCTCACAACGCACGATTTGGTGCCGAAAGCAAGATCAATCGCGGTACAACCTTTTGGTTTGAGCTTGAAGTCTCGCCAAAAATCAAAGAAAGAAAGCACGAATTGCATCACTTATCTCACTAACCCCTATAATTTGAAGAGTCGCTCCCTCAGGCTTTGCTAATTTTTTAGCATTTGCTTTTGGGAGTATTATTTTTGCAAATCCCATACGGCTAGCCTCTTTTACTATTTTGTCCGCATGCCGGACTGCTCGTATTTCTCCCGTAAGACCTATTTCACCTACGACAATCGTATTGGGCGATGGTTTTTTATCTCTATATGACGAATAGACCGACATGGCAACGCTAAGGTCAGTGTATGTACCATCTAGTCTAAATCCACCCACTACATTGACATAAATATCCTGATTTGTTAAGGAAAGTCCCACTTTACGCTCCAATACAGCTATTATCATATTTAATCTCGACAAATCCACTCCTATCGCAGTTCTCCTTGGGAATCCAAGATTTGTCGTCGCCGTAAGAGCCTGTATTTCTAAAAGAAGCGGTCTGCTCCCTTCGTAAACAGCGGATATTGTAGAGCCCTGTCTGCTACTCTCTGTTTCTTCAAGAAAAGTCTTTGACAAATTTTCAATCTGCTTTAGACCATCCTGCGTCATTTCAAATGCGCCTATCTCGCTTGTCGTGCCAAATCTGTTTTTATATGCTCTTAAAATGCGCAATTCTTGGTTTCGTTCACCTGCAAAGTGCAACACGCAATCTACTAAATGCTCTACAATCTTTGGCCCTGCTAACTCACCGTTTTTTGTAACATGTGCAACGATAAATATCGCTATACCATGTGACTTTGCAAGTCGCATCAGCTCATTGCCACACGCTCTGACTTGCGATACGCTGCCTGCCGCCGTATCAAAAACCGAAGAATAAATAGTTTGAATAGAATCTACTATCATAAACTCCGCTTTCATAGCATTTGCACACTCAAATATATTTTCGATATTTGTTTCTGCAAGTACCATGAAGTTGTCGCTTATACCATCGCAAATACGATCCGCTCGCATCTTTAATTGCATCTGTGATTCTTCACCGGAAACATATAAAACTCTCTTGTCAGACTTTGAAATATTATCTGCCGTCTGCATCAAAAGGGTCGACTTTCCTATCCCGGGTTCGCCTGATATAAGTGTGAGCGAACTTTTTACGATACCTCCCCCAAGAACGCGGTCAAGCTCATTTATACCTGTTTTTATCCTCGCTTGAGTATTTTCGGTAACATCGGCAAGTTTGCTTGCTTTATTTATTTTACTGTTTATATTGCCTGTTCTTCTTCTCGGATCGCCGGTGCCATCTATCACTCGTTCCTCAACAAAGGAATTCCAAGCTCCGCATATGCACTGTCCCATCCATTTTGAAGTTTCGTATCCGCACTCCTGGCACACAAATACTGTTTTATTTTTTTTAGCCATACTTTCTCCTTTTGAGAACATTTGTTCTTTTTTATATATTACTCCTTCTCTGCTCCACTGTCAATCAGTATTCGTAGAATAAACAAGCTCCTTTTACTTAAAGAAAGCAAAAGGCAGATAGCTACTTGCTATCCGCCTTTTTAGGAGTTAGTTTTTTTAGCATATAGAAATACTTTTTGCTATTTATCTTTATTTATTATGGCTTT
>CAVBJF010000001.1:0-333169 GCA_963596005.1 Streptococcus pasteurianus | reverse complement strand
TTAACAAACCATGAACGGTATATCGCCTGCGCTTGTTGCTCTAAATTCTTGTTTATCTTGTTATTGATTTTTATCTTGTCATCAAGATTCCTTAGTATTCCGCCTATCAAGCACTGTTCTTCATAAGTTGGAACAGCTATATCAAGATTCTGAACAACATCTGTCTGCACTCTTTGGCGCCCAGATGATCCCACCATTGACTTAATAGCAGGATCCCTTACCATTGAGCTACAAACCAAATAGTACAAGAAGTCCTCATCTATACCTTTTTTTGCCCTGAACACTATATATTCCGTAGAGCCAAAGCCAATCTCATTGTCATCAAGAATATCTACTTTAGCAGTTTTCCCATTTTCCAAACACGGAGTAATTCTTGCCATAATGGTATCGCCATTACGAAACTTAGTACCGCCTGTAAAAGCTTCCATTTCATATGCTGGAATATCTCTACAAAACGGCTGTAATTTATCCATTCCAACCTTTTTAGCAATAGTTCCTTTGGGTAAGGATTCACGCGGATTGAAATCTGTGATTTCTGATAATTTCTTTATTTTCCACTCAGATCTCATACCCAATCGCCCCCAGTTTTCTTCTAATCTCGTCCTCCAGCTCATGGGACTTTGCGAACATATCCGACAGTTCCGATGTCAGACGTGCCATCTTCTCCTCGAATGGCTCTCCGTCATCCTCTTGCTCCTCAATGCCAACATAGCGACCGGGCGTAAGAATATAGTCCTGCTTTGCAATATCTTCTAAGGTTGCCACCTTGCAGAAGCCCTGCACATCTTCCAATGTACCGTTCTGGAATGCTTCAAAGGTATCAGCAAGTTTCTGAATGTCCTCATCGGTGAAGTCACGGTGCTTACGGTCAACCATGTGCCCCATCTTGCGGGCATCGATAAACAGTGTCTTGCCGGACTGCTTTTTGCCTTTTGTGATAAACCACAACGTAACCGGAATCGTAACGCTATAGAAAAGCTGTGTCGGCATAGCGATGATACCCTCGATCAGGTCATCCTCAATGATATTCTTTCGGATGTTTCCTTCACCGCTGCTCTGTGTAGACAGCGCACCGTTTGCCAGCACTAGGCCGATTTTTCCGTTTGGTGCAAGGTGATGAATCATGTGCTGAATCCAGGCATAGTTGGCATTACCCGCAGGCGGTGTGCCGTACTTCCAACGCTTGTCATCCAGCAGTTTCTCCTGATTCCACGGATGATAATTGAATGGAGGATTGGCAAGGATAAAATCTGCCTTTAAGGTCGGATGCAGGTCATTGGTAAAGGTATCTGCATTATACGGTCCCAAGTCTGCATCAATACCTCTGATAGCCATGTTCATCTTTGCCATCTTCCATGTATCCGGGTTTGCCTCCTGACCATATACAGAAATCGAACCACGCTTGTGTCCGTGCGCCTCGATAAATTTTTCACTCTGCACAAACATACCGCCACTGCCACAGCAGCAATCGTATACTCGGCAGTTATCGAAGGGACGCAGAATGGATACCAGCGTTTTTACTACGCTGGACGGTGTATAGAATTCACCGCCGCCGACGCCTTCCTTTTCTGCAAACTGCGCAATGCAGTATTCGTAAGTACGGCCGAGCAGATCTTCACTTGCCATCGTATCGCTCATGTCGATATTGTTGGTGAAGATGTCAACCACATCACCCAGGACACGCTTGTCCAAATCAGGGCTTGCGTAATTCTTCGGCAGTACATTCTTCAGCTTCTTATTTTCGGCTTCGATAGCTCGCATAGCGTTGTCGATAGCCGTGCCGATTTCAGGAGTATGCGCCTTGGATGCAATATTGCTCCACCGTGCCTCTTCCGGCACAAAGAACACATTATCCATCTCATATGCGTCGCGGTCATCTTCGAATCCATCGCCTTCCTCTACCAACTTCTGATACTGCTTATCAAATGCTGCAGAGATGTAGCGAAGGAAAATCAGACCAATAATAACCTTTCTGTATTCTGCTGCCGGGATGTGTCCCCACAGGACGCAGGCTGCATCCCACAATTGTTTTTCAAAGCCGATATTGGCGTTTGTCTTATCTGCCATTTATTTGCCCTCCATCTATCATTGCTGATAAAAATATTATTCTTCTACATCATCGTCTGGCACACTTTCAGCAATATCATCCAAATTGCATTCCAATGCTTCACATATTCTCAACAACACATCGGTCGTTACATTCTCATTTTTTCCGATTTTTGCAAGCGATGATGAACTAATTCCTGCCTTTTTACGCAAATCCGTCTTTTTCATGTCTTTATCAATCAGCAGTTTCCAAAGTTTCTTGTAACTCATCTTCATTTCTCGATACCTCTTTATTCCAAGACTCGCCATAAAGTTCACAATTATTATCTGATAATTTCAGTATCATATTATCGGTGAGTATCTTTTTCGTGTCATCCTTATACGCATCTTGCTTATCAAAGGCAATAAATATCTGCTTTTTGCTCTTGGCGTATATTTTCATAATGCCATCTATTGCACCATCGCTGATGTTCTTCAGAATTAAAGAATCGTGTGCGATAGCAGGCAATGCCGTCAGATATAGAATTGCCAAATCATAAATAACCAGTCCTTTATAATTGGAACCGGTTCCCGTATCATCGGGTGTTTCAAATGAATAGCTGTTATACTCGTTGAAATGAACCCACGGCGCTTTTCTCTTCTCCGGGTAATACAGTGAGTCATTAAACTCCTTCATTTTTTCATCTATCTCTCGTTCCAATTCAGCAAGTATGTCTTTAATTGCCTTCTTAAGGACTTCGTCTGCTCTCTTCTTTGCATCCTGTAATTCTTGTTGTGTAAGATATGCTGCATTCTGTGTTTTTAAAGCATCTATATGACTTTTGATTTCTGCGTGTCTGTCTAAAAATTCTCGTGAAAGATTTCCCACAAAACCAAGGTTGCTAATAGCATCTTTAATCTGCTGTATTTGGTCTTTTAACTCTGCAATCTCACCAGTTAGTTCCTCACGTTCTGTAGAAAACTGCCCATCCTTTAATAGTTATTTATGTCTATTCCTTCTTGAATGCCTTGCTTTCAAGCCTTTTCTCGTTATTTAATTCTGTACCTTAGACATCAATACTACCGTCTCCACATGCCCGGTCCAGGCGAACATATCAAACGGCTTTGCCTTTTCGAGCTTGTACCCCTTTTCGCAAAAGAGCTTGATGTCGCGCGCAAGACTTGCAGGGTCGCAGCTGACATAAACTACCCTCTGCGGCTTTAGCGTTGCGACTGCATCTATGAGCTTGATGTCGCAGCCTGCTCTCGGCGGGTCAAGTATCACAACATCTGCCTTTTTTACAAACCCTTTTATCTCGGCTAATCCCTCGTGGTCCGGTATTTCCAAAATTCCCATAAGCTCATCTTCAGCTTTACCACAGAGAAATTGCGCATTTACTATCCCGTTTATCGCGGCATTTCTGTTAGCATCGATTACCGCCTGCTTTACAACCTCAACACCTATCACATACTTTGCACTGTCGGCGCAATAAAGCCCAATCGAGCCGACGCCGCAATAAAGATCAAGTACATATTCCTTACCTGTAAGCTGCGCAAAATCCTTGACAGTATCATAAAGTCTTTTTGTCATCTGCGGATTTACCTGATAAAAGCTCTCGGGTGATATTTCAAAATTGAGTGCGCCTATCTTATCCTTTATAACCTTTACTCCTGCTACGCATACCACCTCACCGCTTTTTTGCTTTAAATTTACACTTTCAAGATAATACCCCGCCTCGTAAATCTCATCGTCGAGCATACCTATAAGCTTCTCGCAATTCGGAATCCCTCGCCCATTTATTTCATATGTGATCATAACCTCGTTTGTCGCAAATGCAGTCCTGACAACCATTTGCTTCATAAGGCCCTGTTCCCATTTTTCATCCCATGCCGTTATGTTATCCTCGTCCATAAAACGCTTTGTGGCACGCACCGCTGCCATGACAGTCGGTGTCTGCAGCTTGCATTCCTCGCAATCGATGACCTCATGAGTCCTTGCTTTATAGAATCCGACTCGCGCCTTTCCCAAATTTTCGATAAGTCCGCCTTTTCGCTTGATATTGCCACCGGTACTTATAGGCATGCTCGCCTTGTTTCTGTAATGCAGCTGCGTGCCGTCTTCCATCCTCTCTATGGGTTTAAGTGGCGGATTTTCTATCTTTGCTATCCTTGTAAGTGCATCCTCAACATGCTTTTCCTTTAACGACAGCTGTACATCATAGCTTGTTTCCGCAAGCTGGCATCCTCCGCACTCACCTGCATACCTGCAAATGCTTTCTATACGCGCCTTCGAAGCCTCTAACACCTCAACAGTCCTTGCAAAGCACATATTCTTTTTTACCTTTGTTATCTCCACAAAAAGAGTATCGCCTATCACTCCTCTATCCGTGAAAATCGCTATACCGCCTGATCTGCCTATCGCCTGACCGCTCCTTGATATATCTGTTACCGCAAGCTCTACTCGCTCTCCTCTTTTAAACATTGCTCCCTTGCAATCTCCTCTATTTTACTAAGTCTTTTATTTATCCCTGATTTTTGCATCGGTGGCTTCATAAGTTCTCCCAGCTCTTTGAGCGATAAATCCGGATGAGTAAGCCTTAGCCTTGCCACCTCTTGCAGCTTCTCCGGGAGTGCGTCAAGTCCGATGCTTTTTTCTATTTCATTTATGCTCTTTATATGTCTTTGCGATGCCTTTAACGCCTTATCTATATTGGCTTGGTCGCAATTATTTATCCTGTTTGCTTTATTTCTTATTTCCTTTTTTATCCGAATATCCTCATATTCAAATATCTTGCTGCTTGCTCCCATTATCGCCAGCAAATCTATTATCTGCTCTGATTTTTTAACATATACTATCCATTCGCTTTTCCTTTTGGCCATCTTTGCCTCAAGGTCGTAAAAGCTGTTTATTAGCCTTGTAAGATCCTTTGCAAGCGTTTGCGTCGCGCAATCAATTTCAAAATGGTAATCCTTTGCGGGGTTTGTAATGCTCCCGCTTCCCAAAAAGATGCCCCTCAGATATGCTTTCTTGCAGCACTTTTTTTTAACTATAGCGGAAAGAATACCGTCACTTATAAAGTTCATACCTTCCCGTATCATCAGTATGCCCGTTTCTCTTAGTATCTGCTCGGAAAGGTTCTCCGGGTCTATTGTCATCTTGTAATATTTATTTTTCTTAAATGTGCTATGCTGACCGACTTCGATCGATATTTCAATATTAAAATACTCCTTTACAAGCATCTTAAAATGTCTTGCGACGGCAGGATTTTCGGTAGTCGTAACTATCCTGAATTTCCCACCGCCTGCAAGGCCTATACTTCCTGATACTCTTATAAAACCCGAAATCTCTGCAAGCATACAGCACTTTCTTTCCGGCTTTATCCTCGCAAGCTCGTTTCGCGTCTCTGTTGCAAATGTCATCCGTCATGCTCCTACTTCTTTTTTATGTCTCGATGCTCAAGAGTTACTTCTTTACCCTGCTTTGTAAAAAGATCATAAAATTCATTCGCCATCGCAACGGATCTATGCTGACCGCCGGTACAACCGAATGCGAGGTTTAAGTTATACTTTCCCTCTCTCTGATAGCACGGGATGATGTCATTTATCAGCTTTGAAAGATTTTTTACAAATCGCTTTGACTCGATATGCTTCATAACATAATGCTTTACCTTTTTGTTGTTTCCTGTCGCTTTTTTTAGACCCTGCACATAATAAGGGTTTGGAATGAATCGCATATCAAAGACCATATCCGCTGTAATAGGAATGCCGTTTTTAAATCCAAACGACATAATGTTTACAACAAAGGTTTCCTCCTTATCGTCATCGGAAAGCACCTTTATCAGCTCACTTTTTAGCTGCGCTGTCTTCATATTCGAAGTGTCTATAACAAAATCCGCAAGCTTTCGTATCTCTGCAAGTTGCTCTCTTTCCTTTTCAATATCAGCTACCGTCGGTGAATTTCCTGTCACAGGATGTCTGCGTCGCGTCTCACTAAAACGCCTGATAAGCACGGTATTTGACGCTTCCAAAAACAGCACTTTCGCCACTATCCCCATCGTCTTTATGGTATCGAGGGACTTTTTGACATCAGGGTTGAATTCTGCTCCTCTGATGTCCGCAACAAAAGCAGCCTTATCCACAACTCCGCCGTTCGCCATACAAAGGTCTATGAAGTTTTTCATCATGGCAAGTGGCATATTATCTATACAATAATATCCCTGGTCCTCCAAACAATTTACTGCCTGCGATTTGCCTGCACCCGACAGCCCTGTTACTATCAGTATTTCCATTTTATTCCACCTTTAAATCCTTTTGATATTTACTATCCTGTCAGGATCAAGTCCTGCCCGTAGTCCTCTTTTTAGCGCATCGTCAAATGTCCCTACATTTTCGGGAATGTGTGCATCACTGCTGATTATAAATTTCACATCTTCCTTTGCGGCAATTTTTATATTCTCAACCGTCAGATGCGGATGCTTCATATTTAGCTCCATAAGTGTATTTGTCTTTGCACACATTTTGGCAATCTCTGCTATGTCAACAGGTGCTTTATCCCCGGGGTGCGTGAGCACTCTGATATGGTTTTGTTCAAGTGCCTTTAACACCATCCTCGTGTTTCTCTCCCTCAAAAATGCTTCCTTTTTTTGTGTCTTGCCTATACCATGGCTAAACATAAAATTTGGAATGCAATAGCAATCAGCAAGCCCAAAATGATACCCCGCAAGTACGAAGTCAAATTCCTCTTCTTGCTTTTGTGTAATGTCGAGATTGTTATCGCTCTTTGCCACTGCATTTTTTTCGGCTCTTTGACTGTCTATGATATTTGCCTCTATCCCCAGATATATCTTTATCTGGGGATATGCTTTTTGAAGCCTTTTTATCTCGGATCTCATCTTTGGGACATCGCTCATCTTTATACCGTATGTTTTATGCCCCGGCCCGTGATCCGTTATCGCAATCGCCTCAAGTCCCTTATTTATCGCCTCCTTGACATTATCCTCAATACTACCTTTCCCATGTGAAAATGTCGTATGTGTATGGTAATCAAAGAGCATCTTATACCTTTCCATCAATCTTCTCCCAATATTCGCACTTCCGGCTCTAACAAAACGCCGAATTTATCATATACCTCTTTTTGGCAATGCTGCATGACCTTTATGATATCTGCTGCTGTCGCACCACCTGTGTTAATTAGAAATCCGCTATGAAGCTCCGAGACCTTTGCACCGCCAACCGTATATCCCTTTAAGTTTGCATCCTGCACAAGCTTGCCCGCAAAATATCCAGACGGTCTTTTAAAGAAACTGCCTGCACTCGGAAAATTAACAGGTTGCTTTTCGTTTCTTTTTTTTGCACACTCTGTCATTTTTGCTTTTATCGTATCATGGTTTCCAATTTCAAGCTTTAGCACTGCCTCTGTCACTATGTCACCTGTTTCGTGCAATATGCTATATCTGTATCCGAGCTTTAACTCTTCACCCGACAGCTCTTTGATTTGCTTTCCATCCTTTGAAACCAGCTTGACAGACAGTAATATATCCTTCATTTCCCTGCCGTAAGCTCCTGCATTCATAAATACAGCGCCTCCTATACTGCCCGGTATACCCGAAAGCTCCTCAAAGCCCGTAATTGAATTCACCAAAAGCTTTTTTGCAAGGCTGCTCATCAACATACCTGCGCCGACACGCACATATTTTGCTTCTCCGCTACCTCCTAAAATTTCAAAGCTCGAAAAATCTCGTGAATTTATCTTTATGATGACTCCTCTGTATCCGCCGTCCTTTACGAGAATATTTGACCCGTTTCCAATCACAAAATAATTTATATCTTTCTCAGCAAGCAGCTGCAATACTTCGCACAGCTCTTCCTCGCTTCTTGGGCATACCAAAGCATCCGCCTTGCCGCCTGCCCTAAATGAAACTTCATTTTTCATTTCGCAATCAGATACTACACTATCTGCGCCTACTATCTTTATGAGTTTTTGTGTTATTGTCGTCATATCACTCATCTAATGTCTCCTGTTTTGCTACTCTTTTTCTTTTTTTATCTGTATTTAACATTTGCTTGTTATTTTCCCTAAACTCCTCTTCAAACTTTGAATCCATATTTTTATAAACTCCAAGATCTGTAGTCATACCCTTTTGGTCGAGCTTCTTGTTTACCGAATAAGCCGTATAGGCATATACACAAGCAAATACAGGAATGCCAAGTATCATGCCTGCAAATCCGAACATGCCCCCGCCGACGAGTATTGCAAACATTATCCAAAATGACGGAAGTCCCGTACTACCGCCGAGTATCTTCGGCCCTATAACATTGCCGTCAAGTTGCTGAAGTATCAATATAAATATCAAGAAATATAAGCATGTCAGCGGATCTACCATAAGTATCAAAAGTGCCGATGGTATCGCACCTATAAACGGTCCGAAAAACGGAATGATATTTGTCACCCCGACGATAACGCTTATAAGCATCGCATATGGCCAATTGACAATACTCATAAATATGAAGCATAGCACTCCTATAACGAGCGAATCTATAAGTTTGCCATTTATAAATTTGCCGAATGTCTTGTTGACGTAATGTGTACCGTATAAAAACCTATGAGCCCTTTCCTCAGAAGTAACGGCAAATATCAATTTCCTTGCCTGTGCCGCAAAGATCTCCTTACTATTCAGGAAGAATGTACAGATGATAACTCCTATGATGAAATTCCAAATGCCTGACAATATGCCAAATGCAGTAGTTGAAAGTCCGCTTATCATATTTTCACTGCCCGGAATTATAGTGTTGTCAACCCAAGTCTTTGCATTGTTTATAACTGTGTCTATTACAACTGCCATAGGGCCTGTCGTTTCCTGCATATTTGCGATTGTGTTTTCCGCCCACTCACTCCATGCGTTAACCTGAGCCGGTAACATTTTGATGATCCCTGAAAGGCTATCAATCATCCCCGGAATAACCATCCACAAAAGTCCTACGATAACGCCAAAAAGTGCAAGCAGTGAGACTATGGATGCCAGTATTTTTGATATCAACCTGCTTCTGTCCTTTTTACCACGTTTAAAAAATCGCACTTTCATACAGCCTCTGACTGTCACATTGTAAAGCGGGCATAGCAGGTATGCCACCACAAGACCGTATACGAATGGAGCTATGACGCCTCCTACAGACGCAAAAAATGACATCAAGCCGTCAATCCTGTAAATAGCAAAGAACAAAATAATAGATGCTGCTATTACGGCAAATGCCACTATCCCGATTTTTATATATTTTTCGTCAATTTTATGTTTCATTTACGCTCCCGTCATATATTTAAAAAGCTAAAATCTATCACTGTAATTTAATAATCCGCTCACATATCCGCCCCGAGGTTTTGTCTTTTTGCGATAATAAATTATCTCGCTTTTTATGCCTGATGCGTCCGTTGTAGCTATCGCATACGAACCTTGCGAGCCGTCCCTTGGCCTTGTCAAGCTTCCAGGATTTAACAACATAAGCTCGTCTGTCTCTTCAAAATACGGTACATGCGTATGCCCGAAGAATACTGCCTTGCATCCCTCTTCAAGCGCCCTGTAATATAAATTTGCCGTTCCCTGATATACACCTTCGATGTGGCCGTGTACGATAAGTATTTTGCCTGCCTCCGTTTCTATTAGCGCAGAGCTTTCCTCTTTTGTTTTTGCTCCGTCATTATTTCCCTTTATGCCTATAACCTTTACGCCGAGCCTTTTTGCCATATCGTCCGCATCCTTTTTATAATCCCCGAGATGCAGTATCAAATCGATGTCTTTGAGGCTCTTATATACCTCGTAGGCTTTACCGAGCTCTCCGTGTGTGTCGCTTATAACTAAAATTTTCACAATTTCCCTCTTATCACTTTTTTAATCGGAGCTAAGCTCTGCTTTGCTTGCAAAGAGCAGCGAAATCCGGCATATACACACATCCGCATATGGTGTGTATATCTGCACTATGATTATAACTAAATTTATTTACAATATCAATAAAATGGAGTACAATAATGTAATAGCAAAAATGAAAAGGGGTATTTTTATGGGATTCAGATATAAATTAAATCAGTTTATGAAGGATAGGAACGGAGTTGACGCTCTTTTTTATTTTTGTTTTATAGTTTACTTAGTAATGTACGGTCTAAATCTGCTTTTAAAATCACCGTGGTTTTTCTACATAGAAATTCTGATTTTAATCCTTGCCCTGTTTAGACTGTTCTCAAAAAACGTCGAAAAAAGGCAAAAGGAAAATGCCGCATTTAAGCGCATCTTACGCAAAATCAATCCGAACTATGAAATAAATCGTCGAAAGATTGTAGAGGGTAAAACCCACAGCTTCCACGAATGCCCTTACTGCGGTGCGATACTCAGATTCGAAAGAAAACGGGGCAAATTTAATGTTACTTGCCCACGTTGCAAGCATAAGATAACAATCAAAAATTGGTTTTAAAAAAAGGCGCTACACCAGGTAGCGTCTTTCACATTCCCCTCTTTTATAGCTTCTCTCCTCTATTTTTCTTAAGTCTTACGGATGTAAATATACTTCCAAAAAATCCCACAATAGCAAATGTCACTATCGCCACAATCGGGAAACTATCGCTCGTCCTAATAATCGGTATCTTGCTTATATCATCTGTCACATCAATACTCACATCGACATCCTTAGTATTCTCATCTTTATATAGGATCTCCACCTCGTGTACAGTTTTGTCAAGCTCACAACCCTTAGGGGCTTTTATCTCTTTTATATAGTATTTACCAAGTGGCAAATCGCTCACAATATTTGAATTGCCGCTTCCGTCAGTTACAAGCTCCGCAATCTTTTCGTCCTTTTTATAAAAATATTTCGCTTTTGATTTTGAAACAATATCTTCCTTTGCATAAAGCTCGTATACCGCGCCTTCTAAAGTCGCACTTTTCTTTTCGTTTTCGGTTGCTGTTTTTAGATTTGCATATCCCTTTGTGAGCTTAATACTGCCTCTTGGCTCATAATTTACCGTTTCTGATTGCACCTCCACGAGCGAGGAAAAGTTATCTTTATATTCTATTTTAAACTCATATATCTTATCATCAAGCAGATATCCCTCCGGTGCTTTTGTCTCTTGATAAAAATATTTTCCCAGCTTCAAATCTCTGACCTCTATCTGTCCATTTTCGTCGGTTACAAGCCTCTCATTATACCCTATTTCGTTTCCCTCATCGTCACTTCCTTCAGAATAAATTCGAAATTCTGCTCCGGCTAAAGGCACACCGTATTCGTCAGTTTTTTTTAATATAAATATCCCTTTTGGCATATCGTTTGTAAATTCGACATCAGCTACCTCACCTGCCTTTACAACAACTTGCTGTACCTGATTGTCCAAAATGTATGGTTTTGGAACATTTATTTCACGCACCTTATATTTTCCCTCAATAAGATTTTCTGCCAAAAAAGTACCGTCTTCGCCTGTTGTATATGTCTTTTTAAATGAATTATCACTGCTTGTCACTTCAAACTCCGCCCCTGCCACTATCTTGCCTGTTTTTGATTTTTTGATCAGCTTCAAATCGCCCTTATTGTTTACAGTAAGCGGAATACTCAACTGCAAATCGTCCATATATCCTATGTTCGCTACATTTTGGCTCGAGCTATGGTAATAAAATTTATTCCCGGAAATCAAATTGTCTTGCTTTATCTTTAGAATTATATTCCCACTTAGTTCCGAACCTTTCACAGCTGTGACATTTAGCTCATGTTCGTTCTTGTTAATACTTGCACTGACTCCGCTTGGTGTCGACGCAACATAATAATCATACTTTCCCAAAACCGATTTTGTATCTCTTGCTTTAATGGTTTTGCCACTTGTCGCTTTTACAGCCTCACCGCTAAATGCTGGTTTTGCGGAAAGCATAGCGTCATAATTTTTAATGGCATTATTTATAGCCTTTTTCTTCGCTACTATGTTAGGAACATTGCTTTTCGATAATGATTGTGGTGTAATCCCCTTCCACTTATATATTTGCTCCCAAAGGATTATCTGTGTAGCCGCATAATCTGCTTTTGTTTTTTTGCCTTTGTTATATCCAAAATGTGCAATCTTCACAAGTTGTTCCCATTGTGCTTTTGTAAAATCGGAGCTCTTTTCCTTATATCCTTTCACTGTCGTTATCATTTGATCCGGTTCAAGACAAAAGGCATGTGTACCATTTACTTTTAATATAAATATATCTTCACTTCCCTTTCCCCAGTTGTAACCGGTCGCAGTAGACTTGCCCCACGTCACAGCGGCACTTGCCATACCGGTCGTCACAAAAAGTCCCGTAAACGCAAAAATAGCTGCAATCATCATGATAAAAGCCCGCCTAAAAAAAATACTTTCTTTCTTATTCACATTCATATTCCCTTTCTCCTCCTTATTTGTTTTTTATTCCCGCTTTTTTCCCATAATTTACCATTGCGTGCCTCGATTATATCCTTGTTGGAAATATTTGTCAATTATTTCCAACAACTTTTTTATGGCTACGAGCAAAAAAATGCCGAAGAGAAGGGATACTGATAGAAAAAATCGCCATGTACAGCGGCTTATCCGATAAAGAAATTGAAATCCGCATTGTATTAAATAGCGATACTATGAAATAAAAAGCTTATAGGACAAAAGCTACACCCATACCAGGATGTAGCTTTTTTTGTAGACATATTTAGTTTTATTTATCCTATAAGCCTAAAAAAGGCGGAGCATAAAGCTTCGCCTTTAAGGTTTTTTATCATTTTCTTTTTTACATCATGCCTGGCATACCGCCCATACCCTGTGGCATTGCCGGCATTGGCTCGTCCTTTACAACATCTACCACACCTGCTTCTGTTGTAAGTAGCATAGCTGATGCTGACGCTGCATTTGCAAGTGCCGACTTTGTTACCTTGGCAGGGTCTACGATGCCTGCAGCAATCATATCCATATATTCTTCGCTGTAAGCGTTAAAGCCTGTGCCTGCCTTTCCTGTTTTAACCTTTTCGACTACGACACTTCCCTCAAAGCCTGCATTTTCCGCAATCTGCCTTACAGGTTCTTCGAGCGCTCTCATGATAATTGTAGCACCTGTCTTTTCATCGCCGGAGAGAGACTTTACATATTTTGCGACAGCAGGAATAGCATTTACGAGTGCAACTCCGCCGCCGGGAACTATACCGTCTTCAACGCCTGCTTTTGTAGCATTTAGTGCGTCCTCTATCCTGAGCTTTCTCTCCTTTAGCTCAGTCTCTGTAGCTGCACCTACCTGTATAACTGCTACGCCGCCTGTAAGCTTTGCAAGTCTTTCTTGCAATTTTTCTTTATCGAATTCTGAAGTAGTTTCCTCGATCTGCTTTCTGATTGAAGCAACCCTTTCCTCGATTTCCTTTTTATCTCCGCTGCCACCTACGATGACAGTATTGTCCTTATCAACCTTTACTGTAGCCGCTGTGCCAAGCATATCGATTGTCGCTTCTTTTAGCTCATATCCCAGCTCCTCTGCGAGTACTGTGCCTCCTGTAAGGATAGCTATATCCTCCATCATAGCCTTTCTCCTGTCGCCGAAGCCTGGAGCCTTGACTGCCACACAATCAAATGTACCTTTTAGCTTATTTACGACAAGTGTTGCAAGAGCTTCGCCCTCAACATCATCGGCTACGATAACAAGCTTTCTGCCTGCCTGTACAATCTGCTCAAGCAATGGCAATATTTCCTGTATGTTTGTAATTTTCTTATCTGTCAGTAGGATATAAGGATTTTCCAAAACAGCTTCCATTTTTTCCATGTCGGTTGCCATGTATGCTGACAGATATCCTCTGTCAAACTGCATACCCTCAACTACCTCGAGGTTTGTTCCCATTGACTTGCCTTCTTCTACAGTTATAACTCCGTCCTTGCCTACCTTTTCCATGGCTTCTGCAATAAGCTCGCCTATCTTATCATCAGCCGATGATACAGCCGCTATATTTGCAATCGCTTCTTTTGTGCTGACCTCTTTTGAATTTTTCTTTATCTCTTCAATAGCTACATCTACAGCTCCTTGAATTCCCTTTTTAAGAATCATAGGATTTGCACCTGCCGCTACATTTTTAAAGCCTTCGTTTATGATGATCTGTGCTAAAAGTGTAGCTGTTGTAGTGCCGTCGCCTGCCACATCGTTTGTCTTTGTTGCAACCTCTCTTACGAGTGCCGCTCCCATGTTTTCTACAGGGTCTTCAAGCTCTATTTCTCTTGCGATAGTCACGCCGTCATTTGTGATCAACGGTGCACCGTATTTTCTTTCAAGAAGGACATTCCTGCCCTTTGGTCCAAGTGTAATCTTAACTGTATCTGCAAGCTGGTCTACGCCCTTTTGCAATTTTCTTCTTGCATCTTCTCCATAATGTAATTCTTTTGCCATTTATCTCACTCCTTCACATTTCCTATTGTACTTTTGCCAAAATATCTTTTTGGCTCATAATGATATACTCTTCTCCGTCATATTTTACATTGCTACCCGCATACTGAGAAAAAATAACTACATCGCCGGTAACAACTTCCATTTTTACATCATCTGTGCCGGGGCCGACTGCTATAACCTCCGCCATCTGTGGTTTTTCCTTTGCCTGCCCTGTAAGCAAGATGCCACCTGCAGTTTTTTCTTCTGCCTCTACTCTTTTTATAACTACTCTATCGCCAAGTGGCTTAATTCCAAAATTCATTTCATTATACCTCCGTTCAAATTTATTAGCACTCACTATCCATGAGTGCTAATTATATTGTACTCACTATTTACTCTTTGTCAATAGTTTTTTCGATTTTTTCTACGGTCATCTCCAATATCCTGCGATTTTCGGTGGAAAGGACATGTATGTGTAAATCCTGTACTTCGAGGTCAAATTCGCTGTCGTCTTCGGGTATTTTATCGATTGTTTCAATTACAAGTCCGCCCATAGTCACATAGTGATTTTTATCTGTCTCAATCTCGCAGCCTGTTACCGACTCAAATTTTTTGATTGCGCAGTCGCCTTTTAATTTCCATTTGTTTTCACCAATCTGCACGATGTCTTCCTCTACATCCGGAATATCCGTTTCATCGTAGATACTGCCTACAATCTCCTCAAGTAAATCTTCCATCGTAACAAGACCGTTTATCGAGCCGTACTCGTCTACGACTATCGCCATGTGCATGCTGCCGATCTGCATTTTTTTAAACATTTCTGACGCCTTCATATTTTCCGGAACAAAATATGCCGGTTTCATCAGATGAGCAATACCTTTTTCGCGTTCCTCAGGCATTGCAAGCAAATATTCCTTGGAATGAAGTATCCCAACGATGTCGTCCTCGTCTTTTTCCCTGTCATACACAGGTATCCTCGAGCACCTGCTCGCTCTTATGACAGCAAGGACTTCCTCCTCACCGTCGCCGATGTCTATAGTCGTCATATCGGCTCTCTTTGTCATAACTTCCTCGACAGTTATATCGTCAAACTCAAATACATTTTTAATCCAGTTGCTCTCCTCCTTGTCGAGCACCCCTTTTCTGCCGCCGAGCTCTATCATCATCTTTATCTCATCCTCTGTAACTGAATCCTCTTCTGTTTCGGTTTTCATACGCAATAACTTCAAGACGGCATTAGTTGAAAGCGATAAAAATACTATGATCGGTTTCATGACTGTCGCAACAGCCGAAACCACGCCCGATGTAAAACGCGCAATCTCATACGGTTTTTGCATTGCAATACGCTTTGGCACAAGCTCGCCAAGTATCAATGTCACATATGACAATATCAGCGTAATTATAATTACTGATATCGTATTTAATGTTTCTTGCGACACCCCCGTATATCCAAGGTCATTATAAATCCAATTTACAAGGTAACCCGAGAAGTTGTCCGCTGCAAACGCACTCCCTAAAAATCCGGCAAGCGTAATGCCTATCTGTATAGTAGATAAAAATCCGGATGGTTCTTCAACCATTTTCAGAAGTCTTGCAGACTTTTTATCTCCTCCGTCCGCTTCCTTTTGTAGCCTCGTTTGGTTTAATGAAATGACCGCAATTTCGGTCGCCGCAAAAAAGGCATTTAAAAATATAAGTATCAGCTGTAATAATATTTGTTTGGGAATCGTGTCCATTTAAAATTATTCGCTCCTTTCTTCTCGCATACTATAAAAAAGATATTGTTGTGCTATCCCTGCATACTCTCCAAATGTTTTGCTTGCAAACTGCCGCATACCTGCTATGTCTCTTTCATCGAATCCATATAATTTTGCCATAACCCTTTTTATCCACACATCTATCGGAAATGAATCTCTCTTATTTAAGCTAAATAAAAGTATGCAATTTGCTACCTTTGGCCCAACACCGCTAAACTTCATAACTTCTGCAAGCACCTCGTCGCTTTCTGTCACGCCGCTCGTAAGTGCCCTTATTTTTTCATCGCCAAGTGCCATATATTGTCTTGAGGCCTCGATAATATATTTTGCCCTATATCCAAGCCTGCACGCTGAAAGATCATCAGGTGTCAGTTCGGCTATCACTTCTGCTTTTGGAAAGGCATATCGCATCTTGCCTTTATAATTTCCTATTTTTTCTCCAAAATCACTTGCAAGATTTTCGATACAGCCTTTTATCCTCGGAATGTTATTATTCGCAGAAATTATAAATGATATCAGCGTTTCAAAAAATTCCTGTCTCAAAATCCTTATACCGCTTCCGTGCTTTATTGCCCTGCCTATCACTTCGTCATTTTGGGAAAGCGCATTTTTTATGCTCGCATAATCAGTATCCAAATCAAAATAATTTCGCCAAATGCTTTCAAAATCAAGAGGCGTTATATTATCTATTTCTATGCCCTTTGCTCTTTGTGAAACATTTATCACCTTGCCGTATGCAATCCCCGTATAACTGCCATCAAGTTCTTTATTCCAGCGAAAACACTGCCCACACTCAAAAGTCTGTTTTAAATCAAAATCGCATACTTCATCTAGGATCAGCTTGCTCATGCTATACTTCTCACCTCAATATTGAATTCTCTTATGTTAAAAGCTGTCATTTCTTCTATCATATCAGCACTTTTTTTCTGTAATTGACGGGCTACATCAACCACCCGATAACCTTTTTGAACTATGAGAATAACATCAACTTCAAGCTCTTCTATCCCGTTCTGCGAAACTACTTTTGCCACAGATTTTATACCTTCGATACCTCGCGCACTACATCTAATGATATCGGCTATAACTTGCTCCGAAATTATAAAGTCACCCATATAGCTGTATGTCGGTCTCACAACTGACTTTTCCGTAAAGCTGCCTTTGCCTGCGCCAATTGCTTTGAATATCTTTAGCGGGCTCAAAAAATATCCTGTGAATTGATGCTTTATCTGCATAGAGGGTACGGGAATAACATGCTTTCCTTGCCCTTTTCGCTGTTTTTCTGCAATTCTTCTTTCTGCTTCCGTCGTTATGTCCTCTATTTGTATAAATTCATCTATTTCCCCAAATTCAAGCCTTTGTGCGATTTTTTCTACCATACCAAAAGAAGTGCCTATAATTAGAATCGAATTTGGTTTGCACTCATTTATAGCTCGCTTTGCATCAAAGCAATGCTTGTCTTCCTTAAAAAGAGCCGTTTTGACTGCACCGATTTTAGTCGCCTCTCTTTTGGCTGACTTGCCCGAAATAGCCTCGCCTTTATATATAAATAGACCGTCATCTATTATGCTTTCTATATCCTTGTCTTTGCACAAATTTATCGCTTGGTAGCTCTTGCCTGTGCCGCTTTTGCCCACGAGAGCATATATTTTCATCGTTTATTTCCTTTACTTATTATTTTTTTTATGGTAGACTCTAAGTGTCAATTGATTAAGATATCTTAAAAGGAGGAATTACCATGGCTTACAAAATTTCAGATGCTTGCATCGACTGTGGAGTTTGCGCTAGCGAATGTCCTGTAGAAGCTATCTCAGAAGGAGATGGAAAGCACGTTATCGATGAATCAAAGTGCATCGATTGCGGAGCATGTGCAGGTGCTTGTCCGGTAGACGCACCACAGGCTGAATAATTACATTCGGTATGCTAATACCCGTTCCTTTGCAGGAACGGGTATTTTTATTGCTTACTTCTTTTTTGAAATATCATACGCAAGCGTATGAAGCACATCACTCAGATGTACATTTTGAATCGATACACTCGGCGGTATCTCCAAATCTATAGGTGAAAAATTCCAAATGCCTTTTACACCTGCAAAGCATAGCTTGTCAGCCACTTCTTGTGCTACCGTCTTTGGCACGCATATGATGCCGATATCGATCGCATTCTCCTCTACATAAGGGACCAATTCCTTGTAGTCTACTATCTCTCTGTCGTTTATGGTTTTGCCGATTTTTTCTTCGTCTGTTTCGAAAATGGCATCTACAATAAACCCTGTTTTATAGTAATTTGTATAGTTGGCAATTGCCTGTCCTAAGTTGCCTGCTCCGACTATGAGCATTTTGTATTCTCTGTCAAGTCCTAAAATACTGCCAATTTCGCTATTTAAGGTCTCTACCTTATATCCGTAGCCCTGTTGCCCAAATCCACCAAAGTTGTTTAAATCCTGCCTTATCTGAGATGGCGTATATCCGAGAAGGTTTGCAAATTCTTCTGAAGATATTTTCTCTACGCCTTTTTTTTGCAGCTCTTCGAGGTAACGCTTATACCTTGGCAACCTCTTTATGACTGCGTTCGAAATCCTTTTTGTCTCATTTTTGCTGCCACGTGACATCTTATTTGTTCTCCTCCACATAATTGACGAGGTCCGCTACTGTTTGAAATCCTTCTGCCTCGTCATCCGGAATCTCTATATCGAATTCCTCTTCAATCGCCATTATTATTTCGACTGCATCAAGGCTATCTGCCTCAAGGTCTTTCATTAAATTTGTTTCCATTGAAATTGTGTCAACATCTGCACTGAGTTGCTCTGCAATGATGTCCTTTATCTTGTCAAAACTCATATTTTCCCTCCTATATTTACGATATAAAAATTATAATTTACAGTTAGTCGTATTGCAACCATTTTTCATATTTTTTTTGCACCCTGTCCTTGAGTATAATAAGTTCGTCACTAAGCTCTGTAAGCTTCTTATAATCGTCGCCGGAAGTCGTATTTATTTCATTTTCAAGATCATAACACGCAATCTCAAGTTCCTCTATTTCCTTTTCCAAAGCCTGTTTTTCTCTTTCCTCCCGCCTCTTTTTTGCTTCGAGTTCTTTTTTTAATCTTCTCTCCTCTGAGGGCGTCAGCTTAGTATCAGGCAGTTTTTTTGAGGTCTCTGTCACGTCTTTTATTACGTCTTTTTTAAAACAGTTTGTCCGCTCTCCACCTCTGACATTTATAGCATATGCCTCATCCTTCTTTTTTATATAGTAATCATATTTGCCCAGATATGAAATAAGTCCATTTGCAGTGAGCTCTAAAATCCTATCCGGGACTCGTGACAAAAAGTATCTGTCATGTGTTACTACAAGGGCTGTCCCCGGAAATTCTAATATTGCATCTTCAAAAATTTCTTTCGACGGAATATCAAGATGATTAGCCGGTTCGTCCATCACCAAAAAATTTGCTCCGCTCATCATTAGCTTTAGAAGCGACAGCCTCGCTTTCTCGCCGCCCGAAAGCATTTCGACCGGCAAATTGACCATATCATCTTTAAACATAAATCTGCCGAGCATACCTCTAATTTCCGGCTCCGAATACAGCCTGTATGCGTCATGGATTTCCTCAAGAACCGTATTTTTTTCGTTTAATAATTGCTGTTTCTGATCATAATATCCTATTTTTACATTTTGCCCGAGCTTTATATATCCATCCGTCGCCGTAAGCTTACCGATTATTATCTTTAAAAGAGTACTTTTCCCAATGCCATTATGCCCCAACATACAGACCTTTTCGCCTCTTTTTATGTCCATATCAACACCGGCAAAAAGCCTTTTTTTGTCATCGGCAAATCCAAAACTTTTCGACAGGTTTTCTAAAAAAAGCACATCGTTACCGCTTTTATATTCCTGTGTAAAACGGAGCCTCATCTGAGCATTGGGCGTCGCTTTTGGCGCACTGCTACTTCCTTTTAAGTTCTCAAGCCTTTTTTCTCTCGACTGCGCTCTTTTAGCAAGCTTTTCTGTGCCTCTTTGTTTAAAACGCCTTATCATTTCCTCCTGACGCTTTATCTCCTTTTGCTCATTTTCATATTTTTTTAACTCGCTTGCGAGCACTTCTTTTTTTCTCTCTGCAAAGGCCGAATAATTGCCCGCATATACAGCAAGACCTCTATTTTCAACATCAAATATCCTATTTGTAAGTTTGTCTAAAAAATATCTATCGTGCGAAACGATCATAATAGTACCGCTATAGCTTTTTAGATACTGTTCAAGCCACCTTATCGTATCGATATCAAGGTGATTTGTCGGTTCATCAAGCAATAATAGGTCAGGTTTTTTGAGAAGCAGGCAGGCAAGAGCAAATCGCATTCGCTCACCGCCGGAAAGCATATCTATCGTTTTTCCATAGTCTTTTTCTGTAAATCTCATGCTCGATAATATGCCCTTCATCTCGCTTTTATACATATATCCGCCACTGCTTTCAAAAGCCCCGGCAAGCGCATCATACTCCGCTATGAGCCTTTCTGCCTTCGCATTGTCTTTTTCATAGTCTGTTTCTGCAATTTTAGCGGAAAGCAAAAGCATTTTTTCTTCCATCTTTTTTAATGGCTCAAAAATTCTTTCCGCCTCCATAAGCAATGTGTTTTTGGAATTAAAATCATCACTTTGCCTTAAATATCCGACTTTGCATTCTCGAGGGATAAACACCTCTCCGTTCGTTTTTTCTATCTCGCCTGTTATCAGTTTGAGAAGAGTTGACTTGCCCGCACCGTTGAGACCCACTATGCCTATTTTATCGCCTTTGTTTACATGAAAAGAGATGTTATCCAGGATAACATCGGCGCCATAGCTTTTTGATAAATTTTTTGCGCTCAATATGATCATAGTGGTAAATCCGCATACGCATCCAACATTAAGTCGTCTGCTCCGTCCTTTTTATATTTGTAATATGCCGCGCAGCCTATCATCGCCGCATTATCTGTACAAAGTATCGGCGATGGATAATACAGCTTGATACCGGCTCTTTCGCATTCTTCCTTTAGCATCTCTCTCAATTTACTATTTGCCGCAACTCCGCCTGCAAGTACGAGCTTGTCCTTTTTTAAACCTTTTGCGGCTGATACAGCCTTTGCAACTATAACGTCTAAGACCGCTTGCTGAAAAGACGCTGCTACATCAGGTACATTTATTTCTCTTCCTTTTTGCTTCTCGGAGTTGACATAATTTAAAACTCCTGTTTTTATACCGCTAAAGCTAAAATCAAAGCTTCCCTTTTCGAGGAATACCCTTTTAAATTCAATAGCCTCGGCATTCCCTTTTTTTGCAATCTCATCAATAAGAGGGCCTCCCGGATATCCAAGGCCAAGCACGCGAGCGACTTTGTCATATGCTTCACCTGCCGCATCATCCCTTGTGCTTCCGATGATATGGCAAGTCTGATAATCTAAAACCTCCACTATATTTGTATGCCCGCCGGAAACAACAAGTGCCATAAATGGTGGTTCGAGCTCTTTATGCTCGATAAAGTTTGCACTTATATGGCCAAATATGTGATGCGCCCCAACAAGTGGTTTATTGAGCGCCAGAGAATATGCTTTAGCCGTTGCTATGCCAATAAGGAGTGCGCCTACCAACCCCGGCCCCTTTGTCACTCCTATCAGATCGACATCTTCAAAAGTGCAATCAGCCTCTATAAGCGCTTGCTCTGTCACCTTATTTATATTTTCAAGATGATGTCTTGATGCGATCTCCGGTACAACTCCACCATATAGCTTGTGGATATCAATTTGTGATGCTATAACATTCGAAAGCACATTTCTGCCATCTGCCATAAGTGCAACCGATGTCTCGTCGCAGCTTGATTCTATTGCAAGTGTTATAAATTGTCCGTCCTTCATATTTTTACCCTTTTTTCCACATTATTATAGCGTCCTCTTTGCCGTCATAATAATTTTTTCGCACGCCCTCGCATATAAAGCCATGCTTTTTGTACAGCTCTTGTGCTGGCAAATTGCTTTTTCTAACTTCGAGTGTAAGTGCATTTATCCCCTTTTCTTTGGAATTTTTAATGAGGGCTTCTATCAACATATCCGCAATTCCGGTTCTTCTATGTCCCTTAGACACTGCCACATTTGTTATATGACCTTCACCGGCAATATACCAAATACCCACATATCCTAAAACGCTTTCATTATCGCCAACAAGGAGTGTTTTTGCCGCCACAAAATAATGAGCTATCTCGTTTGTCTTTATCTCTCTTATGATCTCAGCCTCGCTCCACGGCGCAGAGAAGCATTGCTTCTCTATCTTTGCTATCTCTTTTGCATCGCCCAACACAGCCTCTCTTACCGTGATGCCTTCGCCACTTTGGCTCTTTTTTTTCTCTTCTGCGTTTTGCATTTTAGAGTTCCTTTTTTAGCCTTTCTTCGAGATTCCTTTGAGCCTCTGACTTTCGCATATATTGCGGTTTTAAATCTTCAAATGCTACTGTTTCACCTTTTTTATACTTCGAAACAGCTACGCCTAAGACATCCGTTGCCTTTTGATAACTGTCAACCTCAAATGATATTTCTATATCTTTGTTCTCCTTTGCATCAACGCTTGCAGCTTTTAATGCCTCCGCAATTACTTCTCCATATTTTTTTATGCCGTCGCCGACGAAAATCAGCTTCGGCATTTCATCATTAAAACGCTTCGTAGTACAAGAGGCTTTTTCCTCTATTTTCAAAATTATTTTCTGCACAAGCTCGCCGATGTCATACGCCCCTGCCTTCATTATCGTCTCACCGTCTTTACAAAGCGTTGCAAAAACTTGATTTCTTCTAGCATCAAAGATTGGACAGACAAAGGCTCCTATATCATATCTTTTTGCGAACGCATAAAGGGTAGGTACCGCAATGCATGGTGTGCCGCTTACTTGCGATAGTGCTCTTGCTGTCGAGACGCCTATCCTGATACCTGTAAATGAGCCCGGGCCCTCTGACACAGCTATTGCATCAAGTTCGCTTGTGCTCATCTTTGCCTCTCGTAAAATTTCATCTATCATGCCGGCCAGAGTTTTTAGATGATTCAATTTTTCATATGAAATTTTTTCACTGACCTTGCCTTTTGCATCAAGCAGTGCAATACCGCAAAATTGCCCTGTCGTTTCTATTGCTAAAATCTGCATGCTTCGTTTTTCTCCCTGCCTTTAACTATAGAAAAACAAAGACGAATATCGGCTTCAATCTTTGTTTTTCTTTAACCTACATGTTTTATTTCATGTTCTTTTTTATTTCTTTTTTGATCTCATCACGAATCTCGTCTTTGAAATCAAGCAGCGACTCTCTGATAGCATCATTTATCGCATATTTTAAATCTGCCGGAAGCACACTTTTATCGCCAAATTCGCCATATAGCTCACTTGCACCCATGCTGCTTGGGCCTCTTTCTATCTGCGAGTGGATCCTTTCCATCTCTTTTCTGAAGTTGTCTTCTGTTAGATCTTCTCCAAAAGCATTTCTCAAGGTCAAATGCTCAGTGCTTTTTATGTTGTCGAGAACTGCCTGCTCTTTTTCAAGAGCCTCCTCCAGCCTGTCGTGCGGTACATTGTGCAATAAGAATAGCTCCTCAAGCTCTCTTCTCACTTCGTAATTAGTATGTATGATTTCCAAAAATAGATTGAAATTCGAGCTCTTTGATGCATTCCTAAATTGCTCAACGTCCTTGCTGATAAAAGAAATGATGTTTTCAACTGTCTCAAACCTATAATTTCTTACAGGATATGGCTCTATCCTCTGAAGATATATTTTTTCCTCGTCCTTTATATAACAGAAATAAGAAACTGTAAGCTCCGAATTAATTTCAAATTTAAAAACCGAAACCCTCGATGTTCCTGACTGTATCTGTGTGGCTCCGAGCTGTTTTAAATTTAGGTGTAGCATATCTGCAGATACTGAAGATTTTGCCATTTGTATTCCTCCTCCATCACTGTTATTAGATGTTTTTCGCTGTATTTTTTATTGTAATATTACATAAAAAACGCCTGTTAATCATATATTCCATTTTACACTTTTCTTGTAAATTTGCAATCTATAATTGACGGATTTTTATAGCGATGATATACTTTTTTTGGAAATAGGTGTAATGCCTTATCATAAGTTAAATTTAATAAACAAAATGTTTCAGGGCGAGGTGTAATTCCTCACTGGCGGTGATGAGCATAGTGCTACAAGTCCGCGAGCCTATCGGCCGAATCGGTAAAATCCGATACCAACGGTAACAGTCCGGATGAAAGAAACGAAAAGTGCAATTTTTATTGCGCTTATGGTTATTGCCTTGGATATTTTGTTCAAGGATTTTTTAATGTTAGGAGGAATTAAAAAATGAATGAGCAAAATGTTTCACAGAAAAATACTGTAAGGTTAGCAAAGATGGGAATGCTCGTAGCTATTTCGCTTTTACTTGTAAATATTCACTTCCCCATCTTTCCGCCAATCGCATTTATGGAATACGATCCGGCAGATATTCCTATTCTCATCGGTACCTTTGCATTTGGTCCGGCCGCAGGTTTTTTGATAACATGCGTCACAGCCGTTTTACAAGGTATGACAGTCAGTGCGTCAAGCGGCGTATACGGAATTATCATGCATATCCTTGCAACCGGTACATATGTACTTGTCGCAGGTTTTATCTACAAGCTACATAAGGAAAAGAAGGGCGCTGTTAAGTCCATTATTTTTGGGACTTTAGCTATGAGCGCCGTTATGGTCGTAGCAAATTACATAATTACGCCATTGTTTATGGGCGTCCCAAAAAGTGCAATAACTGCGCTGCTTCCTTTTATCATCGCTTTTAATCTGATCAAGGCCGGTGTAAACGGTGCTATAACATTTCTTTTATACAAAAGAGTTTCGGGATTTTTACATAAATAACTTTTATATGGCAAAAAACGCTGCATTATTTGAAACTTCAAGTAATACAGCGTTTTTTTGTAAATAAATTTCATCCGTTTCGGTATAAAAATCATCTGTAGATTTCTACAATTACCTTTTGATGGTTTTTTGTTGCCGCAGCCTTTACAACCGTACGAATCGCTTTCGCAATCCTACCGTGCTTGCCAATCACCTTGCCCATGTCGGGAGCTGCGACCCTTAGTTTTATTACCACAGTCTGCTTGTCGCTTTCCTCTAAAACCTCTACTTCTTCCGGGTTATCCACAAGCGATTTCGCAATTGATTTTACTAATTCTCCCATTAGCTTCACCGCTTTCTTTCTTACTTTATAATCCCTGTCTTTTTAAATAGCGCCTTTACTACATCTGTTGGCTGTGCACCTGTTGAAAGCCACTTGCTTGCCTTTTCTTCATCAATCTTGATAACCGGTGGTTCTACCAATGGATTGTAATATCCAAGCTCTTCTATAAACTTGCCGTCTCTTGGTGCTCTTGAGTCAGCAACAACAACTCTATAAAAAGGCTTTTTGTGTGCTCCCATTCTCTTCAATCTAATCTTTACCATTTTAAATTTCCTCCTGCTTTTTCATTTTCTTGTATTTTATAATTTGTTTTTTAACTTATATTTTAACTTCATGCTTACGCTATGCAAGTTACATGCCTCTAAACATCTTCGGCAGCTTTGCCCCTGGTTTTGAAAATTGTTTCATCATCTTTTTGGTACTGTCATACTTTTTGATGAGATTGTTTATCCTGCTGACCGGTTGACCGCTGCCCGCTGCAATCCTCTTTCTTCTGCTTGCGTTTAATATCCTCGGATCGTTGCGTTCCTCTTTTGTCATCGACTGTATGATTGCTTCCATCTGCAAAAATTCTCTTTCTCCCTTTTCGATATCAACATCCTTCATCGCGTTGCTGTTGACACCCGGAAGCATGCCGACAAGCTTGCCAAGGCCTCCCATCTTTTTTATCTGTCCCATCTGCTCTAAAAAATCTTCTAATGTAAATTGATTTTTTCTCAGCTTCTTTTCGAGCTTCTCAGCCTGCTTTTCATCATATGCTTCCTCAGCCTTTTCTATCAGCGAAAGCATATCTCCCATGCCGAGTATTCTACCGGCCATTCTGTCAGGATAGAAAGGCTCAAGCGCATCTGTCTTTTCGCCTGTACCTATGAATTTTATAGGCTTGCCTGTAACTTTTTTAGCGGAAAGTGCAGCACCGCCTCGCGAGTCGCCGTCCATTTTAGTCATCACTATGCCGTCTATGCCAAGCTTTTCATTAAAGCCTACTGCCGCATTTACCGCATCCTGACCTGTGAGAGCATCGACTACCAGCAATATCTCATGTGGTTTTATTTCTCTTTTTATATTTGCAAGCTCATCCATGAGCGCATCATCTATCTGAAGTCTACCTGCCGTATCGACTATGAGCACATCATAGCCCTTTATTTCGGCTTCCCTCTTTGCGGCTCTTGCAATCTTTACAGGGTCTTTGCTTTCCCTCATCGTAAAGACCGATGCATTTACCGATTTGCCGACAACCTCAAGCTGATCAATCGCCGCAGGCCTATATATGTCGCACGCACAAAGCATCGGTTTTTTGCCGTTTTGCTTTAGCCACGCCGCAAGCTTTCCTGTAGTCGTTGTCTTACCTGTACCCTGCAGTCCAACCATCATAATAGTTGTAAAACCGCTTGGCGAATATGTCAGCTTGCTACTTGCTCCGCCCATAAGGTCTGTAAGCTCTTGATTTACAATCTTTATAACCTGCTGTGACGGCGTCAGGCTCTTCATCACTTCTGCCCCGAGCGATTTTTCTTTTACCGTCGCTACAAACTCCTTTACAACCTTGAAGTTTACATCCGCTTCAAGGAGTGCGAGCTTGACTTCTCTCATAGCCGTATCTATGTCCGCTTCAGTAAGTGATCCTTTACCTTTTAGACCTGAAAATACATTTTGAAGTTTTTCGGATAAGCCTTCAAATGCCATTATTGTCCCTCTTTCTTTAAGCTAGCAAGACTTTGCCCTGCTAAAGTTATATGTTTTCTTCCAATTCGTCGATTATCTTTTTTATCTGCAAAAGCTCTTTTTTTGTCACCTCTTGCAAAACCTCGTCAGCTAAAATCGTATCGATTTTTTTATCTATTTTTTGTACTGCGTTTCTCATATCCTCAAGCTTTGCAACAAGTCCAAGCTTTTGCTCATATTTAGCAAGTGATTTTTCGGCATTCTTTAGTGCGTCATGCACGCCTTGTCTGCTTATACAAAGATTTTCGGAGATTTCCGTAATAGAAAGGTTATCCTCATAATAAAGTGTGATGACTTCCCTTTGCCTTTTAGAAAGGAGCTCTCCGTAAAAATCATATAATATACTTGCCTTTGTTACTTCATCAAACATAGCAAAATAATACCACGCCTTATCATAGGTGTCAAGTAAAAATACTTGCTACTCACATTGTAAAAAATGACATCTGGTCTGTTTCCTGCATGCCCTCTAAAAGGCCGTTTTCACGCAACGCTTCTATCGCAACCTTATTAGCCTTGGCTCTGTTTTGAATATCCTCAACCGTGGCAAACGGCTTTTTATGATATTCACTTTCGAGAGCCTTAGCGCATGTCTCGCCGACACCTATCATCGCCGCAAGAGGCACTAAAACCTTACCGTCTTTTACGCCAAAACGCATTGCCTCACTATCCTCAAATGTCGGATTTGCAAACTCGTATCCTCTCGCCATCATTTCGTAGCATATCTCCAAAACAAGCATCTCTCCCTCTTCTTTTGCAGTCGCAGCTTTGCCCTTTGCAATTATCTCGTCTATTCGTCGCAGGATGGTCTCCTTCCCCTTTTTTACCACCTGCCAGTTAAAGTCAGCAACCTTTGTGGTTAGATGTGCGGCATAAAATTCGAGTGGTCTGTATACCTTAAACCAGGCAATTCTGTATGCCATCGTCACATATGCGACAGCATGAGCACGTGGGAACATATACTTTATCTTACGGCACGAATCAACATACCACTGCGGCGTGTTTGCATCAAGCATCAACTTAGCTTCCTCATCTGTAACACCCTTGCCTTTTCTAACTTTTTCCATAATTGTAAATGCTGCAATTGGGTCTACTCCTTTTAGTATGAGGTAGTTCATAATGTCATCTCTTGTCGATATCGCATCCTGCATGGTGGAAACGCCTTCTTTGATGTAATCACGGGCGTTGCCGAGCCAAACATCGGTGCCATGCGAAAATCCGGAAATCCTTATGAGATCCGCAAACTTTTTAGGATGTGTATCGTCGAGCATCTGACGAACAAATCTCGTACCGAATTCGGGAATGCCATAACTTCCATGCTCAAATCTATAATTTTCATCCTTTATATCGAGTGCTTCTATCCCAAGGAATATGCTGTTTACCTTTTCGTCCTTGAGAGGTACTTCCTTTATCGGATCTATACCCGTCATATCCTGCAAATGTCTTATGATCGATGGAGCATCGTGCCCGAGAATGTCAAGTTTAAACAGGTTCTCATCAATTGCATGATAATCAAAATGCGTCGTGATAAAGTCGCTTGTCATATCATTTGCAGGCCTTTGCACAGGGCAAAACTCATAGATTTCATGATCTTCCGGCACTATTATGATGCCTCCAGGGTGCTGACCTGTCGTCCTTTTAACTCCGCTACAACCTATTGCTAGTCTTTCTTTTTCATATTTATTTAGAGGAGCCTGTCTTTCATCGCAATATTTTGCAACGAATCCAAACGCCGTTCTTGTCTGTATCGTACCTATGGTACCTGCCTTAAATACATTTTCGGATCCGAATATTTCTTCGACATATTTGTGAGCTGTCGCCTGATATTCGCCTGCAAAATTTAGATCTATATCAGGCTCCTTTTGCTTCCCTGGAATACCTAAAAATGTTTCAAAAGGTATAGTAAATCCGGTTTGATTTAAAATCGCTCCGCAATTAGGACATATTTTTTGCGGCATATCTACTCCACAGTCAAATTCATTTTCATCTCCCCACTCTATGTATTTGCAGTTTGGGCAAATATAGTGTGGCGGAAGCGGATTTACCTCCGTAATGCCCGCCATAGTTGCGGCAAATGATGATCCTACGGAACCACGCGAGCCTACAAGATATCCGTCGCTCATCGATTTTTTTACAAGCATCTGAGCCGAAACATAAAGCACCGCATATCCCTCATCTATGATAGCCTTTAACTCGTCTGCCAGCCTTTTTTCGATAAGTTCCGGCAACGGATCACCGTATATTTCGTGTGCCTTTTTATAGCATTCCTCTCGCAAAAGCTTGTCCGCATTTTCGATATGCGGCGGATATTTACCCTTTGGCACCGGCAGTAAGTCGTCTATCATATCCGCAATCTTATGAGGATTTTCCACAATTATTTCTCTCGCCTTTGCTTCGTCGAGATAATCAAATTCATCAAACATCTCCTCGGTCGTTCTAAAGTAAAGGCCGCCTTCACCAAGATCCTTATACCCCTGTCCTGCCATCAGGATGCGTCGATATATTTGGTCATCTTCATCTACATAATGGCAATCGCATGTCGCTACAACAGGCTTTTCGTATTTTTCACCAAGCTTTATTATCCTTTTATTTATATCAATCAATCCTTGCCTGTCAGCTACAACACCGTTATTTACAAGAAATTGATTGTTTATGAGCGGTTGCACCTCAAGATAATCATACAGCTTAATTATTTCGTCTATTTCATCATCGCTTGCCCCGTTTAAAACCGCTCTAAAGACTTGTCCCGCTTCACATGCGGATCCTATGATAAGACCGCTCCTATGCTCCTGCAGGATCGACTTCGGAATTCGCGGTTTTTTATAAAAATACTCAAGGTGCGACTTTGAAACAATCTTGTAAAGATTTTTTAATCCCTCTTGGTTTTTCGCAAGTATGATAATGTGATA
Organism: Streptococcus pasteurianus; assembly: GCA_963596005.1. Taxonomy (GTDB): domain Bacteria; phylum Bacillota; class Clostridia; order Peptostreptococcales; family Anaerovoracaceae; genus Gallibacter; species Gallibacter pasteurianus_A. The sequence goes on along the minus strand of CAVBJF010000001.1, from coordinate 303,163 downwards.
TGTACTACCCTTTTTATAATCTATCGTGCCATCTTCGTTCTTTAGATTTGTATCATCGAGCAAATACCCTTCAACTCCATATATTACCTTTATGTCCTTACCCGCTGCCTTTGCCGCCTCCGGGAATGCCTGAACCGCACCGTGGTCCGTTATCGCAACCGCTTCATGTCCCCAGGTTTTTGCCGTGCTTATATATTTTTTTACATCAGAAATGCCATCCATAGCACTCATCTTTGTATGAGCGTGGAGTTCTATACGCTTTTGCTCTGCGTTATCGGCTCTCGCTTCAACCGCCACTTTTTCCATGCCTTTTATTTTAAGAATAGGCGTTTGTACATATTCATCGTATTCGGCAACGCCTTGTGCCCTTACGGCATCCCCCTCTTTTAGATTTTCATTTATATGGTCCCAACCTTTAGCCCCTACAAAAAGCTTACCGCAAACAGATGACTTTTTATCGGAAAATAATATCGTTACAATATATTGACCCTTTTTGGTCATTTTCGATGTAATACCAAAAACCTCACCCTCTAAAATACATTCGCCTGAAAGCTCCGAAAACTGGGACATGGGTAATAATGCGCCACTGATAGGTTTCCCAAATAATCTGTTAGAAGGTAAATTGACTTCTCTCTCGGCAACTTGCCTTTTTTTTCCCACATTCGACTCTCTCTGCGAAGCAAAATAGCTTTCATCCACGGTTTTTATTTTCTCTTCAACCCTTTTAGATGTCTCGTCGTCACTTTTGAATGTGACTGATATTTTTTTATCAAACGAGTCATATATAAGTTCCTCAAAATAGTCTGACAATATTTCGTTTAATTCCTCTGCTATCTTTTTGCCCGCCGTATATATCGTGAGTTTGTCTTCTTTTAAAGTTGTCTTTTCACGCTTTATGCTATTTGTCAGGTATGCATATTTACCGTTTGCCTTTCTTATCATGTGTTCAAGGAAAACAGTTAGGGCATCTCCCGGTTGCATTGCCAGCTCATCGTATATAAATACAAACTCAACATCCGCAACTGACGGCACTGTATCTAAAAGAGCTTGTTCTGCCTTCTTTACTTCGTTTAATGGAATTACAAAATTTAAGCGCACATCAATAGACAGCTTCCCCGTTTCTTTCGATAGGGAAGCCTGCTCTAAGTTGTATTTGAAATCTTCATTTGAAATGCAATGCTTAAATATATCTCTCATAATTTTTGACTAAATTTATCAATTCCTCACTTATTTTTTCTTCCGATACCTTTTTTATAATTTCACCTTTTACAAACAACACTCCGCTGCCATCACCACATGCTACGCCAAGGTCTGCACTCTTCGCCTCGCCGGGCCCGTTGACTTCGCACCCCATGACTGCAAGCGTTATCGGGGAAAGTCCTTCGTCTGCTCTTTTTATTTCTATTTCCCGTATCTTTTCTTCAACTTCACTTGCTATCGCATCAAGATTGACCTTTGTCCTGCCACACGTTGGACATGAAACTATATTTATTGCCTTTTTTCTAAGGCCGGAGGATGCCAAGATTTCCTTAGCAACCGTTATCTCATTTAACGGGTCTCCCGTAAGTGAAACTCTCAGCGTATCGCCTACGCCTGCCAAGAGCAATGCTCCTATCCCTACAGCGCTCTTTATCTTGCCACTCTCAAATGTGCCTGCCTCTGTCACGCCTATGTGAAGCGGATAATCCGTCTGCTGAGCTATCATTGTATATGCGTCATAATTCATTTTAGGATCCGAAGCCTTAAGCGATATAACTATATCACAGAAGTCCAAATCTTCTAATATCTTGACGCTCCTAAGAGTGCTTGCTACAAGACCGTTTGCTGTAACGCCGCCGTTTTTTTCTAAGATATCCTTTTGGAGCGATCCTGAATTCACGCCGACGCGCACAGGGATCTCCCGCTTCTTTGCGACGGCTACTATCTTTGCAACCTCTTCTCTTGTACCGATATTCCCGGGATTTATCCTTATCTTATCGGCGCCGTTTTCCATCGCTTTGATCGCAAGTCTATAATCAAAATGTATATCAGCAACAAGTGGCAATCGTGATTTTTCCTTAATCTCACCAAATGCATCCGCTGCTTCCATATCAGGCACTGCAAGCCTCATTATCTGTGCTCCCGCATCAGCCAAGATATCTATTTGGTTTATAACTGCTTTTATATTCCTCGTATCGATATTGCTCATGGACTGTATGCTCACAGGAGCACCTCCGCCTATTTGCACACCGCCAACCATAACCGCTTTCGTTTTCTTTTTCATATGCTCTCCTTCGTGGGAGTTTTAAAATACTTTTCTAATATATTGATTTTTGTTTTATTTAAATATCGGTATTATAAATTTCGCTATGTCATTCCAAGTCACATATAGCATCAAAAGCAAAAGAAGTAACATCCCTATCATATGCACAGCTGCTTCTGTCCTATCTGTGATAGCCTTTCCTGTTACCTTTCTTATAATTAGGAATATTATCCTGCCCCCATCAAGTGCCGGGAATGGCAAAAGATTGATAACCGCTAAGTTTAAACTCATCATCGCCATAAAGTACAAAAATGTCATTAGCCCTTGAGATGCCGATTGATCGACCATATATACTATGCCGACAGGCCCGGATAAATCCTTTGTCGAAACTTCTCCCGTAACAAGTTGTTTGAGCACGGCATACATGCTTTTTGTCATATTGATAGTCTCTTTTGGTCCATTTACTATCGATTTGAATGCGCTCTTTTCACGCTGCGCACCGATGCCTACTATATATCTGCCTGACTCCTCATCTTTTTTTGGAGTTGCAACAAATGTCATCTCCTCACTATCTCTTTTGATAGTTATATCAAGCGCCTCATGCGCCTTATCAGCCGAAACTATCTCGGTAAAGTCATTCCACTCATCGAGCTTAGTACCATTGATGCTGACAAGCTCATCGCCTACTTCTATACCCGCTTTTTGTGCCGGCGAGCCTTCCAGAACTTGCCCGACCGTCAGCGTCGCAAAACCCATGTTATATGTAACTATTATCATAAGTACCAACGCCAATATGAAATTCATACCTGCGCCGGCTACGAGTATAAATGCTTTTTCCCCGGCAGACTTATTGTTAAATGCACGCTCGTCATCGCTTTCCTCATCCTCGCCCTCCATAGCACAAAAGCCACCAATCGGAATTGCTCTAAGCGTATAAAGAGTTTCCCCTTTTTGCTTTTTTAAAAGCTTTGGTCCCATGCCGAGTGCAAATTCATTGACTTTAACTCCACAAGCCTTTGCCGCTAAAAAATGGCCCAGCTCATGAATAAAAATCAATATACATATCATTATCACCGCAATAATTATCGTCATATATTCTTCCTTACTCTTTTATCTATTTCTATGATTCCCTCAAGTGTCAATTTATATGTTGGCACATGTGCATCCATCACTTTTGCTATCGTATCTTGTATATCTAAAAACTTGATTTCATTTTTTAAAAATCTATCGACTAAAACTTCATTTGCAGCGTTTAGCACGACCGGATAACTACCGCCACTTCGCCCTGCCTCACATGCAAGTTTCAAAGCTGTAAATGTATCAAAATCGGGCTCCTCAAATGTTAGCTTGCTCGCTTCTTTAAAAAAATCAAGTGGCTTTGATGTGTTTTTTAATCGTTGCGGATATGAAAGCGCCAGACCTATCGGTAGCCTCATATCGGCACTTCCCATCTGCATAATAACAGAGCCGTCTATAAGCTCTACACCGCTGTGCACGATGCTCTGCGGATGTACAAGCACCTTTATGTTATCTATATCGACATCGAAAAGCCATTTTGCTTCAATAACCTCAAAGCCCTTATTTATCATCGTCGCACTGTCTATTGTAATTTTATTTCCCATGCTCCAGTTTGGATGATTTAGTGCTTCATCCAAAGTTACTTCTTTTAACTCGTCATAGGTCTTGCCCCTAAACGGCCCACCCGAAGCCGTGAGAAGTATCTTCTTTAGATTTTCTTTTCTTTCCTTAAGTCCTCTCTGCGAATTGATGCATTGAAAAATAGCGCTGTGTTCGCTATCAACAGGCACAACATTTACTCCCTTTTCACGAACCTTCTGCATGATGAGTTCACCACCTGCCACGAGCGTTTCCTTATTTGCAAGAGCGATATCCCTGCCTGCCTCAATTGCATGATATGTAGGCACAAGGCCGCTTATACCGACAAGCGCATTTACAAGCATATCATAGCTTGCACTACCTGCAACATCTCTTAAGCCATCATCTCCATATGCAATTTCAATGTTTTTATACCTATCAGAAAGCAGCTTTGCCTTTTTCTCATCGCCTACGACAACAATGCTTGGTGAAAATTTTTCTATCTGCTGCGCAAGTAGTTCTATATTATTTTTGCATGTCAAAATCTCAACACTATATCTGTCCGGATTTTGCATTATAATGTCGAGGGTTTGTGTTCCTATTGAACCTGTGCTCCCAAAAACTGCTATTTTTTTCATATTTTTACTAAAATCTAATTTATTGCGAAAACTATATAATAATACACTAGCGGTGCTGTAAATAGCACGCTGTCAAATCTGTCTAAAATACCGCCGTGGCCGGGGATCAGATTGCCATAATCCTTTATGCCCATCTTCCTTTTAAATATCGAGGCGGTCAAGTCGCCAAACTGCGATACTACTCCGCCGAGTACTCCTATAATCAGACAATGAATAGCATATTGCGGTGCAAAAAAACTGCCAAAAAGATAACACAAAAGCATACTTCCGAGTATACCGCCAATCGAGCCCTCTACGCTTTTTTTAGGACTTATCTTTGGACAAAGTCTGTGTTTTCCAAGCGACATCCCAACAAAATATGCAAAAATATCTGTGCCAAATGCGGACAAAACTATTAGCCATATGAGTATACTTGTTTTACCTGTCTGCTCGACTAACAGCACATGGTATGAGAAAAATACAACATATACTATGCCTGTTATCGTCGCCATGGCATCCTCAAGCTTTCGCTCCTCTATTTTAAACAGGTATAAAAGCGATGCGAGCACGCTCAAAAATAGCCACAATATATGAACGCTTTCATCCGCATTGAATAAATTAAATGCGTAAAGCACTATCGTCGAACAAACGGCTATCGGATAGCACGGATGGATATCCATTTCGTGAAAGCCCTTATAAAACTCATGCACTCCCACAATCGCTATGATAAAGCAAGCTGCCGCAAGCACATATCCTCCGAAATATAAAACAGCTAAAAGTGGCACCATTATCAAGCCTGATATGATTCTTGTCTTCATGCTTATTTCCTCCCACCAAAACGTCTGTCTCTGCTCTGAAAAATCTCAATCGACTTCTCAAACTCCTCAGGCGTGTAATCCGGCCAAAGCGTATCGGTAAATACCATCTCTGCATACGAAAGCTGCCACATTAAAAAGTTTGACAATCTTATCTCTCCGCTTGTCCTTATCACAAGATCGGGATCAGGAATGCCAAGCTCGCCTGTGTATAGCCTACTTGCAAATAGCCTCTCGTCAATATCATCTATCGCAAGCCTGCCTTCCTTTGCATCACTTGCAATACTTTTCGCAGCGCGCACTATCTCGTCACGCGAGCCGTAATTGAGTGCAATATTAAAGTTTAGCCCTGTATTTTCTTTCGTTGTTTCGAGCGTCAACGCAAGCTTTTGTTTTACAATATCCGGCATAGCCCCGATATCGCCTAATATATTTACCTTTACATTTGCCTCATTAAGCTCTTTAAGCTCGCTGTCAACATATTTTACCAGCAACTTAAAAATACCGCTCACTTCTTCCTCCGACCTTTTCCAATTTTCGGTAGAAAATGCGTAAACGGTTAGATATTTAACGCCAAGCTGTGCCGCATGCTTTACTATTTTTTTCATAGCCTTCATGCCCTGATTGTGGCCTATAACTCTTGAAAGCTTCCGCTTTGTCGCCCACCTACCGTTGCCATCCATAATGATGGCAACAGAAGCCGGTATCCTGTCTTTATCAAGCATTAGATCTCCATTATCTCCTTATCTTTTGCGGCAACGACATCATCAATTGCTTTTACGCCCTTATCGATACTCTTTTGTATCTTGTCAAGACCTTCCTTTAGCTCATCCTCTGTGATCTCATTGTTTTTTTGCTCTTTTTTGAGTTCATCATTAGCAGCTCTCCTTAAATTCCTGAGAGCAACCTTTGCATCCTCGCCATAAGCCTTGACAGTCTTTGTAAGCTCTTTTCTTCTGTCTTCTGTCACCTGTGGCACTGTTAATCTGATAGCCTTGCCATCGTTACTTGGCGTAATACCTATATTCGCTTCGTTTATGCCGTGCTCAACCTCTTTGATTATAGATGAATCAAAAGGCGTGATTGTTATAGTCCTTGGATCTGTAACGGCGATATTAGCAAGCTGCTTTAGCGGAGTCGGTACATCATAATATATTACCATTACCTTATCAACTATCGCCGCATTAGCCCTGCCGGCTCTGACTGTTAAAAGCTCTTCCTTTAACTTTGCTGTAGTTTTTTCTATCTTTGCCTGTAGATTTTCAAATATTATATTCTCCATTTTAACCCTCCGTTATTACCTGATCACAGTTCCTATCTTTTCGCCACATACGGCTTTCATTACATTGCCCGACTCACTTATGCCAAATACATGAATACATATGTTGTTGTCCCTACATAGCGATGCCGCCGTAGAGTCCATAACCTTTAAATCCTTTTCTAATACTTCAAAATGTGTAAGCTCATCATATTTTATCGCATTTTTGTCCACCTCAGGATCTGCCGAATATACTGCATCCACCTTTTTTGCAAGCAATATCACATCTGCATCTATCTCTGCTGCTCTAAGTGCAGCTGTTGTATCTGTTGAAAAAAACGGATTACCTGTGCCTGCTCCAAATATAACTACTTTGCCTTTTTCAAGATGATTTACTGCCTTTCTCCTTATATAAGGCTCTGCAATCTCTTTCATCTCAATCGCTGTTTGTACCCTTGTCTGTACCCCTATAGACTCTATAGCCTCCTGGAGAGCAAGCGAGTTTATAACAGTTGCAAGCATGCCCATATAGTCTGCTGTTGCCTTGTCCATATCTTTGCTCGTCCTGCCGCGCCAAAAATTGCCTCCGCCTACGACTATCGCTACCTGTACGCCAAGGTCATGCACTTCTTTTACCTGCTTTGCAACAACCTTTAGCATCTCTTCGTTTAGACCGAATTTCTCGCTACCAGCAAGCGCCTCACCACTGATTTTTAGGATTATTCGTTTATATTTGGGCTCCATTTTTCTCTCCTCTTTTTATACTTACACATAAAATTTTCTTTCCCAGTAAATTATAGCATAATTGCACAATATTATGCACCTTTTGCTATATAAAAGTTTTGAAAAAAAGCACACCTAAGATATGCTCTGTAGGTGCGCTTTGTTGCCAATATTTTTTTGTTTTATTTAAGCTGCTGCCTGTGCTCTTTTTTCTTCTACTTCCTTCATTGTAGGTCCAGGTATAAGCATACCAACGATAAATCCTACGATTGCAGGAATTACCCAACCGAAGCCGTAAACATCAAAAGGTAGCTTGTGGATCCAGCTTAGAGCTTCCATACCGAATGTATCGCAGAAAGTCTGAATCAAGCTTACTACGAATGCAAATAGTGTTGTGCAAACGTATACATTTCTCTTGAACTTCTCCTTTGAAAGGTAAGAAAGCACAAACAATACGATAACCGGTGGATATACCAATACAAGTATTGGAGCCGCAAATGCTACGATCTTTGAAAGTCCAAGGTTACATACAAGTATACATACGATAATGTTTAGTATAACTGCCATACTATATGATAACTTGCCGTTTGAAAGCTTTGAGAAGAAGTCAGATGTAGCTGATACAAGTCCGATTGCTGTTGTCAAGCAAGCGAATGCTACGATAACTCCAAGGATGATAACTCCCGGTCTTCCAACTAATTCCTGAGCGATATTTGTAAGAAGTGATGCTCTGTCTATGCCAGTGCCTGACATCAACTGTGCATATGCTTCATCGTGCCATAGCTGACCTGTTGAAGCTCCAAGGTAAGCAAGTCCGCCGTAAACAAGTGCAAGAAGTATGCCTGCAAGAGCTCCAGCCTTTCCTGCCATTGCCTTTTCTTCTGCCTTATCAGTGTATCCTTTGTCTCTGATTGAAGATATGATGATTATTCCAAAGAACAATGCTGCCATACCGTCAAGAGTTTGATATCCGTTAGCTATACCATCTTTTACTGTTGAGTCAACCATTGCAGGCTGTATGTCAGCAGCCGGTGCAACGACACCTATAATAATGATAATTGCAAGTGTTATCAACAATATAGGTGTAAGGATCTTGCCTACGATATCTACTACCTTGTTTGGTCTGATTGTAAGTACCAATACAATAGCAAAGAATACTACCGAGAAGATAGCAAGTACTAATTTGCTGTTTTCTGTACCTGTTACAGGTAAATATCCAAGCTCGAATGTTGTTGCCGCTGTCCTTGGTGTTGCAACAAGACATCCGATACATAGTATCATGATACTGTTAATAATATTTCCGGGCACTCTACCGATTGTACCTGTTACTTTTTCAATGTCTCCATCGTATTTAATCAATGAGAACAAAGCTAATAGTGCAAGTCCGGCGTCAGCTATGATAAAGCAAATTGCTCCGATCCACCACTTTGGACCAGCTGTTATACCAATTTCAGGTGGAAAGATCAAGTTTCCTGCTCCGAAGAACATCGCAAATAATGCGAATCCTACCGTCATAAGATCAAGCTTGGTATTTTTCTTTTTGTTCAAGTTTTCTCCCATTTTACCTCTCCTTTACTTTTTATTAGACTTTCTCCAAATCTTCTGAGCTTCAGCAGCTTTGATTAAGTCCTCTCTGTGTTGTGGGTGAGCAAGAGAAATTATTTTTTCTGCTCTTTCCCAACTTGACAGACCGGCTAAATTTACAAGTCCATATTCGGTAACGAGTATGAAGCTTTGGCTTCTTGGGTCTGTTACAATATCTCCGTTAAATGTAGGTAATATCCTTGACTTGAGGTTGCCCTGCTTGTCTGTAAACGAAGATGTCATACATATGAAGCTCTGTCCGCCCTTAGCATCAAAAGCTCCTGTCAAGAAGTCGAGCTGTCCGCCTGTACCGCTTATGTGTCTTGTACCTGCGCTCTCTGCACAAATTTGTCCGTACAAATCGACAGAAATGCAGTTATTGATCGATACGAAGTCATCAAGCTGTGCAATGACTTTAGGCGCATTTATATAACTGATTGGCGCAGTTACCATTCCCGGATTTTCGGTTACCCAATCATAAAGATTTTGTGTACCAAGAGCAAATCCGAATGTGCCCTTATGCTTATCAATCGTTTTGAGTCTGTTTGTAATCTTACCTGCCTTGAACATATCGTAATATGCATCGACAAGCAATTCTGTATGAATACCTAAATCCTTAAGATCTGATTTAGCTATCATCTGCCCTACAGCGTTAGGCATACCGCCTACGCCAAGCTGTATTGTCGAGCCGTCTCGCATGTTTGATACTACCTTTTCTGCGATAGCCTCGTCAATCTCAGTTGTAGCTGATGGTGGAAGCTCTACTAAAGGATCATGTTTGCCTTCCACTATCATATCCACCTCTGAGATGTGGATACTTTCATAAAATCCGCCATAAACCTTTGGCAAATTTTCGTCTACCTCGAGTATGATTGTGTCTGCGGCATCAAGTGTTTCTCTTGCTGTCGCATTGTTGATCGAGAAGTTAAAATATCCATGTTCATCCATTGGTGGCACTGCCATCATAGCTACATTTACAGTCAGATACCTACCATAGTATTCGCCTACATTCCTAAATATCATAGGTATGTAATTGCAAAGTCCCTTGTCTGCCAGCTTTCTCTCATACCCTGAACAATGCCATGAATTGTATGTGAATGTATCTCTGTTTGGATCGCACTCAACAACTTCAAGTGGTCTTAGCGCCATGTAGCCTCTAATCTTGATGTCGTTTAGCTCGTCTTTTCTCTGTGCAAGAGCCGCATCAAGCAAGTGTGGAAAGCCGTTGCATGTACTAAAGTCAACCCAATCTCCGTCCTTCACTACCTTGACAGCCTCTTGCGGTGTTTTTAATTTTTGCTTATATTCTTTCGCAAAATCCATTGAAAACCTCCTCGGCAAGCTTCGCTAAAAGCTACTGCCACATCTCATTCAAATAGTTGCTATATTATACCGTATCTTACTTATTATCCGCAAGATTTTTGTAATACTCATATCTTTCCTTAGCTGAGTCTTCTGCTTCCTTAAACAATGTCTTTGCATTTTCAGGGAATGTAATGTCAAGCGCTGAGTATCTTACTTCACCTCTCAAGAATTCGAGTAGATCCTTTGATGGCTCTTTTGAGTCGAGTGTCAATACCTTTGTTGAAGGATTCCATCTGTATAGATTCCAGTATCCTGATTCTACAGCGGCTTTCATCTCTGCCTGAGCGTTCTTCATGCCCTTCTTGATCCCGTGATTGATACATGGAGCGTAGCATATTACTATAGATGGACCCTTGTGTTCCTCAGCCTCTTTGATTGCCTTGAGTAGCTGATTTGGATTTGCGCCCATAGCACACTGTGCAACATATACATTGTTGTATGTCATCATAAGTCTGCCAAGATCCTTCTTCTGAGTCTTTTTACCTGATGCCTGGAACTGTGCAACCGCACCGATCGGAGTTGCCTTTGATGACTGTCCGCCTGTATTTGAATATACTTCTGTATCAACGATCAATACATTTACATCCTCGCCCATCGCAAATACGTGGTCAAGTCCGCCGTAACCGATGTCGTATGCCCAGCCGTCGCCGCCGTACATCCACATTGTCTTTTTATTTAGATGCTTTCTCTTTTCGAGAATTGTTTTTGCAACATCCGCAGCCTCACCTGACAGTTTTGCCGCTTCAAGTACAGCTATCAAATTTTCTGATGCTGCTGCTGATGCATCAAGATCATCATATGTTTCTTCCCATTTTGCAATAGCGTCTTTTATTTCTGCATCGCCGACAATCTCTGCCAATTTTTCGACATCAAGCTTTACATTTTCTCTCTGGTGCTGTACAGCAAGGCACATACCGTAAGAAAATTCTGCGTTGTTTTCAAATAGAGAGTTTGACCATGCAACGCCCTTGCCTTGGCTGTTCTTGCAGTAAGGCATGCTTGGCATTGCAGCGCCCCAAGCCTGAGTACAGCCTGTTGCGTTAGCCATATACATCTTATCGCCGTAAAGCTGTGTAAGTAGCTTAGAATATGCTGTTTCTCCGCAACCTGCACAAGCTCCTGAGAACTCGAGGAGTGGCTGGTAGAACTGTGAACCCTTGATTGAGTATTTATCTACGGCATCCTTCTTTTCCTTGATTGTCATAGCGTAGTTCCAGTTTGTTTGGTCAAGATCCACATCTTCTACCGGTACAAGCTTTATCGCTTCTCCGTTCTTTGGACATGTCTCAACGCAGACTCCGCAGCTTGTGCAGTCAAGAGTTGAAATCTGCATGCTGTACTTAAACTCTTCAAGTCCCTTGCCTTTAGCATCTACTGTCGCAAAACCTGCAGGCTTTGCCGCATCTTCCTTGCTATCAAGTAGGAATGGACGAATTACAGCATGAGGACATACATATGAGCACTGGTTACACTGGATACAAGCATCCTTATCCCAAACAGGCAAATCTGTTGCGATACCTCTCTTTTCGTATCTTGATGTGCCCTGATCCATAACGCCGTCCTTCATGTCTACAAACATGCTTACAGGTAGATCGTCGCCCTTTTGAGCGTTGATTGGCTCAAGTATTTCTGTGATAATCTTTGGCAAATCGCCCTTTGCTTCTTTCTTTTCGTCCTTAGCATCTTTCCATGAAGATGGTACATCTACCTTTACAGGTGCAGTTATACCTGCGTCTACAGCCTGCATATTCATGTTTACGATCGCTTCACCTTTTTTGCCGAATGTCTTTTTAACCGCTTCCTTCATGTGCTTTACAGCATCATCAACAGGTATTACCTTTGACAGATTGAAGAATGCAGCCTGAAGTACCATGTTAGATCTGTTGCCAAGTCCTATTTCCTGTGAGCACTTGTTAGCATCAATGATATAAAAATCTATATTGTTATTTGCAATATATCTCTTTACATCTGCAGGAAGATGCTCATCAAGCTCATCTTTGCCCCAGTGGCAGTTTAGTAGGAAAGTGCCACCCGGCTTTAGCTCAGAAATCATATCGTACTGTCTTAGATAGTTTTGATTGTGGCAAGCTACGAAGTTTGCACTCTTTACAAGATATGTAGATCTTATAGGAGTGTCGCCAAATCTCAAGTGAGACTTAGTAATACCAAATGATTTCTTAGTATCGTATTCGAAGTACGCCTGACAGTACTTGTCTGTCTGATCTCCGATAATCTTTATCGAGTTTTTGTTGGCACCAACTGTACCGTCTGAGCCAAGTCCCCAGAACTTACAGCTGATTGTTCCCTCGTTTTCTATTACAAAATCCTTCTCAAGCGGAAGAGATTTATGTGTTACATCGTCGTTAATACCGATTGTAAAGTGGTTTACAGGTTCCTTCTTGTCAAGATTGTCATATACAGCCTTGATGCAAGCAGGATCTGTGTCCTTAGATGAAAGGCCATATCTACCGGAAACGATAACAGGTAGCTTGCCTTCAAATCTGCCGTCAAATTCGTTGTATGCAGAGCAAACATCCTCATATAGAGGCTCACCGACTGCTCCTGCTTCCTTTACTCTGTCGAGAACTGCGATCTTCTTAACTGTCTTAGGAATAGCCGCAAGCATATGCTTTACAGAGAACGGTCTGTAAAGATGTACCTGCAAAAGGCCAACCTTTTCGCCCTCTTTGTTTAGCTTGTCTACTACTTCCTGTACCGCACCGCATACAGAACCCATAGCGATGATTACCTTTTCGGCATCCTTTGCACCGTAGTAATTGAATATATGGTATTCTCTGCCTGTCAGCTTCGAAATCTCTGCCATGTAATCCTCTACTATGTCAGGAAGCTTCTCATAATCCTCATTATTTGCTTCTCTTACCTGGAAGTAAATATCAGGGTTTTGAACTGTACTTCTCATAGTAGGAGTTTCCGGATTCATAGCTTCGTCTTTCCATGCTTTTAGCGCATCGTAGTCGAGTAGCTTAGCAAATTCATCGTATGTAAGTGCCTCAACCTTTTGAATTTCGTGTGAAGTTCTAAATCCATCGAACCAATGTAGGAATGGGATTCTGCCCTTTACAGCTGCAAGATGCGCAACTCCCGCAAGATCCATTACTTCCTGTACGCTACCTGTTGACAGCATTGCAAAACCTGTCTGTCTGCAGTTCATAACATCCGAATGATCTCCGAATATTGAGAATGCATGTGTGCCGACTGTTCTTGCCGCTACATGAAGTACTCCTGGGTGTCTCTGACCTGAAATTCTGTGAAGTGTAGGAATCATCAGCATAAGACCCTGTGATGATGTAAATGTAGTTGCAAGTGCACCTGACTCAAGTGCTCCGTGTACGGCACCGGCAGCTCCTGCCTCAGACTGCATCTCTACAAGTCTGACACTTTGTCCAAAAATGTTTTTTAGACCGTTTGCAGACCATTCGTCAGTCTTTTCTGCCATCGGCGAAGACGGTGTTATTGGGTAAATACCGGCAACTTCAGTAAACGCATATGCGACGTAAGCTGCTGCTTCATTACCGTCTACAATTTTGATAACCTTACTCATTTGTAAACCTCCGTTTGCTCATGCAATATAAATTGCATATCACTGTATATTTCTTATATTTAACTTTTATTGTAGTTAACTATTTTTTTATGCCTGAGCTTCTTTAGCTTCATTCTTTTTATTCTTTCTTTCTTTTGCATACTCTGCTGTTGCAGTAAACAGTACATCTGTTGATGAGTTTATAGCTGTTTCGCAAGAGTCCTGTATAACACCTACGATAAATCCGACCCCTACAACCTGCATAGCAATATCGTTTGGAATACCAAATAAGCTACATGCAAGTGGTATAAGTAAAAGCGATCCGCCCGCAACTCCCGAAGCTCCGCAAGCACCTATCGCCGATACAACGCACAAGATGATCGCTGTCGGCAAGTCAACCGTAATACCAAGCGTATGAGTTGCTGCAAGTGTGAGTATAGAAATTGTAATCGCAGCACCGCCCATATTTATAGTTGCTCCAAGCGGAATCGATATCGAATATGTGTCCTTATCAAGGTCAAGCTTCTCACAAAGCTTCATATTGACAGGAATATTCGCAGCAGAACTCCTTGTGAAGAATGCATATATACCTGATTCCTTTATGCACTGCCATACGAGTGGATATGGATTCCTCCTTATATTGATAAATACTATTATCGGATTTACTATAAACGCCACAAAGAGCATAGTGCCTACAAGCAGCAATATGAGCCATAAATATTTACTCATTTCCTTTATGCCTGTTGAAGCTATGCTGTTAAATACAAGGCCCATAACTCCAAGTGGGGCAAAGCTTATAACCCACCTAACTACTTTAGAGATTGCTTCTGCAAAATCCGATACCAAATCCTTTGTAGTATCCCTGCCATGTCTCAATGCAAGGCCCATGAGGATTGCCGCCGCCAATATGCCTATATAATTTGCATTTGTAAGCGCATTAACAGGGTTGTCTACAGCATTTAATAATAGCTGTCGTATTACCTCTACTATATTTTCCGGTGGTGCAAACTCGGTATCCGTAACATTTGGCAGTACGAGTTCTACCTCAAAAATAAAGCTTGCTATTACCGCTACCGTACCGGCTAAAAATGTAGCCAATAGATATAGGGCCATAATTCGTTTCATGTTTGTCTTTTGACCCTGCCTATGATTTGCAATAACCGACATTACTAAAAATAGTACGAGTATCGGCGCTACCGCCTTTAGTGCCCCTACAAACAAGTCCCCGAAAAATGTTATAAAAACTAATTTCTTCGGAAAGCAAAGTGCAAGGATTATGCCTATGCAAAGGCCGATTATAATTTGCACAACAAGACTAAGCTTGTTCCACGCCTGTAAAATGTTTTTCATCTTTCCTTAAGTCCTCTCTTTTTTTGTCTTTACTTATATATTTTTTATGCATCTTTTATCATTTTAGCACAAAATGCCTACGTTTACAATGCAACAGACTTTGTCGGCGTTTTTTCGATCACTACATCTGCTATTTTTTTAAACTCTTCCCAGTCGTGCTTTGACACCTCGTCATAGACAGCAACTATCTTGATGCCCAGCTTCTTAGCTGTTTTAGCTGAATACAGTCCATCCTCAAACAGGTATGTTTCTTTCGGCTTTGTACCCATAAAATCAAGTGCCTGCAAGAAAATCTCCGGGTTGCTTTTGCTCTGCCCTACTTCTGTACAGGTGAAAAGTCTGTCAAAATATTTTGTAAGTCCAAGCCTTTCAAAGCAAGGCATAAATGTATCTCTGTCGGTTGAAGTAGCTACCGTCAGTTTGATACCGTTTTCGCTAAAAGTTTTTATCAAGTCTATCATTCCCGGCTTTGCCTGTACTTTTTCTCCATAATATACCCTCATAGCCTCATTTATCGCATCTATGATTTCCCTAACCGATAAGTCTATGCCATAGGTTTCCTTTAGATAAACGGCCGTTTCTTCTATCGTCAGCGAAAAAAGAGTCCTGCCAAGCTCATCATCTGCTTTTATGTTGTACTTATCTAAAAGGCTTGCTCCTGCGACATACCAGGTCGGCATGCTGTCTACAATCGTGCCGTCTATATCGAATATCGCACCTTTTATTCCTTTGTATTTTGCTAATTTATTTTGCATTCTATATTTCCTTTCATTCTTTTACATCACGCTTTCATAAAAAGTCTGACAAAAAGTAAACGCAAGATCTTAGTCTTGCGTCTTTGCTTAAAACTCTGCATTCTTAGGTGTTCTCGGGAATGGTAAGACATCTCTTATATTGCTCATTCCTGTGACATACATTATCATGCGCTCAAAACCGAGCCCATATCCGGCATGTATAACACCGCCGTATTTTCGTAGCTCGAGATACCACCAGTAATCCTCTTCATTTAGACCAACTTCTGCCATGCGAGCCTGCAGAACATCGAGCCTTTCTTCTCTCTGGCTACCTCCTATGATCTCGCCTATGCCGGGCACCAAAAGATCGCAAGCCGCAACGGTCTTGTTATCGTCGTTTATACGCATATAAAATGCCTTTATATCCTTTGGATAATCTGTAACAAACACGGGCTTTTTATAGACCTCTTCTGTTATATATCTTTCATGCTCGGTCTGCAAATCAATACCCCACTCAACCGGATATTCAAACTCTTTGTCGGCTTTCTTAAGTATGTCAACCGCCTCTGTATATGTTATCTTCGCAAAATCAGACTCAACAATATTTGTCAGCCTGTCTAAAAGGTCTTTATCTATAAAGTTATTGAAAAACTCCATTTCTTCCGGTGCGTTTTCGAGAACATAACGTATTATATACTTGATCATCGCCTCAGCGGTCTGCATATTACCCTCAAGGTCACAAAATGCCATTTCGGGCTCTATCATCCAAAATTCCGAAGCATGCCTTGCCGTATTTGAGTTCTCTGCCCTAAATGTAGGCCCGAATGTATAAATATCCTTAAAAGCAAGTGCGAAAATCTCAGCTTCAAGCTGTCCTGAAACTGTAAGATTTGTTTCCTTCCCAAAAAAATCCTGCGAAAAATCAGTCTCACCGTCACTTAGCGGCGGATTGCTCGGATCAAGCGTAGTCACTCTAAACATCTCGCCCGCACCCTCAGCGTCACTTCCTGTAATAATTGGCGTATGTACATAAACGAAATTATTTTCCTGAAAAAACTTATGTATCGCATATGCAACAAGAGATCTTACTCTAAATACTGCCGAAAAAGTATTGCTCCTCGGTCTTAAATGTGCTATTTCCCTCAGATATTCGAGGCTGTGCCTTTTCTTTTGAAGCGGATAATCCGAGCTCGATGTTGCCTCTATCTCGATGTTCTTTGCCTTTAGCTCAAATGGTTGCTTCGCATCAGGTGTCAAAACAAGCACGCCGGTTACCTTTAACGCTGTAGCTATCGGCGCCTTTGAAATCTCCACAAAATTGTCTATATTTGCCACCTCATAAACAACCTGCAATGACTTAAAAAAAGACCCGTCATTTAGCTCTATAAATCCAAATTTGTTAGAACCTCTATTGGTTCTGACCCAACCCTCAACTGTAATATTTTTTTCGCTATACATAGCGTAATTTCTAAAAATATCCTTAACGCTTACGCTTTTCATTTTTGAAATCCTTTCGTCCTTTTATCTATATCATATAATATATCAAAAAACTGCTTATTTTTAAAGTGTTATATTTATCTCATTCAAATTCCGCAGGCGAGAAAGCAAAGATTTTGATTCCTTGTTTCTGTAAAAACTGCAATTGAGTTTTACAGCAATCTGGAATATACTATTTTCGAAAGACTTTAAAAAGGGGTGTGATTCAAATGGCAAATTTTGATACATTAGTAGGAAATCTAAAATCGCGTGGATTTTTGGTCTCGCAATTTGATAAAGCCACTGAAGCCGTTTCCTATCTAAACGAACAGATAGACAAAACGACTGTTGCATTTGGTGGCTCTATAACGTTACAAGAGATAGGTCTTTATGATGCCCTTGCCACTCACAACGATGTTTGCTGGCACTGGAAAGAAGGCGGTCTTGAAAAAGCTATGGCCACCGATGTATACATTTCGTCTGCAAATGCGATATCAGAAGCGGGTGAAATCATCAACATCGACGGCAACGGCAATCGTGTTGCATCCACCATATACGGACACAAAAAAGTATATTTTGTAATCGGCAAAAACAAAATTGAACCGGATTTTGAAAAGGCTTTGTGGCGTGCAAGAAATATCGCCGCGCCAAAAAACGCACAGCGCTTAAATATGAATACGCCGTGCGCCATCAAGGCTGATAAATGTTACGACTGTAACAGCCCACAGCGCATTTGCAAAAGCCTTGTTGTGCTCTGGGGCCCGCAGAGCTCCGGCAATTGCGATATAGAGGTTGTGTTAGTTAATGAAGAGCTCGGTTATTAAACCGAGCTCTTTTTTTCTTAAATATCGGGCTTATGGGCTTATAGTTTACATTTTGTTCTATAACCACATCTATCAATCCCTGTAGTTTCCCCTTGCCTCATAGTGCGTATGTAGCAGCTCATGAGCCTTACTGCCATTCGCCATGCCGAGGAAATCCTTGTAAAGTCTCTTAACTGACGGATTGTTATGAGATTTTCTAATGTATGTGCCCCTGTCTTCCTTGTACAGCCCTTTTGCACGTTCTTCCTTGATGTTGACCCAGTTGCGAACATCCGCAAGCTGGAGAGGCTGACCGCCACCATTGATACAACCGCCAGGACACGCCATTACCTCTACGAAATGGAATTCCTCTCCGTCTCTTATAGCGTCCATCAGCTTCCTGGCATTACCAAGCCCGTGAGCCACTGCAGCACGAAGTGTGAGGTCATTTATCTTTATTGAAGCGACCTTGACTCCCTCAAGCCCTCTGATGTCCTCATACTCAAAGTTGTCCGCAGAGCTTCCTGTCAGTAAGTCTGCTACGGTTCTGAGGGCGGCTTCCATAACGCCACCTGTGACACCAAATATTACGCCTGCTCCTGATGCATTGCCAAATGGTGCGTCGAAGTCGCTGTCTCCAAGGTCAGGGAAATCTATACCTGAGTCATATATCATTGTAGCAAGCTCTCTTGTTGTTATAACGATATCAACATCAGACAGTCCGTTTACCGACATCTCAGGTCTTGCCGCTTCAAACTTCTTGGCAGTACAAGGCATTACCGATACAACTACAATATCCTTAGGATCGATACCGTTTTTATCGGCGTAATATGTCTTCAGGATAGCACCAAACATCTGATGCGGTGATTTGCATGTCGACAAATTGTCGAGCATATCAGGATAGTTGTGTTCACAGAATTTTATCCATCCTGGGGAACACGATGTTATCAAAGGAAGCTTTCCGCCACCTCTTATCCTGTCAATCAGCTCGGCACCCTCTTCCATGATTGTCAAATCGGCACCTGTATCCGTATCAAACACCTTGTCAAATCCCAACATCCTAAGTGCAGTCACCATCTTGCCTGTGACAGGTGTCCCTATCGGCATATCAAAGTCTTCGCCAAGCGCAACTCTAACAGCAGGAGCCGTCTGTGCAATGACATGCTTTGTAGGATCGTGAATAGCCTCCCACACTCTGTCCATATCGTCCTTTTCACGAAGTGCGGCTACCGGGCAAACATTGATACACTGACCGCAGTTTGTGCAAGGTGTATCACTGAGCGACATATTAAATGGTGAAGCTACTTGAGTATTAAAGCCTCTGTTTACTACATCGATAACGCCGACCTTCTGTATATTTTTACATACGCTGACACAGCGCCTACAAAGTATACACTTGTTAGGATCTCTTACTATAGATGCACCTATATCTAAAGGCAGTTTTTTGCTTTCCCCCTCAAAGCGTACTTCCCTAACCGACAGCTTGCTTGCCAGAGCCTGAAGCTCGCAGTTCATCCAGCTTCGCGAGCAGGTTTGACATCTCGCATTGTGGTTGGAAAGTATAAGCTCGAGATTGACCTTTCTTGCTTCCATTACCTTAGGTGTATGAGTATACACTTCCATCCCTTCCGCAACAGGCTGTACACACGCCGCCTGCAATGCGCGAGCGCCTTTTACCTCAACCACGCACATCCTGCAGCAGCCTATTTCATTTATTTCCTTGAGATAGCAGAGCGTAGGTATGTTGATGTTTACCTCCTTTGCCGCCTCAAGTATCGTATAATTCTCCGGCACGTATAGGTTAATGCCGTCTATTGTTATATTTACTTTATTCATCTTTTACACGACCTCCTTCGCACTATGCGTTCTTGAGAATGGACTTGAACGGACATCTTTCCATACAGATACCGCACTTGACGCATTTATCCTGATCAATAACGAATGGAGTGTCTTTATCACCCGAAATAGCACCAACAGGGCAGTTTTTCTTACAAATACTGCAGCGTTTACATGTGCTCTCGAATATGATGTATCTAATCATAGACTTACATACGCCTGCAGGGCACTTCTTATCGACAACATGTGCCATGTATTCATCCTTGAAGTAACGCATAGTGGAAAGCACAGGGTTTGGCGCTGTCTGACCGAGTCCGCAAAGTGCAGATGCCTTGATGTTTCTGGCAAGAATCTCTAACTTGTCGAGGTCCTCAACCTGTCCTTTTCCCTCCGTTATCCTTGTGACTATCTCAAGCATTCTCTTAATACCGATCCTGCACGGAGGACATTTACCGCATGATTCGTCGACTGTAAATTCCAAGAAGAACTTAGCAAGATCGACCATACAGGTATCCTCATCCATTACAATCAGCCCTCCCGAGCCCATCATCGAGCCTAATGCGATAAGCGAATCATAATCGAGCGGTGTATCGAGCTCAGATGCAGGAATGCAGCCACCTGACGGTCCGCCTGTCTGTGCCGCTTTAAATTCCTTGCCGTTTGGTATACCTCCGCCTATATCAAAGATAATCTCACGAAGAGTAGTCCCCATAGGGATTTCCACAAGACCTGTATTATTTATTTTACCGCCTACGGCAAATACCTTAGTTCCCTTTGATTTTTCGGTGCCTATGCTTGCAAACCATTCCCCGCCTTTTAGCATTATCACAGGGATATTTGCATATGTTTCAACATTGTTTAGTATAGTTGGCTGTCCAAACAACCCCTTAACAGCAGGGAAAGGCGGCCTTGGCCTTGGCTCACCGCGACGGCCTTCAACGGAAGTCATCAGGGCAGTCTCTTCACCGCATACAAAAGCCCCGGCGCCGAGTCTGATATCAAGCTCAAAGTCGAAACCCGTACCGAATATATCCTTGCCGAGCAGTCCGTATTCCCTTGCCTGCTTTATTGCGATTGTGAGCCTTTCTACGGCGATTGGATATTCTGCTCTGACATAGATATAGCCTTGGTTAGCTCCGATAGCATATCCTGCGATAGCCATCGCTTCGATTACCGAATGAGGGTCTCCCTCGAGAACCGATCTGTCCATAAATGCACCCGGATCGCCCTCATCGGCATTACAGCAAACATATTTTTGGGCGACCTGCTGAGCTGCAGCGAAATCCCATTTAACACCTGTCGGGAAGCCGCCACCTCCGCGGCCTCTGAGCTGAGACTCTTTTATCGTATCTATGACATCCTCAGGCTCCATCTCAGTGAGAACCTTTTCAAGTGCTAAGTATCCGTCGCGCGCTATGTATTCGTCTATATTTTCCGGGTCTATCGCACCGCAGTTTCGAAGCGCAACTCTTTTTTGTCTCGAAAAAAAATCGACATTCTCGAGAGCATTTTCGATCTTTTCGGCTTCCTTATCTCCTGCCAAAAGTCTTCGCACAGGAATGCCATTTTTAATATGGCTTTCGAAAATTTCGTTTACATCCTCAGGCTGCACCAATGTATACATGATGTGCTCAGGATAAAACATCATTATAGGCCCTTCCGCACAAAGTCCGAAACATCCTGTCTTGATAACCTTAATGTCTTCTTCGAGTTTATCGATTTTAATCAGCTTTTCAAGCCCCTCTATGATCTTCATGGAATTTGAAGACGTACATCCGGTACCTCCGCAAACCATGATATGCATCTTTCCGCCTTCTTTTGTAGGCTTCGCATCCGGGTTTACTCGTATCATAAGGTCGGCTTGCTTATTTTCCCTTATCTTATTGATATCCGCAATACTTTTTATCATTATTCCACCTCCTGAAGTTTGTCGAACCTGTCGATTATTCCATCGACATCATCAGGAACCAGTTTGCCAAAAACTTCGTCATTGATCGTCACAACAGGTGCTAATCCGCACGCACCTATGCAGCGACACGCATCAAGAGAATATTTGCCGTCTTCTGTGCATTCTCCGACGTCGATCGAAAGTCTTGTCTTAAATTTGTCAAGGATGTCACTTGCTCCCTTAACATAACATGCGGTACCCATACACACGTTTATCTGATACTTGCCTTTAGGATTTGTGGTAAATTGTGTGTAAAAGCTCACTACGCCATATACCTCCGCAAGAGGAATATCAAGCTTTTCGGCGATGTCTCGCTGTACTTCCAATGGCAAATATCCATATATTTTTTGCGCTTCATGAAGTACAGGAATAAGTGCGCCCTGCGTGTCTTTATACTCTGCAATAATTTCATCTAATCTTGCAGCATTTTCTTTCGCAGTAGCACACATCGTGCAATTGTTGCTCATGTGTATCTCCTTTCATGTTCGGGATAACCCCAAAAAATCCGTCCTCTGAAATTATAAACATCATACAATCACTTGCATTTAGCTGTCAACGGAAATATAGATTGTTTTGTAAAGAAAATGCTTGCCATGTGTTATTTATTATTTATTTGCGGAAATGAAAATGGGAAGCCATGTAAATCAAAGCTTCCCGCGGTTTTTATATTATTCAAACTCGATCGTGCCAGGTGGCTTGCCTGTGCAATCATACAGCACGCGGTTTACGTTCTCAACCTCATTTACGATGCGAGTTGTGGTCTTCTCAAGCACCTCCCATGGAAGCTTTGCCGCCTCTGCCGTCATAAAGTCCGATGTCATAACTGCTCTGAGTGCGATAGCATAGTCATATGTCCTAAAATCTCCCATAACTCCAACAGATCTCATATTAGTAAGCGCCGCAAAATACTGCCCGATATCTCTTGCTATGCCTGCCTTTTCTATCTCTTCTCTGTAAATCGCATCGGCATCCTGCACGATTTTCACCTTGTCTGCTGTAACCTCTCCTATGATTCTGACTGCAAGCCCTGGGCCTGGGAATGGCTGTCTATACACAAGATACTCAGGCAATCCGAGTTTTAGCCCCGCCTGCCTTACTTCATCCTTAAACAGTTCTCTAAGTGGCTCTATGATGTCCTTAAAGTCCACATGCTCAGGCAGACCTCCCACATTATGGTGACTTTTTATAGTCGCACTTGTGCCAAGTCCGCTCTCGACTATGTCAGGATATATGGTGCCCTGTACGAGGAAATCAACAGCTCCTATCTTTTTTGCCTCTTCCTCAAATACCCTTATAAACAGCTCGCCTATTATCTTTCGCTTTTTTTCAGGTCCTGTAACGCCTGCAAGTGCCTCATAAAATCTGTCCTGTGCATTTACTCTGATGAAATTGAGGTCATAATCTCCTTGCTCTCCGAATATCGCTTCAACCTGATCGCCCTCATCCTTTCTTAGAAGCCCATGATCGACAAATACACATGTGAGTTGCTTGCCGACAGCTTTACTCATCATAACTGCTGCCACCGACGAATCAACACCTCCCGAAAGTGCACATAACACCTTGCCATCGCCGACCTTTTCCTTGATGTCTTTAATAGTCTCGTCAACAAACGAGTCCATATGCCAGTCACCGCTGCACTTACAAACTTTTTTTACAAAGTTTGTCATAACCTTCATTCCCTCTACGGAATGCATAACCTCCGGATGGAATTGCGTAGCGTAAAAGCCTTTTTCAGTACATTCCATGGCGGCAACAGGGCAAACCGGCGTATATGCCGACACCTTAAAGCCTTCAGGTACACTCTCTATGTAATCCGTATGGCTCATCCACATAATCGTCTCGCTCGACACATCGCCAAGAAGCACGGAATCGTCCTCTGTTGTAACAAGCGTCTTGCCATATTCGCTTACAGGTGCTGTCTTTACTTCCCCACCAAGTGTGTGAGCTATCAGCTGTGCACCGTAGCATATGCCAAGTATAGGAATGCCCAGTTCAAAGAGCTCCTTATCATAGCTCAATGCGCTTTCTCCATATACGCTGTTTGGTCCACCTGTAAATATGATGCCCTTTGGCATATCTGCTTTTATCTTTTCAACGCTATATGTATATGGCACTATCTCGGCATAAACGTTTAGCTCTCTTACACGCCTTGCGATAAGCTGGTTATACTGACCGCCAAAGTCCATAACAAGTATTTTTTCATGTTTCATTTATTTCCTCTTTTGCTTTATTTGATACCCGATGAAGTTTCCTTTGTGATAACATCGTGAGCTCCACCCTCAACGATAGAAGTCGCCGAAACTATTGTCAGCTTTGCCTTTTCCTGTAGCTCTCTGATGTTCAAAACTCCGCAGTTACACATTGTCGACTTTACCTTTTGAAGCGACTGCTTCACATTGTCTGAAAGCATACCTGCATAAGGAACATAAGAGTCCACGCCTTCCTCGAAGCTTAGCTTAGCATCTCCGCCCATATCGTATCGCTGCCAGTTCCTGGCTCTTGCAGAGCCCTCTCCCCAGTATTCCTTTACATAGCTTCCGTTTAGATTTATCTTTTGTCCGGGAGCCTCTTCAAATCTCGCAAAATATCTTCCGAGCATGAGAAAGTCTGCGCCCATCGCAAGTGCAAGCGTCATGTGGTAATCATATACTATGCCTCCGTCCGAGCATATCGGAATGTAGACGCCTTTCTTTTTAAAGTATTCGTCTCTCGCCTTTGCAACATCTTGCACAGCAGAAGCCTGACCCCTGCCTATGCCCTTTTGCTCTCTTGTAATGCAAATCGAACCACCACCGATACCTATTTTAATAAAATCAGCACCCGCATCAGCGAGAAATTTAAAGCCCTCGCCGTCTACCACATTACCTGCTCCAACCTTTACGCTATCACCGTATTTCTCTCTGATAAACTCAAGGGTCTTCGCCTGCCACTGAGAATATCCTTCAGAAGAATCTATGCACAATACATCTGCTCCGGCCTCAATAAGTGCCGGTACTCTTTCCTCATAGTCTCTTGTATTTATACCTGCACCGATTACATATCTCTTATGCTCATCTAAAAGCTCGTTTGGATTTGCCTTGTGACTATCATAGTCCTTTCTAAATACAAAGTGTATCAATCTTTGATTGTCGTCTATGACAGGTAGTGAATTTAACTTGTTATCCCACAATATATCATTCGCTTCGCTAAGGCTTGCTCCTGCCTTTGCATAAATCAGCTTTTCAAACGGCGTCATAAACTCACTGACCTTTGTGTCAAGATCCATACGGCTAATCCTGTAATCCCTTGATGTGACAAGCCCTACCAGCTTGCCATCTGCTGTGCCGTCCTCAGTTACTGCTGTCGTACTGTGGCCTGTTCTTTCCTTTAACTCAAGCAAATCTCTTAGCGTCTGATCAGGCCTGATGTTTGCATCCGATGTTACAAAGCCTGCCTTTGTATCCTTTGCTCTTTTTACCATTTCTGCCTGACTTTCGATGCTCTGTGATCCGTATATAAAGGAAATTCCGCCCTCTTTTGCAAGTGCTACGGCGAGCTTATCGTCCGATACTGCCTGCATTACAGCCGAAACAAGCGGAATATTCATGGTTAACTCGGGTTCTTCACCCTTTTTAAATTTTGTAATCGGTGTCTTGAGTGAAACATTATCAACTCTGCATTCTGTTGATGAGTATCCCGGAATGAGCAGATACTCGTTGAATGTTCTTGATGGTTCATTGAAATACTGTGCCATGATTCCTCCTTTTCAAAAAATTTATTTATAATTAAGTGTTTTATACATTTTTATTGATGTACTATTTTATATGAAAAACAGGCATTTGTAAACCGTTTTACAACTTTAAGTTCTTTATTTTGCAATGTCAAGAATGAAAGCTCTATCCCCCCTCGCAAGTCCTCAGCACAGGCAATATTCAAAAAAGGCTCTTTGCGAAAATCCCGCATCGAGCCTTTCTCATTATAACTTTTACTTGCTGATACGCTCCTCCATAGCAGCAACCTCATCTGCCAATTCCTTTGGAAGCTTATCGCCTATCTTCGCATAAAATTCCTTTATGCTCCTTATGTCCTCTTTCCAGTATTCCTTTTCAACCTTTAGGATTTCCTCAAGTGCCTCTTTTGTAATATCGCAGCCCTCGATGTCTATATCATTGGCGCTCGGAATATATCCTATCTCCGTTTCATTAGCGCTAACCTTATCGTCTGCTCTCTTTAAGATCCACTCAAGCACTCTCAGATTGTCTCCGAAGCCCGGCCAGATAAAATCTCCGTCTTCGTCTGTTCTAAACCAGTTTACATTAAATATCTTTGGCGGATTTGAAAGCTTTTTGCCCATATCGAGCCAATGCTGCCAATAGTCTCCCATATTGTATCCGCAGAATGGAAGCATTGCCATAGGGTCTCTTCTTACAACTCCGACTGCTCCTGTTGCCGCCGCTGTTGTTTCCGACGCCATGATAGATCCGACGAAGACGCCGTGATCCCAATCTCTTGACTGATAAACAAGAGGTGCTGTCTTTGCTCTCCTGCCACCAAATATGATAGCAGATAGAGGTACACCCTTTGGATCATCAAACTCCGGCGCGATACAAGGACAGTTTTTCGCAGGTGATGTAAATCTCGAATTTGGATGTGCCATAGGCTCTCCGCTATTTGGATCCCATTTTTTACCTGTCCAATCGAGTGAATTTGCAGGTGGGTTTTTGTCGAGCTTTTCCCACCAAACTGTCATATCGTCAAGATTTAATCCTACATTTGTAAATATCGAGTTTTTCCTTGTTGCGGCAAGTGCGTTTGGATTTGATTTTGCGTTTGTGCCAGGTGCAACTCCGAAGAATCCGTTTTCCGGATTTGTCGCCCAAAGTCTACCGTCCTCGCCGACTCTTATCCATGCAATATCATCGCCCACGCATGTAACCTTCCAGCCTTTTTGCTGATATATTTCAGGTGGAATAAGCATAGCAAGGTTTGTCTTCCCGCAAGCTGATGGAAATGCCGCTGCGACATACTTCTTTTCGCCCTGCGGATTTTCTACTCCCAGTATGAGCATGTGCTCTGCCATCCAGCCCTCGTTTTTGCCAAGATATGAGGCTATCCTGAGTGCCAGGCATTTCTTCCCGAGAAGCACATTGCCACCATATCCCGAGTTTATGGACATGATTGTGTTGTCCTCAGGGAAATGTACGATATATCTTTCCTCGGAATCGAGATTTGCTTTAGCATGAAGTCCCTTTGTGAATTCTCCGTCTTTGCCGATTGCCTCAAGCACCTTGTTTCCTATGCGCGTCATAATCTGCATGCTCACAACTACATATATCGAATCTGTAACCTCTATGCCATACTTTGCAAAAGGCGAACCTACAATGCCCATAGAAAAAGGCACAATGTACATAGTTCTGCCTTTCATGCATCCGTCGTAAAGCTTGTTTAGCTTTGCATACATTTCATCCGGATCCATCCAGTTATTTGTAGGCCCTGCATTTTTCTCATCCTTACAGCATATAAATGTACGACTTTCCACTCTTGCAACGTCGTTTTTTTCGCTTCTGTGAAGATAGCATCCCGGCAATTTTTCCTCATTAAGCTTTATGAGCTCGCCTGTGCCACACGCTTCCTTGCGAAGCTCCTCAAGCTGTGCCTCCTGTCCTGTAATCCATACTACCTTTTCGGGTTTTGTAAGCTCTGCCACTTCCTGTAGCCAATCAAGAAGAACTTTATTTTCCGTCATTTTGCTCTCCTTAATTCCATAATCCTTCACTTTGACTTCCTCCTGCATCATTTGCAATTATTTTGTAACTCCTACTTTTTTACTTTGTGCCATACAGCCTATCGCCTGCATCCCCAAGGCCCGGCAAAATGTACGCATTTTCATTCAGCTTTTCATCCTTTGCCGCAATATAGATATCGACATCAGGATGTGCCTCATGAAGTGCCTCTATACCCTCAGGTGCAGCTATCAGGCACATAAATATTATATTTTTACCGCCCTTTTCCTTTACAAGCGACACCGCGTCTACCGCAGAACCGCCTGTAGCAAGCATAGGGTCCACAACAAATATCTGTCTTTTATCAAGGTCATGCGGCATCTTGCAATAATATTCCACAGGCTTATGAGTTTCCGGATCTCTGTAAAGCCCCACATGGCCGACCTTTGCATTTGGCACAAGTGAAAGCATTCCATCTACCATACCAAGACCTGCCCTCAGTATCGGTACTATTGCGATATCCTCCTCGGCAAGCACATTTACCTTTGTCTCGCACATCGGTGTTTTGACAGTCACCTTTTTGAGAGCAAGATCCCTTGTTGCTTCAAAGCCCATAAGCATTCCGATTTCCTTTACAAGATCACGAAAATCCTTTGTTGTTGTCTTTTCATCCCTCAAAAGCGCTATTTTGTGCTGTATGAGCGGGTGTTCAAATACATGTATCTTTCCCATTTTTTCTCCAATCTGCTATCAATAGCTGTTTAATATATCTACCCGTTTTTGGTGTCTGCCACCCTCAAATTCTGTAATTAAAAATTTATTTACTATCCCAAGCGCATCCTCTGTCGCAAGCAGTCTGCCACCAAGTGCGAGCATATTTGCATCGTTATGCTTCCTTGCAAGCTCCGCCATTTCCTGACTTGTGCAAAGGGCACATCTTGCTCCCTTTACCTTGTTCGCCGCCATGGAAATACCTATGCCAGAACCACATACTACTATACCACAGTCGGCATCTCCGTGCACAACTGCCATCGCACATCTTTTGCCATACTCGGGATAATCCACAGACTCTGCGCTGTTTGTACCAAGGTCAAACACATCGCATCCCATTCCAAGCAAAAAGCCTGCTATCGTTTCTTTTAATTCATATCCGCCATGGTCGCATGCTAAAGCAACTTTTATCATCTTTCCTCTCCTTGCTTTTATCTTTAGATATCTACAACTATCCTTAAACATCTAAAACATTGTATCCCGCCGATTTAAGCAGTCTGTTCATAACGGCATAGCCTATACCGTCCTCATTTACTGCTCCCGCGAGAATGACTTCAACCTCGTTTTTATCCATCTCTCGTAATCTGTCAAAGAGCTCGTGTGCCGCTACCTCTTGGTTGTCGTTTCCAAAAAATATAACTCCAACCTTTTTGCCATCAGCCTCAAGGCTTTCTCTTTTTTCTCCAATCGCCTCTTTAACCTTATCTTCTTCGCCACGAAAAACGATCATTTGTGCATCCGGTGCATAGTGCTTGTATTTCATCCCCGGTGCCATCGGCTTAAAGTCGCTGTCATCTACATCATCTCTTTCATTTGCAACGCGACAACCTACATCTTTATTTCCATTGGCACTTGCGAGTTCTATTGCTATTGCCTTATCTACGCTCACCTTTACCCCTGTCGCATTTTGAAGCTCCTCTCGCGTAATCTTGCCCGGTCTCAAAATGACAATTTCATCCTCCTTTGCAAGCACAACTGTTGACTCAACGCCTACCTCGCACATGCCACCGTAAATTATGGCATCTATCCTGCCGTCAAGATCATTTAGCACATGCTCCGGTCTTGTCGGACTCGGTTTGCCAGAGGTATTTGCACTTGGCGCTGCAATCGCCACTTCCGCCTCTCTTATAAGCCTCCTTGCAGTTTCGTTGTCAGGCATTCTTATGCCGACTGTGTCAAGTCCTCCCGTTGTCACATCAGGCACGCAAGGTTTTCTCTTAAAAACTATCGTGAGCGGACCCGGCCAAAACATCTCTGCAAGCTTTATCTCAACATCATTTATGTCCTCCGCTAAATCGTATATAGCCGATATGTCAGCAATATGGAGTATCATCGGATTGTCGCTCGGTCTACCCTTCGCTTCG
Source organism: Streptococcus pasteurianus (assembly GCA_963596005.1). Lineage (GTDB taxonomy): Bacteria > Bacillota > Clostridia > Peptostreptococcales > Anaerovoracaceae > Gallibacter > Gallibacter pasteurianus_A. The sequence goes on along the minus strand of CAVBJF010000001.1, from coordinate 273,438 downwards.
TATATCCTTTTTGCCGCGACCGCATCAAGACCGTTTGCCCCAAGCCCGTAAACCGTTTCTGTTGGGAATGCAACAATTCCGCCTTTTTTTATAATATGAGCAGCCTTTTTTATGTCGCTGTCTGTTTTTTGAAGCTTCAAAGTTTTTATCATACGATTAAAAGTTTTTCATTTTTTCAGCTTGATCGCTTGTTATAAGTCCGTCTATTATCTCATCCATATCGCCGTCAAGGAATGCCTCAAGCTTGTAGAGCGTCACGCCTGTTCTGTGATCTGACACCCTGCCCTGCGGAAAGTTATATGTCCTTATGCGTTCCGAACGGTCTCCGCTGCCGACCTGACTTTTTCTCTGCTGTGAAATCTCATCATTTTGCTGCTGTATCATCAAATCATATAATCGCGATTTGAGCACCTTAAACGCCTTTTCTTTGTTTTTTATCTGTGATTTCTCATCCTGACAAGTTACAACAAGTCCTGTCGGCTCGTGCGTAAGTCTGACAGCCGAATCGGTTGTATTTACACACTGTCCGCCATTGCCAGAAGCCCTGTACACATCAACCCTTACATCATTTGGATTTAGGTCAACCTCAACATCGTCAACCTCGGGAAGTACCGCAACAGTCGCCGCCGATGTATGGACTCTGCCGGAGGATTCTGTTTCCGGGACTCTCTGCACCCTGTGAGCCCCGGATTCATACTTAAGTCTCGAATAAGCTCCCTTTCCCTTGATGAGCATAACAGCTTCTTTAACTCCGCCGATGCCTGTCTCATTTAACTCCATAAGCTCTGTTTTCCAGCCTGCACGCTCGGCATATCTTGTATACATGCGCAAAAGGTCAGCTCCAAAAAGCGCCGCCTCATCTCCGCCTGTCCCTGCTCTAACCTCGAGTATTACATTTTTATCATCATTAGGGTCTTTCGGTAATAGGAGCAGCTTCAGCTCGCTTTCAAGCGGTTCTATCTGTGGTTCAAGCTCTGCGATCTCCGCTTTCGCAAGCTCCTTTAATTCGTCGTCAAGACCGCTTTCTCCGAGCAGCTCCTTGTTTTCCTTTATAGTTTCTTTTACCTTTTGGTATTCTTCATATTTTTTTACTATAGGCTCAAGTTCCCCAAGCTCCTTTGCATACTTTTGCCACTTGCTCTGATCGGCTATGATCTCTGGGTCTGATACCTTTTTTGTAAGTTCCTTATATTTTTCTGAAATAAATGATAACTTGTCAAACATGTATATTTTTTCTCCTCGTCCTTTTAATTACATCTTTTTTAATTATATAAAAAATCCGCCCATTTTAAAAGGGTACTTTGAAAAAATCTCAGTTTTCTACTAATTAGTGTAGAACCAAAATCTCTAAAGTGTTATACTATATGTTAATATTTTATAAATATGAGAAAGGATTATTTTGGATAAGAGAGAGTACAGAAAGATGGAGCACACTTATAAGCTCATCAATAGGGAATATCAAATTTATCTTGCTTATCGCACACGTATCATAAGGTGGGGGCTAATGGCTCTTTTTACTCTTCCTTTTTTATTTATGATACTGATGTTTTTTTTGAAAAGCAAGGTAGTTTTTTTATGTCTTTGGATTATATCCTTTATCATCATAGCCGTTGTTTTGGCATATGTAGAATACAAGGGGTTTTATTATCAAAAATTGATTGGCAATGGGCTTGAAGAACCCGAAGATACATCAGAAGGAGAGAATTTATGAAAAATGCGTTTCGCATATTCAAAAGAGATATACACAGGCTGAGGACAAATGTCATAGCAATCATTGTGCTACTTGGCATCTCAATATTGCCCTCCCTTTATGCGTGGTTTAATATCGCAGCCGTTTGGGATCCATACGGCAACACAGATGGCATACCTGTCGCCGTTGTAAACGACGATGAAGGAGCCTCCCTCGAGGGGATAGACATTAATGTCGGTGATCAAATAATATCAAGCTTAAAAGCAAACGATAAGATGGGCTGGACCTTTGTCAGCAAAAAAGAAGCTATGAAAGGAATCGATGAAGGCGATTACTATGCAGCTGTGTATATTCCAAAGGACTTTTCTACGGACATGATAAGTATTACAACAGGTGAAATAGTCAGGCCTGAAATTACATATTATGTAAACGAAAAGAAAAACGGTATAGCCCCAAAAATTACGGACAAAGGCGTTGAGGCAATCCAAACGCAGGTAAACGCTTCATTTATAGAAACAGTAACTAAATACATTACCGACTTTTTAAAGGTAAGCGAAAACAAAGTCGGCGTGACAGAGCAAGATATCTTAAACAGTATCAACAGCTCGCTTGAACAGGCTATATCTGAACTTACCGATCTTTCAAATAGCTTGACGTCTTATCAGGAAACGCTAAACTCGGCGATTTCACTTATAGATGCAAATATTTCGCTTACAAAGAGCGTCGACAGCGGCATAGACAATCTGGAAAAAAGCACAAAAAGCAATCTTAAAAAAATACAACAAGAGCATAAAGAGCTCGATAAAGCCGCATATCCTGAGCTAGATGAAATTCTCACCGAAACAGAGAACACTTTTAGCAACGCAATCACAAAGATAAATGATGCCCAAGTGATGTCGGACAATACTACAAGTGTTTTAAAAAACCTAAAGTCATCACTGAAGTCGGTAAACTCATCGCTCGCATCGACAAAAAAGGTGGTCGATAATACCATAGCTAAGGTAGAAAAATTTAAGGGTGATGCCGACACTATCGACATTTCCGAGGGCTTTGTAACCCTTGTAAATAAGATTTTAAAAGATCCTGACAGCGTCAGTGAGTTTATGGCGTCTCCTGTCAAGGTTTCTACTGAGAAGATTTATGAGGTTTCGGATTACGGCTCTGCAATGGCTCCGTTTTATACTACGCTTGCCATTTGGGTCGGCGGTATCATCATGGTTGCTATCATGAATGTCCGTGTGCGAGAAGACGAAGAAGTGAAGCATATCACGCCTCGTGGCGCATACCTCGGCAGGTTTATGATATTTTTGATAGTCGGCCTATTTCAGGCTTTTATCATCGGACTTGGCGATATATTCTTCCTCGGAGTGCAGTGTAAAGATCCGCTCCTGTTTATGAGCACATGCCTCTTGACGGCATTTATATTTAACCTGATAATCTACACGCTCACCGTTTCGTTTGGAAGTATAGGTAAAGCGATTTGTGTTATCTGGCTTGTATTACAGGTTGCAGGTTCGGGTGGTACGTATCCGATCGAGGTGTTGCCACAATCGTTTCAATTTATGTCTCACTTTATGCCATTTACATTTGCATGTGATGCAATGCGTGAAACGATTGCCGGAGTATATGCCCCTGACTTTATTACCGATTTGCTCAAGCTATCATGCTTCATACCGCTTTCGCTCTTACTTGGCTTAGTTTTGAGAAAGCCACTTATGAGGCTAAACGAATTCTTCGAAAACAGGCTCGAGGATACGAAGTTTATGGGATAAAAATATTGTAGTTAAAAACAGATAAGCTGCACTATATCCGATGTAATATGTGGTCTTTCATAGTCCACATATTTTTTTAGAAATGCATTCTGCCTTGCCATGTCAAAGTGCCCGTTGTCAATAGCCTCGAAAAGCTTTGTCGGGTCAGCATACATATCATTTGGTATCTCTTTTTTATAATCGATATACATATCGCGCGTAGCCAAATATGTTTCAAAATCATATGTGTAAAAAAACAATGGCAGATGCAAAATCGCTGCCTCATAGATGATACAACTGTAATCGCTTATGACATAGTCAGCTGCAAACAACATATCAAATGATGTTATGCCCGAGCCTAAAGCTTTTCCGTTTTCCGCAGTAAACACCATACCATCAACACCGCTGAGTGGGTGCGCTTTTACAATCAGATTGTATTTGCCATTGTACGGCTCAAACGCAGCAATCAAATTTGAAACAGCTTCCTTAAACTCTTTCTCCTCTTCCTTCCCTTTTCTAAATGTCGGCACATATAATATGTTTTTCTTGTTACCGCCTGCAAGCTCGGGATATTGCGCAAAGACTTTCTTTCGTGCCGCAGTTGCAAATGCCTCGTCCTGCAATGCTTCAACTCTCGGAAGCGGCAGTATTTTTACGATATCTGTCGTATATCCAAATCCATCGGCTATATGCGATTTGTATCCCTCTCCGGCACATAGTATGTAGTCGTAGTTTTTGTGCATTCTCATGGCCTCTGCCACCTTTTTTGATGTGCCCTCGGGCTTATCCAAAATACTATACCCAAACTTTTTCATCGTGCCCACAGAGTGCCACATTTGTATCACTCGCAAGGATTTTCTGTGCTTCAAAAGGCTTATGACTATTGAGTACGAGTCGAGTATCACAACCTCTGATGTTGCGAGCTCCTTCATCTGCTTTAGCATGTGGAAGCAATATTTGAATTTGCCAAAAAATCCGCTCCCTATTTTTTTGCAAAGCACTAAAGCCTCATAGTCAGGATGCTCCCTTTTTATCTCATCTGCAAGCATCATTATATCAAGCGATGGGCTATCGGCTTGACGGCTCAAAAATAGGACTTTCCGTCTTACCTTTGAAAGCTTCATGATCGTATATATAAAATTTAATATCGCTCGCGCGATGCAGGTTAGTATTTTCATGCTTCTACTTTCTTTGAAAACTACCTCAAGATTTCCCGATCAAAAACGGCATAAATCTTTCGATGAAAGCACAAACCGGTATCATCGCAATATAGACAAGTGTAGCCATTTCAAGCGGATAAACATCTTGAGGATGAAGTGAATAAAAATAGCCACCTATCGCTATTACTTATCCTCCAAAAATTCGACCGTTCGCTTTATCCCCTCTTTTAGAGAGTATGTTGGCTTCCAGCCGAGTTTTTTTAGTTTGTCTGCTCCAAGTATGCCGAGCGTAAACGGTGCACAGCCTGTGTTTTGCTCATCCTTTGGAATATCAAATACAAGCTTTAGATTTCGCTCAGGGTAAGCTTCAGTCATTGCCTCTGCGAGCTGTTTTATCGAAACAGTTGAGTCCTCACTTGAGATGTTGTAAACGATATCATCCGAGTCGAGCAGGATGTAAAACAGCGCGCTGACAGCATCCGCAACATATGTATATGTTCTGATCGCAGAGCCGTCGCTTTTAAGTACGATGTCCTCACCTCTTACGACATTTCGCAAAAAGTCCGCCTGCACTCTGCCGTCATCAATCGACATCCCCGGGCCAAAGGTGTGAGCCAGCCTTGCAATCTTCGTATTTATACCGTACTGCTGTTTAAAGCAAACGCACATAGTTTCTGCCGCCTTTTTCCCCTCAGGATAGCAGGACCTCGCCTCGAGCGGGTCCACAAATCCATATGTATCTTCACTAAAAACCCTCTGATTTTCGTACGGCTGGCCGTAAACCTCTCTCGAGGATATAAACAGATAGCCCATTCCGCTACCCTCCTGTGCAACCTTTAGCGTGTTAAAAGTACCTATCGTATTTGCGGCTATCGTACCTACAGGATCTTTTTTCATGATGAGCGGACTTGCAGGACTTGCCGTATGTATCACAAAATCGAACTTTATTTCCGAAGCTATCGGCTCGGTAACGCTCTGTTTTATAACATTTATGTGTGGCAAAATCTCGCTCGGTAGCTTCTCCGGATGCCTCATAAGTGCATATATATTTATGTCGTAGTTTTTTTCTTCGTTGAGCTCAAGGAGAGTGTAAAGCATATAACTGCCAAGCATGCCGCTTGCACCTGTGATAAGCACATTTGTGCCCTTTAGCTTCTCCCAGCTCAGGTTTTCCTTTAAAATATTTTGTATGTCCTCTTTTAAAATATGATTCATGCTTTTTATTTCCCTTTTTTATTTTATTTTTTTAGCTTGTCCGGCAGCTCTCTCTGCTTTAGCCCAAAAACATCCTGAGTTTCCCGATACTGTATCATAGCCCTCAGGATATAAAGATCTTCGGGCGTGGTCACCTTGATGTTGCCACGGTTACCCTGCACTATTGCAACAGGTTTGCCAAGGCTTCGCATCAAAGTGCAGCTGTCGACTATGCCATCATAGTTCGGATTTTCCTTTCGCGTCCTTTCGTGAGCATCGAGTATCTCCTCAAGGTAAAAGCTCTGCGGTGCCTGCGCCGTATAAAAATCGTCACGCTTTGGCGTTTGCTCGACAAACTCCCCACTCTTGCTCACGACGGGTGTTTCGTACATCGCTGTGCATGTTATCGCAGAGCCGTGTTTTTTAACGCTTGCTATAACATCATCTATTAGCTCAGATGTAATACACGGTCTGACACCGTCATGTATCAGCACTATCTCATCGCCTGTATTATTTTTTTTAGCCGCCACAAGTGCATTATATATCGAGTCCTGCCCCGTAGCACCGCCGGGCACAACCGCCTTGGCCTTGTGAATCCAAAACCTGTCGAGCATCTTTTTGAGCTTATTTATATACTCTTCTTTACAAGCTATGTATATCTCATCAATCTGCGAATGTTCCTCAAAAATATCAAGTGTATGGATGATGATCGGTTTGCCGTTCACCTCTAAGAACTGCTTTGGCAGTCCGCTGCCCATCCTCGCTCCGCTACCGCCTGCAAAAATTATAGCTATGTTTTTACTCATAATATTCTCCTCACAACTATGTCTACGCCCAAAATTACTTTTTAAGCAATATCTCATCTATCGCCTTGTCCGCCGCATTTTCGTCGCGTTCGCTGAAGTTGTCTAAAACAAATTGAGCTATCTTTTCCTGTTCAAAATCGCCGTTTTCAAGAGCCGTCATGAGCTCATCAAATGTATCGCATACCTTGCCGGGAGCATGACTTTTAACATCTCTGTGCACGCCACGAGTCAGCTCATAAAACTCCCTATCATATGTGTAAAACAGCACCGGCCTTTGCATAAGTGCGTACTCATAATAATTTGACGAATAGTCCGTAATCAAAATATCCGTCACATAGTAAAGATCGTTTATATTTGGATAAGTCGCAAAGTCATAAATCCTGTCGCCATACTCGCTTGGTATCTCTATCGGCTCGTCTACAAAAGGATGCATTTTGAGAAGAAAAATCCACTCATCTGCACAAAACTCGTAGATACGTGAAAGATCTATCTTATCATAATCATAATACGCTTGCTTTTGACCTGCACCCCTAAATGTAGGGGCAAAGAGTATGATTTTTTTGCCCTCAAATTGCGGATATTCCTTGTAAAACTTCGCTCTAAAGTCATTTATTTTTTCTTCATTCAAAAAGTCGTCAAGCCTTGCCATACCTGTCGGCAAAAACGCAGATTTTTCTATTCCAAAAACCTCCTCATACACCTTGATTAAATTTTTTGAGCCTGTCAACGCATATGTATACGCTTTGTGACACGATTCGGACGGGAATGGAGAGGCTCCCTTCCCAAACCTGCTGTAGCCTACCGACTTAAAGCCCTCTCCGGCATGCCAAACCTGCACAAGCGTCGTTTTTTTGCTGAGCTTAAAAAATCCGAAAACAGGCGCATAGTCATCTATAAAAATATAATCATGCTTTGCAATCATATACACAGCTTTGATCCAGCTAAATGCATTTTTGTGATTGCCGACGGATTTACGACACGAATACGAAAGCTTAAACTCCGTATCAAGTCCACGCTCCTTGATACGGTCGCTGATATATTTAAGATTGCCCCAGATGTAATCTTTAGTCTCCGTCATAAAGAGTATGCGTGTGCCGTTTTTAGGGGTAAGCGCTGCAAATATGTGATAAAACGCTCTTATAAGCCAAATGACAGCAAACATATATGTTCGCTTAAGTTTGCCCTTAAATGTGAAAGCTTCCTTGATGTATTTGCGCTTTCGCCATTTTTTGTTTGTTATCATAAAGTAGCTGTTAAAATAGAGCTCGAGATCCTCGCCCTCAAAATTTCTAATGCTAAACGACAAATTATACGCATACTTGTCTCTGCCATACCTAAAGATATGAGAAAGATCATCAAGCTCGTATGCAAGCTTCTTTGTCACCTGTACGACCGATACAAAGTCTTCATCTCTCTCACTATAAAAGGCACATATTCGCCACTTACCGTTATCGAGGAACTCTCTGCCGTTTACCGCCGCCATATTTTGTGAAAAGATATATGTGGTCTTGCCATACTTTGCCTCTGCGCTGTCATATACGATAGGCACCGTCTCCTTAACCACAAAATCAATCTCCGGCACAGCGCCGTACCTTTCTACCTCATCCTTATTTGTAATCTCTCGTTTAAATTTTGTAAACGCAAATGTGACATCGCCATTAGTAAGCTCGATGTCTGTTTCTATCTCAAACTCGAGAAAAATGCGTTCCCAGTTTAGAGTGGTTATATAAAATTGGTTGAATTTATTCCATTGTACGACAGTGTTTTTCTTCATATTGTTCCTCTACAACATCTTCATCGAAAATTCCTACGATTGATATATAAAAAAGTATAACAAGCCCTCTCTGAAACGGAAGCGTCATAATATCAAACATCGCTTCAACCCAGTAGGCTATCGCTGCCAAAGCTATAAATACCGCATACGGCTTCGTCCTCTTTATAAAGATCGCCTTAAAGAGTATCGCAAAAACAGCTATAGTAAAAGCCAGATAAAATATGCCTGCCGGCACACCAAACCTGTATGGTATCTCAAGAAATGTGTTATGTGCATTATGAACTTCCTTCCCGCTTTCCTGTATAACCTTGTGTCCTGTGCAATCATTTCCTAACAAATTCATCTTTGCGATGTATTGTTTCCAGATGCCTATTCTACCCGCTGAAATTTGTTCTAAAGTCAAACCCTTTATGTTAAACAATCTATGAACTGAATTCGTCTGTTCTTCGTCGCCTGTATCCGCGTATGCAACTGTGGTTATTGTCGGTATTTGTAATTCTCCGGTTTTATCGCTGCTTTCGTCTGTTAACTCAAATACCTTAGCATTTCCTACAAATGCGATCGCTACTACGAGTATCATCGCACAAAAATACATAAAGCTTTTTCCCGTTTTCTGTGCGTCCTTTTTTATAAAAAAAGCTATTGTCACCGTCAAAAGTTGCAATACCACAGCGATAGTTGCCGCGCGTGCACCCGAAAGCCAAATGCTGTTTAAGCACATGCCCATCACAACAGCTCCTACTATCGCCCATTTATTTTTTAGATACATTTGATACAGTGTTGCGGTTGTACCCATAAGCATGAGTATGCTAAATGTGTTTGGTCCCTCTGAAATACCATAATATCTGCCTTCGTACGTTGCCTCAGCAAGCGGCGCATATATAAAATCTCCGATTAGAACGACCAGCACCATAGCTATCAGAGCCTTTGATATAAAATCAATATATTTAGCATAGTCTTTTCTATTTGCATATATAAAATAAATTGCAGGATAAATAAAAAGAAGCTGGAAAGCAAATGCCTGATACCCTCTACCTGTAAAATGGTGAAAGCTTGTAATGCTCATATATATAGCACACAAAAAATACGGATATGCGACCCATTTGCTCCACTTAACTCTCTTAAGCGGTGCATTTACGCTAAATATACAAAGCACAATCAATACGGCAATTCCTCTATCGGTAACGGCTAAGGAATTTAAATTTGTTATGCCATGTGGAGTTAAAACTATCACAATAAAATACGCAAAACAGAGATATACTAAGCAAATTTTTACTATAATATCTCTAACTGTTTCATTTATACGCCCTGTATGTTTAAATAGTCCGTTAAACAGACCTATATAGGCATCCTGAAGCAAATTCATATTCGCTATAATCCCTTTCTATCCTATTTAGTAAACAGCCTCTCTTTTTTCTTTTCTTCCCGGAGTTTTTTCTTTTTCGCTATCTCCTCATCTACCATTTTTTCGTAAAAGTCCGCCGCCTCGCTTATGTCCCCGTCAAAAAGGAATTTACCGCTTTTCATAACTATGCCTCGCTTACAAAAATCCTTTGCAACATTAGTTGAATGCGTAACAAATAAAAATGTCACTCCGCTTGCGACGATTTCATTTATCTTTTCGTTGCACTTTATTCTAAAAGCTTTATCGCCTACACTAAGTGCCTCATCCACAATCAAAATCTCCGGCTCCACATTTGCATTTATGGCAAATCCAAGTCTTGCTTTCATACCGCTTGAATATGTCCTTACAGGTTGGTCTATATAATCTCCAAGCTCTGCGAACTCGACGATCTCAGGCTCGAGACGCTTTATGTCCTCCTGATCTATGCCCATAAGTTGCGCTCTGAAGTATATATTTTCACGCCCCGTAAACTCTGCATCAAATCCTGCGGTAAGCTCTAAAAGCGCACTTACCCTGCCGTTTATCTCGATTTCTCCCTCTGTCGGGAATATTACCTCTGTAATCATCTTAAGTAGCGTTGACTTGCCCGCACCGTTTCTGCCAAAGAGCGCCACAGATTCGCCCTTTTCTATGTTAAACGAAACATCGTCTATGGCTCTTTTTATTTTCGCCTTTATACGCTTGTTAAAAATCGCCTTAAAACGCTGCTTGTCATTTTTAAACAGCTTGTATTCCTTTGTAACATTTTTAAATTGTATCGCCGTGCTCAATATTTTCTCCTCTTTGCTATTCCATAAAAGGTGCCTTTTGCAATCTTTTACCAATTTCTATAAAACATCCGGAATATCTTTTCTCAGCTTTTTGTATGCCCACAATGCCAATATCAGCATAACCGCATATACGATAAAGAAATTTACAAGCTCGCTTGGATTTTCCCAAAACCATGTTTTATATATAAGGCTGTTTCTAAATCCGTTTGCGATGATCGTGATCGGATTAAAAAGCATGATCTCCTTTACAAGTACGATATCTATACTGTTTACATCGTACATAATGCCGGATACCCAAAAGAGTGCCGTAACTACCGCTTTTACGAGGTTTAAAAAGTCTCTGCTCATCGCAGATAGCATGCCTGCAAAAAGTGACCACGCATTGAAAAATATCAGCATCAATATCATATAAAGCGGTATTTGAAGCCAATAAATATCAGGCATCCTGCCATAGCACATAAATATTACTGCCATGATAATGCAAAGTCCTATATTTATGACAAATTGCGATATATTGACATAGGTCGGAATGGTCGAAACAGGATATTTTATCTTTGTAACAAGATACTTGTATTTCCTTATCGAATCTGCTCCCGCAATCAGCGTATCTCTCATATAAAACCAAGGCATCATGCCTGCTATGAGCCACAAAAAATAAGGGTAGCCTGCAACTGCCTTGCTCGTCCTGAGACCTACTGTAAATGCAAAATAAAATACAGCAATAGTAACTGCGGGCTTTGCAATCGCCCACAGCCACCCGAGTGCTGCTCCCTTATATGTTTTTATTATGTCGGATTTGGCTAATTTAAAAATTTGTTTTCTGTATTGCCAGTGTTCCCGTGTTATTTCCTTTAGTGTGTTCACAAGCGTTGTCCTTCCTCAGGCATTTGCTGTTGCAAAATATCCTATTATTTGTGCGAGCACAACAACTATAAATCACTACCCGCCATAATATTTTAGCATATGTTTACTTTTTTATAAAGTCTATAACGCACTGTGAAACCTTTTGTATTTCATAACTTGTTAAATACGGATGCATAGGAAGCGAAAGCACAGTATCACATAAGTTTTCTGTCGCCTTGCAATCTACTGCAAGATGCCCGTTATCAAAAGCAAGCTGTTTGTGCATAGGCTTTGGATAATATACCATCGACGGTATGTCATTTGCCTTAAGATGTGCCTGCAAGCCGTCTCTTTGCTCCTTGCTTTCAAGCTTTAGCGTATACTGTGCCCAGCTCGAATAAAAGTCGTCAGGAACCATCGGTGTCTCAACTACTCCCCCTAAAAGTTCATCATATTGCTTTGCCACCTTATTGACATCGGAAAGCTCATACTCGTCAAATGCCCTTAGCTTGACAGACAGGATAGCTGCCTGCAGTGTATCAAGTCTCGAATTTAGCCCTATACGAACATTGTCGTACTTCATGCTGCCTTTACCGTGTACTCTGATAGATTTTATGAGCTCAGCCCACTCGTCATTGTCGGTAAACACGGCTCCGCCGTCGCCATAACAGCCAAGTGGTTTTGCAGGGAAAAACGAGGTTGTAGCTATATCGCCGAAGCTACATGCTCTCTTGCCGTCTATCATACCGCCAAAGCCCTGCGCTCCGTCTTCTAAGACAAGTAAACCGTACTCCTTTGCAATCTCTTTTATGCTTCTAAAATCGGCAGGCAGTCCAAAAAGATCAACGGCAACAACAGCCTTTAGCGTCAGTTCGCCTGCTTTTCGTACCCTTTCAATAGCTTCTCTCAAAGACTTCACAGAAATATTAAATGTATCTCTGTCAACATCGACAAATATAGGTGTTGCTCCTGCGTGTGATACGATCTCTCCTGACGAGAAAAATGTAAAGTCAGGCACAAATACCGCATCGCCTGCCTTTATACCCCAAGCCATCATCGCAATAGACAGTGCATCAGTACCGTTGCCACAGGTAATACAATGCTTAACTCCCACATAATTTGCAAGCTCGCGTTCGAGCGTTTGCACCTGCGGTCCGTTTATAAAGCTTGCGGATGCTGCGACATCTGTCATCGCCTTGTCTATGTCTGTTTTTAGTTTTTGGTATTGTGTTTTTAGATCTCTGAATTGCATGAGATATCTCCCCATCGTTATTTTTTTATTTTTCAAATTATTAATTTTTATAATAAACAATTATCATTGTTGCAAGTCTTGTAATTGTCCCAATAACAGCCCCAAAGCAGAATCCCATTAATCCAAAGGCTTTCAATAGTATTAGTGCTACAATAAAATATGTACCTGCTCCTATCGCATTTATTACGATTTGCCATTTCATATCACAAAACTTAACTACAAATGGCGATATTATGGAAATGAGAACAGTTAACATTGCATTGGCAGTAGTTACAGGTATATAAAGCATCACTTCTTCTGTCCACTGTGGAAACAATAAATCCATTACAGGCCTTGATATTAACAGTACTACAAAATAGCCAATGATACAAATCCCCATTCCTATTATTAGCACTTTGCCTAAAATATTTTTCTTTACATCAGTTAACACGGAAATATAACTCAAGATAACGCTATTTATTGGCCCTGTAAGCATTGCTACCATTTTGCCGAGAATTGTAGCCGTATAATAAATCGCTACAGACACACCCCCCATTATTGGATATAATACTAATTTGTCCGCATAACTTATTGTGTTACTAATAAGGTTTGATAAAAAAAGTTGCCCCGTATCTCGTTGGGTTTTCCCAAAAAACTTTGTTTTTATATTCTTCTCTCTCAAAATTCCGGTTTTTACGGAAGAATATATACAGGCAAAGGTATAGCCAAATATAAAAATAAGTTCCCATAAGCCCGTTACTTTTGCCAAATACGCACCTACTAAAAATCCCATCGCCTGCAAAATATTATTTATCACAATCGCTACATAATTTAGCTTTAGTCTAAAGCCAACCTCTGTATAACTTCTTATTAATAAAAGGACTGATACTATAACGCTTAGTGAAATATGCTTTATATTGAAGCCCCCACAATAAAAAATCGTCAACGCAAAAATTAGGATAATATCCACAAGAACCCATTTTCTCAACAGTATATTAAAATCGCCGCTAATATTTTCTTCTTCATATTCACGATTGTGCAGAAGTCTTACACTATTTATGCTATTTCCGAGCGAACTAGAGATCATCATCCAACATGAATAAATAGTTAACATAAGTCCATAGTTGTCTCCTCCGATATTTTTTGCTGTCATTGGATAAACAACTAACTGTAATATTGCTATAGGAATGGTGCTGGCTACTATGTTTAAGCACATATCTCCCATCATTTTTTTTCTTTTATTCATTTTCTTTTTAGTCATGAGCTCTTTATGTCCTTTTACAGAAGACTCCGTTCTTTGCATATCTTTTGGTAAATCGAAATATACTCCATCGTAATTTTGTTCCAATTAAATTTCTCTGTTCCTCTTACGCAATTTGAAGGAAATTTTTCATAGTTTGAACAGATTTGTTTAATTTTACTAGCTAAATCCAAGTAATCGTTTGAATCAACATGAAAGCCTACATATCCTTCAGGGAATTGTTTATCGAAGCCCTGTCCTACTGTATAAATCACCGGGACCCCTTGCGTCATCGCTTCTGCATATACTAAGCCAAAAGTTTCAGTTTTAGAAGGCATAACAAAAATATCAGCGTTTCTATACTCTTTTAATAGTTCTTCTTTATGCATCGTCCCTTCGTAATTAACAAAATCCCTACTCAAAAGCTCCTTTATAATTTTTTTGTTTTTTATCCTGCCAATAATATTAAATTTAATATTATAGCCTCTTTCAATTAATGTTTCACACGCCCGCACTGTTAACATATGGTTTTTATTCTTATCTATGTCGCCAACAGTTAAGATAGTTATTTCTTTCCTTAATTCAACATCCGGATCAAGATTTCTAATATTGTCTATCCAAAATTGGTCCACTCCATTAGGGATCACTACCGATTTGTCATCTATTTCTTCATATAAGTCTTGCCGGATATAGTTGTTTAATAAAAACGTCTTATATGAATCTGATAAAAAAACTATCCTGCTCGCATTTTTTAAAATAGAAATGCCTAATTTTCTAAGATGAATCATATACTTAAAAAAGACGTTCATATCCGTATTCCTTACTGCAACAACATATGGAATTCCGTATTCTTCATGCAATTTGTAGGCAATATACCCATTCGAGAACAGGGAATGCGCATGTAAAATATCATATTTTGATATTTGATATGTTTCCTTAATATTGCGTAATATTTTCTTATGTTTAGAATAAAAATTTATTCGGTCAACATCAGAAAAAGTTTTTGCTATTGTGCTGTATGACCCATAATCATGAGTAAGATTATACCTTTTTGCACTAACTGGGATATATACACTAATATCAATCCCCGCCTCTTGCTGTATATCGTATAAATTTTTATAAAATGGTCCTTGCGGATAATATGAATTTATATGTAGGGCTTTTAATTTATCACCCATAAAACTCTCCCCTCATATCTATACTTGCAAAATCTTTTAAAGGTAGCTTTACAGGCACGCCGTCTCTTTGGCTTTTGTATATAGCGAGCACCATTTCGAGTGCATTTCTGCCTGCAATCGCATCCACATATGGTTTTCTATCATTTTTTATGGCATCTATCACATCAGCAAACAGGCTTGTGTGCCCGTTGCCGTATACGTTGCTTGTCTCCTCTTCAAGACCTTTGTTTTTTGTATCCTCTGCCGTCTCATCTGCAAAGTCCCAGACATCTATATTATTAGTCGATGTGCCGCCGATTTTGACAGTCCCATTCTCCCCAAATATATATAGCGTTTCCTCGAGGTTCTTGGGATAGACATTTGTAGTTCCCTCTATTGTACCGATAGCTCCGTTTTTAAATTTGATAACTGCCATCCCGACATCCTCTGCTTCAAGGTAGTCGTGGAGCTGCTGTCTTGTCGCACCATAAATCTCCTCTACTTCGTCTCCCATCATCCAGCGCAAAAGATCTATGCCGTGTATACACTGATTCATCAAGGCTCCGCCGTCCTGTGCCCATGTGCCTCGCCAAGAAGCTTGGTCGTAATAGTTATGGTCTCTATTCCACCTTACATGTATAGAGCCGTGTGACAGCTTACCGAATCTGCCTTTTTCTATCGCTTTTCTCAGCTCCTGCACAGCGATATTAAATCTGTTTTGATGACACGCAGATACCTTGACTCCGTATTTTTGTGACGCTTCGATTATCTTGTCAGCATCCTCTATACTCATCGCCATTGGCTTTTCTATTATAACATTTACTCCATGCTTTATACAATAAAGCGCTATCTCTGCGTGGTTACCGCTTTCTGTCGCTATACTTACAAGCTCAGGCTTTTCTGTCTTTACCATTTCCTTATAGTCAGTATATCTCTTTATATTTTTTTCGGTTTGCAGGTTATGTTTAGTAAGTATTTCTTCTGTTTTTTCGGCTATCACATCGCATACACCTACTATCTCAAGCTTGTTGTTTACCGCCGCCTTCATATGGTTTGTCGCTATCCTGCCACAGCCTATAAGTGCATATTTCATACTCTGTCTCCTTATTTATAATGTAATATTTTTTTAATTATAGGTTTGAAATATTCAGCTACATATTGGATGCCATTTAATTTTTTCACACGATAATAATTACGGGGTGTTGCACCAAAACCTCTAACAAAGCGTTCTATATCCTCAATCATAGAGCCTTCAAAATCAAATATATTTGCTCTTTGAGAAGCTTTCTTTATACCTTCCCAAATCAATAATGATGTCGCCCCGGAGTTTCTGTATCTTGGATCTCCACCTCCCATAAGATAGTAACAACGGTTTTCATCAAACACGAAATATGTTGCAGCATGTAATTTGTCTTCATCATCGTATGCACATAATAATAGCTTTGCATTATGTTCGCTGGCCGCTATATCTATTTTTTTTATTATTTCTTCATCTAACGGAAATTTTCTACCTTGTCTTTCAAAAGTCTTTCTTTGCATTTTTATGAGTAGCTCTATATTTTCTTCCTCAACTATGCGTACTTTTTTTTCTGCTTTTCTAATCTCTCTTCTTATATTTTCTTTGAATTCCGCCCATATTTTTTCTGTATCACTTAAATCTTCGATCCTATATGAAAACCTTGGCTCAACTTTAAATCCCTTCCAAATAAAAGGCAAAACATATTGATTATTTATATCCAAGTAAAAATCACATTTATATCCTTTTGGAATCATTTCGATTAACTTATTGATATTATTCTTATCTTTTTCCAATTTTTTAGTTAGTTTTGCCCCTGTATCTTCAATGTAAATCCCTAGAGTTTGTGTTAAGGGAGGTACCCTCAATGTCTTCCATCCTAAAAATTTTGTCTTATAAATCGGAAATATTGCCTCCAAATCGCCGTTTTTCTTAGTTATCTCTAAGTACTCCCAATTATCTCCCGCAACAGCATTAAGCCACCATTCTTTTTCAAAAATCGAATTTACGCAGGGCTTATTCTCTATCATATGCAATATTCCTTTCCAGTTCTGCTATAGCATTTCTATATGATATGAATTCATATTTGTTTTCTACAAACCATTTCATCAACCATATATACCAGTTTTTTTCCGTTTGATATCCTTTGCAAAATTGATAATCATGGAACAGTATCGTTAAATATGGCAGTCCCTGCATTTCTGCTTTTTTAATTAGCGCAAGTGTTACTACCTTTTTTTTATCTAATTCCAATGGTAAATATCCATCCATAATAGATAGCGGAAACTCCCACATATTTCCTATTTTATAAGGTGCCTTAAAACAACATCCGGCCATCTTATCAAACTCGGAAGTGTCAAAAAGATAGCCTGTTTTATTAAACAATGAAAAAGTCTCATCATCAAATCTTACATAATGCGTTCTGATACCAAAATCATCACGCCCTAAAATTTTTTTCATTCGCTCATATTCTTCTTTAATTTTATCTTTATCGCTATAAGCAATCCCATGCACTCCCACATCAAAGCCTTGCTCTGCTACATAATGAATAACCGGTTTTGCTCGTTCCAAAGAATATGACATCCCTAATCCGTTTGCCATCCCAAAAAAGAACGTTGATGGTATGCCTTGACTGCGATCAAATTCTATCACTTCAGGAATTTTATGTCTGATTTTCGAAAATGCCGTTAAGTTTCTATAAAGATATTCTTTCACTCCATATTTTCTTTTTAAAACTTCTATCGTGCTTCTCACCCATAATTTAGGATAAATTAAATCTTTATAGTGGTCGTTTCTAAATAGATGATCTACATCATGCGATACAATTATTTTCACAAATTGCCTCCGTTTTACTATTTAACTTCCTCAAGCCCCGCATCCTTTTCGGCATACTTTCTGCCACATTTGCTGCAAGTTAGCGTCTCGTCAAGTCTTTCGCCACATTCACAAACCCAGCCGATTTGCGATGCAGGTACTCCTGCCATGAGTGCATGCTTTTTAACATCTTTTGTCACTACCGCTCCTGCCGCAATCATCGCCCAGCTCCCTATCTCGTGTCCGCAAACTACAGTTGCGTTAGCTCCGATAGTTGCACCTGTATGAAGTACCGTCCTTTTATAGCCTGCACTTCCCTTTGGATATTTTGCCCGTGGAGTCAGATCGTTTGTAAATACCATAGACGGTCCGCAAAAAACATAATCCTCAAGCTCCACACCCTCATATATCGAAACATTGTTTTGCACCTTACAACCGTCTCCGATTTTAACATTATTTGAAACATTGACATTTTGTCCAAATGAGCAGTTCTTGCCTATCTCAGCTCCCGACTGCACATGAGAAAAATGCCATATTTTTGTCCCGTCTCCTATCTTAACATTGTCATCCACTATGCTTGTTTCGTGTACAAAATATTTACTCATCACAGCACCTCTATATTTTCTCTGTTTTTAACATGCTTCATCGCATTTTTTGTGTCAAATATTGCTTTTGCATTTTGCTGTATCATATCATAGTCAACTGTCGTATGCGATGCTGTTATCATCACTATATCATAGCTTGCTACTATGTCTGCATCTATTTTATCAAGACCTGTATATACTTGCCCATTATCCTTGTACTGCAAGATATACGGATCATAAAAATCAACATCTGCACCTGTCTTTTTTAAGACATTTATAACATCTATCGCAGGGCTTTCCCTATAATCGTCGATGTCCTGCTTGTACGCAACACCTACAACCAGCACCTTAGAGCCGTTTAATGCTTTTCTGTGCCTGTTTAAAACCTTGCTTGCTCGCTCCACGCAGTACTCAGGCATCTTGTCATTTATCATCATGGATGCTTCTATCATAGATGTATGGAATCCAAATTCCCTTGCTTTCCAAGATAGGTAATACGGATCAAGCGGTATACAGTGTCCGCCAAGCCCCGGTCCCGGATAAAACGGCTGGAATCCATATGGTTTTGTGCTTGCGGCATCAACTACCTCCCAGAGGCTTATGCTCATTTTATTGCAAAGAATTGCAAGCTCATTGACAAGTCCTATGTTGATGTTCCTGTATGTGTTTTCTAATATTTTTTCCATTTCGGCAACCGCAGGCGAAGAAACCTCATAGACATCACCCTCAAGGACTGCTCTGTACATAGATGCTATCACTTCTGTTGCATCCTTGCCTACTGCCCCTACTACCTTTGGAGTATTTTTGGTTTTGAATTGCTTGTTGCCCGGGTCTACTCTTTCCGGCGAAAATCCTAGATAAAAATCTTCTCCGCACTTTAGCCCGGAGCCCTCTTCTAATATCGGTTTTATAAGCTCCTCTGTCGTACCGGGGTATGTTGTGGACTCAAGCACTACCATGGTGCCCTTTGTAATATATTTTGCTATTTCTACAGTCGAATTTTTGACGTAACTGATGTCAGGCTGCTGGTGCTCATCAAGCGGTGTCGGCACGCAAATTGCAACGAAATCAACATCCTTTACAAACGCAAAATCTGTTGTCGCTTTTAACTTGCCTTTGGAAACTAATATTTTTAAGTCATCATCTACGACATCTCCGATATAATTATGCCCTTCATTTACTGCTTTCACTTTTCTTTCCTGCACATCGAAGCCTATCGTCTCAAAGCCTGCCTTTGCCTTCTCTACCGCAAGTGGCAGTCCGACATAACCAAGGCCGACAACTCCGACCTTTATATCCTTATTTTTTATCTTTTTGAGTAATTGTTCTTTCATGCTTTCCTCCGCTTACTGTAATAAACCGTCTATCCTTTCTACTATCCTGATTGCCGAATGTCCATCTCCGAATGCCGTATTCTGCTCCATCTTCTGCTCTCTTCTAAGCTTCTTGAGTATATCTTCTTTGCATGGCTTAGCTAATTGATTTCTGTTATCTACCATAGTCTCAGGCCATACAATGTAATCGAAAATTTATATCGTTTTCTAAGCTCTCGCGATACTACTGCCGCTTTTATAAATTGCGGACGAGCACCTATCACCGTTACTATTTTTTCACTTATGCCTCCATAATTTCAATAAATTGTTTTGCAAGTGTTGTATAGTTGAATTTCGACATCGCCGCATTGTGCCCGTTTTGTCCCATACGTCTTCGCTCTTCTTTTGGCAAATCACAAATCTTATTTATTGCCTTAATAAGGGATTCCTCCGTCTGTTCTTTTACTACAATCCCACACTCATATTCCTTTACATAATTGTTTGGTGCATCCACCATATATATAATCGGTTTTCCTCCCATCATCGAATCAAACAGTTTATTCATAGATACACCAAATCTAAATATTTTTTGACTTTTTCCTCCTACAAATGAAGCGTCTATATAGTTGAACAAATCCGGAATTTGATTTTTTTTAATTGGGTCAAAAAATCTAAATTTATCTTCATACCCTACACATAATTGTTGCAACTCCTTTTTATCAAGCCCAGGTCCGATAAAAGTCACCGCTATATCATTTCTCTTCATTTTTTTAACCGTCTCTATAAGTAGTTCCAGATTAGATGTTTTATGAATGCTACCAAAAAAACATATGTTAAATTTCCCATTTCTCGAGTTTTTTATAAAATGTTCCGAGATATCAACAGGGATTTTATTGTATTCCGTCCAATCGCTCAATAATACACCGTTTGGAATATGTCTAAAGTTTATAGACGGCATACCATGTTCTATAAAATAATCTTTTGCCGCCGGAAGCAACGAAAGCACAATATCTGACTTCTTGCAAAATGAATTTTCCGCTGTTTGCATCACTTTAATAAACGGATGCTTTGGCGACATGCCACCTATTTCAATTGGGCTTATAGGCCACATATCATGCACTTCGTGTATAAGCTTCACCCTCTTTTTTGATTTTTTGCGTATCCTCTGTCCGACATATGTGTCGAGAGGATATGTCGAAGAGCAGATCACAACATCAGGTTCTATCTCATTTATAATTTTTTTCGATTTTAACCATAGCTTTGATACAAACTTTGCCATAGTTATGGCACGCTTTGCACCGTTTCTTTCGTAGCTTCCCGTTTTTATCCAGTGATATGTTATGCTGTCTATTTCTTCTTTTTGAAAATCTTTTTCTATATGTGGATTTTTTCTGCGCAAATGCGAATAATCGGCGGCTATAATATCCACCTTGTGTCCGAGCTTTACCCACTCTCTTGCGAAATAGTATGGGCGAAACTCCATGCCCATATCAGGCGAGCCCGCATAATGATTTATCAACAGTATGTTCATTTTTACCTCATTACCTCATTTAAAAACCTCTGCTACGGTTTTAAACATTAGCTTTATCTCTACTATAAGCGAAAATTGTTTTATCGTTTCTAAATTATATTGCATTTTTTGTGGTAATACATACTTTACATATGCCTCATCCAATGTCATACCACCTTGCATTTTTTCTTCGATGATTTCATCCTCATCCTTGAATTTTACGCTCGCAAGCGAGGTCACCCCTGCAGGGAGCAGTAATGTTGCCATCATCTCATCGGTATATTTGTCAACATATTTTCGCACTTCCGGTCTTGTTCCTACAAAGGTCATATCACCGACAAATATATTAAACAGCTGTGGCAGCTCGTCAAGCCTAAGCTTTCTTATTTTATCACCTACCCTTGTTATGCGGCTATCACTGCTTGTTGTTATGAGACTTCCTACCTTGTCCGCATTTTGCACCATAGTTCTAAATTTGAAAATCCTAAACTCTTTGTTGTTTTTTGTAACCCTTACCTGTCGGTAAAAGGCAGGGCCATCCGAATCAATCTTTATCCAAATTGATATAAGCAATAACACCGGCGACAAAATAATAATCATTACAAGTGACATTACGATATCAAATATCCTTTTAAAAAACAGGCTGACCTTTTTTCCCGCCAGAATATCATAATATCTCCTTACATCGTCATTCCTCAGCTTGCTGTCAAGATTTTCCCACTTTGTTAACATTATTTTTTATATTCCCCTAATACTTCTCTAAGATTTTTTACGATATAAGCAAGCTCTTTATCTGTCATTTTGCTGTAGAGTGGCAGTGTAATCTCGTTTTTATAATAGTTATATGTATTCGGAAAGTCCTTTATATCATAACCGAGATTTTTGTATGCTGTAAGCATAGGTAGTGGTTTGTAATGCACATTTGTGGCAATGCCTCTTTCCGCAAACGCCTCGATCAATTGGTTTCTTTTATCCTCCCCTACATCCGCTACATGTATCATATATAGATGCCCGCTCGAGGTATAGTCCTCTGCAATATGCTTTAGCGTGTGTACATCATAATCAGCCAAAGCCTCGTCATATGCGGCAATGATTTTCTTTCTTTTTTCCAAGAGCTTCGGATATCTTTCAAGCTGAGCAAGTCCAATCGCAGCCTGTATATCTGTCATATTACACTTATATGCAGGCGAAACGATATCATACTCCCAAGCACCTGCCTTATTTTTGTTTAAAGCATCCTTCGTCTGGCCGTGTAATGATAAGTTCATATATGCGTTATATATTGCTTCATCATTCAAAGCTTTATTTGCTCTCCATGTAACTGCTCCACCCTCGGCTGTCGTCAAATTTTTTACAGCGTGGAAAGAATAGCATGTAAAATCGGCAAAATTACCCGTCTTTTTGCCTTTCCTCTCTGCACCAAATCCGTGCGAACAATCGCTTATAACTATAAGTCTGCCAAATGCTTTTTGAATTTCATTTTTAGGTGTAAACTTGCCTTTGTTTCGCTCAACGCACGCATAAATTTTATCAAAATCGCAAACAACGCCACCGAGATCTACTGGCATAATTGCCTTCGTATTTTTATTTATATAGCTGTCTAACTGCTCATAGTCCATTTCAAATGAATCCTTTGAAATATCTACTATGACCGGCTTTGCTCCAACATGGCACACTACACTACAGGTTGCTGTGTATGTGTAAGCCGGCACTATGACCTCGTCTCCTTCTCCTATATCAAGTAATCTGAGAGTCATCTCCATTGCCGCTGTTGCCGAATTAAACGTTGCCGCCTTATTTGTACCAAGATAGTTTGCTATTTGTTTTTCAAATTCCTTTGTTTTTGGACCTGTGGTTATCCACCCAGATCTCAGCACCTCTACTACTTTTTCAATTTCTTTTTCTGTTATATCAGGTGGTGAAAACGGTATATTCATGGTTTCCTCCTAATTATTTGTTATCGCATATGTATCACAAACTTTTTCAGTCAATTCCTTTATATTGGCATTATCATTTTCCGCTGCCTCTATCAATTCGCCCACGCTACTTTCAAATTTTTCAAAATCCATTTCTATAGGCTTGCCTATAAATATGAGTTGATTATCGGTTTTGTTTAGCCCTTCTTCGTCCATCAAAAGCTCCTCGTATAGCTTTTCTCCCTGTCGAAGTCCCGTAATCTTTATTTCAATATCCTCATTTGGGGTGTATCCTTTCATACGGATTAGGTTCTCGGCAAGCTCATATATTTTTACAGGTCTGCCCATATCAAGTACAAAAATTTCTCCGCCTTTTGCATAAAGTCCCGCTTGCAATACCAGTGCCACCGCCTCAGGTATCGTCATAAAAAATCTTGTTATTTCCCTATGCGTTACCGTCACAGGTCCGCCGTTTTCTATTTGCTTTAAGAATAGTGGTATCACCGAGCCGTTACTTCCAAGTACATTGCCAAACCTTACTGCGGCATATCGTGTGTCCTTTGACTTATTCGCAAAAAATTGAATAATCATCTCGCATATTCTTTTGCTTGCTCCCATGATACTTGTCGGCCTGACCGCCTTGTCCGTCGATATCAGCACAAAGTTTTTTGCTTTATATTTATCCGCCATAAGTGCAACATTATATGTGCCCTTACAATTATTTTTTATAGCCTCATTTGGCGATTCTTCCATAAGTGGTACATGCTTATGTGCCGCAGCATGATATATAATATCCGGTCTATACTCATTAAAGACCTCTTCCAGTCTTTTTTTATCACGCACAGAGCCTATCAATGTTTTTACATCCTTTTCCGGGAATGTCCTCTTGATCTCATTTTGTATATCGTATGCGTTGTTTTCGTATATATCAAAAATAATCAATCTCTTTGGATTATTGGCTACTATCTGCCTGCAAAGCTCTGAGCCGATAGAGCCACCGCCACCTGTGACTAAGACTATCTTATCCTTTAAAAAATCGTATATACCGGCTTGATTTACCTCAACAGGTTCTCTACCGAGCAAGTCCTCATAGCTGACTTCTCTGATATTTTTGCTAAGCGATGTAGTCAGGCTCTTTGCCACATAAGGCAATATCTTAACCGGTCTGCCTGTCCTATTACAAATTTCTATAATTTCTCTCAGATCACTTGGGGCCACCGACGGCATTGCGATGATAATCTCTGTAATATCGTATTTCTCAACGTTTTTTACAATACTGTTTCTGTTGCCGACTATTGGCACTCCATGTATATATTTCCCCTTTTTATTTGGATTGTCATCGATAACACAGCATGCTTTTTCCTTTGACTCAGGTCCGTCTATTTCCTTTATAAGTATGGACGCAGCCGCACCTGCCCCTATGACCATCGCCCTCTTTTTTAGAGGTGCTCCCTTGTACTCAGCAACAAATTTTACATAAAGTCTTTTCGATAATCTGATACCTTCAAGCATAAAAAAGAGTATGCCCCAATCGAACACATAATAGCTCCGTGGCATACTAACGCTGAAAAGCATCCTATATATTACAAATATCGCTTCGATAATCAAGCTTGCTTTTAAAATATCAACAAGCTCTTCAATCGAAGCATACGTCCATACACGATTGTACAATTTAAATACACACAGCACTAAAATAGCTATAATGCAATCAGCCGGCAAGCATTTTAGCGCCGGCAAAAGATACTCCTCCGGTATTTCAAAAATGTTAAACCGCAGTACCAGTGCTACTAAGGAGCTGAGCACTACTGTTATAACGTCTAGTAAAAGCAATATTGCTATCGTTGCTTTTTTTGAATTTAACACCTTTGCTTCCTTTCGATCACATCAAAAAATTTTCTTCCTTAAATGTTTATTATATACTACAAGCAAGCAATACTCAACTTTAAGGCATTATATATAAACTTTTGTGAAGTCGATTATCATTATGCCCGAATCGTGTTGGCAGACACTCCGCCCCCTTGTTTAGATTTCAGAGTGTTCGCAATTTTGGTCGGATTTGTTAATGAGCCAACTGATGAGCAAAGCAAATCTAAAATCTGCTCCAGAACATCTTGCCTTTCAATTAACCTGAGCAAAGAACATGGGCTTTCACCAAACAGCGCCTTGGTTCTATATGCTCTTTATGAAAGCAAAGAAGTGTGTACCCAAAAAAATATTTCTCAAAAATGGTCTATTCCAAAGCAGACAGTAAATACCATTCTAAAAGATTTTATAGAAAAAGGATATGTTGAACTGTTTACTTTAGAAAATGATAAACGTAACAAAGCTCTAGGGCTCACACCGAACGGCAGAATTTATGCCGGTAAAATTATTGATGCACTTCACAAAAGAGAAATGTTTGTAATTGATAAAATGGGATTAGATAATGTTACTAAAATGAATGACACCACTGAATTATTTATTAAATTATTCCGCAATGGAGATGTATCAGAAAATGAATAATCGCCACACGTTTTTCAAATTTGTTATTCCCTCTATCATCGCATTTGCTCTATCAGGCATCTATGCTATCGTAGACGGATTTTTTGTTGGAAATACGATTGGAGATTCCGGATTATCTGCTATCAATATTACTTACCCTGTTTCTGCTCTTATACAGTCTATCGGAACAGGTATCGGAATGGGAGGTGCTGTTTATTATTCAATCAATACTGCTGAAGGCAATAAAAAACGAGCCAATAAGTTTATTGCTGTATCTTGGTGGCTGCTTTTAATTGCAAGTATAATATTCACACTTTTAACATTGTTTTTGGCAACCCCGATATTGTCATTATTGGGAGCGAACGGAACCGTTTTAGCCTACGCCACACAATATCTAAAGGTTATTGCGTTGGGTGCCACCCTGCAAATCTTAGGTACAGGACTTATTCCTTTCATCAGAAACTACGGAAGTTCCTTTTGGGCAATGTTTGCCATGCTCGGCGGTTTTGTAACAAATGTTATTCTTGATTATTTATTTGTATGGGTTTTTAATCAGGGAATGATAGGAGCTGCTCTTGCAACAATTATTGGGCAAGGCGTTACCCTTTTAATTGCAATAATATACTCAATAAGGGGAAAAAGGGGGTTCATTAAAATTAGAAGAAATGAATTTAGCACCTTAATCAACATTCCTATTCTTCCCGTAAAAAATTTCACCTTTGTCCAAATGCTGAATTCGATAGATACAGCATGTTGAATATAACAAATTATCGTGAACACATTGCTTCGCATCAGAACATGCATTAAAGGATGAACAACATCCAAAATTGCCAGCACTGCTCCTGTAATTCTCAATTCTGTATTCCATTAACTTTCTCAGATATGGCATCAGTTCAGATGAATCAGGTTCAATATAAAATCCAAAATAACCATCTGGTGCCAATGTCATTTCAGCATCACTGGGGATATCAAAATGAGATTTCAGGATATCACGAATTGAAATCAACAGCATGCCACAATGTGCATCCTCTTTATCTTCAACCTCTTTAATCAACGCAATACCAAAAGAGTCATAAACGCCCTTTCTTTTTTCATGAGGAACATCTCTCACAGCAGGATATTCTTCTTCAAAAACCTGAATTCTATATCCTGGCATTTTCTTGCTTGTACTCTTATTGTATTGCAAGGAATTTGAAAACAGTCTATATTCAGCACAAACCTCTTCCATAACTTTCTGTAACTCAATTTTATAACCGTCAAAATTGTTCATAATCACACACCTCTTTATTATTTTGCAAGTTTCAAGATTGCAGGAATAAACTCTGCCTCTTCAACAATCTTAATATCCTGTCCCTTAGCATTCCACTCCATAGCCTTTTGGATTTTCCCACCATAGTTGCCAGTCTTCCATGCATCACTTCCCTGAGCACCAACCACCACATAATCTGTAGCCTTCTTGACACTCTTATCAATGATACCACCCACTGATACAATCAGCTGTTCCACATTCTTTCTTGCACCATAATTAAAATCACCTGTAACGCAAACATGCTTTCCTTCCAATGTTGCAATCTGTTCATGGCATCCCTGTGCTTTCACAGGGTCAACAATCTCCTCAAAAATTGTCTTCAAATCTGCAAGTTCCTGCTCTGTAATAACACCATCCTCAAAGACATTATCTAAAGCATTGAATGCCTTATCAAATGGGTAATTACCTGCCAAATCACGATGGTCTTCAAGCCAGAAACGAATTGAATCCACTTCATCCATTGTAATTTCACCATCGAGCAGCATACCTTCCAGCAGTTTACTTAATTCCTGCAGGACAAGTGTTTCTGGCGTATATTGCATACCTTCGCCAGAGGAGTGATGGGAACTCTTCTTAAAAGCAATATCCCCGAACTCCTCATAGAGTTTG
Organism: Streptococcus pasteurianus; assembly: GCA_963596005.1. GTDB lineage: Bacteria > Bacillota > Clostridia > Peptostreptococcales > Anaerovoracaceae > Gallibacter > Gallibacter pasteurianus_A. The sequence continues at coordinate 245,865 of CAVBJF010000001.1, read as the reverse complement.
TCATAACAAGACTTTGTCAGATAGCAGTCTTTCAATGCTCTATGCTCTCCAACAGTATCAAAACCATAGTGCTTGCTGACAGTCTCCAACTTTGCATTCTCCAATTCAGGCAAAGACCGTCTGACTGCATGGAGCATATCAAGATATGCATTGCTGAATGCTTTCTCTCTCAGGTCTTGAACACTATCATAAATCAGGTTCATGTCAAAGCCTGCATTGTTATATCCAAGAATAACATCATCACCTACGAACTCAAGAAATCCATCAATCACATCACTCAGCAAAGGCGCATCCTTCACCATTTCATCTGTAATATGATTGACTGCAGTCGCATCGGCTGGAATATGGCACTGTGGATTGACCAGCGTAGTGTATTCATCAACAACCTGATTATCACGAACCTTCAACGCTGAAATCTCGATAATATCGGCCGAATTGACGAACACACCCGTGGTTTCAAGGTCAACGATGCTATAGTCATCCACATGCTTATTAGCACTAGAACCCTTGAACTCTCTGAGTTTTCCAGAACTCTTGACTTCTTCAGTTCCAACCTTTATTTTTCCATCTTCTCCCATTGAAATCACTAACTTTATTCCAAACATAATCGTCCGTTCCTTTCTGTCTCAATATTTTCGTTCACATGCATCTGGATTATAGAGCGGATGCACCACACCATCTGCAATGCACTGCTTCATCCATTCATAATCACTGCACTCATAATCTGTAGGCTTTCGTTTGAATACCTGTTCAAACTGATAACGCAGAAATTCTTCCTGCTTCATCTGCTCGGCTTTCTGTTTCTCAGCTTCTTGTTTCTCAGCCTCAAGCCTCTCAGTCTTATGCTGTTCATCCTCTTCCTTAAAACAATCATCAATCATGGAACTATAATCCACTGTATCCAATGACGGCTTATAACCAGCCATAACTTCATTGAACTTCTTCTTGAACTCCATGAACATTGTTGCTCTATTTACTTGCTCATCAATAGAACCACGGTCGGATGCACTGCGTAAAGCCAAATAATTTGTCCCATCATCCTTCTGCTTGATTTCGCAAATGTAGAATCTACTTACCATGGCAGCATAATGCTTGCTGTTCACATGTATCTTGCAATTAGAAAGCCATTCTGAAAACGACAAATTGCTCGTCACTATGAAATAATGCCCTGCCCATGCAGGATTATTCTTCTGACGCTTATATGCACGGCAAACATAGTTATCGCTCATATTCAAAAGATTAGGGCATATATCATCACTGATGATGATAGCATCATGGTCAGCCCTCCTGATAGATTATTTTGAATTTCTTTTTCTTTGTTCCGATAAACTTCACAAGCACATCATCTACCGCATCGGTATATCTGCCCTGTGCGATTAAATCGCTTCTCAGGTCATTTAATGACTTGATGATTGAGCTGTATTCGTTATCGGTTAGTGCAAGGTGGTATTTCTTTGTTCTCATCGTGAATCCCTCCTTGACTATATTCTACTCGACTGGTTTTCAAATTGCAAATGTGCGGATTTTGGTTTTGCAGTTTCGAACATAAAAATACTCCCAGAAAATGTTTTACCATTCTCTGAGAGTTTATTTGTAATTTTACTGTATTGCTGTTCGTACCAAATCACTTTTGGTAAATCTTTTGGTAGAACTTACACCAAAAAGCTCGGGAACCCGCATAAATACTGGATTTTACTTATCCAATGGCTTCATCGTAGGGAACAATATCACATCTCTTATCGACGGTGCGTCAGTAAGGAGCATGATAACCCTATCGATACCGATGCCAAGTCCGCCTGTCGGTGGCATACCAACCTCAAGTGCGTTGACAAAGTCAGTATCCATAGGATGTGCTTCATCGTCTATGCCCGCATCAAGCTGTGCCTGCTGGACTGTAAATCTTTCGAGCTGGTCTATCGGGTCGTTTAGCTCCGAAAAAGCGTTTGCTATCTCCCAGCCATTTATATACGCTTCAAATCTCCTTGTTATGCGGGTATCCTTCGGATCTCTTTTTGCAAGCGGTGATACTTCAACGGGATGACCTGTCACAAATATAGGTCCGTCCAAAAATCCCGGTGCGTCCTCACAGTATTCTTCGAACATCTCAGCGATGATCTTTCCTCTACTCCAATCTTTTAGCTCATCATTTTTCATGCCATAATCCGCCGCAGCCTTTCTTGCCTCCTCATCAGTGTCGATTTTTGCAAAATCTACACCTGTGATTTTCTTTACGGCCTCTGCCATATCGATACGGTTCCATGGCGGTGTGAGGTCAAAAGTTTTACCCTGATATTCGATTAGCATAGAGCCTGTTGCTTTGAGGGCAGCTTTTGAAACTACCTGCTCGAGCACATTCATAACATCCTCCATGTTTGCATATGCCATGTAGCATTCCATCGATGTGAACTCAGGGTTGTGATTTCTGTCCATTCCCTCATTTCTAAACATCTTGCCCATCTCGTACACCCTGTCAAGACCGCCGACTATAAGCCTCTTTAGGTATAGCTCGTTAGAAATCCTGAGCTTCATATCGAGATTTAGCGTGTTGTGATGCGTGTCAAACGGTCTTGCATTTGCTCCGCCGGCTATGGTTGTGAGTATCGGAGTATCAACCTCAAGATATCCGAAGTCGTCCTCAAGTACCTTTTTTATTTCCTTTATGATCGCCGCTCTTTTCACAAATGTATCGCGAACATCCTTATTCATGATAAGGTCGACATATCTCTGCCTGTATCTGAGATCAGTATCCTTTAATCCCTGCCATTTGTTTGGAAGCACCTGCAGTGACTTCGAAAGCAGCTTTACCTCATGTGCCTTTACCGAAACCTCGCCGTGCTTTGTCTTAAACACCTCGCCGACAACTCCGATAATATCGCCGATATCATATGTCTTGAACCATTGATATTCCTCAGGTGTTATCATATCCTGTCTGACATAAATCTGTATGCGGTCTTTTTTATCCTGTATATCTATAAAGGAAGCCTTGCCCATACCTCTTTTTGCCATTATCCTGCCTGCAAGAGACACTTCTTTACCATCCATATTGTCAAAGTCATCCTTGATGTCTGCGCTGTAATTTTTGACATCCCACTTTTCCTCAACAAACGGATTTCTGTCAGCCTCCTGCAATGCCTTTAGCTTATCTCTTCTTATAATGCGCTGCTCGCTAAGCTCCTCTTCTGTTATCTCCTCAGGCTCGTTTATAGTCTGTGTATTTTTCTTTTCTTCACTCATTTATATTTTCCCTCTCCTTAATTGCTCACCTGTAAAACGTCATAATAAATCTTGCCGTCCGGCACTTCCACCTCAACAGTCTCGCCTATCTTCGCCCCGATAAGCGCCTTGCCTACTGCCGATTCGTTTGAAATCATACCTTTAAACGGATCTGCTTCTGTAGAGCCTACTATCTTGTATATTACAACTTCTTCAACACCGTTTTCCTTTAGTGTTACTGTGTTTCCGACATTTACGACATCCTTTTCGAGATCCTCCTCATCGATGACTTTAGCGTTTCTTATCATCGATTCGAGCTTGTTTATCCTCTCTTCGAGCTCTGCCTGCTCTTCCTTTGCCGCATCATACTCGGCATTTTCCGACAAGTCGCCAAAGCTTCTTGCCTCTTTGATACGCTCGGCAACCTCTGCTCTTGTCACCGAAACTGCCGTTTCGTATTCTTCCTTTATCTTTTCCAGTCCCTCTCTGGTAAGCAATACTTCTTCTGCCATCTTATTTCTCCTTTCAATCTACGATCTCACAGGCTATGTCACTTCGCGATGTCGCAAAGGCTACAGCTCCGTATTTCAATTTAAATGATATTATATCTCCGACTTTTAAGTCTCTTTTTGCATCCTGTATGTCTAAAATCGTATGGTCGCTTGATGCTCCCACCACCTTTATGCCCTGTTCTGCTTCTATCAGCTCAAGATATCCGCAGTCTAGTTTGCCCAGTGCTGCGAGGGCTCTTTTTCTTATGCCGTCATCTTCGTATTCAGGTGTAAAGCCAAATGCGTCGCACTTGATATTTCCTTGGGGATATGTAGGCTTGTCCTTTATTTCGATAATCTCTGCCTTTAGCGTGAAAACATCATCTAAAAGCCCCTCAATGCGGCAATCCCACAAGCTTGGCAGGTCTTTTGCTATTGCAATGCCCTCCCCTATGCGGAGCATATTTATCTCGCTTGGCATCTTGCCGTTTACAACAAGTGGTAGCGACGTCGTGCCGCCTCCGCTTATATATTGTAACTTTTTACCTGTCACGATTTCAAGCTTTTTTGCAAGTGCGATGAGCTCCTCCATTTTTTGTGGCGTTGCTTCGATAGAGCCGTAGCAACCGAGATTTGTACCGATACCGACAAGCTCCAAGTTCTTTGCTTCGCTTGTTATATATCGTGCCGCCTCCATGAGCTCGCCTTCGTCCCAAAAGCCCTCACGCAAATCGCCGAGATCCTGCATCAAAATTATTTTATATTTTTTGCCGTTTCCTACCCTCTTTTCGATCGCTTTTAGTGTGACAAGCTCGCTTACAAGGCTCATATCAGTCAATCTTAGCAAATCGTCTATTTCCGATATAGCCGGTATTCTCAGCATCAGTCTCGGGATTTCGGGTTTGTAGTCTGCTACCGCCTCAAGCTGCTCAAGTCTTGATGTTGCTATCATATCGACATCTTGATTGAGTATGCACTTTGTCGCTTCCTTTATTCCGTTGAAGCCTTTGATAACAACCGCACAGGTTATACCATTTTTGTGACACAGCTCATTTACGATATTGACATTATTTTTGAGTTTTTTTAAATCCAATACTATCCTTGGATATTCCCTCATTTATTTTCCTCCGCAAATCTTATGACCTTGTTTGAGGTGTTCTTCTTTAATGCCTCTTTTCTTATATTTACCTTCCTTATCTGTTTGTATACAGGATTTTTTTCGTTATACGCATCTATAACTCGCCATACTAGCTTCTCTCGTTCGCTTTCCGAAACCTCGTGACCGTAAAATTCCTCGATGCTTTCCTCATCAATAACGATAGAAACTGCGATGATTGTATCATTTTTATTATCCGCTTCTATCTGATAAACCATGCTTTCCTCGATGATAGGTGAAAGGCTCAGCGTGTATTCGACTTCCTCAGGATAAACATTTTCGCCGTTTTTTGTAATGATGACGTTTTTCTTTCTGCCTGTTATATATGCATACCCTTTTTCGTCGATAAAGCCAAGATCTCCTGTATGGAACCAGCCGTCTTTTAAAACCTCTGCAGTTTCTTCCGGCATCTTGTAATATCCCATCATGACATTTGGACCTTGTACGCAAAGCTCTCCTATTCCTTCTTCATTTACATCCTGCACAGACAGCTTTATGCCCGGGAATTCCGTTCCTATCGATGCCGCAATCGGTGCAGTGTCAGGATTTAGCGCCGCAAGCGGTGCGCACTCTGTAAGCCCGTAGCCTTGAACAGCATTTATGCCAAACGCCCTTATACCGTCTAAAACTTCCGGATTTATAGCCGCTCCTCCGCATATCATCATACGCATCCTGCCTCCAAAGACAGCTAATATATCTTTAAAGAATACATTCCCTAAATTTATGCCTACCTTTTTAGTCTTGTTGTTTAGCTTTATAACTTTCTTCAAAACTTTTTCTTTGCCTTGTTTTCTGACATTTTGCCATATCTTTTTATATAGCTTTTCAAAGATTGCAGGAACGCCCAAAAACATTGTCGGTTTTACTTCTGCCAAATTCTTTGTTATATATTTCAGCCCCTCACAATATGCGATTGCAGCACCTTTATAAAGTGGCATCAAAAATCCGCATGTGCATTCATATGTATGGTGTACCGGCAATACAGAAAAGAAGATGTCATCCGGAAATACCTTTAGCACGGTAGGCGCAACCATAAGGTCGCTTGCCAAGTTTTTATGAGAAAGCATAACTCCCTTTGATTTGCCTGTTGTGCCTGATGTAAATAAAAGCACGCTCATAATTTCCGTATCTATCTCGGCATCGATAAAATCTCTGTTTCCCGCCGCCAAAAGCTTTTTGCCTGTTTCAAGCAGCTTGCTCCACGAAAGTGCAACTTCGCTGTCTTCGTGTTTATCCATATTTATAAGTACGGCAAGCATATTTGTATTTTTTTCTTTGATTTCGGCAAATATCTTTTCGTGCTTGTCATCAAATATAACCGCACTTACTTCGCCCTGCGTTATAAACTCTTCGAGGGCTTCTTCCGGAAGACCCTTATCAAGCGGCACAGCTACTCCAACGCCACAAACAGTCGCAAGATATGATAATGCCCATTTCGATGAATTTTCGCCTATTATAGCTATCCTCTTATCCTTTAGTCTAAGCGAAACAAGCGCTGTGCCAAGCGCATTCATATCTTTTAGTAACTGCGTATAGGTAGTCGTTTGATACGGTTCACCCTTTCGTACTTTTTCATAAAAGCAAACATTGTCAGGAAAAGCTTCCACACTGCTTCTAATCATATCTCTGACATCCGTTATCGGTCTTGAATCCTTATATTTAACTGCCGGTCTCGGATCGTTTTGAACTTGTCTGACTATCTCCTCTGCCCATTTTCTGTTTTCTTGCATATTTGTTGTCATGCTTTATTCTCCTCCATTTAAATTACTTTGCACATGCCTTTTTATTTTTTGTGTCGTGGTTTTTTCAAAATCCGTCTTTCGTATATTAAATCGCTTTACACGCTTATATGTCGGCATTTTTCCATTCACCTCATCGATGATTGTCTGCATGAGCTCTGTCAGCTCAGCCGTCGTAAGCTCGCCCTTTTGCTCTGCTATGAATGAATAATTTGGATATATCTCCGCTTTCACCACGACATCGTTATTTCTCTCGCCCTCTATACCGTGCACGAGAACCTCTTGTATATATTCGCTTTCAAGAAGGTAGTACTCGACCTCCTCTGGGAAAATATTTTTGCCGTTTTTTGTTACAATAACACTCTTTTTCCTGCCCGAAACATATAAAAAGCCGTCATCATCCATATACCCGTAATCGCCTGTATAAAGCCATCCGTCTTTTATAGTTTCCTCTGTGGCTTCGTCATTTTCGTAATATCCAAGCATCACAGACGGCCCTTTGCAAACGATCTCGCCTATGCCGTTTTCGTCCTCATCTATTATTTTAACTTCTGTCCCCGGCATAGGAAGTCCGGCCGCCGCAGGCTTGCTGTATCTGTCTTTATTCACTGCAATGATAGGTGCGCACTCAGTCATGCCGTAGCCTTGTATCATAGTAAAGCCCATTGCCTGATAATCCTCTATGACCTCGGGATTTATCGCTGCTCCACCTGCTATAAATATACTGATCTCGCTGCCTGTCGCTTCGTGCACCTGTTTAAATATTTTTTTAACAATCTTAGGATGGTTATACAATTTCAGCTTTTTGGAAAGATTTATCATCCTTCGCATTTTTTTTGCCTTTCCCGACTTCTCGCTCCTTTTCCATACCTTTTTATGCATAGTCTCAAATATAAGCGGTACGGCTAACATAACATTTGCCGGTATTTCTGCCATATTTTCCTGTATATGCTTTAGGCCCTCGCAAATGGCGATTGCCATTCCTTGATAAAGCCCTGTCATAATGTGGCATGTCATCTCATATGTGTGATGCATCGGCAACACGGAAAGTCCTATACCAGCGTCTATAATTTTTACATATTTTGACATATTATATACGTTCGATGTTATATTTTTATGGCTGAGCATAACGCCCTTTGCAAGTCCCGTTGTGCCCGATGTAAACAGAAGCACTGCAAGCACATTAGGATCTATCTTGGCATCTATAAAATCTCTGCTACCCTTTTTTATCAGTTCTTTTCCCTGCTCGATAAGCGTATATATACTGTCCTCATTTGTTTCGCATTCAATATCGGACGGATTTCGCACATCCCAAACCTTATCCATAAAGATAAAATGCTTTATGCCGTTTGCTTCGCATTTTCCCTTTATCTTATCGATAGTTTTCTTTGCTTTTTGGGAATAAAAGACAGCGCTTACTCCCGCTCTATTTAACAGATTTAAAACTTCCTCTGCCTTTAGCTCTCTGTCTATCGGCACGATAACGCCTGTGCCGTTTACCGTCGCAAAATATGTTAAAACCCACTCATAGCTGTTTTCGCCGATGAGTGCGATTTTTTTGCCGAAAAGTCCCATATCTATAAGCTTTGTCCCAAGCCCGTTTATGTCATTTAAAAATTGCTCATATGATATGCCTTTGTATTTGCCATCCGCCTTATCCTTTACGAGAAAGGCATTCCTCTGTCCGTAGCGATCGACGCTACCTAAAATCAAATCCTTTAAATCCGATACCTCTCTTGGAGCATATAGGCTTTCTTTGTACTTTACACTATTCATAATCTTCTCTTTTGATTTTTTACTTTATTTTTCGTCGATATATTTGCAAAATATCTCTATCGCGTCATTTATACAGCCGTCACACGACCTCAGGATTTCGCCCGTTTCAATGCCTTTTAGCTCCCTGCAAATTATCGAACCATTTTTTTCTTCAAATTGATCCATAAGAGCCTTTGCTATTTTATATGTCTGTTGTTTGGTTGCGGGCCTTTGCACATTGCCGTCGGCATTTTCGAGTCCTACGAGCATAACCATCGCAGTTACTGCTCCACAAGTTCCCTTGCTTCCTGCTATACCGCCGCCAAAGCCTTCGCTTATTTTTAGGAGTATCTCTTCGCTTATGCCATATCTGTCCGCAAAAGGGCAAAGCACGCTTTGTGCACAGTTATAGCCTTTTTTTCTCTTTTCCGTTGCAATTTGCAATCTGTTTTGCAGTTCCATTTTATCTACCTCCCGCTAAATTATAATTATATCATAGTATACCTGCATTCTTCAATGGAGGAGTCAAACTTGCATATGCCGCTATATGGACAATATGTACAGGCATTTTTGCCACCGGGCTTTCTATCTTTTTTTGGTTTTATCTCTATCTTCCCCTCTACTATCTTTTGGGACATATTTGCTATAACTTCAGACATCTCAAAAAGCAGCTCATCAAACCGCTCTTTACTGAGCTTATGTTTGTTCTCTCTGTTTGTATTTCCTTCAAGCCTACTGCCATTTGGATCTGTTGCCTTTAAAAATCTCTCATCATCTACAAAAAAACCATCAGCTTTGTATAGTGACTCCCTTCCCTTTTTGATATCTCCTGCCTTTAGCGTTGCGTCATGTAGCTGCATATAAAAAGCACCGCCCGGCTTAAGCCCTAGGCCCATACTTGCAAACAGATATATAAACAGCTGCAATTTCATACCGTTTTTAGCATATTTTTCATCGTATTGATTTTTGCCCGTCTTGTAATCGATAATTTTACTGTACTCACCGTCCAAAATATCGAGTCTGTCGATTCGTCCTTCGACGAGAGCAGCTTTTACTTCTAACGGCGGTATCCTTTTATCTTTGCCAAATGGTTGCTCAAAAAGGATTTCCTTGATTTTGCCATCGCGAACTTGATTTACTATCGCCCACATAGAATCCTCACATACGCCTCTGAATCTCTCTACCCTATACGCCTGCTTTTCGTCGCCGGACAAAAGGCCTTCCTCGTATTCCTTTGATATTTCCAAAAGGGTAGCGTAAACAAGCTCATTGATTTGCTCTCGGCTCGCAGTCATCCACGGCGAAGCCTCATCGGTCACAGTAAGTCCGTTTTTCTTTAAGTCCCTTGACAGCTCCCTCGAAACCGTCGTTATGCAGTCATGATAAACCGTACCGACTTCAAGCGGGCTAACTTGGTATTTTCTCTCTTCCTTTGCCCTTATACCATACTGCATAAAGTGGCGGAAAGGACATTCTCCGAACTTTTCGAGTTCTGTCGGGCTAAAGCTGAACACCCCTCCGTTTTTCTTATATAATAATTCGACTTCATCTGCCGTGATATCTTCGACCCTTATTTTTGACAAAATGATATCAACGAGTTTTTCGACATCATCATTTTGTGCAAACCAAGAAAATACCGCCTTCCATTCTTCGCTCAAACAGGCTCCGTTTTTTGCGCTTTTTACAGCTAATAAAAGGTTGCTTTCTCGGGCTTGTCTGCCGCCGATTAGGTCGCTAACCCTGCCTTCTTCAAAGATGTCTTTTTTAGGCTTTAATTTTAAACCTTCTTCTATTTCTGTAAAAATGTTTGAAGGGTTAACAGCCTTGCCCTCATCGTCCGATGCGGCATAGCTTATATAAATTTGCTCCGTCGCATTGGATAGGTTCCTGTAAATTGCCATTTCTTCTTCTAAGGCTATCGTACGTGCAAGCGTGCAAATCCTTATATCGTTTGCAGACAAAAATTCCCTTTCATCCTCGTTTAGAATGCCGTCGTTTAGGCTCTCTGCCGGCAAGACTCCGTCTACAGCATCAACTACAACAAGCGCCTTGACTCTTGCCTGCCTTGTCCTACGCATACTGCCCATAGTAAGGCCGTCAACCGCAGGCGGTATGAGACCGACTTTTATCGCCTTTATGCCTGTCTCTAAAATATCTGCAAATTCCTTTTGTGAAACCTCTTCATCTCCTATCAAAGCATTCATCTGCTCCAATATTTCGCAGATTTTACCCCAAACCTGAGTCGTTTCATTTGCATGTTCGAGGTTACCTGCTTCCTCCTGAGATTTTGCAAGCTCAGCTAATTTTTCGTTGATACTTATATCCTCTTCTAGCGTCTTTTTGAGAGCCGCCGTCATCTGCCCCACTGTTTTTGCCTCTTTAAAGCTATCTGCGAATTTTACAAGCGGCGATATTGCAAGCTCTCTTATATCATTTAACTTTTGCAGCCTTTCACCGCCGTATTTGTTTTTCCCTTTTTTTAGCTCGCACGTCCATGCCTTGCCTGTAAGATCATATTCTTCGGCATATATTTCGAGCATATCAGCTTCGCGGCTCTCACAGATCAGCCCTGTTTTTAGATATCTGATGACATCGTCTTTTCTATAATATTTAATGGCTGTCTGCAAAAGCATCCTCATGCATGTCACTGCGGGATGCGTCAAAATATCTCTTTTTTCATCAACAAACAGCTTTACTCCATATTGTGCAAATACCCTTTTATAGAGCGGTGCGCTGTCTGCGAGCTTGTTTGAAATAAGTGCGATATCGCTATACCTGTATCCCTTATCGCGTACAAGTGAAAGCACATATGCCGCAGCTGTTGTCGCTTCGCTATATGTATTTGCCGCCCTTGTGAGTGTGTATTTTACATTCCTTCTTAATTTATACCTGCCATCTATTTTTATTACAGGCGCATTGTATTCTCTTTTTAGCTTTGCAATAAGCGTCCCTGTCAGCTCAAAACCGTCTTTATATGTCAAGACGATATTTACATTTTTGGTACTCTCACTTAGGCTCTTTATAACAGCCATATTTTTTTCTGTAAAGGAATCAAAGCCATGTATCCAAATATCGCTTTCGCTTATAAAATCCGCCTCATGTATTTTATTTATAAAATAGTCAAGGTAGTCGGCGTTGTCCATATATTTGTCTTTCATATATTCCTCGTAGCTTTTAAATACGGTCAATACCTCTTTTAACTTACGCTTTAGCAGAGTATCATCATCGATACCTTCTATGGCTTTGGCAAGTAACTCAGGTGTGGCCTCGTGTTGTTTCATGTCTGAAACTAAATCGTTCAATAACGATATAAAATCCTGGTTAGTCGCATTGCTCCCAAAGATTTCAAGATTTTCCTTGTTTTCCCTGACGATCTTTGTAAGTAGCATTTGTCTCCCCTCAGAGCTTATAACATTTTTTTTGCCACCCGTCTTTGAGATAACCATATGGCAAAGCCTTGAAAATGACAAAACCTGTATGTCAGTCAACGCCTCTTTTTTTGTATATGTCAAAGCATCCCTTTCCATTTGGAATGTAAATTGATCCGGAACTATCACAAGTGTTTTACTTTGCGTATTCTCAAATATAAATCTTGATTTGTCTATATCTGCTCCCGCATAAAATACTTTTAACATATCTCTACCTCAATAAGTGCACACTAAATTTTCATGGTCAGAGAAACCTTTTGCTTATCTTTATCTACGCTCAAAATCTTGACCTTGACCGTATCGCCGACGGAAACGACATCCATAGGGTGCTTGACATATTGTGTGCTGAGTTGTGAAATGTGCACAAGCCCGTCGTTTTTAACGCCGATGTCGACAAACGCTCCAAAGTCCACGACATTTCTGACAGTGCCCATCATCTCCATGCCCTCCGTCAAATCGTCAAAATCTCTGACATCGGTTCTAAAGATAACCTGAGGCGCCTCATCTCTTGGATCTCTTGCCGGCTTTTTGATTTCTGCAACTATGTCCTTTATCGTAAATTCGCCTATCTCAAGCTCGTTTGCAAGCTCTTTCATGGAATATCCTTGCTCCTTTAGCTTTTTTTCTATTTTGTCGTCGCCACCCTTTGCTATTTGGACTTTATCTATATTTATTTTTGCAAGCAGTTTTTCCGCTGCAGCATATGATTCAGGATGTACGGCTGTCGCGTCGAGTGGGTTTTTACCGCCTACGATTCGCAAAAAACCCGCACATTGCTCATATGCCTTTGGGCCGAGCTTCGCAACCTTGTTTAACTCCTTTCGTTCGTTAAATCTGCCGTGTTCCTCACGATATGCAACTATATTTTTTGCAATACTGCTATTTATGCCCGCCACGTGCTCAAGAAGTGACGGCGATGCGGTATTCAAATTTACTCCGACCCTATTTACGCAATCCTCGACGACATCGTCAAGTGCTTTTTCGAGGTTTTTCTGATTTATATCGTGCTGATATTGCCCCACACCTATGCTCTTTATCGGAATTTTCACAAGCTCCGCAAGCGGATCCTGAAGTCTCCTGCCAAGTGACATCGCTCCTCTTGTCGTAACATCAAGGTTCGGATATTCTTCTGCCGCAAGCTTTGACGCCGAATATACGGAGGCTCCCGCTTCGTTTACAATCGTATATTTTATATCTCTGCCACTGTCCTTTATATAGCTTGCAACGACTTCCTCTGTTTCTCTGCCTGCCGTGCCGTTACCTATGACGATTGTGTTTATATCGTATTTATCGATGATTTTATCGAGCACACGCCTTGTACCCTCGATATCCTCCTTTGGCTTTGTCGGATAAATTGTCGTATATGCAAGCAATCTGCCCGTCTCATCGAGAACCGCAACCTTGCAGCCCGTCCTATATCCGGGGTCTATCGCAATTATCCTTGCCTGCTTAACAGGTGGCGTCATGAGGAGTTTTTTCGTGTTTTTTGCAAATACGTTTACCGCCTCTGCTTCTGCTCTTTCTGTTAGCATATTTCGCATTTCTCGCTCCACTGTCGGTTGTATAAGTCTTTTGTATGCGTCCTCCACAGTCGCCTCTAAAAGGTCTGTGAATATCGATTTTTTATTTGTAATGACTTCATCCTCGATAGCATCCGTCATACTTTTTGCATCTGCCTGTATTTTTACCTTTATAAACTTTTCCTTTTCGCCTCTGTTTATCGCAAGTATCCTGTGATTTGGTATTTTTGATATTTGCTCGCTCGAATCGTAATACATCTCATAGACAGACCTTGCATCCTTGTCGACAGCCTCGCTTGCAATCACGCCCTGCTCCCTTGTCATATCTCTTATCAGTTCTATCACCTTAGCATCATCTGAAATCATTTCGGCGATAATATCAAGCGCTCCGCTTATCGCTTCTTTCGTTGTATTTACACCTTTTTCTCTGTCGACATACTCGGTTGCTATTTCCTCTGTTTTTTTCGCCACGCCATTCTCGCAGTCAGCCTCTGTTATTTCCTGCGCAAATATCAAAAGAGCAAGAGGCTCAAGGCCCTTTTCCTTTGCCTTTGAAGCCCTTGTCGCTTTCTTTTGCTTGTATGGCTTATATAAATCCTCAACTCTTTGCAATACTTCCGCAGCCGATATTTCAGCCTTGAGCTCATCTGTCAACTTACCCTGCTCGGCAATCAAATTTATGACTTCCTCTTTTCGCTTCTCAAGCCCTCTTAAATATGTCAGTCTGTCGCTTAGCTCTCTTAGAATGTCATCATCAAGGCCTCCTGTTGCTTCCTTTCTATATCTGGCTATAAAAGGAATACTGCTTCCCTCGTCTATGAGATTTACAGTCGCCTCAACCTGTCCTTGTCTAATTTTAAATTCTGTTGCTATCTTTTTTATAATATCCGTCACATTTATCTCCTTTTTTACAGCTTTTTCAATTCCTCGTCTATAAAATACTGCAAATCGCCGTCAAGCACCTTGTCGACATTGCCAACCTCTGCGCCCGTCCTGTGGTCCTTTACCATCGTATACGGATGGAAAACATACGACCTAATTTGACTACCCCATGTAATCTGCGAAAAATCTCCTTTCAGCTCCTTGAGGTTTTCCTTGTGCTGCTCCTCTGCAAGCTCCATAAGCTTTGATTTTAAAATTTTCATCGCCATATCCTTGTTTTGATGCTGAGATCTCTCATTTTGGCACGAGACGACTATATTTGTCGGAATATGAGTTATACGCACAGCCGAGTCTGTCTTATTTACATGCTGACCGCCCGCACCACCGGATCTAAATGTGTCAATTCTCAAATCCTCAGGATCTATCTCAACTGATATATCATCCTCTATTTGAGGCATCACATCAACTGAGGCAAAGGAAGTATGCCTCCTGCCCGACGAATCATACGGCGAAATCCTCACAAGCCTATGCACTCCCTTTTCGTTTTTGAGATAGCCGTAAGCATTTTCTCCCTCGATCGTAAGCGTCGCCGACTTTATACCGCCCTCGGTATCCTCCTGCAAATATATGAGCCTCACCTTATATCCGCTTTGCTCACCGTATCTCATATACATACGCAAAAGTATCTCCGCCCAATCCTGTGCATCCGTACCGCCCGAGCCCGCATGAATGGAAAGTATAGCGTTGTTTTTATCATATTCTCCTGTGAGCAGCGTCCTTATCTTTATCCTCTCAAGGCTTTTTGTAAAATCAGAAGAAAGCTCAAGAGCTTCTCTTGCGCTTTCTTCGTCGTTTTCTTCTTCTGCGAGCTGCAGCAGGATCTCAATATCAGAAAGCTTTGCTGTAAGGCTCTCATAATCCGAAAGCTTGTCGGTAAGAACCTTTTTGCTTTTTAATATCCCCTCTGCTTTTTCTGCATCGCTCCAAAAATTTTCTTCTAATGTCTGTTTTGTAAGCTCGTCTATCCTTTCCTTTAGCCCTGCCGGGTCAAAGGGACTCACCTACCTCTTTTACACCTGCTTCAAACTCAGGCAATTTGCTCTTTATCTCGTCAAGTATAATCATATTTTCACATCCTTTTTGCCTAATAACATCGCCTACTCGTTTTTGCCGCAACAATGCTTGTATTTTTTGCCACTTCCACATGGACAAGGATCATTTCGGCCTACCTTTGGCTGCTCTCGTCTGACAGGTTCCTTTTTTGGCTCTCTTTCAGGCACATCGGCTTCGCCCGGCATACCTTGGCTTGCCGCCTGCTCAGCCATAATTTCTCTTTCCACCTCGGAAACATCCTCTTTTTTCTCTTCTCCGGCTCCGATGATTTCCTTTCGCTCCGTATTTGTTGCGATAGTAACATTGAAGCAGAATTTAACGGTATCTTCCTTGATCGAAGCTATCATTTCCTCGAACATATCAAAGCCCTCTTGCGCATATGCCGCCGCAGGATCCTGCTGACCGTATCCACGGAGTCCGATACCGCTCTTGAGCTGATCCATAGCGTCGATGTGATCCATCCACTTGCTGTCAACAACTCTTATGAGGATCATTCTCTCGAGCTCACGCATACGCTCCTCGCCGATTTCTTTTTCTTTTTCGACATAAAGCTCTGCAAATTTTTGCTTGATCTCTTCAAGAAGACTATCCTCTGTCATATCTATGAGGTGCTCCTTGCTTGTATCTATCGTATCGAATCTCGCACATATTCTCTTGAGATTTTTAATGAGCGTTTCAAAATCCCATTCTTCCGGGAATTTGCTTTCTGCCGTTATCGGCAATACGCAATTTTCTATAAGCTCATGAGTCATATGCTCAATGTATTCCTTTAGATCCTCACCAAAAAGTACCTTTTTACGCTCGCCATAAATAATCTCCCTTTGTTTATTCATGACGTTGTCGTATTGTAATACATATTTTCTTATACCGAAGTTTTTGCCCTCAACCTTTTTCTGGGCATTTTCGATAGAGCGTGTAATCATCTTAGCTTCTATCGCCTCGTCTTCCTCAAAGCCCATCTTTTGCACGATAGCCTGCATACGATCTCCGCCAAACAGCCTCAAAAGTTCGTCCTCCATGGAGATGCAAAATACAGTTTCACCGGGGTCTCCCTGACGACCCGAACGACCTCTGAGCTGATTGTCAATACGTCTCGACTCGTGTCTTTCGGTACCGATAATGCAAAGGCCCCCGGCCTCTCGAACTCTCTCCTGCTCTTCTTTTCTTTCTTCCTTAAATTTATCGTGAAGCTTTGTAAACTCCGCCCTTGCCTCAAGTATTTCCTTATCGTCAGTCGGAATCAATGTTGATGCATATGCTATTATGTCAGATGAATATCCAGCCTTTGCCATTTCTTTTTTTGCCTCAAACTCAGGATTACCACCGAGTATAATGTCGGTACCTCTACCTGCCATATTTGTGGCGATTGTGATAGCACCCTCACGGCCTGCTTCTGCTACAATCTGCGCCTCTTTTTCGTGGTTCTTCGCATTTAGGATGTTAAAATGCTTGATACCCCTCTTTTTGAGCATATCTGCTATCAGCTCTGAGTTTTCAATCGAAATGGTACCGACCAAAACAGGCTGTCCCTTTTTGTGTGCCGCCTCTACTCTGTCTGCTATCGCATGATACTTCCCACGCTCTGTGCTGTATACGGCGTCGTTATTGTCTATTCTTGCTATCGGCTTATTTGTAGGTATTACAACAACGTCCATGTTGTAAATATCTCTAAATTCGTCTTCCTCGGTTTTTGCTGTACCTGTCATGCCCGCAAGCTTTTGGTACATCCTAAAATAGTTTTGAAGTGTAATAGTAGCAAGTGTTTTAGACTCCGATTTGATCTTTACATGCTCCTTTGACTCTATCGCCTGATGAAGTCCGTCGCTATATCTTCTTCCAAACATAAGACGACCTGTAAATTCGTCGACTATGATAATCTCGCCGTCCTTTACGATATAATCAACATCTCTTTTCATGATGTAATGCGCTTTGAGTGCCTGCATCACATGATGATTTATCTCCATATGCTCAGGATCTGCAAAGTTTTCAATATCAAAATATTGCTCGCATTTTAGCACGCCCTCGTCAGTCAGCATGATCTGCTTATCTTTTTCTTCGATAGTATAATCCTCTTCTTGTTTAAGCGTCCTCACAAATGCGTCAGCCCTTTTATACATATCTGTTGACTTGTCGCCTTTACCGGAAATGATAAGCGGCGTCCTCGCCTCGTCGACCAAAATAGAGTCAACCTCGTCGACAATCGCATAGTTTAGTTCTCTTTGCATCATATTCTCTTTATACAAAACCATGTTGTCTCTGAGGTAATCAAAGCCGTATTCGTTATTTGTACCATATGTTATATCTGCCAGATATGCGGCTCTTCGCTCCTCAGAATCAATACCGTGCACAACACAGCCTACCGAAAGGCCCAGGAAGTTATAGCATTTGCCCATCCATTCGCAGTCACGCTTTGCGAGGTAGTCGTTGACTGTTACGACGTGCACTCCCTTGCCTTCAAGTGCATTTAGATATACGGGAAGTGTCGCCACCAGCGTTTTACCTTCACCTGTCTTCATCTCTGAAATCCTGCCCTGGTGCAGTACAACACCGCCGATAAGCTGCACTCTGAAGTGCTTCATCCCCAGCGTTCTTGCCGCCGCTTCTCTGCAAACCGCAAACGCCTCCGGCAGTATATCATCGAGCGTTTCGCCGTTTTGCAGCCTTTCCTTAAACTCCGGAGTCTTTGCCTGAAGTTCCGCATCCGAAAGGGCTTGCATGCTCTCGTCAAATGCCTCTATCTTATCTACAATTTTTTCTACTTTTTTTACTTCTTTAGCATTTAAATCGCCAAAAATCTTTTCCTTAAAACCCATTTCTTACCTTCCTCTTTTCCTTCTTATTCTATTGTCTTATGCCTCTTATAGCATACTACATTTTCTTCCTTAAATTTATTTTAAAAATCGTCCTTTGATTATACCACAAAACTCATCAAATAGCACTATGAAGAAGTTAAGAAGAAGCAATGCCTTGCAGTGCTTGTTTAGCAGGCAAAAAAAGCTACACAAGCTGTTGTGTAGCTCAAAAATTTAAAATTACAATACCTTGCTCAAAAAGTCTTTTACCCTGTCTTCCTTAGGATTATCAAAGATATCTGCAGGAGTTCCTTCTTCGACGATGGTGCCCTCATCCATAAAGATCACGCGATCCGCAACCTCCCTTGCAAATCCCATTTCGTGAGTAACGATAACCATTGTCATTCCCTGCGACGCAAGCTCTTTCATGACTGCAAGTACATCGCCTACCATCTCGGGGTCGAGTGCCGATGTAGGCTCGTCAAACAGCATAGCCTCCGGCTCCATAGCAAGCGCTCTTGCTATCGCAACCCTCTGTTGCTGTCCACCGGAAAGAGATCTCGGATATGCGTCAGCTTTGTCCGAGAGGCCTACAGTTTCCAAAAGTGCCTTTGCCTTTTTTTCAGCATCCTCCTGCGGCATACCAAGCACATTTATCGGCGCCATAGTAATGTTTTGCAAAACAGTTTTGTGTGGAAAAAGATTGAAATTTTGGAATACCATTCCAAGCTTTTGTCTCGCCTGATTTATATCGATTTTAGGCGTGTTGATAAGCTCATCATCAAGGTATACTTCGCCTGCCGTAGGCTCTTCAAGCAGATTTAAGCATCGCAAAAACGTACTTTTCCCCGAACCCGATGGGCCTATTACGCAGACCACTTCGCCTTTTTTTATATTTTCGTTTATATCCTTTAAAACCTCGTGGTCGCCAAAGCTTTTATATAAATTTTTAACCTTTAACATCTTTTGACATCTTCCTTTCCAGTAATCCCATAAGCTTTGACAGCGGTATAGTCAAAGTCATATATACAAATGCCGTACCAAGATATGCCGGCCAATATATAAATGTCGAAGAAGCCCAAAGCATACTCGCCCTTGTTATATCCGTTACAGAAATTACGGAAAGTACAGCCGTTTCCTTGATCAGCGTTACAAATTCGTTTCCCAGTGCCGGAATGATTATCTTAAACGCTTGCGGTATAATAACAAGCTTCATGGTTTTTGCATGCGACATGCCAAGAGACCTTGCTGCCTCTGTCTGACCCTTATCTACCGCTTGAAGTCCCGCGCGGATGATCTCTGCCACATATGCAGACGAGTTAACTCCGCACGCTATGATGCTTGGAATTATCGGTGTCGGCCACCTAAATGACACACCTAAAGTCTGTATCACCATAGGCAAACCGAAGTACAAGATCAACGCCTGTACGATGAGAGGCGTGCCCCTGAGCATTTCCACATATACTGCGGAAATCACTCTCAATACTTTTTTCTTTGATAGCCTGCATAAAGCAATTAGAAGCCCCAAAACTACTCCAAGTACAACAGCTACACTGCAGATAAGCAGTGTAGTTGTCGCTCCACTATATGCAACTTGTATACCTTTTACATAATCCTGCATAAAATGAATTTCTCCTTTATTATTCTGCAAGTCCCCACTTTTCGAGAAGCTTGTCGTAAGTGCCGTTTTCTTTTACATTCTTTAGGCCCTTGTTGATCTTTTCAAGAAGCTCTGAGTTGCCTTTTTTAACTGCTATACCATATCCTTCTTCTGTTAGATTGTCGCCAACAATTTTGATAACATCAGGCTGTTTATTCATGTACTCAAGTGTTACAGGTTTATCGTTTAGAAGTGCCACTACATCTCCGTTTTTAAGTGCCTGCACTGCATCGCTTACCTTGTCGTAAATTACCGCTTCGCCTATCTTGCCATCCTCTTCAAGCTGCTGAGCGATGTCTGCACTACTTGTGCCGATCTGTGCCGCAACTTTTGAAGTAGAAGTCAAATCGTCCTGTCCTTTGATAGTGTTATTATCCGCAGTTACTGCAAGCACAACACCTGATTCGAAGTAAACGTCTGAGAAGTCAGCTTGTTCCTTACGCTCGTCGTTAGCCCACATGCCTGCTGCTACGATATCAGCATTGTCTGACTGAAGCGCCGGAATGAGTCCGTCAAAGCCCATGCTTACAAATTCTACTTCAAATCCTTGGTCTTCAGCGATCGCTTCCATCAGGTCCATATCAAATCCGTCGATTTCGCCATCCTCGTCTGTTGTATCAAAAGGTGGGAATGTAGGCTCTGTCGCCACCTTGTAAGTTTTGTCATCACTGCTGCTTCCGCAAGCTGTAACCCCTACTACCAGTATTAGTGCCATACACACTACAGATATCTTTTTAATCCAGTTTTTCATTTTTTGTTCTCCTCTCTTTTCATCTTGTTTTTTATATTGATATTGATTTTTTTATTTTGTTCGTCGACTACATTGATAGTTATACACTAATATTTATATTTTTGCAACCCCTTTTTTAAAAAATTTTTAAAGTTTTTTGTTTTTTGCGTATTTTTCTTATTTTAGGAAGCTTTTTATGCGGGATGGTGTGCATATTTATGCATAAATGTATATTCGTTGCTTTATATGCCCATAAGCGCCCGGCTCACAGGAAAAAGCTACACCCATATCAGGGTGTAGCTTTTTTGTAGACATATTTAGTTTTATTTATCCTATAAGCCTTTATTTGTTCTTTCTGCGAGTTACGATCGCTAGGCCTGCTCCTGATCCAAGTGGGATGAGAGCAAGTGCTGCCCTTTGCAATTGTAAGATTCTTTGTTGGCTCTGTAATGCCCCTTACCTTCTACTTTTTTCGAAGGCGTCATATATTGCCTTTATCGCTTTTTCGAAATCTTTGTTTTCGACACCTACTATTATATTCATCTCGCTTGAACCCTGGTCGATCATTCTGATGTTAACACCTGCGTCGGCGAGTGCCGCAAAGAGGTTCGCCGAAACGCCTGTCTTAGCCGCCATACCGGCTCCTACTGTTGCGATAAGTGCTATGTTATCAAAAACCTCTATGCTGTCAGGCTTTAGCTGTCTTTCGAATTCCTCAACAAGCTCGTCTGTTTTACCGTTTAGGGATTCCTTTGAGACTATCACGGAGATGGAGTCTATACTGCTTGGCAGATGTTCAAGTGCTATGTCCATATCCTCAAGTATGCCAGCAAGTCTTCTCACAAAGCCTCTTTCTGTAATCAGTCTGTTTTTGTGCATAGCTATTACGGTAAAGTCCTTACTCCCTGCTATGCCTGTTATGACTCTGCCGTCGCTTTTTGGTTCTGCAAGTATCATAGTGCCCTCGTTCTGTGGCATGTTTGTATTTCTTATATTGATAGGGATATTTGCTATCCTTGCAGGGTAAATTGCGTCCTCGTGGAGCACAGAAGCTCCCATATACGAAAGTTCTCTAAGCTCTCTATATGAAAGTGATTTTATAGGCTTTGGATCATCTATTATCCTTGGGTCTGCCATCAAAAATCCCGAAACGTCCGTCCAATTTTCGTATACATCAGCCTGTACTGCTCTTGCGACTATTGCTCCTGTAATGTCCGAGCCGCCTCTCGAGAATGTTTTTATACTGCCGTCGGGTTTTGTGCCGTAAAATCCGGGGATTACTGCTCTCTCATGTTTTTTTAGCTCCTTTGACAGCTTTTCGTTTGTTTCATCAGCAAGAAATTTGCCTTTGTCGCTAAAGCATAGAAGTCCTGCGGCGTCCACAAAGTCCATTCCAAGATATGTTGCTATAAGCTTTGCGTTTAGGTATTCGCCTCTGCTGGCAAGATAATCCTTTGTTGTGCCTTTTTCTATTTCTTCCTTTATAGTGTCAAACTCCGCATCAAGCCCGGCATCTACCTCAAGATTTAACTCAACCGCCTTATATCTGTCGCATATAACCGCAAAGACCTGTTCATACGGCAGGTTGTGTTCCTTGTGCATCATGCACGCATAAAGCAAATCTGTTATCTTGCTATCCTGCTCAAATCTCTTGCCGGGAGCTGATACCACAACATATTTGATATCCTTGTCCGAATTTATAATTTCCTTTGTCTTATTTATCTGGATCGCATCCGCAACAGATGATCCTCCGAATTTTGCTACTTTTATTCCCATTATCTATAACACCTCTTTCTTAAGCTCTGCTACCTTATCTGTCTTTTCCCATAGCACATCGAGGTCTTCTCTGCCCATGTGACCATACGCCGCAATCTTTCTGTAAATAGGCCTCAGCAAATCTAAATCCCTTATAATCGCAGCCGGCCTTAGGTCAAAATGTTTTTCTACGATTTGTGCGAGCTTTTCGTCCGAAACTACTCCGGTGCCGAAGCTGTCGACCATAACAGAAACCGGATGCGAAACTCCTATCGCATATGCGAGCTGCACCTCGCACCTGTCTGCAAGCCCCGCTGCAACGATATTTTTCGCAACATACCTTGCAGCATACGCCGCCGATCTGTCTACCTTTGTCGGATCCTTTCCCGAGAAAGCTCCTCCGCCGTGCCTTGAGTATCCACCATATGTGTCGACTATGATTTTCCTGCCTGTAAGACCGGAGTCACCGTGCGGCCCGCCTATTACAAACCTGCCCGTAGGGTTTATGTATATCTTCATATCATCGTCTATCAGCTTAGCCGGAATTATTTTCTTTATAACATGGTTTATCAAATCCTCCCTGATCTGTTCATTTGTCACATCCGGATCGTGCTGTGTGGAAATGACAACCGTATCAACCCTCGTTGCTTTGTCATCGTCATATTCGACAGTAACCTGCGTCTTGCCATCGGGTCTGAGATACGAAAGCGTACCGTCCTTTCTTATATCTGCAAGCCTCTTTGCAAGCCTGTGCGCAAGCGATATAGGAAGCGGCATAAGCTCGGGCGTTTCGTTGCACGCATATCCGAACATCAAGCCCTGGTCTCCTGCGCCTATCGCATCGAAGTCATCGCCACCCTTGTTTACGCCCATAGATATATCCGGGGATTGTTCATCTATCGCTGTAACAATCGCACACGTCTTGCCGTCAAAGCCATAATCGCTCCTTGTATAGCCTATGTCGCAGATAACTTGCCTTGCTATTTTTTGGATATCTATATAACAGCTTGTGGAAATTTCGCCCATTATCATTGCATATCCTGTGTTCACCGTCGTCTCGGCAGCTACCCTGCCGTTTTTATCCTCTGCGAGGATCGCATCAAGAATCGCATCCGAAATTTGGTCGCAAATCTTATCAGGATGCCCTTCTGTAACTGATTCTGATGTAAACAGTCTTTTCATATCTATTCCTCCATATATAAGCTAAAACCTCTTCTTTTTAAAGAAGAGGTTCATATCGTCTTTTACCTCATCTTCCGAAGGTTGTACGCCTCCGTAGGATTTAGCACCGTTGTGAAAAATCACAGGTTGCCGGGCTTCGCAGGGCCTATTCCCTCCACCACTCATAATAAGGTCGTATTTAATTTACACTAAAGTATATATGAGATTAGCGGCTCGTGTCAATGATTTAGTTGAAATATCTTGCTCTACATTGTATAATGACAAATGCACAGCTTAAATATGGAGATGTACCCAAGTGGCTGAAGGGTTCGGATTCGAAATCCGATAGGTCGGTTTTGGCCGGCGCCGGGGTTCAAATCCCCGCATCTCCGCCAGCAAAAGCTCCCATGCGCATGGGAGCTTTTTTATTTTGTAAGCCTTTTTATATACCTTTTTGTATTCCTTATAATGCTTTCTTTGCCGCACCATTTGGCATTTACCTCTTTTTGCTTTATAATACAAATATGATTAAAAGAAGCGATTTAAAGGTGCTGCAGGGCGGTATGCATTCCAAGGAGGAATGTGAAAAGGGTTTCCTTTCCGCCTATGTCACAAATACCCGTCTGATGGGCAATATGGGGCTGATTATTAAATGGAAATTGCTAAACTGCGATGAGTGCGAAACTCTCTCTCAGCTTTTTTTCATACAAACAAGCGAGCCTCAGATAAAGGAATACCATTCAACATGGGGCTCTGCTAACCGATTATCATTTTTGGCCGGCGAGGATGTGCTGCGCTGTCTTGGCGGAGAGAAAAAAGTCCTTTCCGAAAAAGAAGCCTGCGCCCTTGTAGCTTATTATCATAAATTGACTACTTCCTTCAATAGAAGGGTTTTGGGCGACAGCAAGGAATATTCATTTATACTTGATAAAGCGATTTCTCTCTCAGACAGTGAAAAAGAGCATCTTATTTCTTGTATTTGTGAGCCTATCACTTCTGTATATCAGAGCATAAATTATTTTTTGATGCGAGTCTTTGAAAAGGATTATATCGGTGCATCGTATTTATGCGATGAACATTTTGGCGGCAGCCTTTGCGGCGATTTTTGTGACATTCCTATCGGTGTTTTGGATCATAATACGATAAAAGGCGAAAACGGCAAATTTATCTGCAAGTCCATTGTGCATGGCGAAAATGATCGTAATTATTTTTGCATTTCCGAAATCGGGCTGACAGATTTAAAAGTGACTCATGCCAAAACCCTAAATTACTTTGAAATTTCTGTGGCAGAAAAACATATGATTTTATCAAAAAAGGAATACATAACTGTTTTTGACCTACTCACAGAAGATGCAAACATAAACGAAATTATATTTAAAATTCCTTTTCCGCAAACCTCAACTCCCCACGCTAACGGTTCGCTCCACCTCGTTTTTAAGAGTGTAAACGACCATGTTGACAGCGCCGTTTATTCGCTTACCGACGATATGGTCGGCACATATTTTGTCACCTACACAGGGCAGATTATAATACAGGCTTTTAGTTATAAGGATGCCAAAAAACTCGAAGATGCTCTTATGAAAAACGAGATTGCCTCAAGCCTAATTTTGGTTGGAAAGTATAAATTTAAAAATCCGGTTCTCTCTTCGTTTATAGATTCGGGGTATCTTGACTTCGAGTCATTTTTAGATGGTGATGAGCCCGTTTTTTAAATGTGCTTGTGTGCGTATTTTTATACACTTTGTTTTATGTCAACCTTTGTTCGTTTTTAAAAATTTTTATCTCACAGACAAGAAAAGTTTATTTTTAAAAGGGTAAACGGCTTTTCCACAAAAAAAAGTTTTTTGTATACAATTTTATCCCAAATGCTATGTGGATAACCACTATGTGAGTTTTGCCCGCATTTTCAATGCGTTTACGATTTATAGAAAATTTTAACAACAAGTTATCCACAGTTTTGTTCGCTATTATTTTAAAATACAATTTATGTAAATTTTGTTGGAATTTTTAGTAATTTTTTATTGTTTTTCTGTAAATTTAAAGCTATGTGGCTTTTTGTAAAATATTGTAACCCAGAGGTATAATGTATGAAAACTCGAAAATTATTCACGGAAAATGTATATTTAACCAAATCGCGCACTGTCGTTACAGACCATAGGGTTATCAGTAAAAAAGAAAACTCCTCCGGCGATACTCATCTTCTTGTTTTGGATGAAACCATCTTTTTCCCCACAGGCGGAGGTCAGAGCTGTGACATCGGTCAAATAATGCTGCCTCCTCGCACAGGTGAAGAGCCTATATCTTTTGATGTTATAGATGTGTTCGAAGAAAATGGCACGATTTTTCACGAGATAAAGGGAGACAAAAATCCGATCCCTATAAGCGCAGGTGAGGAAGTTATTTGCCAAATAAACTGGCACCTCAGATTTGAAAATATGCAAAGACATTGTGGTGAGCATCTTTTCTCGGGCACCGTATACAGGCTATATAAGGGCATAAATTGTGGTTTTCATATGGGAAAGGATTTTATGACAGCTGATATAATGTTTGATGAAAATTCGCCATATAAGGCTTTTACGCAGGAGATGGCAAAAGAAACAGAAAGTCTTGTAAACTCATATATCTGTCAGGATCTGCCTGTAAATACTCTTTTTTATTCAAAAAAGGAAGACGCTCTCGCCCTTCCGCTCCGAAAAGAACTAAAGGCAGAAAATGATATAAGTGTAGTTATGATAGCCGCCGATAATGGTAGCATGATCGTAGATTGCGTTGCTTGTTGCGGTACTCATCCGTCCACGACCGGACAAATAGGTCTTTTTAAGATTTATAAAATTGAAAAAAACAAGGGAATGTTTAGAGTCTATTTTGATGCCGGCAAAAAAGCTCTTACTGATTATCAGATGAGATTTGAGATTGTAAATGCGCTCGCTATTAAGCACTCTACATCTGCAGATCTTTTGCTTGATGTAATAGACAGGCGTGAAAAAGAGGCGGAAGCGGCAAAGAATGCTTTAATTTTAACAAAAAAGCGTTTTCTTAATCAGCTTGCCGATTCTATAAACGAGGATATATCCAAATCTTTCGAGGATCTCTCTTCCAACTCTTCTGAAGTCGCTACAATCCACCGCTCGTTTGACTTTTTATCTGCAGATGACATCCTCAATATAGGCAAGCTCATCATTTTTAAACCTCATACGCTTGTTTTAATATCTGACTTGCAAACAAATACGTTGTTTTTATTCTCCGACGGTGGCAAAGACGTCAACTGCAAGGAATTGGTTCAAAAGGCCGTAGCGCAGGGAGCAAAGGGTGGCGGTAGCGCTTCAAGCGCCCGCATCAAATTTGCCGATGCAGAGGCAATAAAAAAGGCCCGCTATCATTTAAAATAGCGGGTTTTTAATGGTACACCATCGGGGGTTCGAACCCCGGACACCCTGATTAAGAGTCAGGTGACAGTTGGCTAAATTTCAACGGTTGTGCGATTTTTTGCCACACCGTTTGCCACATCTATCATTATCGTACTTTGCGAGCAATCGCTCATACTTTGTCATTGTCCTTTTTTCCTTTTTGATTTTACATATTTTTTAAATTCCTCTATTTCGGCAAGCTCCTCCAAAGTCCACTCCTCGCCGTCGTGGTGTGCTGCGATAGTCTTAACATCATCGCCAGCCCAGTACTCAATCGGTACATTGAAGTACTTCGATAGTTTTATCAATGTCTCCGTGTGGGGCGAGTACTCATTCCATTTATATACCGCGCCCCTACTTAAGCCCATATCACGCTCAAGCCTTGCAATCGCTACATTATTAGCCTTGCACAGTTTTTTTAATTTTTCCAAAAAAGTCATATTTCCCTCCTTTTTAAAAAAACTTACAGAAAAACCGTTGACAAACCAAAGTACTTAGGTATAATAGAGATGACAACGGAAGTACTTCACGAACTGCCAATCTTCAAAAATTAAAATCGTACTGGCATTATAGAACTATTTCCGCAACTTGTCAACAGCTATAAAAAAGGAAAAAATGTTTTTTGAAAATCTAAAAAAAATAACTACAGAAAAGGGCATTGTCTTTGCACAGCTTGAAAAAGACATCGGGCTCAGTAGGGGTGTAGTTTATAAGTGAAAGCAGTACTTACCATCAGTTTCTGCCTTGTGTGCTCTCTCCAACTATTTAGGAGTCTCGATAGATGAATTATTAAGAGGTTGCGACGAATGGAAAAAGAAAATTCAAAGAGCAATTAAGCCAAGCTGTTGGCGGCGGGATGTATATAAATTTGAGCGAGCTCCAAAAATATCTCGCAAGCGGAAAGGCTTTTGCTCGCTCGATTGTATACGGCCTACCCTATTTACCTAACGGAAACGAAAAAGGCGAAGAGAATGTAGGAAATCCAAAGAGCAAGCCCGAATAATTTTGCCACACTTTTTGCCACACTTGAACGGCAAAACACGGTAAAAGATGGCATATATCCATACCAAAAAAGAAAAATAAAAGGCCCGCTATCGTTTAAAATAGCGGGTTTTTAATGGTACACCATCGGGGGTTCGAACCCCGGACACCCTGATTAAGAGTCAGGTGCTCTGCCAGCTGAGCTAATGGTGCATATTCCTCGTGTAACGCATTAACAAGTTTATCATCAACACCCTTGCGTGTCAAGGTGTTCTTTGTTTTTTTCGCTGTTGTTTTGTGATATCGCAGGTAGTATAATGAGACTGATATCAAGAAGGAAGGAGACTTATATTATGAGTAATTTAAATGCGAATTTGACTATCGAGCAAGCGCATGAGCTTCTCGCAAAATACAACAAGGAGCCTTTTCATATTCAGCATGCCGAAACAGTTTCATCTGCTATGGCATATTTTGCAAAAGAGCTCGGATATGGCGATGAAGAGGACTTTTGGAGAATTGTTGGGCTTTTGCACGATATTGATTTTGAGATGTGGCCTGAGCAACACTGTCTAAAAGCCCCTGAGCTTCTTAAAGAAGGCGGAGCAAGCGACGAGCTGATCCATGCCGTACAATCGCACGGCTACGGACTTGTTTGCGATATAGAGCCAACTCTTCAAATGGAAAAAGTTTTATATGCAGTCGACGAATTGACCGGTCTGATTGGCGCCTATGCGCTTATGCGTCCCGAAAAAAATTGCGACGGTCTAAAGGTAAAATCATTAAAAAAGAAATTTAAGGATAAAAAATTTGCCGCCGGTTGCAGCAGAGATGTTATAGAAAAAGGTGCAGAAAACCTCGGCTGGGAACTTGACGATTTATTCGAAAGAACAATCAAGGCTATGCAATTTTATGAGGCGGAACAAAAAGCATAACATGTAATAAATTATAAAACAGCTATTACCGTGGCGGTATACTTAAAACCCCCGATGATGGCTGTTTTTACGTTTTACGTTTTTACATTTTTGCTTTTATTATATATAGCTATATTACAGACGACCGATTTTTCTGAATTTTTCGTATCTATCCTCAAGAAGCTCCGCCTCACTTAAGGTTTTTAGCTTTGTAAATTCCCCGTACAAAAGATCTTCGAGCATTGCATATATGTTTCTAAACTTTTCATTTTCGTCAAAATCTGTTTCCCTTATCACCTTGTCTGTAGCGCCAAGCTCATATAAATCATCCGCCGTGAGTTTCAGTGCCTCTGCGGCTTCCTTTTTTTTCTTTACATTCTTCCAAAGTATGCTCGCACAACCTTCAGGTGAAATGACCGAATAAAAAGCATTTTCAAGCATAAAAACCTTGTCGGCAACAGCAAGTGCAAGCGCTCCGCCTGAGCCTCCCTCTCCGACAAATAGGCTTATTATCGGAGTTTTTAGCGTCATCATCTCGTATAGATTTTCGGCTATCGCCTGTCCCTGCCCTCTTTTTTCCGCTTCTATCCCGGGATATGCTCCCGAGGTGTCAACGATGCACAGGATCGGTCTTTTAAATTTTTCTGCCTGCTTCATCAGACGAAGCGCTTTCCTGTAGCCCTCAGGATGGGGTGAGCCCGAATTTCTTATCCCTCGCTCCTTGGCACTTCTGCCCTTTGCCTGTGCAACAACAGTAATCGGCATATTTTTTAGCTTTCCTATTCCTGCCACGATCGCCTTGTCGTCACCAAAACGCCTGTCGCCGTGCAGCTCCGTAAAATCTATTATGAAATTATCTATATAATCCTGAGCAGTTAGCCTGCCTTTGGCTCTGCTGTTTAAAACTCTCTGATATGCTTCCATTAGATATCCGCCTCCTCGCAGTGCAATCCCAAAATTTTGCCGAGATATCTTCGTTGCTCTCTTCTGTCTACTATCGCATCTAAAAATCCTGTTTCAAGCACAAACTCAGCTCTCTGAAAGCCCTTAGGCAGTCTTTGCAATAATGTTTGCTCTATAACTCTTGGTCCTGCAAAGCCTATGAGCGCTCCGGGTTCTGCAAGCGTGATGTCTGCCTCCATCGCAAAGCTTGCTGTCACACCTCCTGTTGTCGGGTCTGTTAAAATTGCGATATACAAAAGTCCGGCGTCGCTGTGCTTTTTGACAACCCCGCTTGTCTTTGCCATCTGCATGAGGGAAAGTATGCCTTCCTGCATTCTCGCACCGCCCGAAACGCTGTAGCCTACGACGGGCAATCTCTTTTGCGTTGCATATTCAAAAAGCCTCGTTATCTTTTCCCCTACAATAACGCCCATGCTTCCCATCATAAAATCCTTATTCATTACAAATATGCAGGTTTCAATGCCTTTGATCCTGCATGTACCGCATAAGACGGCCTCGTTTTCTCCTGAAGTGCTCTCTGCCTTTCTCAGCTTTTTATCATAGCCGGGGAAATCAATTAAATTTATGGATTTAAGCTCGCCGTCAAGCTCAAGAAATGTGCCATCATCCACTATCTCTTCTATCCTTTTTCTCGGTGATATAGCAAAGTGATGTCCGCACAAAGGGCAGACTGATTTATTGTTTTCTAAGTCCTCCCTGAATACAGTTTTTTTGCATGACGGGCATAGCACACAAAGCGCATCGGGAATTTCTACCTTACCCGCTTTTTGCTTTCCCTTTACAGCGTGCGCATGTACCTTTACATATTCATCGCTACCCTCAAGCTTGTTTTGAGGCTTTTTAAAAAGATTTGGCTTTATCATTTTTCATATTTCTCCATAAAATTTGTGTCGTAATCACCGTCTACAAATCGCTTGTCAGATAAAATTTCAAGCTGCTGGCTGACATTTGTTTTTATGCCCTCTACGATCAGCTCGCAAAGAGATGCTTTCATCTTTCTGATTGCTTCTTCCCTCGTCTCTGCCTTGACTATGAGCTTGCCTATCATCGAATCGTAGTAAGGCGGAATTTCATAATCCTGATACATCGCCGTATCAAATCTAATGCCGGGACCGTCAGGCAAATGCAATGTCTTTATTTTGCCGGTTGTTTTCGCATTTATGCGGCACTCTATAGCACTTTCTTTTATGCGAATACTATCCTGCGAAAAATCCAGATCAACTCCCGCCGCTATGCGTATCTGCCACTTTACGATGTCTTTATCTGTAACCATTTCTGTCACGGTATGCTCAACCTGAAGCCTTGTATTCATCTCCATGAAGTAGAAGTTGCCTGACTTGTCAACCAAATATTCTATTGTGCCTGCGTTTTCATAGCCGCACGCACGGGCAGCCTTGACTGACGCCTTCATCATTTCCTGTCTTTTAGTTTCGGGAAAACATGGTGCAGGTGTTTCCTCTATCAGCTTTTGGTTATTTAGCTGTATCGAACACTGCCTCTCACCCATGCACACAACGCTGCCACTCTTATCTGCCAATATTTGCATCTCGATATGAGCCGCAGGGTTTATGTATTTTTCAATATACAAAGCGCCATCGCCAAATGCGGCAAAGGCCTCTCTTGAAGCAATTTCAAAGCTCTCATCAAAGCTGCTGAGCTTTTCGACAAGTCTTATCCCTTTGCCGCCGCCACCAAGCCTTGCCTTGATCATGACAGGCATACCGATCTTTTTCGCGAATTCCTTTGCCTTTTTTCTATCCGTGAATGCCTCACTTCCCTCTATGACAGGGACTCCCGCCTCTTTCATGGTTTGTCTTGCCTGCTCCTTGTCGCCCATCTTTGCAATTATCTCAGGCGACGGGCCTATAAATGTTATGCCACACTCCTTACACATCTGTGCAAACCTGGCATTTTCTGATAAGAGCCCATATCCCGGGTGAATCGCAACAGCTCCGGTCAGCTCTGCGGCGGACAGCAGCGCCGGCATATTTAGGTAGCTCTCCGCAGCCGGCGCTTTGCCGATGCAGACTGCCTCATCGGCAAGGCTCACATGAAGTGAGCCTCTGTCCGCCTCCGAATAAACCGCAACCGTCAATATCCCCATTTCCCTACAAGCTCTTATTATCCTTACTGCAATCTCTCCACGATTGGCAATCAAAATCTTTGAAAACATAGCTATCTGACTAACGCAAACGAAAACTCTCCGCTGACGCAAAGCTTCCCTTTTACGCTTCCTTTCCCACTTGCAAAATAAAAGGGCGGCTTTGCTCTGTTTATTTCGCACTCAAATATAATTTCATCGCCGACTCTCACAGGACTTTTAAATTTAACATTATTAAGTCCTGTAAACATCGGTGTTGCATCCTCAATTTTTGCATCTATTTCCTTAAAGAGAACAGAACATGTCTGTGCCATCATCTCACAAAGTACGACACCCGGCACAACGGGATTCCCCGGGAAATGTCCATCCAAAAACCATTCGTTTCCCTTTATCGTATACTTGCCTATCGCCCTTTTGTCCTCTGTTATTTCCGCCTCATCTATCAAGAGCATCGAATCTCTGTGCGGAATTATCTTTTCAATCTCTTTTCTATCCATATTCCTCGTTTTCTCCCATATGCCCTACATTTTAAAGCCCTTATTCATATCCCTATTTGATATAAAACAGCACCTGTCCAAACTCTATCAAATCCCCGTCATTGGCACATACTTTTGTTATCGTACCTCCTATTTCGGCAGGAATCTCATTCATGAGCTTCATCGCTTCTATAATACAAAGGGTGTCTCCCTTGCTAACGGTTTTGCCGACTTCCACATATGGTTCATCATCAGGCGAAGGCTTGCTATAAAACACACCAAGCATAGGAGCCTTTACAGGTGTGCCCTCAGGCTCGCAAGTAACATCTTTGCTCGATTGCTTTTGCTCTATCTCTTTTCCTGTTGTCAAAACATTGTCAAACGCTCTCACATCTGCCTGCACTATCTTCTGTGCCTCGTTTTGCTTTTTGAGCTTTATTTTTTTATCGCCCTCGCTAACCTCCAAATATGTCAGCGTAGAATCCTCAAGGAGCTTTATCAACTTCTTTATCTCTTTTGTATCCATCTTTTTCTCCTCTTTCTTTTCATATCTATTTATATTTTTTGAATGCCACGCACGCATTATGTCCCCCAAATCCAAGAGAAGTTGATGCTCCCAGTTCAAGAGCCTTTTCCTTTGCCAGATTAGGTGTAATGTCGAGGTCACACTCCGGATCTTTTTCGCTGTAATTGATAGTCGGTGGCACTATGCCTGTTTCAAGTGCCTTAATCACTGCGATCGCCTCAACCGCACCCGCCGCGCCGAGCATGTGACCTGTCATCGACTTTGTCGAGCTTATTGAAAGCTTTTTTGCATCCTCGCCAAATACCTTTTTTATAGCTGTCGTTTCCGTCTTGTCATTTAATGGCGTGCTCGTACCGTGCGCATTTATATAGACCTTTGAGGCATCTATATTAAGCTCTTCGCCTACCGCTTCCGCAAAAGCGTTTTTTATCGCCCTTGCTGAGTTTTCTGCCTCAGGATCCGGCGCTGTCATATGGTACGCATCGCATGTATTTCCATATCCTACAACCTCCGCATATATATGCGCACCTCTCTTTTTTGCGTGCTCCTCTTCCTCAAGTATGAGCATGCCTGCACCCTCGCCCATCACAAATCCGTTTCTGTTTGCATCAAACGGAATAGAAGCCTTGTTAGGATCTTCCGACAGCGAAAGTGCCTGACAATTTGTAAAGCCTGCAACCGCAATAGGTATGATAGTCGCCTCTGCACCACCCGCTATAATGACATCAGCATACCCGTGTTTGATGCTTCTGTAAGCCTCGCCAACAGCATTTGTTGATGTCGCACACGCCGTTACCACAGGCAGTGTTGCTCCTTTACAGCCAAAGCGTATCGCTATATTGCCAGCCGCCATATTGCTTATAATCATAGGAACGAAAAACGGAGAAACCTTTCTCGGTCCTCTTTCAATCAGCTTTGTGTGCTCTGCCGAAAATGTCGCCATACCGCCTATTCCGGAGCCTACATAAACTCCGTATCTGTACGGATCCGTATTTTCATCATTGATACCGCTGTCAGCTACTGCCTGAGTTGCTGCGGCTATCGCATATTGAGAATACAAATCTTCACGCCTGCTTTCCGACTTATCCATGTATTCGAGCGGATCAAAATCCTTAACCTCTGCGGCAAGCTTTACCTTGTATTCGGATGTGTCAAACCTTGTAATTTGTCCTATCCCGTTTTTACCTTCGGCCATCGCCTGCCACATCTGATCAGCCGTGTTGCCTATCGGGCTCACAGCTCCTATACCTGTTACAACTACCTTTTTCATAAGCTCCTCTTTTTCTTTGTTTTCTCCTATTCGCCTTTGTCGCTTTTGCACTTAGCTTTTATATATACAGCCCACCGTCAACCTTGATTATTTCTCCGGTGATATAGCTTGCCTTTTCCGACGCCAAAAATACTGCCGCATTCGCTATGTCCTCGGGCTGTGCCATTCTGCCAAGTGGCACCATATCCTTTACGGCATTTTTTACATCATCCGAAAGCTTATCTGTCATTTGTGTTTCTACAAAGCCCGGAGCTATCGCATTGCAAGTTATACCTCTTGTCGCAAGCTCCTTTGCAACCGTCTTAGTAAGGCCTATCATGCCTGCCTTTGCCGCCGCATAATTTGCCTGTCCTGCGTTTCCCATCATACCTGACACGGAAGTTATGTTTATAATCGTACCTTTTCTGTTTCTCATCATCTTTTTTGACGCCAGCTTAATCATGTTAAACGCGCCCTTAAGATTTGTATTTATGACATCATCAAAATCGCTTTCCTTAAGTGTAAATATCAAGCCATCCCGTGTAATGCCCGCATTATTTACAAGCACGTCTATATTTCCAAATTCAGAAATGATGTCGCTTATCGTCTTAGCGCAATCATCAAAGCTTGCAACATCGCATTTAAACGATTTAGCCTTTCTTCCGAGACTTTCCATCTCTACACAAGCTTCCTTTGCCGCCGACTCATTACCGCTATATATAATCGCAATGTCGGCACCTTCGCTTGCCATACCAAGAGCAATAGCTCTGCCAATACCTCTTGATCCTCCTGTTACAACAATCTTTTTATCTTTTAACATTTTCCAAATC
The DNA here is from genome assembly GCA_963596005.1 of Streptococcus pasteurianus. Taxonomy (GTDB): domain Bacteria; phylum Bacillota; class Clostridia; order Peptostreptococcales; family Anaerovoracaceae; genus Gallibacter; species Gallibacter pasteurianus_A. Next base: position 211,026 of record CAVBJF010000001.1, on the reverse strand, counting down.
TTCCTTGTTTTCTACATTAAATACCTGCGCCTCAGGACGTATCTTTTTAATCAAGCCTGAAAGCGTATTGCCCGGGCCAACCTCATAAAATGTATCTACTCCGGCTTCTGTCATATTTAATATCGTCCTTTCCCACCTTACGGGATTTGATGCCTGGTTCGCCACTGTCTCTATTATGCTTTCTCTGTCATCCCCATAAGGCCCTGCTGTCATATTCGCAAAAATCGGCAAACGTGGCTTTGAAATTTCCATAGCTAAAAGAGCTTCTCTCAGCTTCTCTGTCGCCGTCTTCATATACGGCGTATGGAATGCCCCTGACACCTTTAGCGGTACGGCAAGCGCTTTCATTTCCTTTACTTTCTTTGTGAATCCCTTGATTTTATCCTTTTCTCCTGCCACAACCGTCTGCATATGACTGTTAAAGTTTACAGCATAAACGCCACTTCCCTTTGCAAGCTCATCTACCTCGTCGGGCTTCAGCTTCATAACCGCAACCATGCTGCCGTCAACTGTTTTTGACGCCTCATCCATGAACTGAGCTCTTTTGCAAACGAAAGAAAATCCGTCTTCTTTTGTAAAAACTCCTGCAAATGTAAGTGCCGCTATCTCGCCGAGCGAAAAGCCGGCTACCATATCAGGCTTGATACCTGCCTCTGCAAGCGCATATGCACACGCAAGATCCACGGTATATACACACGGCTGCGTGTTTATAGTTGTATTTAAAGCTTCTTCGCTTCCGTTAAAGCACTGCTCTATCGTATTTGGTCGCAAGCTCTCTGAAATATCAAATATTTCCTTTGCTGCCCTACTGCTTTTATAAATATCCTTGCCCATGCCTTGATATTGTGCTCCCTGGCCTGCAAACACGAATGCTATTTTACCCATTTTGTGCCTCCGCATAAAACTTTTTCCGCTTCGCCACATATGCTTTCAACGATTTCACTTGCCGTCTCTTCCTTATGTAGCATTGCCGCAACCTGGCCTGACATAAAGCTACCCTTCCTTTCGTCACCCAAAATTGCCGCCGCATAGAGCGAGCCTGCGCCGAATTTTTCGATAGCTTCTTCTGAAAAATCGCTTGCATACTCCATTCTTGCAAACTCTCTTGCAAATTGGTTTTTTAAAACGCGTACGGGATGTCCAAGCCTCTTGCCTGTAGTCATCGTATCGATATCCTTTGCCTTTAAAATTTTCTTTTTGTAATTTTCGTGCACGCTACATTCCTTTGCTATAAGAAATCTTGTACCCATCTGCACACCTGTCGCTCCAAGCAAAAATACCGCTGCCATAGCTCTGCCGTCAGCAATACCGCCTGCGGCGATAACAGGCACGTCTACAGCGTCCACAACCTGCGGCACTAAAACAAGCGTAGTTATTTCGCCAACATGACCGCCTGACTCTCCGCCCTCGGCGATTACCGCATCAGCTCCCGCTCTTGCCACAAGCTTTGCAACCGCTGTTGAAGCAACTACCGGAAGCACCTTGATGCCTGCCTCTTTCCACTGCTTTATAAACTTAGACGGATTGCCTGCACCTGTTGTTACAACCGCAACCTTTTCCTCTACAACGACCTTTGCAACCTCATTTACATACGGGCTCATCAGCATGATGTTTACGCCAAACGGCTTATCTGTCAGCTCCTTTGCCTTGCGAATTTCCGCCCTTAGCCAATCGCTGTCCTTATTCATAGCAGATATTATCCCCAGTCCGCCTGCATTTGAAACTGCCGCTGCGAGCTTCGCGTCCGCAATCCAGGCCATACCGCCCTGTATAACAGGATATTTGATACCAAGTAAATCGCATATTGGTGTCTTTATCACTTTTTTCACCTCTTTTGCCTATGCAAGCTTTTCTTCGATCGCCTTTACAACATCGCCGACTGTCTTAAACGACTCGTCCATTTCAAGCTCGATATTGAACTCATCCTCAAGATTCATAACAAGCTCAACAGTATCAAGCGAATCAAGCTCAAGCTCTTTCCATGTGCTTTCCGGCTTTACTGCCTCCTTGTCACAATCCTTAGCATCAACAAGTACATTTACAACTCTTTCAAAAACTGTCATCCTTTTTCTCCTTTTCTTTCTTTTAAATTTTCTAAAATTTTTATTATTTAAACGCATATGTTTTTGCGTTTTCCGCTAGATCGCCCATTCTATAACGGCAGCCCCCGAGGTAAGTCCTGCTCCAAATGCCGAAAGCATCAGCTTATCGCCTTTTTTGACCTTGCCCTCTCTTTGGATTTTATCCATTAGTGCAGGAATGGATACCGCCGATATATTGCCTGTCTTATCTATTATTGTCGGAAATTTCTCTTTTGACATGCCCATTTTTTGAATAGCGAAGTCGATAATGCGCATATTCGCCTGATGAAGTAAAAAGAAATCAACATCGTCTATATCTATCTTAGCTTCTTTTGCCGCCCATTTTGTATCACGTATTATCGAGCTGACCGCAAACTGAAAGACCTTTTGTCCTTCCATATGGACATACTCGTTTTCCGCATTATAACAATACAAAACATTTGTATCGCCTTTTGCCTTTAGTCTGATACTCTTTAGGCTATCACCCGCGCCGAGCACCACAGCCGCAGCCGCATCGCCGAAAAGCACCGCCGTACTCCTGTCGTTCCAGTCCATAAGCCTTGTAACCGCATCCGCCGATACGATCAAGACCTTTAAGTCAGGATTTATCGCATAATATCCTCTCGCAATATCGAGTGCATATATAAAGCCCGAACATCCCGCATTTACATCATATGCCGGACATTTAGCTCCAAGACTTTCCTGTAATGCACACGCCTGTGATGGAGTCTTGTAATCAGGCGTAACCGTCGCACAGATTATGTAATCAAGCTCGCTCACATCAATTCCTGCCATATCAAGAGCATCCTTTGCCGCCTTACTTCCAAGCGCTGTTAGATTTTCTCCTTCTTTTAGTACATGCCTCTCTCTTATGCCGGTTCTCTCCATTATCCACTCGTCGCTTGTGTCAAGCCTCTTTTCCCAATCACTGTTGGTAATGATATCAGAGCCAAACGCTGAACCTGTACCAAGTATCGAAAAATTCATTTTCTTCCTATCCTCCTGCCCAATCTCTGCTTTTTGGTTTCTACAATTTCTATCTTATGCTCCAAATAATCATTGAGCTTGCCTATTGATGTAAAGAGTACCGCCTTCTCGTCTTCGTTTAGCTCTTTTGTGAAGTTTCGCACCATATTTTCGTGAAAATACTGATGACCCGCATTTATCTTGCTTCCTTTTCGTGTCAGCGTTACAGCTACCTGCCTCGCATCATGAATAGCTTTGTTTTTTTGCACATAACCCTTTTTAACAAGCTTATTTATCGCAACCGTTGCCGACGGCATTGTAATATGCTGCTCCTTTGCAATGTCACTTATCGAACAGCCACCATCTCCTCCTTTTGCAACAGTGCCGAGCAAATGCATCTCTCCTATCGTCAAATCGCGAGTGCCCTCATTTGCCATTATCTGTTTTTCCATGATCTCGATTCGATCAAAAACCTCAACAAGCATCTCGTTGAGCTTGTAGGAATACCTTTCCATTTGCTTTCTCCTTTAAACAAATTGTCTCGCATGAGCAATCCTAAATCTAATATTTCCGAGTATAATTAAATAAAATCTGTAAGTATGCTACGCTAGTTTCTTATATGTTTCCTAAATATAGTTAGATAGTCTAACTAATTATTACACGATAAGTATAGCACCACGCATATAAAAGTCAAGATTGAATTTTAAATTTATATCTCGCAGACCTTAGCTGTATAATCCTTTACTTCTATTTTTAATGACTATTACAAGATTCACCATTTGCTCGTCGATAAATATGCCCTATCTCTATATCTTGTCAACAATCCACTTTTATCCTCGCATATCGCTACCTGTGAAGGCTATACATTTTTTATACAAAAAATATGGCATTTTCAACAAATAAGTGGTAATATAATTATGTTCGTTTTGATACAAATTTTCACGAAAGGAAGGTTTTATAAATGAGTCAACAGAGAAAGCATTTACACAGCATCCATGTTGCACATCACAAAAATACAGCTGAGTGCGAATCTGTGCGTATGCCTGTCCCTGCTGAGGTTTGCATTCCGATGTCAATGCATATCGGAGCACCATGTAAGCCTTTAGTAGCAAAGGGCGACAGCGTAAAGGTTGGTCAGCTGATTGGCGACACTGATGCATTTGTAAGTGCACCTATTCACTCAAGTGTTTCCGGCACTGTCAAAGCTATTGACACTCAAAGAAATGCTATGGGTGCTTACGACCAGGTTCTCGTTATAGAGACAGATGGCAAACAGGAAGTCTGCGAGGATATAAAAGTTCCTAAGGCTGACAACTTGCAAGAGTTTGTTGCGGCTATCAGAAGTAGCGGGCTTGTAGGATTGGGAGGTGCGTCATTCCCGACTCACATCAAATTCAATCCACAAAATATCGATGAGGTAGATACACTTATCGTCAATGGTGCAGAATGTGAACCTTTTATCACATCTGACCACAGATTGATGCTTGAGGATACTCAGGACATCATCGACGGCGTAAAGCTTGTTATGAAGCACCTTGGCCTCAAAAAAGGTTACATCGGTGTTGAAGGCAACAAGCCTGATGCTATTGAAAAGCTAAAGGGTATGCTTGCTGACCAAGGTCTTTCTGACCAGGTTGAAGTAGTTACTTTACAGACAACATATCCTCAGGGTGCTGAGCGTGTAATGATTTACGAAATTACAGGCAAGCACATGGATGCCGGCGTGCTTCCTGCATCACTTGGAGTAATTCTTTCGAATATTACTTCTATCGCTTTTGTAGGAAAGTATTTCAGAACCGGTATGCCTCTTGTAGAAAAGAGGATGACAATTGACGGCTCTGCTGTAGCAAAGCCTGGTAACGTTATTGCCCCTTTAGGCGCAAGGATCCACGATATAATCGAATTTATGGGCGGTTACAAGGAAGAACCTAAAAAGATTCTTATGGGCGGACCTATGATGGGTAGAGCAGTCTTCTCAGACGAAATGCCTGTTGTTAAAAACAACAATGCTATTTTGGCATTTGCAGGTCCTCAATCTGTAGTCCCTGAAGAAACAAATTGTATCAACTGCGGACGATGTCATACGGCTTGTCCGTTTGGATTGATTCCTACAGCTCTGAGTGACGCTATGGAAAACAAAGACGTAGAAAGATTAGAGCAGCTAAAAGTTATGCAGTGCATGGAATGCGGAAGTTGTGCTTATGTATGCCCGGCAAGAAGACCTCTTGGTTTCAACAACAAACTGGGTAAAGCGATTTTAAAGGAGGCACAGAGTAAATAATGGATAAGAAATTTTACAATAATCTTACAGTATCTTCATCACCTCATATGGTGAATAACGAAAATACTCAGAGAATTATGGGAATGGTAATTTTGGCACTGCTTCCTTCACTATGTGTGAGCACATATGTGTTTGGCGTAAGAGTGCTAATCCTTACCGCAGTATGTATTATATCTTCTGTGCTGTTTGAGTACCTTTGGAATGTACTGATGAAAAAGCCTCAGACAGTCGGAGATCTCTCGGCGGCCTTAACAGGTCTTTTGATAGCGTTCAACGTTCCTTCTAACTTGCCATACTACATCGCAATCATAGGTTCGTTTGTTGCTATCGTTATAGTTAAGAATTTGTTTGGTGGACTTGGACATAACTTGTTCAACCCGGCTATCACAGCCCGTATCGTCCTCTTTATAGCATTTGCTACACAGATGACTACATGGCCTGTGCCAAGAACTGCTGCTACTGATGCTGTTACAGGGCCTACACCACTTGGCATCCTTAAAAACGGCGGTGGCGAGCTTCCTTCAAACCTTGACTTGTTCCTCGGAACAGTTGGCGGTTCTATGGGTGAAGTAAGTGCTGTTGCACTTCTTATAGGCGGACTTTTCCTAATCTGGAAAAAGGTTATTTCTCCTATAACTCCACTTTGCTTTATAGCAACAGTTGCTGTTATCGCACTTATCGCAGGACAGGATCCTATTTTCCATATCCTTGCAGGTGGTGTATTCCTCGGTGCATTCTTTATGGCAACTGATTATGTAACAACTCCTTTACTTCCTTTAGGAAAGGTAATCTTTGGTGTTGGTTGCGGACTTATGACAATGCTCATAAGATTGTTTGGTTCATATCCTGAGGGCGTATCATTTGGTATCCTTCTCATGAATATCCTAACTCCACACATCGATAACTTCTGTACAAACAGATTGTACAAAACTAAGAAAAAACTAGAAAAGGAAGCTAAAAAAGCTGAAAAGAAGGGGGGCGCTGTAAATGAGTAATTTCCAGAAGAAATTTGCTCCTACAATCGTACTTGTAGTTATATGTCTTGTTATCTCTGCAGCGCTTGTATTTACAAACGGAGCTACTGCCCCTCAGATTGCAAAAATCAATAAAGAGCAGGCTGATGCCACAAGAGCAAGCGTACTTACAGAAGCTGATTCTTTTACAGAGTATGATGGTAAGCTAAACAGTGGTATTTCTGAAGTTTACTTTGCTGATAACAAAACAGGTGCTGTTGTTACTTCTGTTGCGTCTTCATACGGCGGAGATATCACAGTAATGGTCGGTATCGACGCTGAAGGTGCTATCACAGGCGTAAAGGTAACAGCTCACTCTGATACTCCAGGTCTTGGTACTAAAGCTATGACAGATGAGTATCTTGGTGCTTATAAAGGTATCAAAGAATTAGCAGCCGAATCCGTTAAGGATTCATCTGATGTAGACTACATCGTAGGTGCTTCTATTTCATCAAACGGTGTATATACAGCTGTTAGAAACGCTCTTCAGCAATACAAGGATTGTGGAGGTGTTAAATAATGGGAAAACTCGGAATAGTATTAAAGGGCATCATTAAGGAGAATCCTGTTTTGGTACTTATGCTTGGTACTTGTCCAACTCTTGCGACAACAACAAGCGCTATAAACGGATTTGGTATGGGTGCTTGTACAATGGTCGTGCTGATCTGTTCTAACTTGGCGATTTCATTGCTAAAGAATGTCATTCCTGATCAGGTGCGTATCCCTTGTTATATCGTAGTAATATCAGGATTTGTAACAGTCGTACAGATGTTGCTTCAGGCTTATCTGCCTGACCTAAATGCTTCACTTGGACTGTACATTCCGCTTATCGTAGTAAACTGTATCATTCTGGGAAGAGCAGAAATGTTTGCTAACAAAAACTCAGTTGTTGATTCGGCACTCGACGGACTTGGCATGGGCTTAGGATTTACTTTAACTCTAACAGTTATGGGACTTATCAGAGAATTCTTTGGTAGTGGTACATTCTTCGACATGGCAGTGTTTGGAAGCGGTTCAATCTCTCCAATGACAATATTTACACTTGCCCCTGGCGGATTCTTCGTATTCGCTTGCCTAATCGCATTTGTAAATCGTTTCTTTGGAGATGCTAAGAAAGCTAAGAAAAAGGAATTCGGTTGTGGCGGATGTGCTATGGCAGACTCTTGCAGCCAAAATTCATGTGATGAACAGGGGGATAAAGCATAATGAAAGAATTATTAATGATAATGATGAGTGTTATCCTTGTAGATAACTTCGTTTTGTCAAAGTTCTTGGGTATTTGTCCATTCCTGGGCGTATCTAAAAAACTTGACTCTGCTGTCGGCATGGGTATCGCCGTTACATTCGTAATGGTACTTGCAACAGCAGTTACTTGGCCAATTCAAATATTTGCGCTTGACCCTAACGGTATCGGATATATGCAGACAATAGTATTTATCCTCGTTATCGCAGGTCTTGTACAGCTTGTAGAAATGGCTATGAAAAAATATATGCCACCGCTATATAGCTCACTTGGGGTTTATCTCCCTTTGATAACTACTAACTGCGCTGTACTCGGTGTCTGCGTGTTAAATATTTCTGAGTCATACACTTTTGTACAGTCAATATTTAACTCACTTGGAGGCGGTATCGGTTTCCTACTTGCCATGGTTCTTTTTGCAGGACTTAGAGGCAAGCTCGAAAACAACAAGCTTATACCTGAACCTTTCAAAGGTGCTCCAATAACACTCGTTACTGCTTCGATTCTTTCTCTATCATTTATGGGATTCTCAGGAATGGTAGACGGAATTTTCGCATAAGATAAGGGGGAATAGAAATGGCATTTCCAGTAATCCTCGTAGTAGGTGTTGGTTTATTCTTTGGTGTTATTCTTACTATTGCTTCTATCGTTATGTATGTACCGGTTGACGAGATAGTAGAACAGGTAAGAGAACAGCTTCCCGGTGCTAATTGCGGTGCCTGCGGTTACTCAGGTTGTGACGGCTACGCGGCAGCATTCGGCGAAGACAAAAATACTCCTATCAATAAATGTCCTGTAGGCGGTCCTGATCTTGCCGCAAGGCTTGCAGAGCTCCTCGGTGTAGAGGTTTCTGATACAGCTGCTCCGGTTGCAGTTGTTATGTGTCAGGGAGACAAGTCAGTTGCACAAGATCTTATGAAGCTTGGTAGCAAGATGACTTGTAAGGGTGCCGCCCAGCTGTTTGGTGGTAATAAATCTTGCTCATTTGGTTGTATGGGACTTGGCGATTGTGTAAGAGCCTGTGACTTTGGTGCTCTTTCAATCGTAAACGGAGTTGCAGTTGTAGACAGAGATGTCTGTGTAGGTTGCGGAGTTTGTGCAAATACTTGCCCTAAGTCTGTAATCGAGATCCTAACAAAGGATGACAGAGTTTCTCCAAGGTGTCGCTCAATCGATAAGGGTGCTGCCGTTATGAAGAACTGCAAAAAGGGTTGTATCGGTTGCAAGAAGTGCGAAAACGCATGTAAGTTTGATGCAATCCATGTCGAAAACAATCTTGCAACAATAGATTACGAAAAATGTAAAAACTGCGGACTATGTGCTAAAGAGTGCCCAACAGGTGCTATCACAGTAGTTCCAAAGCAGTAATCTTTCGTGAAAACGACATATAAAGACCTCGCATTGCAAAATGCGGGGTCTTCTTTTTGTTTCTTTGATGAGGTAAAAGATACGTTTTAAGGTTTTTTTCAACCTTTGCCTGCATAATTGGTGATAGCAAGCTACAAAGTCGCTTTTACAATTGCGACCGTGAAAGGAGAAAAAAATGAAATTTCGTCATGAATGGAAACACGCAATAAATCTCTGCGATATGCTCGCTTTGCGGCAGCGCTTGTCTGCTGTTATGAAAAAAGATGCTCATGCTATCGATGGGAAATATATGATCAGAAGCCTATATTTTGATAATGCGACCGACAAAGTCTTGAGAGAAAAGCTCGATAGTGTAAATCGCAGGGAAAAATTTCGCATACGTTATTACAATAACGATACTTCATTTATCCGACTGGAAAAGAAAAGTAAGATAAACGGGTTGTGTCAAAAAGTAAGTGCTCCCATTTCCGCAAAAGAAGCGCAGGCTATTGTAGACGGCGACTATTTATGGATGAATAGCAACGATGCTCCATTAGTCAAGGAATTATATTCTAAGATGCTCACTCAGGGGCTTCGCCCAAAAACCACCGTCGATTATCTGCGTGAGCCCTTTGTCTTTGCACCGGGCAATGTCAGGGTAACGCTTGATTATAATATAAGCACCGGCATAAAGTGTACAGATTTTTTAAGTCCAAACTGCGTTACTGTTGCAGCCGGCGATGCGCCTATCATCCTTGAAGTAAAATGGGACGAATATCTGCCCGATATTATCAGGGATATTGTCCAGCTTCCAAATCGAAGAGTGGGCGCATTCTCAAAGTATGCAGCATGCAGAATATACGGATAAGCTATAACAGATATAATTATAAATAAGGAGTAAATATGACAACTTTTAAAGATATTTTTAAATCGAGCTTTTTGGAAAACAGCACAAGCGTAAGTATCCTCGATATGCTAATCGCTATGGCACTCGCCTTTGGTCTTGGTATGTTTATTTTTCTCGTATACAAAAAAACTTATCAGGGAGTTATGTATTCGTCGAGTTTTGGTACAACTCTTGTAGCGCTCACGATGATCACTACAACTATTATCCTAGCTATATCGTCTAATGTAGTTCTTTCCCTCGGTATGGTTGGTGCACTTTCTATCGTTCGTTTCCGTACCGCTATCAAAGAGCCTCTTGATATCGCGTTTTTGTTTTGGTCGATTGCCGTCGGCATCGTGCTTGCGGCCGGTATGATACCTCTTGCGGTATTTAGCAGCGTTATTATCGGTATACTTCTCATCGTGCTTGTAAATAAAAAATCTCACTGCAATCCGTATATCATTGTCCTTTCGTGCATTGACGATACAAGCGAAAAGGAGGCTCTTGATTTCCTTAATAACAATGTTCAAAAGTGTATTGTAAAAAGCAAAACAGTAAATAAAGGCCTGATCGAATTAAATCTCGAGGTTAGGCTGGAAAACGATAATACCGATTTTATCAACATTTTGAGTGATATCAACGGTGTAAGCAACGCCGCTCTTGTAAGTTACAACGGCATATATATGAGCTAAGGGGGATAAGCTATGTCAACACATAAGCACTTTGATAAGATTTGCTATGTTGTCCTTGCCTTCACGCTAATCGTAACTTTGCTTTTTATGAATGCAAAATCTTTGGGTATCCAAGAAACCGAAACCACAATGAGATACGAAGACAAACTGTTTGACACTTCCAAAGTCCATACTATTGATATTGTAATGGATGACTGGGACGAATTTTTGGAAAACTGCACGAGCGAGGAATATTACACCTGCAATCTCGTAATAGATGATGAAGAATATCAGGATGTGGCAATTCGTGGCAAAGGCAACACATCTCTGACGCAGGTTGCTTCATATGGCAATAGCAGGTACAGTTTTAAGGTTGAGTTTGACCATTATGACGATGCTACAACTTACTACGGTCTTGATAAGCTGTCCTTAAACAATATCATTCAGGACAACACATATATGAAGGACTATTTGACTTATCAGATGATGAATCAAATGGGCGTTGCCTCATCTCTTTGTAGTTACGTATATATCACGGTAAATGGCGAGGATTGGGGACTATATCTTGCCATAGAAGGTGTTGAGGAGTCATTCCTTGAACGCAATTACGGAAAGGATTATGGCGAGCTCTATAAGCCTGACAGCTCTGAAATGGGTGGAGAGCAAAAGCAAGACGCTCAAGGCGGAGGCCCCGGCGGTAACTTCAATAATAATAAAGGATCAAATGGCAGTGACGATGTGCTCCTAAAATATATTGACGATGATGCCGATAGCTATTCTAATATTTTTGACAATGCCAAAACAGACATTACAAAGGCTGATAAAGCTCGGCTGATCGAGTCTTTAAAGAAGTTAAGCAGTGGCGAAGATTTAGAGGATACGGTAGATGTCGATGCTGTTATTCGCTATTTTGTTGTTCATAACTTCGTCTTGAACTTTGACAGCTACACAGGGTCTATGATTCATAACTATTATCTTTATGAGGAAGATGGACAGCTACAGATGATCCCTTGGGACTATAACCTTGCATTTGGCGGTTTTCAGTCATCGGGTGATGCGACAAGCCTTGTAAATTATCCTATCGATACGCCTGTAAGCGGAGACAATGTAGAAGACAGACCAATGCTTGCTTGGATTTTTGAAAACGAAGAGTACACAGAGCTTTATCACGAGTATTTTGCCGAATTTATTTCCCAATATTTTGATAGTGGAGATTTTGAAGAAATGATAGATAGCGTTAGCGAAATGATTTCTCCGTATGTCGAAAAGGATCCTACTAAATTTTGCACTTACGATGAATTTGAGACAGGCGTATCGACTCTTAAAGAGTTTTGTCAGCTCCGCGCAAAAAGCATCAGCGGTCAGCTTGACGGCACAATAGGCTCCACATCAAATACGCAGGAAAGTGACACTCTTATCGACGCAGGCGACCTGCAAATCAGTGATATGGGTACTATGAATAACAATAGCAATGCGCCCGGCGGAAACGGCGGTGCCAATATGCCAAACTCCAATGATGAAGTGCAAAATCAAAATCAAGATCAGGCACAGAGTCCCGAGCAGGGAAAGGCCCCCGATCAAGGACAGGCTCCCGGAGCAATGCAAGAGCAAGGCTCAGGCCAAAAAAGCTCACTTGCTTCGTGGCTCATGCTCGGGGCAAGCGTATTGACCCTTACATTTGGACTTATATTTGCTTTCGCTTTTAGGAGGAAAAAAAGCTAAACCCCTCGAGATGAAGCTCTTCCTTATCGTGCTGACCCCCTCACTTTGTGAGGCTCTCAAAAATGCAGACAAGTGGCACCATTAGCTTTAATTTTTGTGATACACATACCAATAAGAAAGCCCAACTACTATCATGCCGCCTACGATATTACCGGGCACGCTTGCGGATAAGTTGTAAAGTATACCGCTAATGTCAATTTTAGATGGGTCCACTGCCATGCCCATCGGCAAGAAATACATATTTGCAACACAGTGCTCAAAGCCGCAAGCTACAAAAGCTGTTATCGGAAGTATGATGCCAATAACCTTGTCAGCTACCGTTCTTGCACTAAAGCCAATCCACACAGCCAAGCAAACGAGCGTATTACAGAGTATTCCTCTAAAAAATATCTGTGTCCATGTAAGACTTATCTTGCCGGCTGCTACACTTACCATATTTGCACCGATCGTTGTATCACCGACAGCAATGTTTTGAATTCCTGCCATATAAATCAAAAATACGAGTAGTAACGAGCCCACGAGATTTCCTATAAGGACTATAATCCAGTTTTTTAAAAGCCCACCCACTTTTATTTTCTTGCTTGCAAGTGCCATTATCATAAGCGTATTGCCGGTAAAAAGCTCCGCTCCGCAGCACAAAACTAACACAAGGCCAAGCGAAAAGCAAAGCCCCCCGCACAATTTTTTAACCGCAAATGTGAGCGTAGGGTCTGCTGTAAATGTTAAAAAGAATGTCGCTCCAAGCCCTATAAAAAGTCCTGCCAGTATAGCAAGCACAAAGCATTTTGAATTTGCAAGCCCTACCTTGCCGATCGCTACCGCCTCCGCTTTTGCTTCTGTTTCCGCTGGGGTCAGCGCATCTGTTTTAAAATTTTCCATTCAATAATATCCTTTCTTTCTCCCCTTATTTTTCTCCTGCTTCTTTTTTGAGCTCTTTTTTCTTCTTTGCAAGGATATGCTTTCTATAAATCGGTACAAGCTTTGTAAATCCAAAATATGCCAACGGCTTTATAACATAATCAAATTCGCCCATAAATTCGATGTAATCACCGCCAAATTTTTTCTTAAATTCGTAAAGCCCAAAGCGCGGATTATCCTTTGAAAGATCTCCTGTAGTACCAAATTGGTCATATATCCTGATCCCTTTCTCCTTGCAAAACTTCAAGTGCTCATAATATGTATGATAATTTGTGTATGTCTGGCTGAGCAGATTGTGATTGCCTGCAAACAGCACCCACGCTTTGTCTCCGTATGTTACTATCATATGAGCGGAAAGCAAAAGCTCCTCACCGTATTCTTTTTTTACCTCAGCATATTTCTGCAGATCATTTTCGATTTTTTCAATCCGCTTTGTCAGTTCCTTTTGCTTGTTTACAGCACTCTTTGATGTCTTCTCCCTCTGCTTTTCATAATCGACTTCAAGCTCATTTTTTTCACTTGTAAGTATTTCTTCTATCCTTTTGATATTCGCACTGCCAAGGAATAAAAAAACATCGTCCGTTTCTTTAAATAATGAATAAAGAGTTTGATAATATTCGAGCGAAAAAGACACGAAGTCCTTTCTATCCTCTGTAAGAAGCATTAACCTATAAAAGTCCTCTATATCGTTTTCATCTCCGATTCTAACGCTTGTATCAAGCTTTAGTGATTTTTTGATTCTCTGCTTTGTAGTTTTGGAAAAATGCTTTTCTATATCTTCCATGCTCTGATTTAGATCAACTCTGAATGTATATCTTGGCTGAGCCGTTTCGAAGTTTTTTGTAAATCCAAGATGTTTATAGCCGAGCTTTTTAAGACTCCCCATTGCTTTTTGCTCTTTTTTCTCCTCTTCAATCACTTCTCCGTCATATCCGGTTCTCTGCCATATGATATCAGGGTCTATTTTTACATAAATCGCCTTTTTAGCTTTTGCAAATTTAACAATTTCCTCTGTAAATGTCGCAAGGAGCTTTTCATCATAAAAATCTATCATATACCCACGAGGGGCATAAAGATGACACATGCCGAGCGGAAGCTTCTTTTGAAGGAGCAATGTCGCCGCTTTTATATTCCCCTCATCATCAAACAATCCCAAGTAAAAAGGCGTAAGTCCCTTGCCTTTTTCTGCGATTTCTCCCCACGCCTTAGATTGCAAAAAATGACTTTTCTTTTCGTCATTTCTCACAAAGCTATCAAACTTTCCGGCATCTATTTCCTTTAAAATCATACGTCTCTTCCTTTTATATACCTATTTGTAATACTTTTTGAAATTGCCAAACTGATCGAAATGAAATTTTAACATTCTGAGTATGCGCTCAAATTTGTTGTCACCCTTTTTAAATATAGGATTGACCATTTTCTTTTCACGAATAAGTCTGTTTAGCTGCTCGAGATTTTCCTTTTCATGAATATATTTTCTCGCAACTCTCTTTGGCACAGTCATCCAGAGATGCTCCTCTTTAGCTATTTCAAACGGCAAATCATTACCATATATGTATTCCTCGACAAAATATTTTGCAACATTAAACCCCGAAGCTGTCACATAATAATTGGACATTCCCTGCCTTGTATTTATCTCAAAAAACTTATAATCACCGTCTCTTATATCATATTTAATGTCGAAGTTCGAATAACCTATATAATCAATACCTTCCAAAAGATTTTTTACCTTGTAAAGTATTTCCTCCTGTGGCTCTGTAACGATAACCGCCGGGTTGCCCTCATATATCGGGGTATGCTCCTCAAGCATAGTATGACCGAGACACATCATCTGCACTTTTCCTTCCTTGTTTGAGTAGCAAGTAAGTATCCGCATGTATTCGTCGTTTCCGGGGATAATATCCTGTATGATAAGCGAATCGGGATATCCGGCATCGTAAATTTTAGTTATTATTTTCTCTAACTCTTCTCTGTCATTTATCCTGTAAATCTTTTCCCTGCCTTCAAAAACGCATTCCTCCCAATATGTTACGCTGTTTGACGCTTTTAATATAACAGGAAAAGCAAATGGCAATTCAAAGTCAAGAGGCATGCCCTTTTTAAATACAAATGTACCGGGGTATCCTATGTCATACTTTTCGCAAAGCCCATAGAAGAATTCCTTATGCTGCAATTCGTTCATAAAATCAAAGTCGATATATGGTGCAATCGCATTTTTAGGTAATAGCTCCTTGTGCTTGCTTATAAGGGCTGCATACGCGTCGCCGCAGCCAATCACAAGTATTTTTTTATCAGCATGCTTAGCACAAAACGCCTTTACGGTGTCGAAAAAGATCTCGTCAGTAGTAATCTTAGTATTTGCCGTATATTCGATAATCTTACTCTTGTAGCATGGCCCACGCCAATACTTGCCAAACACATGTGACTTAGCATTGTACGCCTCGTAAAAGGCTCTTGCAACACTATACGTATTTATATCACCGCCAAAGAGCATCGGGATGAATTCGTATTCTTTAAATTTCAAAAGCTACCTCCTGTTATGCTTCGAGTAAGTCATCTCGTATGAGCTTTGTCGCCATTTCCTTTGTGCCTATCACCCAAATTAAATCGCCTGCTTTTAGCACTGTCATAATGCTTGGATGAGTTATGGCTAAATTATCACGCTCTATACCTATGACGCTACCCTTATATTTTTCTCGTATTCCAGAGTTTTTTATCGATTTGTTTGCAAAAAATGCATTCGCCGAAACATTGATCGGCACACATATAATCTGTTTTTCTGCCGGTACATGTTCAAATGTCTGTCCGTATATATAATTTTTTAAAGTTTCCTTTGGACGCGGTGTCTTTTCGATATATTCGAGCCCTTCCAAAATCATAAGTGATGTCTGTATTTCTTCATCCTTAGCCATCATATGTAGCTCATCATCCTTTTTTAATTCGAATTCTCCGCTTGGCATATTATAATGCTTGCCTTTCCTAATTACCTTTATTATGCCGACGTTCACATGCATATTGCGTCCGATATCCTTTACATAAAGAGCATCCTCGTCAGCAACAATTTTTAATCTCACTACGTAAAGCGCTTCGTCAAGCCAATGATATTTGCCGGTTAGGGCTCTTTCCTTTTTTCTCTTCGCAAGCGTCTTTTCATAGAAATTTGCAATAAAGCTCATCTCTATCGCCTTTGTTTTGCCTCGCATATAGTCCGATTTTACAACTTTGTATGCAAACGGACAAACAACTATCACAACAAGCGCAAATGGCCAATTGAGCAATTTATTTAGCGTTAGTGCAACAAACATTGCACCGATCAATATCCTTATAAACTTCAAAGTTAAAAGTGGCAATTTGTTTGCCTTATGCTTTATCCAAAGTTTTGTATAAAGCACTTTATTTGTGCCGTGCATCAAAGCTATAAACGGTAACATCGCAACTACCGCAACAGCTGCTGTGATTATCGCTGCCCCCTGCTCTGTCGAATATTTTAAAACAAAATTCTCAAGATAGCTTGTACATAGCCAGTATATTACAAACATTGCCATCGAACATATCAATGTCCTTGTACCAATGCGCTTTAGATATCTCTTCCAATCATCATCCTTGTCGTCCTTTGACTGCCTTTCGGAAGTATTCGTCTTTATAAACACCTTTAACCCTTGTGGTAATTTCCTATCAAGGAACTCATACACATAAGGCGCTTTTCGTATAAATATAGGCGTCATAAAAGATGTTATAACTGACACACATACCACAATAGGGTACAGAAAATCTCCAATCACTCCAAGACTCATGCCGAGTGTTGCAACGATAAACGAAAACTCGCCGATCTGTACCATGCTGAATCCTCCCCTGACTGCCGTCCTAAGCGACTGTCCCGAAAGCAGCATGCCGAGTGTCGAAAATATCATCTGACCTAAAATGGTTACAACCGACAAAATGAGTATCGGCACTATATATTTTATAAGCAGCTTTGGCTCTATCATCATGCCTACAGAAACAAAGAAAATCGCACCAAATAAATCCTTTATAGGTTTTATCAGATGCTCCACAACTTCTCCCTTTGAAGTACCTGCAAGTATTGATCCTGCCATAAATGCACCAAGTGCACTCGAAAATCCTATGAGATTTGCTATTGCTACCATCACAAGACAGATCGCAAGTGATATTATGAGTAGCATTTCTTCGTTTAAAAGGTCATCAATCTTTTTTAAGAATGTAGGAATAAGATATATGCCGACAACAAGCCATACTATAAGCAGCACAAGCAAAAATCCTATTTCGGATGCAAGTTCGATACCGGCTATACCTTTACCTACAGAAATAGTCGATAGGATTATGAGCATAAATATGCCTGCAATATCTTCTATAACAAGCGTTCCCATTACAAGCTGTGCAAACTTTTCTTTTTTTAGATTGTATTCCTCGTACGCCTTTAAAATGATCATTGTTGATGACATGGAAAGCATGCCCCCGAGAAAAACACAGTCCATTCTGCTCCAGCCAAGAAGCTGACCTACACCAAAGCCTATCACAATCATCGCCACCATAACTGTAGCAGCTGTTACAAACGCGCTTCCGCCAACGGTTGCAATCTTTTTGAAGCTAAACTCAAGTCCAAGAGCAAACATCAAAAATATAATCCCTATCTCTGCCCAGGTAGATATGTCACCTGCTCGAAGCACATTTGGCAGGTATGTAAAATTAGGACTTATTAAAAATCCCGCAATGATATACCCAAGGACTATCGGTTGCTTGAGCTTTCTCATTATAAGTGTGACGATACCTGCCACTGCCAATATAAGTGCTAAATCAATAATCAGATTGTCTAAGTGCATGTGCCTCCTTTTCTTTTATGCAATATAAATCTTTCCTTAAATATGGTTTGCAACTTCAAATGCATCCCAAATGCCATACATAATATTTGAAACCTTCTTTGCATCCCCAAGCAAATATATCTCATTAATTTCAAATTCGAGCTCGTGATATAACGAATTTTCCTCTTTATAGCCAACAGAAAGTATTACGCTGTCGCACTCAAGCTCTTTTTTACTGCCATTCGCCTCATATGCGAGTTTTTTGCCGTCGTATCCTGTTACCCGTGCACTTGTTATGACTTCAACGCCATTATAAGGCACAAGTCTTTCGAGCATATCTTTATTTGCGTGACAAATTGGGCCGTTTACAGCCATAAGCTCAGGGAGAGCTTCTATGATTCTTACCTTTTTGCCTTCTTTTGCGAGCCAAAGTGCAGTTTCGCAGCCTACAAGACCTCCGCCTATAACAACTGTTTTATCCCCCGGTTCTTTTATTCCAAGCAGTACATCCGCTGCCGTATATACCTTTTCATCAGCGCCTAGCGAAAATACTTTTGGTTTTGAGCCTGTTGCAACTATAACTGCATCCCACCCGGCACCTATAACATCTTCTTTTTTTACTTCCGTATTATATCTTACTTCTACGCCAAGAAGCTCGAGCTGTCTTTTGTACCATTTTGCAAGTGCGATATCATCTTCTTTAAAGTCAGGGGCACCTCCCGGTATTAGATTGCCGCCAAGCCTGTCGGATTTTTCGACAAGTGTCGGCTCATGCCCTCTTATTGCAAGCACTCTTGCCGCTTCACATCCGGCAACTCCGCCACCAACAATAAGCACTTTCTTTTTATTTAATATCGGTTCATAGTGCATTGCACGCTCTCTTGCTGCCTGAGGATTTACTGCACAGTTTATCATAGAATACTCTTGAATTCTACCCATACATCCTTCTTGGCACGAAATACAAGGTCTGATCTCATCTATCTTGCCGGCTCTTAGCTTGTTTACGTAATCAGGGTCTGCCAAAAGCGGCCTTCCAAGGCTTGCCATATCGCAGTCCCCATCCTCAATAGCCTTTAATGCCATATCTGGGTCGTCCATTCGCCCTGCACAAATAACAGGTACATCTACAACTTCTTTTACTATCTTGCAGTATTTTCTAAACAAGCCTTTTTCTTGATACATAGGCGGATGATTCCACCACCACGCATCATATGTGCCAACATCTGTGTCGAGTGCATCATACCCATATTCGACAAGAAGCTTTGCCGCCTCTATGCCTTCTTCTATATCTCTTCCTTTTTCTTCAAACTCCTCGCCCGGGAGAGCTCCTTCTCTCCAGTCCTTTATCATGCTTTTTACACTGTATCTGAGTGCCACAGGGAAATCTTCGCCGCATCTTAACTTGATTTCCTCAACGATTTCCTTTGCAAATCTAAGTCTGTTTTCGAGGCTTCCTCCGTATTCATCATTCCTCAAATTGAACATCGAAATCGCAAATTGGTCAAGTAAGTACCCCTCATGCACCGCATGTATCTGTACGCCGTCAAAGCCCGCACGTTTTGCATTAAATGCCCCGTCACCAAAAGATTTAACAATGCTCTTTATCTCATCTATTGTTAATGGTCTGCACATCTTGTCAAGCCATCTGTGTGGAATTTCTGACGGTCCCACAGGAGGAAATTCGCCAAGATTTGTCGGTATGGTAACTCTGCCAAAGCCTGCCGACATCTGCAAAAATACTTTACTTCCGTATGCATGAATACGCTCTGTCATTTCCCTTGAGGTTCTTATAAAATGCACCGGATTATATGTCGAATTTGGGCAGTTTGGCATGCTCTGCGTTTCGACTTCACAGTCAGAAAATGTAACGCCTGTAATAATCAATCCTGTACCGCCTTTTGCCCTTTCTGTATAATAATCAATGCCTCTCTGGTTAAAGCCCCCTTGCGCATCTGCAAGCCCAAGAGGTCCCATTGGTGCCATCGCAAAACGGTTTTTAATTTCTACATTTCCTATTTTAATAGGTGTAAACAACTTTTTGTATTTCATCTTTTCCCCTCCCGCTTTGAATTTTATTAAATTTCGTGACAGTTCTTTTATTGTATTATATCATCTAATTTTATATAATAACAATGTTGGAAAATAATATTTTTATATAAAATTTACCCTAATAAAAGGGTTTTATAGAAAGGAATAAGAAATGACTGCAAAAGCTAATACATGGACTACATATGATGCAAAAACCTTAAAAAAGGTGTTCGATTTTTCGGAAGGATATAAAGAGTTTTTATCCTTTGGAAAAACAGAACGCCTCTGTACAAAACTTGCAACAAAAAAAGCTATCGAAAACGGCTTCGAAAATCTTGATGACAAAATAAAAGACAACGTACCACTAAAAACAGGCGATAAAATATATAAAACATTTATGGACAAGGCAATCCTTCTTGCCGTTATCGGTAAATCGCCAATTTGCGATGGATTGAATATTTTAGGGGCTCACATCGATTCGCCTCGCCTCGACATAAAGCAAAATCCTCTCTATGAAAATTCGGAGCTTGCCTATTTTGATACTCATTATTATGGCGGAATCAAAAAATACCAGTGGGTTACAATACCTCTTGCTCTGCACGGCGTAGTTGCAAAAAAGGATGGCACCCTCATTGATATTTCTATAGGGGAAGACGAAAACGATCCTGTTTTTTGTGTAACGGATCTACTCATACATCTTGCTTCAGAACAGCTAAAAAAGAAGGCTGACGAAGTTATCGATGGCGAAAATTTGGATGTTTTGATAGGCAGTATACCTCTAAAAGATCTTACAGATAAAGAGAAAGGCGAAAATGTAAAAGCTAACATGTTGAACTTGTTAAAAGATAAGTACGATATAGATCCCGACGACTTTCTTTCTGCCGAAATAGAGGTTGTGCCTGCAGGCAAAGCAAGAGACCTTGGCTTTGATAAAAGCATGGTTGTCGGATATGGCCATGATGATAGAATTTGTGCATATAGCTCTCTTATAGCAATTCTTGAAGCAAAAGAACTGGAGAGAACAGGCATCTGTCTGCTTGTAGACAAAGAGGAAATCGGAAGCGTTGGCGCTACAGGTATGCACTCACACTTCTTTGAAGACACGCTCGCCGAGATTATAAACCTTACAGACGATTACTCGGAGCTTTTGCTAAGGCGTGCCCTTAGAAACTCGTTTATGCTCTCTTCGGATGTAAATGCTGCTTTTGATCCTACATATGCTTCTTGTTTTGATAAAAATAACGCCTCTTACTTTGGCAAAGGGCTTGTATTTAACAAATTTACAGGTTCCCGTGGAAAGTCAGGCTCAAATGATGCAAATGCCGAATATATAGCAAAGCTTAGAAATGTTATGGACAACAATTCCGTTTCTTTCCAAGCCGCAGAGCTTGGTAAAGTAGATCAAGGAGGAGGCGGAACTATCGCATATATCCTCGCAAACTACGGTATGAATGTTATCGACAGCGGTATAGCTATTTTAAATATGCATGCCCCTTGGGAGATTGCAAGCAAATCAGATATATATGAAGCTTATAAAGGATATGCTGCCTTTTTGAAGGACATGCGATAAAAAAGCCGGGCAATAGACACAAATGAAAGG
Organism: Streptococcus pasteurianus; assembly: GCA_963596005.1. Lineage (GTDB taxonomy): Bacteria > Bacillota > Clostridia > Peptostreptococcales > Anaerovoracaceae > Gallibacter > Gallibacter pasteurianus_A. Next base: position 189,456 of record CAVBJF010000001.1, on the reverse strand, counting down.
GATAAAGAAAGATATTTATGAAACAAGTTTTAAAACATTTTAAGCCTTGTATGCCTGTTATTATACTAATTATCGGATTTTTGTTCGGCGATGCTATTTGTGAGTTAGCATTGCCGGGCTATATGTCTGATATCATAAACAATGGCATTATACAAAAGGACACAAGTTATATTTATAAGACGGGCGCACTTATGTTATTGGTCGCCGGTCTTGGTATGGTCTGTACAGTTCTCTCAGACCTTTTTGCGGCAAGAGTAGCATCAGATGCGATGAAACGAGTGAGAGGTTCTCTTTTTAAAAAGATAACTTCTTTTTCAATTGGCGAATTTGACCGATTTCAGACATCTTCCCTTATAACAAGGACAACTAACGATGTTCAGACTATACAACAAACCGCAATTTTCATATTAAGAATGGCTCTTTATGCTCCTATTATGGGAATAGGAGCTCTTATCAAAGCACTGCGCACATCGCCGTCATTAACATGGACTATAGCTCTTGCGCTCGTAATAGTGTTTTTAGTTATGATAATGATGTTTGTGCTCGTTATGCCAAAGTTCTCCGTCTTGCAATCAAAGCTTGATAAGCTGAATCTCATAGTAGGCGAAAGACTTTCGGGGCTTTTAGTTGTACGCGCTTTCAATGCCGAAAAAAGAGAAGAATCGCGCTTCGATGATGCAAACAAGGAGCTTACCAAAATCGGTATTTTTGTAAACCGCGCCATGTCATTTATGTTCCCTGCCCTGATGCTCATCATGAATCTCTCGAGCATTCTCATCGTATGGGTTGGAGCTCATATGATAGGCGAAGGAAATCTGATGATAGGTGATATGCTCGCATTTTTGCAATACTCAATGCAGATAATCATTTCTTTCCTTGTAATAACGGTTATGTTTATCATGGTTCCGCGTTCTGTAGTTTCTGCAAGGCGTATCGGTGAAGTTCTCTCCGTAGAGCCTTCTATAAAGGACACCCAAGAACCTACTCATATATCAGATGCTAAAGGCGTTATTAAATTTGAGCATGTTGATTTTGCTTATCCCGGTGCCGAAGCAAAGACTCTGAAGGATATTTCATTTACCGCTATGCCCGGGCAGACTACTGCTATCATAGGAAGTACAGGCAGTGGCAAATCAAGTCTTGTTAATTTGATACCTCGGTTTTTTGAGGTTAGCGGAGGCAGAATTACATTTGACGGCATAGATTTGAGAGATATTCCGCAATCCGATTTGCGTGCTCATATCGGATTAGTACCACAAAAAGGGTTGCTATTTTCCGGAACTATTGCATCAAATCTCAAATTTGGCAAGGAAGATGCAACGGAGGAAGAAATGTATGATGCTCTTAATACGGCTCAGGCCCTTGATTTTGTTGAGGAAATGCCGGACAAATTAAATACTCATGTTTCCCAAGGCGGCACATCAGTTTCCGGTGGCCAAAAGCAAAGGCTCTCAATCGCAAGAGCTCTTATTAAAAATCCGGAGGTCTATATTTTTGACGACAGTTTTTCGGCTCTTGACTTTGCAACTGATAAAAATTTACGTGCCGCTTTAAAGCAAAAAGTAGGTAATAGCACGTTTATAATCGTAGCTCAGCGTATAAATACAATTCTTAATGCCGACCAAATCATCCTGCTTAACGAGGGAGAAATCGCAGGTATCGGAACTCACAAAGAATTATTGAAGGAAAATAAAATTTATCAAGAAATCGCATATTCGCAACTCGGCGAAAAAGAACTTACAAACGATATATCAGACAACGCAACTTTTGGAAAGGGGGTTTTATAATGCCACGACCGGGAAAGAATATGAAACAAGAAAAAGTATCTGATTTTAAGGGCACAATGAAAACTCTCTTAAAATATTTAAAACCTCATTCTATAAAGCTTTGCATAGTTTTTGTTTTTGCAATAGCCAGTACCGTCTTCTCGATAGTATCGCCTACTATCCTTGGAAATGCGACAGATACAATCGTTGAGGGCTTGTTTTCTGCTACAGGCATCGACTTTAGTGCCCTTCTTGACATTGTAATTTTGCTCATCTGTCTATATGTGATAAGTTTTATCTTTTCATTTTCGGAGAGCTTTATCATGGCAGGCGTCTCGCAAAAGGTCACTTATGACCTAAGAGAAAAAATGTCCCAGAAGCTTGATAGGCTGCCTGTCAAATATTTTGATACCAGGACATATGGCGAAATACAAAGTTATATGGTAAACGATATAGAAACGATAAATCAGTCGCTGTCGCAGTCATTATCGCAAATAATCACAAGTGTTACGATGCTTGTAGGTATTTTGATAATGATGATAAGAATAAACCTTCTTATGACGCTGACAGCTCTTATAGTATTGCCTCTATCGATGATTATGATAAAGCTCATCATTTCAAAATCTCAGGTGCAATTTAAAGCACAGCAGGACAATCTGAGCGATATCAACGGGCACATAGAAGAAATGTTTAACGGACATACAATCATAAAAGCCTTTAATAAGGAGGCCTCCTCAAATAAGAAATTTGATGAGATAAACGATGAGCTGTATTCATCATCCTGGAAATCTCAGTTTTTATCAGGAATGATGATGCCGGTGGTAGGCTTCATAGGTAACCTCGGATATGTTGCCGTTTGTATACTCGGCGGTCATCTCGCAGTAAACGGAACAATTTCAATAGGTAATATCCAATCGTTTATACAATATGTTCGATCTTTTAATCAGCCTCTCTCTCAGGTTTCGACCGCGGCAAATCTTCTTCAGTCAACTGCGGCTGCGGCAGAAAGAATCTTTAAGTTTATAGATGAAGAGGATGAGGTTGACGCCTTTAACATCGCAGAAAGCGAGAGTGGAAATTCTAAAAAAGTCCCTGTAGATTTATCAACTTTAAAAGGTCAAATTTCGTTTAATCATGTGAGGTTTGGATATTCCGAAAACGAACCTGTCATAAAAGACTTCAGCTTTGATGCAAAACCCGGTGATCGAATTGCGATAGTCGGTCCTACCGGTGCGGGCAAAACTACTATTATAAAGCTTTTACTCAGATATTACGAATTAAACGGTGGCTCTATAAGTATCGATGGCCAAAATATCAAAGATTTTACAAGACATGACCTCAGAGAGATGTTTGGTATGGTTCTTCAGGACAGCTGGCTGTTTAGCGGAACCATAACAGACAATATTAGATACGGCAAACCGGATGCAACGCTCGATGAAGTTATTGTAGCTGCAAAGGGTGCACACCTTCACCATCATATAACAACTCAGCCTGACGGATACGATATGCAAGTTAGCGGTACAAGCGGCAATCTTTCTCAGGGTCAAAAGCAACTTGCAACCATAGCACGTGCGCTACTTTCCAATAGCCCTATTTTGATACTGGACGAGGCGACAAGTTCTGTAGACACAAGAACAGAAAAGCTTATCCAAAAAGCGATGCTAAATCTGATGGAAAACAGAACCTGCTTTATAATCGCGCATAGGCTTTCGACTATAAAGGATGCGGATCATATACTTGTTATGAATCATGGTGATATAGTAGAACAGGGCACACACGAAAGCTTGCTTGCAGAAAACGGTTTTTACGCCAATTTATATAACAGCCAGTTTGAATAATATATTTAATAGGTACTTAAAGCGATGTTAAAAAGCGAAATTTTAAAAGAATTAGAAAAAAATAAAGGTGCTGCGGTTTCCGGCGGTAAACTCGCAGAAACTCTCGGCGTGTCGCGAACCGCCGTATGGAAAGCGATAAATTCATTAAAGGCGGAGGGATTTGATATAAAAAATCTGCAAAGCGTAGGTTATTATCTTGACAAAAACAGCGATAAGCTTTCTGTGGAAGGCATCTTAAACTGTACACATCACGATATTAAGGTGTTGCTTTTTGATGAATTGCCATCTACTAATACGAAAGCAATCTCTATTGCAACAAAGGCAAACAGTGCACCTATTACACAAGATGCTACGGATAATATTGCTAAAAAACCTACGGCGACAGTTGTTATAGCAGAAAAACAGACGGCCGGAAAAGGTCGACTCGGAAGATCGTTTTATTCACCAAAAGACACGGGCATCTACATGAGTATAATCATAAAACCTCAGCTAAATGTCGAAAAATCACTGCTGATCACAACAGCCGCTTCCCTTGCAGTTGCACAAGCAATTAAAGATGTGTGCCGCCTTAATGCCCAAATTAAATGGGTAAATGATATCTATATAGATGATAAAAAAGTTTGTGGTATTTTGACAGAAGCCGTTACGGATTTTGAAAGCGGGCAAATAAGTTCTCTTATTGTGGGTATTGGAATAAATTGCGTTGCAAATGAAAATTTTGATACGTCCGCCGCAGATTTGTTTGACGAAAAGCTTTCCAATAAAATCGGTTATTTAAATGCTGATAATCTGGAGAGAAATAAGCTCATTGCTTCCGTTATAGACCACCTACTTGATATAGTAGATATGCTTAAAAATGATGATGCTTCTTTTATGGACGATTACAAAAGTCGCTCTATGATAATTGGCAGGGATATTTACGTCTATCCATCGCCAAATACTTCTCCGAATAAAAAAATATCTGCAAAGGCGATAGACATCGACAGCCTCGGCGGACTTGTCGTAGAATATGATAATGGCGAAGTAGAAACGCTCTCTACAGGAGAAGTTTCTATCAGAGTTAAATAATCAAAGATTTGTACTTAATATAGAGAGGAAAATATATGATAGCTAAAACAGCACCGACAGGCAATAAAACACATTCTCATAAAAAGCTTAAAAGTGACATACTCCTGCTTATAACAGCCCTTATTTGGGGCACAGGATTTGTCGCACAGAGTAAAGGCGCGGACGCTTTGGCTCCGTTTTCTTTTACTGCTTTTAGATATTTGCTTGCGTTTTTATCGCTCCTGCCCGTTGCTGTTATTTTTAATAAGAAATTTAAAAAATCCGAAGCAGCTGATTTAGGTGCTTCAGGTAATTGTCCGAATAAAGGCAAACAAAAAAAGCAACGCAAAGAGCTTCTTTTTGCCGGAAGTGCAACGGGCATAGCTCTTTTTGTTGCAACGGCCTTACAGCAATATGCCATGGCATTTACAACAGCAGCAAAGGCGGGCTTTATAACTACTCTTTATGTCGTTTTGGTGCCTGTGTTTGGAATCTTTTTAGGTAGGAAAATCAGGCCGTTTATATGGTTTTGCGTATTTTTAGCTATACTTGGGCTTTATCTGCTTTCTATAAAGCCAGGAACCTTTTCAATAGGCAGAGGCGATTTTTTTGTATTGCTCTGTGCGATAGCCTTTACATTTCATATCATGCTTATCGACCATTTTGCATCAAAAGTCGACGGAATGATGCTTTCGTGTTTTCAATTTATCGTTGTCTCTCTCTTTGGCTTTATTGCAATGTTTTTATTTGAAACGCTTACGCTCTCTGCCCTGCTTGAAGCTATTGTCCCGCTTCTTTACAGCGGGGTTGTTTGCTCTGCAGTTGCGTACACCTGCCAGATTCTCGGTCAGCGGGACGCTGACCCTGCGATTGCGTCGCTTATGTTGAGTTTAGAATCTGTATTCGCCGCAATCGCAGGCATGCTCATACTCGGCGAGAGTATGAGCATGCGAGAACTGGCAGGCTGCATTATCATGTTTGTCGCAATCATCTGCGCTCAGCTTCCTGAAAAAAAGAACAATACACTTTAAAAATAATATGCCATTAAAAGCGACGCAGCTATCGGTATTGTCACGATTGAAACCGCAGTCGTTACAGATACGATCTCGGCAAGCCTTGTCGGATCCATTCCCATCTTCTCTGCGATTGCTGCCGGCACGACTGCCGTCGGAAATACTGCCGCAAATATCAGCACTACCTTTACGCCTACCTGCAAAAAATCAAATTGCTCTACTATTATAAAGGTCACTAACGGCAACAATATCATCGCCGCTAAATTGCATAAAAGAATATATTTGTTTTTTAATATTTCCTTTATATGGCTTGAGCCAAGCTGCACACCTATGATTATCATCGAAAGCGGTATTGTTGCATCTCCGAGGGATTCTACGACTTCATCAAGTGCGGCAGGTGGTTTGAGCCCTGTCACAAGCAACACAACTCCAACTATTATACCTATCGTGCATGGATTAAATATTGCCTTGATATTTTCTATAACACGACTCTTTTCGCTTTCCTCTTTCTTTTCTGTTCCTATCTTAAGAAGCATAGGGGAAATAGTCCATAAATAAAATACAAGTATCATGTTATGCATTACCATAAGATAAAACAAATCATCGCCAAATATCGCTTTTGTCACAGGGAATCCCATAAATCCGCTGTTTATACACGAAATTGATACAATATATATACCCCATTCCTCTTTTGGCTTAAATTTAAGACCCCTTACAAAAACGTATGCAAGAAGCGTTGTTATGATGAAATATACTACAGCTCCTATTATTACCTGCCATGTTGCCGTCACAACCTCAGGAGAAAGCTCCTTTGAGTATATAGATTCCGCTGCCATGCAAGGAGCCGTTATCGATATCATAAGGTTCGTCAGGTGCGGTCTTGATGAGTCCGGCAACAAATCAATCCTGTTTGCTACATATCCTATCAATATCAGTAAAAAAATCGAAAATATTCGGCCAAATACAACTACCATTTTCCTTTCCCTTCTTTTGGAATTTTATGCTTTGCGTAATTTTAAACATATAAAAATTATTATAACACATTTATATTATAACACATTTATATTATACTTCACATAGCACCTTCCTTCAAATCATACCCCCTATCAAACTATTGCAGAAACTCCATTTCAACATCGCCATAATCAGTTTCTACTTTCAATGTTTTTGCAGCATTAGCCCCCGAATATGTATACTCGCCTCTTTTAAATGTTCCTAAACCACTGAGATAACTTTCAGCATCATCATAGTCCATATCATTAATTTCTATATCGCCATCTTTCGCACTTATATTTATTTTATATTTTTCCAGAGCATCTGAGAAAAATGCTTTAATATCGCCATCAGCTGTTGTTATATTGCAAATACTTGCCGATACATTCAAAAGATATACATCGCCATAATCTGTATTTATTGTGAGATTTGAAAGCTCGCCTCGCGCCGGACAAGTTATGACAATTTCAGGATCAATGTTACTATCATCAAAGACATCTATATCCAAAAAGCTTTTTTTCTCTCCAACAGACGTGATTTTAAGCACTCCATTTTCCTCGACGACTTGCAGTAAAGGATCGTTCTCAGAATATCTAACATCAACTTTAAAACTGTCGCCTTCGACAACTTTTATGTCACAGTAATCATAATCAACCTCTATCGCCTTTAAGTCTTTGTACTGATAATTTTCTGTGTGCATTTCTTCAGATCCTAGATTAACATACGGTATCTTTTTGTCTATTTTGCCAAGCTCATTAAAGCCTCCAAGCGCAACACCTGTTATAGCGGTAATTATGCCAACAATCAGAATTATGCCACTTATACACATGAATCTCTTTAACTTACGCATTTTCCGCACCTCCTTTTGTCAGCTTCTCTTTTTCTTTTTCCATTCTTCGCTTTCTTCGCTTTTCATTTGTCTTGTGAACTTCCTTTATCAATGCTTTAAATAGTGCTTTTATAGCAATTATGATGCCCACAAGTGCAATGGAAAGAACTGCAAGCCCAGAAAGTCCAAGCCCTATAAGCAATAGCGATGCAGAAACCGTCGTTGATAATGATATAATTCCAACTATAATAAATGTCAGCGAGCAGGCTATTCCTGCTATCACACATACAAAGACACTTATTGCAACCGCTAGGAGCATTAAAAATATTGCGCTAACCACCATGCCGAGAGCTATTGCAACCGGGATTGCCACCGGAGCAGCAAATACGCCTGCTATTACGCCAAGCGCTGCCGTCAAATATTTTTTATTGGTCTTGCCCTCTCCTAGTTCCTGATTATCCATCTGCCTAACCGTGTAATCCGATTTTATTTGTGCTGCGATTTTCTTTGGTTCTCCAAGGCTTTTTATGGCTTCTTCCTCATTTTCTGTGCCCACTTCGTCTAAAAACTCTGTGTAAAACTCCATTGCCGCCTCTATTTCCTCTTTTGGCAAAATAGAAAGTTCAGCCGCCAATTTCGTCAAAAACTGATTTCTATTCATCATCCACACCTCCACTCAATAGCTCGTCTATTTTTTGCTTGTAGTCATCCCATTCTTTTACATAATCCTCGCACCTTTGTAAGCCTTTCTCAGTTATGGCATAATACCTGCGATTGCGCCCTGCATATGGCTCGTCATATGTCCTCAAATACTCATCCTTTTGGAGCCTTCTTAACACAGGGTATAATGTTGACTCAGAGATGTCTAAAACCTTTTTAATCGACTGCGTCAGCACATATCCGTATGCATCGCCCCTTTTCACTACCGAAAGCACACACGCCTCAAGTAATGCCGATTCAATTTTCAATGCCACTCTTTATCACCTCTTTCATTCTTCTTTTCCTTCTTCCTTTTTCATATTTTATATATCTCTTGTTTATAGCTCATGCGCTCTATAGTTACATATACGCGCAACTATATTATATATGATATAATATAGTGTCGTTTATAATCTGTCAACTCCTTTTTACACTCTCCGTGAAAAAATTAAAAAACACTGTAGCGATTGAAATCTCAATCAATACAGTGTTTCATCAAAGCTTATATGACAAAGTTAATAATCTTTTTGCTCATTTAATTCACTATAATCATACGTTGTATAAAATTCAAGTTCATTCGCTAGGTACTCTTTATAATTATCTTTTGATAACAAACATTCCCCATCATGCATGGCTCTAAGAATATAGCTGTTTACCCATTCTCCATAATGAGTGGTATCTTTATAATTATTTAAATCCGTCGTAATATCCGTTCGATTATTGAAAGAATATAGCTTTATATTTGGATGTTCAAGAATCAGTTCTATTGCATATTGTTCTGCTTCAATCCATTTATATATAGTTCCATCATGAACATAATCAACCCACCATGCTGCACTGTATGGCGAAAAGAAATAATAAAAATCAACTTCTGGATACTGATCTGCCAATGAGGTTACATTCTGAGTAATGTTGCCATATATAGTTTGACGTTCCTCGTCAGAAAGATGTACCTCTTCAACAGCTCTATCGTTTGTTACTCCATTTGGGATAACTGTATTGGCTCCAAATGTATATGACTCCTGCCATCTAGAATAATCATCAAATGAAGTAATGCCTGGAGAAAATCCTTCCTTGTCATTGTCAGTTGCCATGGTATAACAGCGACCAAAGATGACATCCTTATTGAATAAATAAAACACATCATTAAATGGATTATCGTCATAGAGATACGTTGGATAAGTTCCTAAATCGGTTCTCATCTTGTCCTTGTCATCAAGAAGCCTACCATAATCGAGACATCGAACAATTGTTTTTAATTCTTTATTGTTTTCTAAAGCAATAATGAGATTGTCATTCATCTCTTTATAGGATCCACCTGAATATGATACCTTTATAGAATTAACGCCAAAAATATCATCAAATTCTGAAGTCTTAAAATTCTCAGTCATCGATGTTCCCGTAATCAATGCGTTATATTCAAAGTGTTTTGTTATTCCGTCATTTTGACTTCTTTGATTATCCAATTTGTAATAATAAGCATCTATATTAGGTTTATGATAATGCATATAAGGATCCACCCTATAAACAAATGCTCCCATAGTAATTAGGGCTCCAATTGTAAGAACAAGCCAGCCCGCTAACCACAATTTAGACTTCATATGCCTGTCCTCCCTCCTAGAAGTTGAAATATACAAATACAGATTCACTACTTAAGCAAATGAATCCCCAAACAAAGGCAACCGCAGCTATCACCATCATAAAAATAGAAAGCTTTTTTAGATTTCTATAATTGTTTTCTGGTACAAGACATATTGCTAATCCGGCTATAACATATATTAAAAGCCAAAATCCTCTGATTGCAGAAGCTCCCGCCAAGTGTAAAGCATCAATCAAAAACTGTGATTCCTGTAAAGTGAAACAATCAATTAACCCTTGGCTTATTGATGTATCCTGCATATGTATCACTCTTGCAATAATACCTTTCCACTGTCCTATGGAGTCTGCTCTAAATAACAGCCAGAGTACATTGACTGTACAAAACGTAAGAAACCATCTAACAGGCTCAAACACTTTTTCTTCCACCTTCTCAAATAATCTGTCGAAGATCATAAAGAATCCGTGTAACGCTCCCCAAAGAATAAAAGTCCAATTAGCACCATGCCAAAGCCCACTTACAAGAAAAACAATCATCGTGTTAACACAAGTAAGTACTTTTCCCTTTCTACTCCCTCCCAAAGGAATATATACATACTTTGTAAAAAATTTTGTCAAAGAAATATGCCATCTTTTCCAAAAGTCCCTTATAGATAATGCTTTATATGGTGAATCAAAATTTATCGGTAAAGTGATATTCAACATTTTAGATGCACCAACAGCCATATCACTATATCCACTGAAATCAAAGTAAATTTCAAATGTATAGAATAGTGTTACCAGTATCCAGTCCATTGCCGTAGCACTATCGAAATTAGAAAATCCCCAGGAAACGCCTTTGGCAAATATGTCTGCCAACATTACCTTTTTAAACAAGCCCAAACTGAATATTTTTATTCCACAGGCCAAATTATCCCAATCAATTCTCTTTAAGTCTGGATTATTTATTTGGTTTACAAAATCCACCGGATCTATAAGAGGACCCATCAGGATCTTTGGAAAATATAATATATACGCCAAATAATCTAAAACTGAAATTTTCTTAATTTCCTTATTATAAACAGCTAACACATAGGCAATCTGCTGGAATGTAAAGAAACTGATGCCAAGTGGCTGAACTAGGTTCTTTAATTCCCAGGCATTTCCTGTAATCTGGTTCGCTGTGGTAATTATAAAATTAGTGTATTTAAAATATAGTAACAGTCCAACATTTATTACTATTGGAAGAAGTATGATTAACTTTTTAGCCTTTCTATAGTTCGTTAAAATAAACACTGCGCCAAAGTTTATCAGCATACTTATTCCAAGGATTTTAAAAATTTTCCAATCCGAATACGTATAAAAAATAATACTGGCAGCAATTATCACTAACTTTCCAAATGTTAGGCGAATCTTGTTCGATAAAAAATATGCTATTACTGTGATTGGTAGCAGTAATAAAATGAATACAAATGAATTAAACTGCATCTTTCTCCCCTTGCTAAAAAATGTACTTTTCTGTAAATTCACCGCTCCTACAAATAAGTAGCTTTTTCGTAAATATCAGCTTTATATCTGAAACTTGACATTTACTTAACCCTGCAACTAATCACTCTGTCATTTCCTGCAAGATCCTTTGTAACAGCTATACTTCCCACGTCAAATGCGGGATTTTGTGCGATGATCGAAGATACATCCATTGCCTGGTCATTTCCAATCTCAAGCACAAGTTTGCCATTCTTTTTTAGGTGCTGTGATGCTTGCTCTATTATCCTTTTGTAAAAATCCAGACCGTCTGCTCCGCCGTCAAGTGCCATAAGCGGATCATAGTCCTTTACCTCAGGCTCAAGTGTTGCGATAACCTCCGTTTTTATGTACGGCGGATTTGATACTATCAAATCGTACCTTTTCTTTTTTAAAGCCTCAAACAAATCACTTTTTACGATATCTATCTTCGTATCATTTAGCTTCGCATTTTCCTGTGTCAACTCAAGTGCCTGTTTGCTAATGTCAACAGCTGTCATCTTTAGGCTTTTCTTTTCTTCCTTTGCTTTTCGCATCATTGAAATCGCTATTACACCGCAACCACAGCAGAGATCGAGTACGCTATCCTTGTTTTGTGCAAGTCTGAGGGCTTCCTCGACTACAACCTCGGTATCCATCCTGGGTATCAAAACATTTTCAGCTACCTTAAATATATATCCCATAAATTCTGTCTCGCCGAATATCAGCTGAAGTGGTTTTCTTGCTGCTCTTTGCGAAACTAAACGAAAATAACTTTCCGCTTCGTTTTCTCCTGCTTCCTTTGACCAATATATAAAGAATTTCATTTTATCTAGCTTTTTCATTCGGCAATATATTTGCTCCGCCTGAAGTTTTGCGTCCTTGATGCCTGCTTCGCTGAGCTGTTTTTTTGCCATTTGTATTATGTCCGATACGAGTAGGTTATCCATTCTTCCTCCATTTCATACGCTGTATACTACATCCTCACAAGAAGCTGATTTTATAAGCTGATTTTATCAATAAGCGATATAAACTCCTTGTTATTTTTTGTCATCATCAAATTGTCAATGATAGCCTCCGTTGTTTCCTGCACGGTGCCGTTTGAAAGTGCCTTCCTCATCCGCCATACAGCCGCAAGCTCCTCCTGGCTCATCAAAAGATCCTCTCTCCTTGTGCCCGACTTATTTAAATCTATCGCCGGAAATATCCTCTTTTCAGAAAGCCCTCTATCAAGGTGAAGCTCCATATTTCCTGTACCCTTAAACTCCTCAAATATGACATCGTCCATGCGACTTCCTGTATCGACAAGTGCTGTCGCAAGTACCGTGATGCTGCCACCCTCCTCAATGTTTCTCGCTGCTCCGAAAAATTTCTTCGGTTTAAACAGTGAGGCAGGGTCAAGTCCGCCCGAAAGTGTCCTTCCCGAGTATGGGACAACTAAGTTATACGCCCTTGCAAGTCTAGTGATACTATCGAGCAGTACCACGACATCCTTGCCATATTCTGCAAGTCGCTGTGCTCTTGCAAGCACCATCTCGGCAACCTTTACATGGTGTGATGGTTGCTCGTCAAATGTCGAATATATAACCTCACCGTCGTTTCTTAGCGTTCTCTTCATATCTGTAACTTCTTCCGGCCTTTCATCAACCAAAAGTATGATAAGCTCTGTGTCGGGATAATTCTTTTCTATATTGCAAGCTATCTTTTTCATCAAGGCTGTCTTTCCCGCCTTAGGCTGCGCGACGATAAGGCCTCTCTGTCCAAAGCCTATCGGAGCTACAAGGTCTATCAGCCTCATTGACAAATCCGCACCGTCCTCAAGCTTTATCCTCCTGTTTGGAAATATCGGTGTCAACTTGTCAAAGTCAACTCTCATTTTTGCTTTTTCCGGTGCTTCTCCGTTTATCTTTTCTATCTTTAGCAGGGCTCCGAATTTTTCACCTTCCTTTGGATCTCTTGCCGTGCCCTTTATTTTATCTCCTGTCTTGAGATTGAATCGTCTTATCTGGCTGTTTGCCACATATATATCGTCTTCACTTGTGTAAAAATTATCGAAACGCAAAAATCCAAAGCCTCCGTCTGCCACATCAAGAATGCCCTCTATAGTCTTTGTTGCAACTTCGTTCTCTATGGTTTCCTTTTTCTTTTTATCCGTCATTTTATTTCCTTTCAAATATCATTATTAACAGTACGATTATACCATAATCTTGCTTAATTTTTGAACTTTCCTTGAAAATCATATCCCTTCCCCTTATAATGTCAATGTATTGTATTATATCTCAAAAATAGAGAATGATAACAAGGAGAGTAACAAATGAATAATTTAACACAAAGCCGTACGCAAAACCGTACGCTCGGACTTGTGCAGCTATCCCTATTTAGCGGTATCATCGTGATCATGGCGTTCACTCCGTTTATCGGATATATCCCTCTTGGGTTTACGAGAGCTACCATAATTCACATTCCCGTTATAATAGGTTCTTTAATGCTCGGTCCAAAAAAAGGAGCTTTTTTAGGTGGTGTCTTCGGGCTTACAAGCCTCATAAACAACACTATCAATCCAACCGCAACCTCTTTTGTCTTTTCGCCTTTTATAACCATCGGCGACATCCACGGAGGTTTTGCAAGCATCATCATCTGTATGGTGCCTCGTATTCTTGTAGGAATAGTGCCCTACTATGTGTACCATCTTATTATCGGAAAGAAAAATGAGCCGACAAAAACACGCATGGGCGTCGCACTCGGTTTTGCCGGCGTAACCGGAGCACTTACAAATACACTGCTTGTAATGAATATGATTTTCTTATTCTTTAAGGATGCTTATGCAACAGCAAACGATGTTGCAGGAAACGCGGTTTATACCTTTATACTGGGAATTATCGGCATAAACGGTGTCCCTGAAGCTATCATAGCAGGTATCATAGTCACAGGCATCGGAGCAGCACTCATGAAAACAAAATATGCTATAAAATAATTAGACAAAATTTATTTTCTGATGATACAGACGAAGAAAAACTATATCCCTTATGTTTAAATTAGCAAGAGGGATATAGTTTTTTATAGATACAATTTGATAGCGAGCGCCTTGCCTTCGCCCTTTTTACATAAATACAAAATTTATAAGCGTTATCACAAGAGGCACACTCGCCATAGATATAACCGTCGAAAAGAATAGGATTTGGCTTGCAAGTTCGTGGTCTTGCTTTTCTTGTTCTGCAAGCATCGGTACAGTTGCAGCTGTCGGGAAGCACATACCAAGAACCATTATGATTTTCATCGAATTGTCTATCGGTAGCAATATCATAATTAATGTCACAAGCACAGGTAACACGATCAGCTTTGCGACTGTTGCTTCTATCACCAGTTTGTTTTTAAACATCGCAAAAAAGTCACTTGCTGCAAGAGTTGATCCTATGAATATCATTGCCATAGGCGTTGCCGCTCCGCCAATGTATTGCATATATGTACCTACCGCATTATCTAAGGATATGTGTGCCAGCGCAAAGATAAACCCTACAAAAACTGCCAAGATATTTGGATTTAGCAAAACTTTTGCAATCGAAATCCACGCAGTTTTAAAGGTCAGCTTCTCCCTATTCTCATTATTTCTCCTAAACACATAAAGGACATAAGTAAAGAAGAATATATTCATCGCCGAATTTTCCGCCGTCATAAGAAAGAGACCCTCTGAGCCAAGGATTGCAAGCCCCATCGGGAACCCCATAAATCCATTATTGGGGCACGATACGGCTATTTCAAACACATTGCTCTTTTCAGGCGAAAAGTGTCTCAGCCTCGCATATCCCTTTCCTATAAATGCATATAAAAGGTGTATCGCAAATGCGATTGCAAGCATAATGAAAAAGTCTGCCACAAGAGCTGCATCCATTTGCATCTTTCCTATGTTATAGGCAAGCAAACACGGATAACCCCAATATACAATGAACTTGTTTAGACTGTTGTTCATCTCTTCCTTTATGAAATTTATTTTTCGCAATATAAATCCAGTGAATATCATCGCGAACATTACAAAAAACTGTGAATACATCTTCTCTACTTCCTCGTTTCCTTATTTATAGCAAGCAAACTCCCCTTTGCAAAAAGCCTTGGGGAGTTGTTGAAAAATTATTTGAAATACAAGTTGTTTGTCGAATATTCAGGATCGCAGGTTACATCAATACCTAGATCTCCTAAAATATGTTCGTCTTTGTCATTTAATATCGCTGTACAATGAGCCTTGCACCCTCTAAGTTCCTTTAGCTTCTCTACCGCAAGAGCCGCACTCGGATTTGAAGATGCCGATACTGTAAGAGCATTTAGGATTTCCTCGACATTCAAACTTGTTTTTTCCTGCCTCAAAATGTCCTTTTTAAGTGCCTGTATCCCCTCAAGTACATGTGGAGCAATCAAATGTACTTCGTCGGCCATCTTAGCAAGATACTTTACCGCATTTAGCAATGCCGCTGCTGCTGCTGCCATAATTTCTGAGCTCTTTCCTTTTATAATTGTGCCGTCATCAAGCTCTATAGCTACACCGACAAGATTGTCGTCACACTCGCCTGCTTCTTTTTTTGCCTCCACATACTGCCTTACCACAGGCACTACCTTTCTGTCGTCTATATTTGCTTCAACCTCTTCCATGAGGAGCTTTACTCTTTCCGCCGATGACTCGTCTATCTTGCCTTTTTTATAATCACACAGTGAAATTAAAGTCCTCCTTATAATCTCCTGCTTTGAAGCTTCCTTACAGACATCATCGTCTATGATGCCGTAGCCGACCATGTTTACTCCCATATCTGTCGGTGATTTGTATTCGCATTCACCGCCTGTTATCTTTTCGATAATTCTCTTTACAACAGGAAATACTTCTAGGTCCCTGTTGTAATTCACTGCCTGCTTGCCGTACGCTTCAAGGTGGAAGGAGTCAATCATATTTACATCCTTTAGATCTGCAGTTGCCGCCTCATACGCAACATTTATTGGGTGCTTTAGCGGTATGTTCCAAACAGGAAATGTTTCAAACTTTGCATATCTCGCCTTGCAACCTCTGATATTTTCGTGATAAAGCTGTGAAAGGCATGTCGCAAGCTTGCCGCTACCACCACCCGGGCCTGTCACAACGCAAAGCGGTTTTGTAGTCTTTATGTATGGATTTGCACCGTAACCCTCTTCGCTTACGATGATATCGACATCTGTCGGATATCCTTTTGTGAATTTATGCGTATAGGTTTTGATTCCCCGTCTTTCAAGCTTATTTATAAACATATCAACCGCAGGATTTTCCTCATATCTTGTAACTACTACACTGTTTATTGAAAGCCCATAGTTCCTAAAGATATCAATAAGCCTCATAACCTCAAGGTCATAAGTTATACCAAAATCCTGCCTTGTCTTATTTGTCGCAATATCGCCTGCATAAACACAGATGATAACTTCAGCTTGGTCGCTTAGCTTTTGCAACAGCTTTATCTTAGCATTTTCATCAAAGCCCGGTAGGACTCTCATTGCATGCTTGTCATGCACGAGCTTGCCACCAAACTCAAGATACAGCTTTTCGCCATTTCCCTCGTTAATACGCTCTACGATATGCTCGTACTGCATCTGGATATACTTTTGCGGATCAAAACCTTGTTTTTGCATTTTTCTTTCCTCCTTCTTAATAAAACATTTTATATACCCTTAAGTCATATATATCATTTTCTTCAAATCTTTTTCGTTATTTAAACCAACTCTATCTCAAGTTTATTTCGCCCTTCAACTAAGCCCTTCAGGCTTATGTTATACTCAAGCGAAACCTTGCCGGTTCCCTCATGTGTCATGGAATTTTCAAATTTGTTTGTAAGTATTTCTACAAACATCGGCCCGGCAGGCGTCGGATATTTATCTTCAAACCGTTTGCCTTTTTCAAATTTCATCTCTCCTGTAAGTCCGGCATCATCGCTTCTTGACAGTTTAAGAGAATCCTTTGTCAAACGAAGTCTTGTCTTTGTCCCTTCCATTCCTGTGAATTCGCTTTCATCATATAAAAAATATAAAACTCCATTTCGCTCATACATTTTAGCCTCTGTCACGAGCTCCATTTGGTCTTCTTCCCTTTTTTCAAGAATGTGTTTCCCTACTATTTTTATAGTAACATCCTTCATCTTTCTTTCCTTTCTCTGTGACCTATTCTCTTTACTTTCCAATTTCCTGCTTTTCTTTTATAATACGCTCTACTTCTTTTTGCATTGCGAAAAGCTGCTTATCCGCCTCATTTTCGCAACCTCCTACCGCAAACAAATATGCCTTTAAGATCGGTTCTGTGCCTGACGGCCTAATCATAAATTTTTGTCTGCCCTCTACCTCATATTCAAGAATGTTTGATTTAGGCAATTTGTTATAATCTATTGTCTCTCGATTGATAAAATATTTTTTCCTTTTGCTATAATCAATTACGCTTTTAATCCCATAATTTGTAAGCGCGTTTGGAATATCCTCTCTCAGATACTGCATTATGCTTTCTCTTTTTTCATTGCCCTTTATACCCTCAAAAGTATATGTAATAACCTTTTCTTTATAAAATCCATATTGTTTATAGATGTCTGACAATGCTTCGTGTAATGTAATCCCCCGTTTTTTATAATAATCTGCCATTTGGCATATGAGCATCGCACTCGACACCCCGTCTTTATCACGCATATGGTCAAAAGCCAAATAGCCATTGCCTTCTTCAAAAGCAAACATAAACGAGTCTCCCAACTCTTCTGCCTTTTTCGCAATGTATTTAAAACCTATCAGCGTAGTTTCTGTTTTTACCCCACGCTCTGCTGCAATCACATCCACAAGAGTAGTGCTAACTATACTTCTAACAATCGTCTTGCCTTGTACATCCCTGTTTTTTTTACACAGATAATCAAACAGCAAGACAGCAATTTGATTTCCTGTAAATATGCCATCCTTTTCTGCCAGACCTGTTCTATCGCTGTCAGGATCTGTTAAAATCAGGATGTCTGCATTTTTTTCATCAAGCAATGCAAGCCCAAGCTCATAAACTTCTTTTCTTTCCGGATTTGGCTTTGGACATGTCAGAAAGTTCCCGTCAGGCT
Source organism: Streptococcus pasteurianus (assembly GCA_963596005.1). GTDB lineage: Bacteria > Bacillota > Clostridia > Peptostreptococcales > Anaerovoracaceae > Gallibacter > Gallibacter pasteurianus_A. Next base: position 171,108 of record CAVBJF010000001.1, on the reverse strand, counting down.
TTTGTTGTTCCGGTACGACATAAAGATTTTTTACGCCTATTTTTTTTAGTAGCTTTGTTACGGGTTTTAACCCTGCCCCGTTGAGCGGACTATAAACTACCGAAAGATCAGATGAAATTTTAATTTTGCTTTTTTCAAATGTTTCTTTTATATATGCGTCGAGTATCTCATTATGTATTCTAACTATATCACAGCTGCTATCAGCTCCTGCCCCTGCATTCACCATCTTTTTGACATCTTTAAATATATCAACCGCTTGCGTTTCAGCTAAAATCTGCTTTGCCTCATCCTCTAATATTTGCCCGCCCGTAGCATTGTATACCTTGTATCCGTTGTATTCTTTTGCGTTGTGACTTGCCGTTATCATTACGCCATAATCTGCTTCTAAATATTTGACCGCAAATGAAAGGATCGAAACAGGAGTCAACTCATCAAAGATGTATGTTTTTATATCATTTGCGCAGAGAACCTCTGCGACAACCTCAGCAAACTTTTTGGAATTATGCCTGCTGTCATAACTAATTACAACTTTCTTTTTTTCTTCAGATTTTTTTAAGGTTTTATTTATATAATTAGACAAGCCTTGAGTGACACCGGCTACGACAAGAGTATTCATCATATTAGTTCCGGGACCCATTAATCCTCTCAAGCCGGAGGTCCCAAACTCTAAACTCTTGAAAAACGCTTCCTCGATCTTGTCGTAGTCGTTTCCCATGGCAAAGAGTTCGGATTTTAGCTCTTTAGGTAGGCTTGGTTCATTACACCAACGATTATACTGTTTTAGAATATTATGTTTATAATCATTCATAATTATTTTTCTCCTGAACATACAGAATATTCTATCATAAAAGTGGTATAATGAACAGAAGCAAGTAAATGTAAATAGGAAAGAAAAAAACAAGGAGGCTCTTATGGAGGATTTTAAATTATCAAGGGATCAAGAACCCAGCGAAGAAGCGCCTTTGCAGGTAACTCCTGCAAATCCAATATTTTTAACAAAGAAAAAGTTAATACTCATCTTTATTTTAGTAGTACTTCTCGCTTTTGGCGGAGCATTTGGCGGTTTTTGGGCATATAACAATGTATTTAATTCATCGGGCAAAAAAGGAAGTATATCCGGCGATGGTTATACCCTTGCTTCTGCAACAGGCTCTAGCAAAACTGTCGATGAAATTGTTTCCGAAAACTCCGCCTCTGTCGTAGAAATAAAGACAGAAAGCGTACAATCCTCGAATGCTTGGTTTGGCCAATATGTCACAGAAGGGGCCGGCTCCGGAGTAATCATAAAAGAAGACGGCTACATTATTACAAACAACCATGTTATAGATGGTGCTTCAAAGATATACGTGACGCTATCTAACGAAAAGCAATATGAGGCTACCCTTGTCGGTACTGATTCCGAGACAGATATTGCCGTAATAAAAATCGATGCTGATAACCTAACCGCTGCCACATATGGCAACAGCAACGAGCTTGAAGTCGGCGACCTATCAGTAGTTATAGGCAACCCTCTCGGAGAACTTGGCGGTACTGTTACCGCAGGTATCATCAGCTCTCTTGATCGTGATGTTACTATCGACGGACAAACTATGAGCCTTTTACAGACAGACGCATCTGTAAATCCGGGCAATTCCGGTGGCGGTCTTTTTGATCAATACGGACATCTTGTTGGAATAGTTGTTGCAAAATCAAGTGGCTCTGATGTTGAAGGCTTAGGCTTTGCAATTCCAATAAATGATGCTGCAGATGTCGCTTCACAAATTATGAAGAATGGTAAAGCGACCTCCACAAAAGGCTACTCAGGAATGACGTATGCACAAGGTAATGACGGCAACATTTATATAAAGGAAATCAACGAAACTTTTGCTCAAGAGGCAGGTTTTAAAGCCGGCGATAAGGTCGTTTCAATAGACGGCAAATCAATTTCCAGCTTAAGCGAAGTTTCGAGCGTAATACAAAAGCACAAAAAAGGTGACACGATAAAATTTGTAGTCGAGCGTGGTGGTTCAGAGGTTAAAATTTCTCTCACCCTTGGCGCACGTTCGTAAATCTTTCTCTCTTTTATCTAAAAATAAATCAACAAAAAACACCGAGATTTTTCCTCGGTGTCTTTTGTTCGCTTACATGGTTTTGTAAACGAAAGCACATACATTGAGATACTATTAACTCGCCTCGATTATACCACATCATATCGTCTTTGTCATATATGTTTCTGCGTTCTTTTCCTTTAGCTCTCTGTACCCGTCCATGAGTAAATCATCTCTTGATGCTATGCCAAAAATACTAGGTCCACTGCCACTCATAATAACCTTTGCCTCAGGACATTTCCCTTGCATTATTTCTTTTGTCTCTTGCACGACCTTATATTTTTTACAAGTATATGTTTCTAAAACATTTTCCATATTTTCTTTTAGCAAAGCCATATCATCTGTTTGTATAGCTTGCAGCAGTTTTTGATTGTTTGGTCTCTTTGCGCTTGTCTCTATCTCCCAAAGGTTAAGCCCCTGATAAACCTCTTTTGTCGAAACACTTATAGGCGGTTTGCTTAGTAACACGCTGGCTTTTACCGCTTTGAGCGGTCTTAATGTTGTACCTATCCCGCTCGCTAAGGCGCATGTTGTTTTTAGCTCATCAGCACCATAATATAAATTTAATTGCTTATTTGCTTTTGACTGCCCCATAACCGTAAAAGGCACATCCGCTCCAAGCTCACTTCCTAACTCACAAAGTTCGCTTATCGAAAGCTTTAAATCCCATAATACATTTAGCGCGTGAAGGACCGCTGCCGCATTACTACTGCCACCTGCAAGTCCTGCCGCAACAGGTATGTTCTTTTTTATATCTATCCTAATGCTTCCTTTTATATCATTAGCTTTTCTTTTTTGCATCAAAAGAGCCGCCTTATATGCGAGATTTCTTTCATCTGTCGGCACAAAATATTTATTTGTTTTAATTACAATAGCAAACCTGTCCTTCGGTCTGCTTGGTCTCCACCTTACAAGCACTTCGTCAGACAGGTCTATTTGCTGCATAACCATCTCTACTTGATGGTATCCGTCATCTTGTTTGCCTACCACATCAAGTGATAAGTTTACTTTTGCATATGCGTTTATTCGTATACCGTTCATTTTTAAAGCATTTCTTAACTTTTTTTATATTCTGCTTTACTATTTCTTTTTCTTCTTTTTGGCACCCTTTGCTTTAGATGCCTTGATTTTTTCTTCTATCGCCTTTTTCTTTTCGGCTTCGGCTTTTTTGCCTGTTATATACTCGGAACCTCCTTGTGCAACAGTTCTTACAGCCTTCACCTTATAATGACCGGGCTCCATATATTCTTCTATCTCATCATCGTCATCGAACTCGTCTTCCTGCATCCTCTTTGCTTTTTTTGCAGCCTTTGCAGCTTCCTTTTCTCTGCGCTTTTGCTCTTCTGCAATGACTTCTTTTAGAGGTTTGCCCGTTTCCTTTGCAACTTTATACGGATTGAACTTTTCTTCTTTTTTGACTTTGAAGCCCTCTTCTTTTTCCTTTTGTTTTTTCATGCTTCTTGAAGAAGCTATAACCATACCTACAACCATCACGAGCATCATAACCATTGATATCTTCATGCTTGTTGATGGATTTAAAGTTGTAAAGGTTATCTCTGCATCTTTTCCAAGGGTTGTGCCATCAGCAGCCACAAATGATTTATCTATAACTAGCGTATAATCACTTTCAGGGTCGGCTGTTACAGTTTTTCCGTCTTCATCTATAGTATCTGCCAAAATCAAAACTGTGTCTTTATTCTTTTCGTTAAAAAGAACCTGTGTTGATACTTCTTTACCATCCTTGTCAAGAAGTTTACACGCTTTTGCATTTTGCTTCTCATTAGCTTCGCTATACACCTCTTGATTAAAAGTAACCTTTACGCCTAGATTTTCAAGAGGTACTCCTGTTTCATCATCTTTAGGAGAAGTCTTTTCTATTTCCAGACTTGCTGCCAACGCATGAGGTGCAAGCATCACAAATGCTATCACGCATACAACTATTATCGCACCTATTCTTTTCGTCTTTGTCATCGTTTTTAATCTTCCTCCGATTTTTGTTTTCTTAGCTGTTTAAAAAAGTCGGTAAGTATATGCGAACACTTATCGCCCATTTCATCTATCTCTATTTCTACTTGATGGTTTAATCCATTATCAACAAGCAGATTGTGAACAGATCCGCACGCTCCTGACTTTTTATCCATTGTCCCTATAATAACCTTTTTTATTCGGGCAAGTATGATTGCTCCCGCACACATTGTACAAGGCTCGCAAGTCACATACATAGTTGCGTCGTAAAGTCTGCCATAGCCCTGTTTTTTTGTTGCCTCTTTTATTGCTATCATCTCTGCGTGCATCGTTGGATCATTTGTCTGTTCTGTCAGATTATGACCTCTGCCAATAATCTCTCCGCCCTTAACAATCACTGCGCCGATTGGCACCTCGCCCTTGTCATAGGCTTTTTTTGCTTCTTTTAATGCTTCATTCATAAAGTTATTCATACACCTTATGATGTTATCACGATTTTGCCTAAAATTCAATGAATTTATTGTTTATATCCACCCAGCCGACTTCTGGCTTCACACCAAAAATTCCCTCTATTTTCTCTGCCAACTCATCTCTTGCCGCAAGTATTTTGTCTTCGTTCTCACCGGCAAATCCGTCTATCGGGAAGAATACATTTGTCACTTCTTCCGTGATTTTACCTTCCTCCGATTGTCTCCAAGTCCAGCGCCTTGTCCTTACGCTGCTTCCGGATGCATAGACTATTTCGCCCACGTCAGGATTGTCAAACTCATCATCTCCTGCGCCAAACGGTCTAAAATAATCTTCTTCTGTCGCAGGTCTAACACAAAAATCCCCTTTGCTTGAATCTATATCGTGTGCACCGAGCGGTACTTTATGCTTAAGCGAGATCGCATTGCCAAGATCTACTATCGGATTTATGGTAGGAAAGCCTTTTCTTTTTGATATACGAGTTAACAGCGCTTCTATTGAACACATATATTTGTTTGGGTTAAAACCCATGCCCCTCATCGCATTCCGATAGCAAGTAACCTCTTTTTCTTCTTTTACTTTCTTGCCATCATAATAAGCCTCGCACAAAGCAATATTTTCGTCGAGTAAATTTTTAATTTCTTCATACTCTACTTTATTATTTATGCCTTTTGCCGTTACCACACCAAAAACTGCATTTGGCAGCATTTCAAAAAACTTACTATCTACATAAAATTTCATATAATTATTCTTCCTTTCCATTCACAGAATTAAAAATTTCCCTGTAAGAGCAACAGTATCGGATTTTGATCATACAAATAATTTGTTATATATGACGACTCTATCGCCGATTGCAAGCCCTCTGCGAAGTTTGGTATAAATACATCCACAAGCGGCAAGAGCGCTAAGATAATCACAAGCACCAAGATCACGCCCTTGACAGCCCCAAAAACTGCTCCAAAAATACCGTCTGCTACGTTTATAAATGATTTGTCATTTGACCTCGTAAATAGTCGCAAAAGCAACCAGATGATCACTTCTATAATTATAAAGATTGCCACGAAAACGATTATCGTAAATATCGCATCCTCTGTCGCAGCCATAATATGCTTTCCTAAAATTTCGGGAAGCTCTATTTGTACAGGAATGACAGCTATAACATCCTCTTCAATATTCGTCTTGTCGAGCAAAAAATTCTTTACATAAGGCGTCGTAATAAAAGCTGCAATTAGCGAAATTATCCACCCGGCTGTCTGTATAAATGTATATCCAAAGCCTTTCCTAAATCCAAAGACTGCACATACAACCACTATCGCAATAAAAATAATGTCTAATATCATATATTCTCCTTAAAAATAGTAATCCGTAAAATTATACCACTTTTTATAGTCCTTTTCAATTTTTGTATTGAAATTTCAATATCTTCATCACATATAAAAGATTTAATTCAAAAAGCTCCCCGGCCAAAGAGTCCGGAGAGCCTTTTGTGTAATAAGACAATCTATTTTAATAAAGTCTGTAAATCTTCTTCAGGCGTAGTTATTGGCGCTATACCAAAGTTTTCTACGAGATACTTTAACACATTCGGCGATACAAATGCAGGAAGCGTTGGTCCAAGGCGTATATCCTTAATGCCAAGATATAGCAATGTCAACAATACACATACCGCCTTTTGTTCGTACCACGAAAGCACCATCGAAAGTGGTAGGTCGTTTACTCCGCAGTCAAATGCCTCTGCAAGGGCAACCGCGATCTTTATAGCGCTATACGCGTCGTTACACTGCCCCACATCCATGATTCGAGGTAAGCCACCTATCGTACCAAGGTCAAGGTCGTTAAATCTGTATTTTCCGCAAGCAAGCGTCAATACAATGCTATCCTCAGGGGTATTTTTTACAAAGTCGGTGTAATAATTCCTGCCCGGACGAGCTCCGTCACAGCCGCCAACAAGGAAGAAATGCTTTATCGCACCGCTCTTTACAGCTTCTACAACTTTATCTGCCACTCCAAGCACTGTATTATGCGCAAAGCCTGTCATTACCTCTTTGCCACCGTTAATACCTGTAAATTGTGTATCTTCTTTATATCCGCCAAGTTCAAGCGCCTTGTTTATAACAGGCGTGAAATCCTTCTCTTCTCCAATGTGAACAATCTCAGGGAATGATACAACCGCAGTCGTAAATACCCTATCTGCATAGCTTGCCTTTGGTGGCATCAAGCAGTTTGTGGTAAACAGTATCGGTGCAGGAATATCAGCAAATTCCTTTTGTTGATTTTGCCATCCTGTACCAAAATTGCCTTTTAGATGTGCATATTTCTTCAATTGCGGATATGCATGTGCCGGCAGCATTTCGCCATGCGTATAAATATTTATTCCCTTGCCCTCTGTTTGTTCCAGAAGCAGTTTTAGATCGTGTAAATCATGACCGGAAATCACAATAAACGGTCCCTTTTCTACCGTGAGTGGAACTGCTGTCGGCTCTGGGTTGCCATAGCTTTGTGTATTTGCTTTGTCAAGAAGCTCCATGCACTTTAGGTTTTTTTCTCCCACTTCTATAACTATTGGTAGCAGGTCGTCCATTCCAAAATCCTTGCCGATTGCAACAAGCGCTTCTACAAAAAATGCATTCACATCATCGTCTTTATATCCGAGCACCATTGCATGATGTGCATATGCCGCAACTCCTCGCAAGCCAAATAAAATCAATGATTTTAGGCTCCTTATATCCTCATTTGCACTCCAGAGCTTTGTCATATCATAATCACCCTGTTCACACGCAGTAGCACATGCTTCACAGCCGGAAGCAAGCCTTGTCTTTTCATCATGCACATCTGCTATCATCTTTGTGAGCGTTTGTGCATTGAAATTTACATTTGTAATAGTGGTAAACAGGCCCTCAATAAGTAGCTTATATGCTCTTTTTGCTTCTTCTTGCTTTATCTTATCGCAGCTATCCATGACGCGAGCAAGACCAATCAACGCTCCGGTTAACTCATCTTGCAATCCTGCCACTTCGGCGCTTTTGCCACAAACTCCCACTCCGCCTGTACAGCCTGTACAGCCTGCTGTCTGTTCGCACTGAAAACAAAACATTTTACCATTTAACTTATTATCCATAATACGCCTCGCTTTCTTTTAATTTATCAAATCATTACTTTATCTTAATCCAAAATTCTGCCATCTGTAGAAACCGTCACAACCTGCCAAGGTATAAACTTGCCACTGTTTTGCAACGCAGTCTTTGCAGCATTTTCAAGACCTCCGCAACAAGGCACTTCCATACGCACGATAGTTACGCTTTTTATGTCGTTTGTGCTTATAATCTCTGTAAGCTTTTCCGAATAATCAACAGGATCAAGCTTAGGACATCCGATCAGCGTGATATGTCCCTTTATAAAATTTTCGTGGAATGAAGCGTATGCATATGCAGTGCAATCCGCCGCAACAAGCAGCTTTGCTCCGTCAAAATACGGTGCGTTTACAGGTGCAAGCTGTATCTGTACCGGCCACTGAGACAATCTGCTCACCTGATCTTTTTTGCCATTTGTACTTGCCTCTGCTTCACAATCACAATGCGCATGCTCGATTGTCTTTGATTGACTTCCCGGGCATCCGCAAGGCAAGGTCATTCCCTCCTGCTGCATCTTTTTTTGCTTATTTGCCAATACCGCTGCCTCATCATAAGGTGCCGCCTCGCGCTCTACAAATGTGATAGCTCCGGTAGGGCATGTCGGCAAGCAATCACCAAGACCATCGCAATAATCATCTCTCATGAGCTTTGCCTTGCCGTCAACCATCGCAATCGCGCCCTCGTGACAAGCCTGCGCACAAGCTCCGCAGCCGTTACATTTTTCTTCATTTATCTCAATAATTCTTCTTTTCATACCATTACCTCCTCAGACTTTTATTATCTTTTTGTCCTTGTCTTTATGGCTATATAATAGTATGATAAAGCAAATAAGTCAGTTGAATATTCAACAAAAGAGGTTTTTATGAAAAATTTTTTACCAATTATACAATCTTCTGAGCTATTTGCAGGAATCTCCGCAGAGGAAATCACCGCCATGCTTTCTTGTCTTGATGCACGAAAGGCAACATATAAAAAGGGAGACTTTTTACTAAATAGCGGTGATACGGCAGAATCGATAGGCCTCGCACTTGAGGGAAGTGTACTTATAATACAGGAGGATATCTGGGGCAATCGCAACATAGTTTCCAAAATAACCTCAGGGCAAAGTTTTGCCACCGCCTTTGCGTGTGTAAACAATGCAAAGCTAAATGTAAGCGTAATAGCAGAAACACCTGTTACTATACTGTTCTTAAATGTAAATCGAATACTCAATGTATGCTCATCGGCTTGCACTCACCACAGTCAGATTATACGAAATCTCCTTAGGGAGCTTGCCGAAAAAAACTTACGTTTCAGTGAAAAGCTCACACACATGGGACAGCGTACCACACGTTCAAAGCTAATGTCTTATCTTTCTTCCGAGGCTCAGCACAAGGGAAGCTACGAATTTGATATACAATTTTCAAGACAGCAACTTGCGGATTACCTCTCCGTAGATCGGAGCGGTCTTTCCGTTGAGCTTGGTAAAATGCGAGACGAGGGTTTACTTGAATTTCACAAAAATCATTTTCGTCTAATGATTTAAACTTTTATGATATACTATACACAAAGGGGTGAAATTATGGATACAAACAAGACTTTAAGGAAAACAAAAATAATTTGTACGATAGGACCTGCCTCAGATAACAAGGAGACTTTAAAAGCTCTTGTTCTCGCAGGCATGGATGTCATGCGTCTAAATTTTTCACACGGCACGCACGATGAGCATCTCAAAAAAATCCAGCTCCTGACAGAGATAAATAACGAGCTTGGCACAAATGTTGCAATGCTACTCGATACAAAAGGGCCGGAAATCCGCACGGGCGATTTTGAGGGTGGTGTCACTGCTTTCAAAAATGGGCAAAAATGTACAATCTGCACAGAGGATATAGTCGGCACATCCGAGCGATTTACGATCTCATATAAATCACTTTATAAGGATATTTCCGTCGGGGCAACTATACTTGTAAATGACGGACAGATAGAGCTTGAAGTTACAAATATAGATGACTCGGACATCGTTTGCCTCTGCAAAAATGACGGCGAAGTAAAAAATAAACGAGGAATAAATGTACCTGATATAAAACTTGGTTTTGACTATCTTTCCAAAAAGGATATCGACGATATCGTTTTTGGTTGCAAAAATCCGTTTACCTTTGTTGCGGCTTCCTTTGTCAGACGCATGCAGGATGTGACAGATGTAAAAAAGCTCCTTATAGAAAACAGGCGTAGCGATATAAATATCATTGCGAAGATAGAAAACAGAGAGGGCGTCGAAAATATCGATGAAATTCTTGATGTTGCTGACGGCATTATGATTGCAAGAGGCGACCTTGGCGTAGAGGTCCCCGCAGAGGATGTGCCTCTTATCCAAAAGAAAATTATCTCAAAGTGCAAGGATCGTGGAAAGATAGTTATAACAGCAACTCAAATGCTTGAGAGTATGCAGCAAAATCCCCGTCCGACAAGAGCCGAGGTAAGCGATGTTGCAAACGCAATATATGACGGTACGGATGCTATCATGCTGTCAGGCGAATCAGCCTCAGGCAAATACCCTGAAGAGGCCGTCCTTACAATGTCAAAAATCGCTCTAACGACAGAAGTTTCGCTAAACTATCCATCACTTCACAGGCAGGCTGTCAGAACTGCAACAGATGACACCTCTGAAGCTATTTGTATGTCGGTTGCGGAGATAGCGAGCAAGTTTGATGTTTCCACCATCATCGCATTTACACAATCAGGCTTTACAGCCCGCAAGATGTCAAGATATAGGCCTAAGGCTCATATCATAGCCGCAACTCCAAACGATGATGTCATAAAATCGCTTTCTATAAGCTGGGGTATCAAGTCTGTAAAATGCAATCCTCTAAACTCTCGTCACGATATGCTCGAATATGCGGCTGTTGTAGCAAAAGAAAACGGTGCAAGCGCAGGCGACCTCATAATCGTCACCGGCGGCGCACCGGGTATAACAGGAAATACAAGCTATCTTGAGCTTGTGACTATTGATTAGTATATTGCACCCACTGGGCAATATTTGTTGCGTGGTCGCCGATTCTTTCAAAGTACTTGGCGACCATAAGTATGTCTAAAACTATTTCTCCCTTTGAAATATCTTGATACAAAACCCTAACAAGCTCACTTTTTATCCTTTTAAATAGTGAGTCTACCTTTTCGTCATCTGCGATTATCTTTTCCGCCTTTTGAAGATCTCCGTCAACAAAAGCCTCGACGCTTTCTATAACCATCTTTTTTACTTCGCTTGAGATTTCTTTTATGTGCGTATCCATATTGAAGATTTCTTTGCCTTCAAGCCTTTTTGCGATGTCGGCAATATCAGCGACCTGATCCCCGATACGCTCCATATCGCTTATCATCCTAAGTGCCGCGGAAATCACCTTTAGATCTCTTGCCACGGGCTGCTGCCGCAAAATCATATTAACACATAAATCCTCGATATCTCTTTCCTTTCTGTCGGTAGCTCTTTCTATGTCATGTATTTTTTTAGTCTTCTCCAGCTTTTCCTCCTGCCTTTGCTTACCAAAAAGCTCGTCAATAGCAAGATCTATACCATCTACGCAGAGATTGCCCATCTCTATCAGTTTACTATTTAATGTCGCAAGCTCACTGTCTAAAACTCTTCTTACCATATCAGCCAAACCTCCCTGTTATATAATCCTCTGTTCTTTTATCCTCAGGCTCCGCAAACAGCTTATCCGTATCCGCATACTCTACAACTTCACCAAGAAGGAAAAAGGCTGTCTTGTCCGAGATTCTTGCTGCCTGCTGCATATTATGCGTCACCATAACTATTGTAAAGCTTTGCTTTAGGTCGCTTGCAAGCTCCTCGATCTTATTTGTCGAAATCGGGTCAAGTGCCGATGTGGGCTCGTCCATAAGCAATACCTCAGGCTCAACCGCTAGCGCTCTTGCGATGCAAAGCCTTTGTTGCTGTCCGCCTGAAAGCCCAATTGCAGAGCTTTTTAACCTGTCCTTTAGCTCATCCCAAATAGCCGCCTGCTTTAGCGACTTTTCCACAATCTCATCTAACTGCTCCTTTTTTTTAATGCCATGAGTCCTCGGCCCAAAGGCTATATTGTCATATATGCTCATCGGAAACGGATTAGGCTTTTGGAATACCATTCCTACCTTTTTTCTCAAAATCGTAGGGTCGATATCCTTATATATATCCACTCCATCGAGCAAAATCTGTCCGTCTATTTTGCAGTTATCGATAAGGTCGTTCATACGATTTAAGCTTTTTAGCACAGTTGACTTCCCGCAACCAGACGGTCCAATAAATGCTGTTATTTTATTTTGTGGAATTTCCATAGAAATGCCCTTTATAGCTTCAAAATCTCCATAGTGCAAAACCATATCCCTTATCGATATTTTACTTTGTCTTTCCCTTATATTTTCCATGCTTTTCTCTCTTTCCCACTACCTGCTTTGCAATCTTTTCGCAACCTTATTGCTCACAAAATTTATCAATATTACGAGTGCCATCAATACTACCGCCGTTGCGTACGCCTCTTCCATATAAAGTCCCTCATTTAACAATGCGTAGAGATGTACCGACAGTGTCCTTGCCGATGAAAACACTCCGTCTGCTACATTTGCAACCGTTCCCGATGTAAAGAGGAGTGCTGCAGTTTCACCTACTATCCTGCCTATGCTGAGAATGATACCTGCGATTATTCCCGGAATTGCCGCCGGAAGTGTCACTTTAAATATAGTTCTCAGCTTACCTGCTCCAAGCCCGAAGCTCGCCTCTCTGTATGCGTCCGGCACTCCCAAAAGCGCTTCCTCTGTCGTTCGCATGATTACAGGCAAAACCATTATCGCGAGCGTCATCGCTCCCGACAGCAGGCTGTATTTCCAGTCAAAAGCTATATTGAACATCAAAAATCCGAAAAGCCCAAATACGATTGACGGGATCCCCGATAGGGTTTCCGCTGTAATTCGCACAGCCTTTACAACTTTACTTGACTGCTTTGCATACTCCACGAGGTATATCGCCGCACCTATGCCAAACGGTATCGCTATCACAAGCGTTAAGGCTGTCATAAACAACGTATTTATGATAGACGGTAGCATCGACTGATTTTCTGTCGTAAACTTTAATGCAAACAGCGACGGCTTTAAGTTTGGAATGCCCATCACGAGTATGTAGCCTACCAAAAACACGATGATGCCTATTGTAAACGCGATTGCTATTTTCATGCAAATCCTCAGGATCAGCGACGAAATGTGCTTGTTTTTTGTCTCATTCATTATGCGCTCCTCCTTTTAAGTGCCGAAAAGCTCAAGTTAATAAGAAGTATAAATACAAACAGCACTACCGCCGTTGCTATCAGAGCCTCTCTGTGAAGGCCCGTCGCATATCCCATTTCGAGCACAACATTTGATGTCATCGTTCTGACTCCTGATAATATCGAATTTGGTATTATCGGTTGGTTTCCTGCTATCATTACAACTGCCATAGTTTCTCCTATCGCACGGCCTATGCCGAGTGCTATCCCTGCAAGCACGCCGGACTTTGCCGCCGGCAATGTTACAAAAAACATACCTCGCTCCTTTGTAGCACCAAGTGCAAGCGCTCCCTCATAATAGCCTTCCGGTACAGCTCGGAGTGAAGACTCTACAACGCTTATAATAGTAGGTAGTATCATAATGCCAAGCAACAATGATGCTGTTAAAAGCCCTTTACCGCTGCCACCGAATATATGCTGAAATGCAGGTACTATTACCACAAGCCCAAAAAATCCATACACGATTGACGGTATGCCTGCCATAAGCTCTACTGCAGGTTTTATGACCTTGTATACCCTTTTATTGCAAAATTTCACCATATATACCGCACTGAAAATACCAATAGGCACGCCTATAATGATAGCTCCTGCTGTGACATATATACTCCCTATAATCATCGGAAGGATACCAAATATCTTTTGCATTGGTAGCCACTTTATGCCGAGTAAAAAGTCAGAAACTCCGATTTCCTTTATCGCAGGAATGCCGTTTGCAAATAAAAATCCACAAATCGCTATTACCGCTATGATTGATGTGAGAGCTGTTAAAAAAAATACACCCTTCATCAATTTTTCTTTTCTCTGCCCTTTTTGTATATCCATAATTCCTCACCTAAGACTCTTTTTAAAAACGATGCAACGGCCCTGTTTATCAGAGCCATTTGCTTTTAAGTTGTTTGTCATAAAGAAATTATTTTGTGACATCCTCCCAGGTTGTTATTTCTCCTTTAAATATCTTCCCTATGATTTCTGAAGTTAAGTCTGAAATGTCGTTGTTTTTGTTTACTATTACCGCTATACCGTCAAGTGCTATCTCTGTTGATTTAATTCCCTTTGCAAGTTCCTCATCCTTTAATGCCCTCGATGACATACCTATGTCACAATTTCCTGCAATCGCAGCTTCAATACCTGCTCCTGAGCCTGTCTGCTGTACCTCGATCTCAACTCCCGGGTTTAAGTTTTTGTAATTCTCCGCAAGTACTTCCATAACCGGTGCTACCGAAGTAGAACCTGCAACTGTAATCTTTCCTTTAAGTCCTGATGCTGTATAAGCTTCTGCCTTTTCTTCTCTTATATATCCCTCTTCTTCAATAGTCTTTTGTCCCTCTTCGCTTAGGATATATTTTTCAAAATCCGCTGCAAGCTCGCTCAGATCATTTTTTGTAACGATATTAAATGGTCTTGCTACCTTGTAGCTTCCGTTTTTAACATTTTCTGCCGTAGCTTCCACTCCATCCACCTTTACGGCCTTGACATCGTCTGAAAGAGATCCAAGCGATACATATCCTATTGCGGCATTGTTTCCTGCCACTGTCTGTATCATTACAGAGGTGCTGTTTGTAACCTCCGCAGTTTGAGTTGTAATATCATTTTCCTGATCGTCGACAACTCCCATCAGCTCTACAAAAGCTCCTCTTGTGCCTGAACCCTCTTCTCTTGAAACCACTGTAATGTCTCCACTTGCACTGCTGCTTGAGCCACAGCTCACAAACGCTGCAAAGCTCATAAGCATACATAAACTGATTGCTATAATTTTCTTTCCTGTTTTTTTCATTTTTTTCTCCTCTCTTCCTTTTTCTTTCTTATCCTCTCGCCGAAATGCAAGCTTTCATGCTTTTCCCTTTTACAGCTTTAGTTTACTCTCATATTGTTAAGAGAAAATGAAAATTGGTGTTAAAAGTAAATTAATTTCTTAACCGTCTTTTAACAAACGATAACGATTTGTTTTTAGTGCCTAGAAAGAAAAAAGAAGCCACCTACGGTGACTTCTTTTATAACAAACAAAAGGATCTATTAAAGGCTTACTTGTATTGCTTTTGTTTTTGTCTATTGATTTCTTCTTCTATTTTTTTAAGTTCCTGCGCCGCAACCTCGCAGTTGCAAGCACCTGCGCACGATTTGCAGTCAACACCACAAATTATGCTCTTTCCTTCTTTTTTCTTTTTTACCATTCCCGCTATTATCGCCACGCATATCGCCAGGACGATCAACGCTACTATTATGGTTCCCATTTCAGTTTTTCCTCCGGCCTTTGTCTTTTCTTATGCTTTCGCACCGCCTTTTACTCTTTTTCCCTGTGCGTCAAGCGAGTTTTTATCAGGTCTTACAAGCAAATATACAAGAAGTGCAACTATTGCTACCGCAACTATCACAAACGGACTGAATGTGCCTGTTGCAAACAAATTGCCGAATTGATATACACAGAGTGCTATCATATATGCAAATATACACTGATATCCGATTGCAAACCAGAACCACTTACGGTTATTCATTTCTCGCTTGATAGCTCCCATCGCCGCAAAGCATGGCGCACAAAGCAGGTTAAATACAAGGAATGAATAAGCTGCTACCTGTGTAAATTCGCTTGCCATATTGCTCCAAATCTGCCATCCGTTTTCCGCAACTTCCATGCTTGCATAAAGCACTCCGAAAGTTCCTACAACGTTTTCCTTCGCGATGAGACCTGTAACTGCAGCAACCGCAGCTCTCCAAGTGCCCCAGCCAAGAGGGATAAAGATCCAAGCAATGCCGTTTCCAATAGAAGCAAGCAAACTATCTTGTACATCAGTTGATCCAAAGCCGCCATCTGTAAATCCGTAGTTCATCAAGAACCAGAGTACGATAGTCGAAAGCAAAATGATTGTGCCGGCTTTTTTAATAAACGACCAACCACGCTCCCACATAGATCTAAGCACGCTGCCTATTGTTGGTAAGTGGTATGCAGGAAGCTCCATTACAAACGGTGCAACCTCGCCTGCAAACATCTTTGTCTTCTTTAGTATGATACCCGAGATGACAATTGCCGCAACACCCACAAAGTAAGCTGACGGCGCAACCCACCATGCCTTGTCAAACAACGCACCTGCTATAAGCGCTATGATAGGAAGCTTCGCTCCGCAAGGTATAAATGTTGTTGTCATAACAGTCATTCTTCGGTCGCGTTCGTTTTCAATAGTCCTTGATGCCATGATACCGGGGACCCCGCAACCTGTACCTATAAGCATTGGGATAAATGACTTTCCTGATAATCCAAATTTTCTAAAAATCCTATCCATTATGAAGGCAACTCTTGCCATATATCCGCAGCCCTCAAGGAATGCCAGGAATATAAACAAGACTAACATCTGAGGTACAAAGCCAAGAACTGCTCCGACACCGGCAACTATACCATCAAGAACAAGTGCTGATACCCAAGTGTCACCTGCCCCAATCTTATCGAGTCCGTTTCCTATAATCGTAGGAATACCGGGTACCCATGTGCCATAATCCGAATACTCAGGCTCCGATACCTCAAGTGCATCCTGATATGTCTGATATGTCACGGTTTCTTTTGTGTCTACTTCACCCTCATCATCATAAAATGTCGCTTCTGCGGTGAGTGTTGTCGCAGAGTCAGGATCTACACCTTGCTTCTCTGCAGCCGCAACAAATGCGTCAATTTCTGTCTGTGCGGTGTCATATTCTCCGACAGCCTCCTCGTATTGCGCTTTACCGCCACCAAGATAAAAGCCGTCGCCAAACAATCCATCGTTAGTCCAGTCTGTTGCCCAAGCACCAACCGTAGTTACAGAGATGTAGTAAACAACTATCATAACCGCTGCAAATATCGGAAGTCCAAGCCATCTATTTGTAATAACTCTGTCAATTTTATCAGAAGTGGAAAGTCCACCCTTATTTTTCTTTTTATAGCAATGATCTATTATCGAGCCTATATAATTGTAGCGTTCTCCTGTGATGATGCTCTCCGCATCATCATCAAGCTCTTCTTCGCAAGCTGCAATATCCTTTTCGATATGTTCAAGGACTTCAGGTGCAAGGTTTAGCTTTTCCCTTACCTTTTCATCTCTCTCAAAAAGCTTGATAGCATACCACTTCTGGATTTCCTCCGGCATATCGTGCAGTGCAAGCTCCTCGATATGTGCAAGTGTATGCTCTACCGCTCCGCCAAACTTGTGCTGTGGCTCCTTTTTGTCACCTTTTTCGCCAAGTTCTATTGCCTTTTGCGAAACTTCTTTTATACCTGTTCCCTTTAACGCAGAGATTGGCATTACCGCACAGCCAAGCTCCTTGCTAAGTCTTTCTGTATCTATTTTATCTCCGTTTTTATCGACAACATCCATCATATTTATTGCAACTATCATCGGAATGCCGAGCTCTGCAAGCTGTGTTGTCAAATAAAGGTTTCGCTCAAGATTTGTACCGTCTATAATATTTAAAAGCACATCCGGTTTTTCTTCGAGTAAGTAATCTCTTGCTATAACCTCCTCGAGCGTATAAGGAGAAAGCGAATAAATACCGGGTAAGTCAACGATTGCAATCTCTTTATTGCCCTTAAGCTTACCTTCTTTTTTCTCTACTGTTACGCCCGGCCAGTTTCCAACAAATTGGTTAGAGCCTGTAAGAGCGTTAAACAGTGTCGTTTTACCCGCATTTGGGTTTCCTGCCAATGCAATTTTTAAACTCATTTCTTACTTCCTTTCATTAGTTTTACCTAACACTGTGGTCAAAAATTTTACAGAGCGAACTCTGCAAAACTACTATCTATTATTCTACTTCTATCTTCTCTGCATCATGTTTTCTGACAGATAGCTCGTATCCTCTTACAGTAACCTCCATCGGATCTCCGAGTGGCGCTACTTTTCTTACGGTGATTTCGGCATTCTTTGTAATGCCCATATCCATTATTCTCCTTTTTACAGCACCTTCGCCGTCAATTTTCTTAACAGTTACGGTTTCACCGATTTTTACTTCCTTTAGCGTTCTCATATACGCATAACCTCCTTTTTTAATTTCCAATTTCTTTCTCTCTTTAAACTATATCATTATCTTTGCAGCCATTTCTCTACTTATAGCAACTCTTGTGCCTTTGACATTTACTATAAAGTTGCCGCCCTGGCTTGAGATTACTTTTACTTCTGCCCCCGGCACAAAGCCGAGATTTTCAAGGTGTAGTTTCACATCAGAATTGCCACCTACTTTTTTTATGAGCACATCTTTTCCCATGTCTAATACTGCTAATGGCATCATCTTTGTTTCCTTCTTTCTTGCAATTAAAAATATTAGTGCTAACTAACACACTGATATGTTAGCACCTGCTAACTATACTTGTCAACTGTATTTATACACTTTTCTCAAAATTTGTTTTGAAAATCCGCAAATTTGTTATATACTACTCTTAAAGAATCACTTATGACTTAGTCATATCTAACATTGGAGGTTGAAATATGCAAATAAAAGAATCCGGTGAAAACTATCTTGAGGCAATCCTTGTTTTGAGCGATAAGCTTGAGCATGTCAGAGCAACCGATATTTGCAATTACTTTGGTTATTCGCGCCCTACGGTATCTTCGGTCATAAAACAATTTAAGGAAAATGAGTATATCGTCGTTGATGATAACAACTACATCACACTTACAGATAAAGGAATGTCTATTGCGAAGGATATCTACGAAAAACACGAGGCAATCGCTCAAATTTTAATTTCTCTTGGCGTAAAAGATTCCATCGCTTATGAGGATGCTTGTAAGCTTGAGCACGGCATAAGTGACGAAAGCTTCAACGCTTTCAAAAAGCATTTCAATATAAAATAAGTGCTCTTCTAAAATAAAGCGTCATGCAAATATAATAAAATATTAAAAAAAACATCCCTGCAATAAAAGCGAGTTTTTTAGACAACAAAAAGGCAACAATCCTCTAAGGAACTGTTGCCTTTTTTATAATTATCTGCCGTCCGACAGGAAAAGTTTTTATGCTTTCACTAATTTACAGCCTTACCGTTTACGTATAGAGTATAACCGTTGAAGTCGATGTTGCTGTTGCTTGAGTCCGCATTATCAAGCTTTGTAACATAGCTGTCGCCTGTCAGCTTTATCTTTGAACTCTTATCAAGCGTTAGCGTGATTGATTCTGCATCATTGTCACCATTGATTGTACCCTCATAATATGAACCGTCTGTCAGCTCCATTACCAAAGTCGAAATCGAATCAACGATGATATCTCCTATCGCCTTCTGATCTTTCATCTCAAGCGTTACATCTCCACCGTTTGAACCTTCATTTCCCCAAGAATCCTTTTGTACTCTCAAGAAATTGCCATCGCTGTCGTTGTTTGTAATCTTGTTATTTTCCAATATGATTTTCGCTGTCGTATTTGTTACATAAAATGTATCGCCCTTATTTGTTGTAATGTTGCAGTCAGTAGCTTTAAATTCGGAAGTTCCCTCATCCGCATCGCCGCTCATTGACTGATAAAGAAATATATTCTTGTAAGTTGTAGACTGTCCATTTAGCTCATTATTGGTATCCACAAGATCGACATCTTCTAAAGTGACGCTGTTCTTTCCTTCTATTACAACGCCTTCAGAAGCTTTCGCTATCAACTTTGCACTCTTTACTGTAATATCTGCTGTGGAATACACTGCCGGAGATCCCTTTCCTGTAGTAGTATATGTGCCTTTTTCCACTGTCACATCTCCACCGCCACGGTCAGTTCTTATCGCCGCCGATGATGTTCCTGCTGTATTAACGGTCAGGTTTTTTGCCTTCATCACGCCACCGCCTGTAGTCATGATACCGCCTGAGTTATCCTTTGTGGTCGTGATAGTCGAATCGCTTATAGTTACAGTCGTGCCATCTCCTGAAGAATTATTAGTTGTTGCCGAGCCTCCGTAGCAAAATACTCCATTAGCGCCTGTCGCATCAGTTGTAACTGTCAAGTTTTTAAGCGTAAGATTTGCACCGCTCTTTGCTGTCACAGCTGAGTTTGTTCCGTAAAAGCTCGTGCTGTCTCCTCCATCAGAATCCCCTGTTTTTTTAACTGTCGAATCCGATACATTTACCTCGATACCGTCTCCATTTACTAAAAGTGCGTTTTCATCGGCATTAGACGATGTAAAGGTTTTGCCGGTCAATGTGGCATCTTCTGTTATTTCGGTACTCGCACTATAGGAAGCCTGCTGTACTTGTGTAGTCTGTTGACCCCCTGCGAAGCAATTTTGAGCCAATAAGGTTTCGGTGCAAGTAAGTCCGCTTGTCATGACCACTGTTGCAAGTACCATTATAACTATCTTGTCCCTGTTTATGAAGGTTTCCTTGAAGCCTTTTTTATTTCCGCGAGACATTATCAAGTACATTACAAGCAGCGATGTTATTAGTGCCTCTATGCCGAAAGCCACTTTGTATCCTGCGCCGATTGAGGTTGCACCACCGGCTCCGCCTTGGCCTTGTTGCATATCGCCAGGCTGTCCGCCCTGCTGAGAATCCTGCCCGCCATTACTTTGCTCATTTTGTCCGCTCTGAGTATCTTGGCCTTCGTTCTGGCTGTTACTGTCGCTACTGGTTACGCCCTGATTACTACTGTCTCCATTGCTTTGTCCGGAGCTGCTGTTTTGATCGCCTGACGGTTTTTCCGGAGGCTGACCCTGCGATTGACCCTGCGTCTGTGCTTGGGCGTTACTGTCAGAGCTTTGACTCTTGCCATCACTTGAGGAGCTGTCTCCCGTATCAGACGGTTCAGACGGCGAATTGCCCTGTGAATTGCCCTGTGAATTGTCCTGCTGTGATGATGAATCCCCGCCCTGCTCTTGCCCGCTTTGCACGCTCGGCGGTTGCCCCATTTGTCCTCCTTGAGAAGAATTTTTTGCTGCGAAGCTCATTGTAAAAAACATACTCGTGCACATTACTGCAATGAGAACTCCCACTATTGCATTTTTTACACTGCGTTTCATTTTTATCATTCCTTTCCTTCTTACTTATAGCGCTTCTTTTCCTATACGTTTTCTTTTCTTTTACACCTCTTACTATACTCGCCACTTTTAAATAAACCTTAAAAGAAAAAGAATAATAAAAAATTTTTTATAAAAGATTTATTACATCTTCCTTTGTCTGCAGTCCGATCGACTTATTTACCTGCTCTCCGTTTTTGAATACTATTAATGTTGGAATTGTCATAACTCCAAACTGGATAGCAAGCTCCTGCTGTTGGTCTACATTTATCTTTCCTACTTTTATATCGTCCCTTTCCTTTGCTATCTCATCAACTATCGGGGAAAGCATTTTGCAGGGGCCGCACCAGTCTGCCCAAAAGTCCACCAGTACAGGCTTATCTGCCTTTAATACCTGTTCCTCAAAATTTTCCTTTGTGATTTCTATTGGCATACTATTACCTCCTATCAATTGCGGGTTTGCTCCGCTACATTTTAGTTTAGTTTCCTTTTTATATATGTTTTCTCTCTTTCAATATACCACATATTGCTTGTTTTAATTGAAAATTGCTTCAAAAAATGTTATAGTAAAATCTGTGATATGCCTCCGTAGCTCAGGGGATAGAGCGTCGGTTTCCTAAACCGTGCGTCGGATGTTCGAATCATCTCGGGGGTACCAAAAAAGCCCTGCACTATGTGCAGGGCTTTTTGTTTTGGTACTCCTACCCGGAGTCGAACCGAGATCGTCGAGATGAGAACCCGATGTCCTAACCATTAGACTATAGGAGCACATGCTCACCATTTATGCGGTACCGTGGTTTATTATATAAGATTTTGCGATATAATGCTACCCCTAATTTTTATGCTTTTGTATCTCTATATCAAATTTTCGATAATTTTTGCCGTATCGATTGCAGGCATGCCTATTTTTTCTCCTCTTTTTTCGTCTACAGCGTTCCTTGGCACCAACCCGATAAGTTCTGTGCCTAAGATCTTGATATCGTATTTTTTGCTCTTTTTTTTCACTTGTTCAAAAACATCATACATTGATGTTTGCGTATAGTCTGTAAGATTCATCGAAACTTGCGCCCTACCTATCGTGTCTAACCACATCCCTAATGCCTTTACCCCTTTTAGACCGCCGTCTCTTTCTCTTATCTCACTACTTATCATCTTCGCAAGATTTAAGTCGTCGCTGTCAAGAATTATATTAAAGGCTATAAGAGGTTTTCGTGCACCTACAACTATAGCTCCTGCACTTTTATGCGCCTCTTTTCTCCCAAAATCCGGCGTCCACATCGCTGTTTTTATTTTCGAATTTAAACCCTCAAAGCCACCTTTTCTAATCTCTGCAAGATTTTTACGCTCCGGTGTCCTTGCTGATTCCTCATACAAATATACAGGAATATCAAGTTTTTCGGAAATCTCTTTGCCAACTTCCTCCGAAAGGCTAATGCAGTCTTCCTTAGTAATATTTTTAATTGGCACAAATGGCATCACATCAACTGCGCCTATCCTAGGATGCTCGCCTTTATGCTTTCTTAAATCTATTAACTCAGAAGCTCTCTTCGCAATTTCTATGCTTGCTGTTTTTACGGCATTTTTATCCCCAACATATGTTATAACCGACCTATTATGGTCCGCATCCATACTATATTCAAGAAGTTTGCATCCTCTCGCTTGCCTAACAGCATCTACTATCTTTTCGACAACTGCAGAGTCTCGCCCCTCGCTTATGTTCGGAATACTCTCAATTAGCTTCTCTGTCATAGGTTTTCCTCAACTTTTTTATATATACTATCTGACAGCTCTTTTGCCTCCTTTAAAATCTCTTCTCCTTTGATTTGGAAATTTTTGGCTTTTTCAATGTCGTTTAAATACGGCAAATTTATTTTGACATTTAGCCACGCACTTTTGCACGCCGAATACAAATTGATGGCCGCTACTCCCAGATCGCTTGATGCCATTTTATTTGATTTCCCAACCAATTTATCTGTTTGTCTTATCGCCTCAAGCGAAAGCTCCATCACACTAAATGGAGCTCTTGTTGCCCCTAAAGAAGCCTCCCCAAGTTTTCTCCTTTTTGTTTCCTTTTGCTCCTCTGTCTCCTTTGGCAACTTGTATGCCTTTGACAATTCCAAAAAAGTTTCTTTATCCTCATCTGCTGCTAAAAGCAGCTTTTTATATAAATTTAGGCACTCTTCTCTCACCTTTTCGTTTAGTGCCCTTACTTCCTTATATTTTTCTTTTCCTATTGTTAGCTCCGTCACCATGAGTGTTAAGGCAACGCCTTGTGTTGCCCCTATGCCACTCACGCCCCCGCCGCCCGGTGCAGGCGCGTCGGTTCTTAGAATTTCCATATATTCCCTTATTGACATATCTATCATCAAACTTGTCATATTCGTTCCTTCTTCGCTTTCTATCAGCATTCCCTTTATTTTAAAGTTCTTAAAAGCTCTATAATTCTTTCGAGTTCTTCTTCGCTATGGCACTCTATTTCCACAGAGCTCTTTTTGCCGGCTTCATTTATATTTACTTTTGTTCCTATTATCTCTTTTAATTCCCTCTCGATAATCTGTACATCGGCTGATTTCTTACTTCTTTTCGCAGGATGCCCTCTTTTTATTTTCTCTTTCTCACTCGCCAGCTTCTCTATGTCTCTAACAGATAAACCTTCCTTTACTATACGCTTTGCTATTTCTATCTTTTTCCTTTCGTCTCCTATATTTAAAAGAGCTCTTGCATGCCCTGCCGAAATTTGCTTTGCTGCCATCATTTCTTTTACTTCCGCCGGTAGCTTCAAAAGTCTCAAGCAATTTGTAATATAAGGTCTGCTTTTGCCCACGCTTTTTGACACTTCCGCCTGCGTTAAGCCAAAGCTTTTTATCATTCTCTCAAGCCCTTCAGCTTCTTCTACGGGGTTTAAGTCTTCCCTTTGCATGTTTTCGATGATCGCAAAAAGCATATTTTGCTCATCACTAAGCTCTCTTACTATACACGGCGCCTCCGTCAAACCTGCCTCTCTTGCCGCTCTCCATCTTCTTTCTCCTGCGACAATCTCATAGCCTGTCTTTGTCTTTCGAACAACTATAGGCTGTATAACTCCGTGCTCTTTGATCGAGTCAGCAAGCTCCTTTATTTTCGCCTTATCAAAAACTTTTCGTGGCTGATTTTCGTTTGGTTTTATCTCATTTATATTTATTTGCTGTAATCCCTCAATGACGCTTTCGTCTGTTGCCTGCAATGGAATGTCTGTATTTATAATTAGCGAATCAAGCCCTCTGCCCAATCCTTTTTTCCTCTGTGCCATATCATCTTGCTCCTTCCACTGCTAAAAACTCATCTGCAAACTCTCTATAGGCTTCTGCACCCGTCGATCTCGAATCATACTCAACTATAGGAAGCCCATAGCTTGGAGCTTCTGCAAGCCTTACATTCCTTGGTATAACAGTTGTATAAACCTTTTCTTTAAAGTATTTTTTTACTTCTTCTACAACTTGTATCGAAAGGTTTGTCCTACCATCGAACATGCTAAGTATAACGCCCTCTATAGAAAGATCTTCATTTAAATTATTTTTTACTATTTCTATAGTGTTCATCAGCTGCGCCACACCTTCCAGCGCATAGAATTCGCACTGTATCGGTATAAGTACCGAATCCACAGCTGTAAGCGAATTTACTGTGAGCAGTCCTAGAGAAGGCGGACAATCAATAAATATGTAATCATAACTTTTTTTCACTTTGTCGAGAGCTTTTTTTAGTCTTTTCTCTCTGCCTTTTACATTTACCAGTTCTACCTCTGCCCCGGCTAAACTAACGCTTGCCGGTATCAAATCAAGCCCTTCTGTATCGGTTTTTATAATTGCTCTTCTTGTTTCAAAATCCTTTTCAATCAAAAGCTCATATGTAGAATACTCTATCGACCTCTTATCAACTCCAAGCCCGCTTGTTGTGTTTCCTTGCGGATCTATGTCTAAAAGCAATATCTTTTTGCCTTTCTTAGCCAAACATGCTGCAAGATTGATGTTTGTCGTAGTTTTGCCTACTCCTCCCTTTTGGTTGAATATCGCTATGGCCTTGCCCATAAGAACCTCCTTAATTTATTATGTATACTTTGATTATACACCCTTGTGCATTTTTTTAAAACAAATAAAACAAAAAAACCGGACTTCCCCTCCCAAATAAATAGGAATGTTTCACGTGAAACATTCCTATTTGCCATCTCATAATATCGGTTTTTTGCTAGGTTCTCCCGCTTTTCTCGGGTATTTTCGAGGGGTCAGCTCTCCTTTTTTAATTAACACTAAAGTGTGGTTTTCTGCCGGTTGCTCCGCCGGTTTTACAATTTTTAAATCTGTGCCGCCTAAGGTCGTTATCGCTTTTTCTGCCTCTTTAACCTCCTCGTGAACGGACGGTCCCTTGTATGCTATAAAAGTTCCGTCTTTCTTTACGAGCGGCAAACATAGCTCTACTAATGCCGGCATCCTTGCAACAGCTCTCGAAACGCACAAGTCAAAATTTTCTCTCATAGCACCATCTCTACCGGCATCCTCTGCTCTTTTATGGCATATTTTAATATTCATTATTCCAAGTTTGCTTGTTATCTCCTCTATTATATCAAGCCTCTTTTTTAAGGAGTCAAGTAAGACTACTTCCTTTTCAGGGCTCATTACTGCAAGCGGGACTCCCGGGAAACCTGCACCTGTGCCGACATCTATTATCGTCTTTGCATCTCTATAGCTTTCTTCTTCCACGATCAAAAGCGAATCTAAAATATGCTTCCTTAAAAACTCTTGTTCGTCTGTTATGCTTGTTAAATTAACCTTTTCATTCCATGATAAAATCTCGTGCATATAAGACATAAGAAGGTCGAGTTTCCCCTCTGCCTCTCTCTCGTCTTTGCCCTCTGACAGTTTTTCCGCTATTTGTTCAAGCATTTTTCGCTCTCTTCTCCCTTTCTAACCATATAAGAAGTACATTGATATCAGCCGGCGAAACCCCGCTTATTCTCGAGGCCTGTCCAACAGAAGTTGGTTTCAAAGCATCGAGTTTTTGTCTTGCCTCTATACGCAAGCCTTCTATTTTAGAATATTCTATCTCCGCAGGTAGCTGCTTATTTTCAAGTTTTTTGAACTTTTTAATCTGTGCCAGCTGTTTTTCTATATATCCGCTGTACTTGAGTTGCACCTCAAGCTGTGTTGCGGCGTGGCCGCTCAATTTGTGAGGCTCCTTATCTATCTCCTGCAAGGCTTCATATGTTATTCCCGGCCTCTTTAAAAGTTCCGCGAGCGTGCTTTTATTCTTAAGCGGAGCAGTTTTGTTTTTTTCTAAAAAATCCGCTACTTCGCTTGGAACGACAAACGTATTTTGTAAGCGCTCCATCTCCTTTGTCACCGCCTCTTTTTTCTGTAAATATTTGTCATATCTTGCATTTGTTACAAGCCCTAGCGCATATCCCTTCTCTGTCAAACGCATATCTGCATTGTCTTGCCTCAGAATGAGCCTATATTCCGCTCTGCTGGTCATAATTCTGTAAGGCTCATTAGTACCTTTGAACACCAAATCGTCGATTAGAACGCCAATATAAGCCTCGCTTCTGTCAAGAATAAATGGCAATTTTTTATCAATCTTTAAAACCGCATTGATACCCGCCATAAGACCCTGTGCTGCCGCTTCCTCGTATCCGGAGCTACCATTAAACTGGCCGGCGCAAAAAAGGTTTTCTATAATTCGTGATTCAAGATTTATTTTTAATGTCAACGGATCTATCGAGTCGTATTCTATCGCATATGCCGGTCTTGTTATCCTCAAATTTTCGAGCCCGGGGATCGTCTTGTAAAACTCAAGTTGTACATCTTCCGGAAGTGACGAACTCATCCCTTGTATATACATTTCGTCTGTGTTTAGGCCTTCCGGTTCTATAAATGTCTGGTGCCTCTTTTTATCGGCAAATCTATTTACTTTATCCTCGATAGACGGGCAATATCTTGGCCCTATTCCTTCAATCTCTCCCCCAAAAAGTGCTGATCTTCCAAAATTTTTTCTTATAATTTCGTGTGTCTCTTCATTTGTATATGTAAGCCAACACGAAATTTGCTCCTTTTTTAGTTCTTCGTTCATAAAAGAAAATGGCACGACATTGGAATCGCCCCTTTCCTCCTGCATTTTAGAATAATCAAGACTTTTTGCAAGTGCCCTTGCCGGTGTACCCGTTTTAAATCTTCGCATTGTAAGTCCGTGTTTTTTTAGATTGTCTGCAAGAGTTATAGAGGGCGCCAAACCATTTGGCCCACTCATAAATGAAGCCTCCCCTATAAAAATTTTGCCTCGCAAGAAAGTCCCGGTCGCTATTATAACCACCTTTGCCCTATAAATAGCATTCGTCGCTGTCAAAATGCCGCAAGCTTTTCCGTCCTCAGTAATTATGTCTATAACCTCTGTTTGCTTAATATCTAAATTCTCTGTTTCTTCAAGCGTCTTTTTCATTTCTTGATGATATGCCTGCTTATCCGCTTGACATCTTAGAGAATGCACAGCCGGTCCTTTTCTTGTATTTAGCATCTTGCTTTGTATAAAAGTCTTATCAATATTGATGCCCATCTCGCCACCAAGCGCATCTATTTCTCGCACGAGTTGTCCTTTGCCTGTACCGCCAATCGATGGATTGCATGGCATCATCGCAATTGACTCTAAATTTATAGCACATATAAGCGTCTTCTTTCCCATACGCGCAGAAGCTAAAGCCGCTTCGCAACCGGCGTGACCTGCTCCTATTACTATCACATCATATGCACCAAGTTCATATGTCATAAAGTGGTTCCCTCCTATTTAGGTTTCCCCTCTGGTTTCCTTTTTATTTTCCTAAGCAAAATCTCTTAAAAACTTCATTTATAATATTATCTGAAACAGTTTCGCCTACTATCTCGCCGAGTTTATCATATGCTTTTTTTACATCAACTTCTATAAACTCGAGAGCTTCATCTGCTCTTATCATTGTAAGCGCATCAGAGAGAGCATTACTTCCATCATCTAAAAGCTGCATTTGCCTTGCGTTGCTCACGATTAGGCTTTCTCCTCTAATTATATTGCCCTGATATACAAACTCTTCAATTGTCTTCGTAAGCTCATTTATGCCAAGTCCTTCTACCATTGAAGACCTTATCATTGTCACATTTTTTTTGTCAGGAAGAAGTTCTTGTAGCGTCTTCTCTATATCTGATATTCCTGTGTTTTTTACATCTATTTTATTTAAAAGTATTATCGCTTTCCTCTCGCCAATATAAGAAGCTATTTCTTTATCTTCTGCCTCTATTCCATTTGAAGCATCAATCATAAAGATTATAATGTCCGCATTATTAAAACTCTCTTTGCTCTTTTCTATTCCAATCTTTTCTATCGCATCATTTGTCTGTCTTATCCCCGCAGTATCTGTCAAAATGACGGGAACCCCGTTTATATTGATGCTTTCCTCTATAATATCCCTTGTTGTGCCCGGTATGGCGGTAACTATCGCCCTATTTTCATTTAGAAGCATATTTAAAAGACTGCTTTTCCCCACATTGGGCTTGCCTACTATTGCTATTTTTAGCCCATCACGCAATATCCTACCGGTTTTTTTAGTGGAAATAAGTGCATCTATTTTCCCCTTTATCTCTTCTATTTTTTTTGCAAGATCGCTATATATGATCTCCTCTATATCCTCGTCCGGATAATCAATATTTACTGTTATGTCAACAAGGATATCAACAAGCCCGTTACGCAAATTCTTTATTTGCTTCGAAAATTTCCCTTCGAGCTGAGAAATCGCAACCTCAAACGTTTTATCGGTTCTTGCTTTTATTATATCTATTACTGCCTCTGCCTGAGAAAGATCAAGCCTGCCATTTAAAAAAGCACGCTTTGTAAATTCGCCTCTTTCTGCCATCCTTGCTCCGTTTTGAAGCACAAGCGCAAGAGTTTTTTGAAGCGGCACCACTCCTCCATGGCAATTTATCTCTACGACATCTTCGCATGTATAAGTGTGAGGTCCTTTCATATATACTGCCAAAACCTCATCCACCACTTCAAGAGTTTTAGGATTTACGATATTCCCATATGTCATTCTCCTATTTTGTACTTCGCTTTTCGTCTTGAAAATTTTTTTTAGAATTTCCAATGATTTCTCGCCACTTATGCGTACAATTCCTATACCGCCTTCTCCTATAGCCGTTGATATCGCTGCAATTGTCTTGTCCATCTGCTTCCCTCAAATAAATTAAAAGCCCGTGAAAACACGGGCAACTTTTATTTTAGTGTTATTATTATTCTTCTATAAGGCTCCTCGCCCTCGCTTTTCGTAACTACATTTGGGTTATCAACAAGTGCCGCATGAATAACCATTCTCTCGTATGGATTCATTGGCTCAAGTCTGACGTATTTTTTTGTCCTAACAACCTTATCTGCTAATCTGTTCGCCAGCTGCTGTAAAGTCTTTTCTCTCTTTGCCCTATAATTTTCCGCATCGAGAACAACTCTCAAATATTTTTCGTTGTTTTTATTGACAACAAGACTTGTTAAATATTGAATAGCATCAAGCGTTTGGCCTCTCTTGCCTATAATCGCTCCTGCATCCTTGCCCTCTATATCGATATAGATATTATCGCCTGCATCATCTAAATAAGCCTTAAAAGTTAAGCTTAGCCCCATTTTTTTAGTTGTTTCCAACAGAAAATCAAGTGCCTCATGTTCCTTAACTTCTTTTAAATCTACCGGCCTTTGTACCCGTGTGTCGACAGCTTTATTGACTTTAATTTCGCTCTCTTCTGCCTTTTTATTTTCTATTTCTTCTTTTTTTCTTTTGATAGGCTTCTTTTTCTCAACCCTTACTTTTGCAAGCTTTGAGCCTATACCTAAAAACCCTCGTGTTGGCTCCTCTAAAACTATTACTTCTACTTCTTCTCGCGAACATTTTAATTCTTCAAGTGCAAGGGCTGTCGCAATTTCAACATCTTTCCCCCATTTTTCCGAAAAATCTGTCATTTCTTACCTCCCTTTGCTTTGCTTTTTTCAGCCATTAGTTTTTTACGAACAGATCCCATATGGATATTGAAGAATATCTGCATAAACTGTCCAAATGACCAATAAAGAGCTAGTCCTGCCGGGAAGGTTCTACCCATTAAGAAAATCATTACCGGGAAAAAGTATTTCATCATCTTCATCATACCCTTCATTTCATTTGGGCCTGATGTGCTGTTTTTAATAGATATAGAGTATGAAATAAATGTTGATACCCCGGCTATAATAGGAAGTATCCACCTATCTGCCTGACTTAGGTCAGATATCCATAAAAATGATTCGTGTACCGCATTTAGCATCACAGTATTGTCGCTGATATATGCCATTGGATTTCTAAGAAGTGCAAACAGTGCAAATATAATAGGTAATTGTATCAACATCGGTAAGCAACCGCTTGCCGGATTTATACCTTCCTCCTTATACAGCTCCGCCGTCTTCATATTTAGTGTTTCTCTGTCATTTGCGTACTTTTGCTGTATTTGCTTCATCTTTTTTTGAACATCAGGTGTAATCGCCATTGATTTCATCTGTTTCAAGTACAAAGGATAAAGACAAAGCTTTACTATTACTGTTATTATAATAAGCGATATACCATAGTTACCAACTACACTGTATATTGCTTCAAGTAAACGACCGAGAGGCTTTGCAAATATTCCTGTAAATGTATTCATCTATTCCTCCAATTAGTCTATGGTAAAGGATCATATCCTCCTGGGTTAAAAGGATGACATCTTAAAATCCTTTTTATTCCTAAGTAGCTACCTTTCAAAACCCCGTATTTTTCGAGTGCTTGTATAAAATACTGGGAACAGGTAGGGTAAAATCTACAGCTTTTAGGCAGTATAGGAGAGAGGAATTTTTGATAAGCTTTTATTAATAAAATAAATATCTTTTTCACTCCTACACCCTCTGCTTAAGCTATCTGCATAAAACTTTTGTCTTTTTAATTGCAGATATTATCGATTTTTTTACATCTTCTAATTTTGTTTCTTTTTTGATAGTGTTTCTGGCAATAAATATCACATCATAGCCGGTGAAATCAAAATTGCATTTTCTTATACTTTCTTTCATAAGTCTTCTTGCTCTGTTTCTCATCACCGCATTGCCTACTTTTTTACTAGCGAGAAAAGCTATTCTTTCGCTTTTTAAGTTGTTTTTTTTATAAAAAATAACTACATACTTGTGGGCAACCGAATTTCCTTTTCTATAAACTATATCGAAATTTTTTTTCCCACTTAAAACATTATCTTTTCGCATTTTACGCTGTCAGTGATTTTCTTCCCTTATTTCTTCTACTTTTCAGAATATTTCTGCCACTCTTTGTTTTCATTCTTTTTCTAAAGCCATGTTCTTTTTTTCTCTGTCTTTTCTTTGGTTGAAAAGTCATTTTCATAATATTTTTCCTCCTTTTTTAGAATACTAAAAACTCAATCTAAATTGCAATTGAGTACATACGCTTGTAGATTATACCTCATTGAAGTCTCAAAAGTCAATAAAATATAGAGCTTAGAAATCTTGTATTGTTTTTTTTTATAACTATTTTTTGTTTGTTTTTTTATAAACCACAATATATAGTATGGT
Organism: Streptococcus pasteurianus; assembly: GCA_963596005.1. Classification (GTDB taxonomy): domain Bacteria; phylum Bacillota; class Clostridia; order Peptostreptococcales; family Anaerovoracaceae; genus Gallibacter; species Gallibacter pasteurianus_A. The sequence continues at coordinate 139,610 of CAVBJF010000001.1, read as the reverse complement.
TGTTGATAATATTAACAACTTTATCCACAACTTGTGGATAATTATATTTCTTTTTGTTCTTTTTTATAATATTTTTGCTACTTGTTTGTGGATAACTTTATTGTTATTATATTTATACTTTATAAAAAACTATTATTTAGGGAGATTAAAATAGATGAATTCACACGAAGAGAAATGGCAAAAAGTATTGCAATTGCTGGAACCTACTGTAAATGAAGTTACTTTTGAAACTTGGTTTTTACCTTTAAAATTACAAAAAATAGACGATTCTAATAACACTCTCTATATATTGTGTGATAATTCTTTTGCTCTAAATACAATAGCTAGTCGTTATATGCATCTTTTAGAAGGTTGTTGTGAAGCTATTTTTAAGAAAAAATATCGTATAAAATTTCTTATTTCTAATGAGTACAATAATAAAAAATCAAATTTTACTTCTACAACATCCACAGTTACAACGGATTTTAACCGCGAACTTATAATTAACCCTAAATATACATTTGACAATTTTGTAGTTGGTTCAAATAACGAATATGCACATGCAGCATCTCTTGCTGTAGCAGAAAATCCTGCATCTAACTATAATCCTTTATATATTTATGGTGAATCCGGTCTTGGTAAAACCCACCTTATGCATGCTATTTGTAATCATATTTTTCAAAATCACGAAAATATGAGAGTTTTGTATGTTACAAGTGAGATGTTTACAAATGAAGTTGTAGGTGCTATAAAAAATGAAAAGACAAGGGAATTTAGGGATAAATATAGACAAGTAGATATTCTTTTGATAGACGATGTACAATTTTTTAAAGATAAAGAAGCTACACAAACGGAAGTTTTTAACACTTTTAACTCTCTTTATGATTTAAATAAGCAAATTGTTATTTCTAGCGATCGTCCACCAAAAGAATTAACAGGTCTTGATGAGAGATTAAAATCGAGATTTGGGTGGAATATAATAGCAGATATAAAGAGACCTACTTATGAAACAAGAATGGCTATTTTAACTAAAAAAGCGGAACAAGAAAATATAATAATAGATCAAAATATAGAAACTGTTTTTTCTATGATTGCAGAAAAAGTAACAAATAATGTGCGTGAGCTTGAAGGAGCCTTTACAAATATTTTAAGTATGTCTGTTATGCTTAATAAACAAATAACTCCTGAATTTGCAAAAGAAAATTTAAAAAATATATTCTCTTCTGATGAAAAAAATGTAAATATAGATAATATAAAAAGAGTTGTTTCTAAATATTTTAATATTTCTGTTAAAGATTTAGAAGGGAAAAAACGCTCTCGAGATATAGCTTATCCAAGACAGATAGCGATGTATCTTTCAAGAATATTAACAGATTATTCATTCCCTAAAATAGGTAAGTCTTTTGGTGGAAAAGATCATACTACTGTTCTTCATGCATACGAAAAAATTTCAAAGGAAATAAAAAATAGTGAAGAATTAAATAATTGTATAGAAAATCTAAAAAACAGAATAGTTTTATAAAAAAGAGTGTGCATAGTGTGCATAATGATTACAACTTATCAACAAATTTTTATAATAATTTTTCTTTAATTTTTAAATAAAAATTTAGGTTTTCCACATAATCACAACTTCTACTACTATTTCTACTAAAAAAATAAATAAAAATAAGAATTTTGGAGGTTTTAAATTATGAAATTCACTTGTAACCAACAAATACTTTCAAAGGCATTAAATACTGTATCTAAAGCAGTTACTATAAGAACAACTATGCCTATATTGAAAGGAATTTTGATAGAGGCACAAGATAATAAAATAAAACTAAGTGCATCTGATCTTGATATAAGTATAGAAAAAACAATAGAGGCAGTTGTTGAAGAAAAAGGATCTATTGTTATTCCTGCAAGCTTATTTTTTAATATAATAAGAAAACTTCCAAATGAAACTATTTTAATTGAATTACAAGATAATAATGTAATTATAAAATCTTCAGTAAGTGAATTTAATATAACAGGAATAAAAGCAGATACTTTTCCCAATATTATAGATATAGAAGATACTTCAAATAAACTTTCTTTTGATAAAGAAATACTAAAAAATATGATAAAAAGCACTTATTTTTCTGCAAGTTCTGACGAAAGTAAAGGTGTTATTGTTGGGGTTCTATTTGAAATAGAGGAGAATATTTTAAATGTAGTAGCTCTTGATGGTTTTAGAATGGCTATTTGTAGAGAAAAATTAAAAAATGAAAAAAGAGAGAATATATTAATTCCTGCAGCAAGCCTTTCTGAAATCTTAAAAATTTTATTAGAAACAGAAGAAGAAAATGATGTAGAAATGATTGTTGGGAAAAAGAGAATTAATATTATCCTAAAGGATACTAAAATTTCTGTATCTCTTATAGATGGTGAATTTATAAAATACAAAGATATTCTCCCTAAGGAATATAAAACAAGAGTTTTAATAAATAGAAATGATTTTCTTGTGGGTATAGAAAGAGCTTCATTACTTGCTAAAGAAGGTAAAAATAATCTTATAAGGTGTAATATAAAAGGAAATCTAATGAATATAACTTCGCGATCTGAAGAAGGTAGCGTAAAAGAAGATATTATAATAGAAAAAGAAGGAGAAGATCTTGAAATAGGATTTAATTCTAAGTATATATATGAGGCTGTTAAAGCAATAAATGATGAAGAGATAGCACTTGAATTAAATAGTAATGTTTCTCCTTGTATAATTAAGCCAATAAAAGGAGATAATTATGAATATTTAGTTCTTCCTGTAAGAATTTCATCAAACTAATTTTAAATTTATTAGGTATGAAGTAAATAATGTATATAAAAAAAGTAGAATTAGAAAATTATAGAAATTATGATTTATCAAAAATAGAATTTGATAAAAATATAAATATAATATTAGGAGAAAATGCACAAGGTAAAACAAATCTTTTAGATTCTCTATATATTTCTGCTTTTGGAAAATCATTTAGAACATCTAATTCAAACGAAATAGTAAGCTTTAAAAAAGAATATTGTAAAATAAAAACATACTTTAATAAGTTTGATGAAGACGAAGAAATAGAAATTTATATAGATAAAAAAGGGAAGAAAGCTTTTAAGCTTAATGGAGTAAATTTAAAAAAATATAAAGATGTGTTAGATAATATAATAACTGTTATTTTTTCTCCTGAAGACCTAAAAATAATAAAAGAAGAGCCGGAAAAAAGAAGGAAATTTATAGATAAAGAAATTTCGCAATTAAAATTTTCTTATTTAGATAATCTTATAAAATATAAAAAAGTATTATCTCAAAGAAACGCCTTTTTAAAAGATATAAATAAAAATGAAAAAATAAAAGAAGTTTTAGATGCACAGCTCATAAAATACGGCTCTGAAATTATATATGAAAGAATAAATTTTATAAAAAAATTAGAAGAAATAAGTAAGCAATTACATAATAAGCTTACAGGAGAAAAGGAGAACTTAAAAATAACATATTTATCTGATATTCCTTTAAATAATATTTTACAAGAGGAAAAGAATGATAAAAAAATATATATAGAAAAAATAAAAGAAATATATAAGAGAGAGGTAGAAAAAAATAAAAATAGAGATTTTTTATATAAAACTACTTCAAAAGGGCCTCATAGAGATGATATAAAAGTAGAGATAAATGGGGTAGATGCAAGAAAGTATGGTTCGCAGGGTCAACAAAGAACTGTGGCGTTATCTTTAAAATTGTCAGAGATTATAATTTTAAAAGAAGAAAAAAAAGAAAGTCCAATATTACTTCTTGATGATGTTTTTAGTGAGCTTGATATAGGGAGACAAAACTTTTTAATAGAGACATTAAAGGATGTTCAAATATTTATAACAACAACGGAAATTTCAAAAAGAGTATTAGAAAAATTAGATAGGGTAAGGGTCTTAAAAATAGAAAAAGGTAATTTAATATAAAAAATATAAAAAACGTCCATTAAATTGAAAAAATGGGCGTTTTATTGTATAATTAAATGTATTTTATATATTAAAAAAATAAGGAGAGAAAGATGGCAAAAGAAAATAGCACACAACAGTATAGTGCAGACCAAATACAAGTTCTTGAGGGACTTGAACCTGTCAGAAAAAGGCCTGGTATGTATATAGGCTCTACAGGGGAAAAAGGCCTTCATCATTTGGTATATGAGATAGTTGATAATAGCGTCGATGAAGCGCTTGCTGGATTTTGTAAAACGATAAATGTAACTATAAATAAGGATAATTCTGTAACAGTAGAGGACGACGGTAGAGGAATGCCTGTTGATATACACCCAAAGGAAAAGATACCTGCGGTAGAGGTTATACATACTGTTCTTCATGCCGGCGGTAAGTTTGGCGGTGGAGGATATAAGGTATCCGGCGGACTTCACGGTGTAGGTGCATCTGTTGTAAACGCCCTTTCCACAAGGATGGAGGTTGAGGTAAAAAGGGACGGTAATGTTTATGCTTTAACCTTTGAAAAAGGAAAGACTACCGAAAAAATGCACATTGTAGGCAAGGCTAATAATACCGGTTCTAAGACAACATTCTGGCCGGACCCTGAGATTTTTGAGGAGACTGTATTTAGCTTTGATACTCTTGAGCATAGATTGCGCGAAATGGCATTTTTAAATAAGGGTATAAAAATAACCTTAAGTGATTTGCGTGAAGAAAAGCCTAAAAAAGAGGAGTTTCATTATGAGGGTGGAATAAAGGAATTTGTCCAATTTATGAATAAAAATAAGGAGTCCATACACCCTGATATCGTATATTTTGAAGCTCAAGGAAAGGATAAAACCGGCAAAGGAGACATGGAGGTCGAGGTTGCTTTCCAGTATACGGATAGATACAGTGAGCTCATCATGTCATATGCAAATAATATAAATACTGTTGACGGTGGATATCATTTATCCGGATTTAAATCTGCTCTTACGAGAGTTTTTAATGATTATGCGAAGAAAAATAAATTTTTAAAGGAAAATGATAATCCTCTTTCAGGCGATGATGTAAGGGAAGGTCTTACTGCTGTAATTTCCGTTAAACTTACAAATCCGCAGTTTGAGGGTCAAACAAAGGGAAAGCTCGGAAACAGCGAGATGAAGGGATTTGTAGAAACAAAGACAAATGAGTATTTCACGGCATTTTTACAGGAAAATCCCGCACAAGCAAAAATCATAATGAACAAGGCATTACAGGCAGCAAGAGCAAGAGAGGCGGCAAGGAAGGCAAGAGATATAACTAGAAAGAACAGTGTACTTGAGGGCTTTTCACTTCCGGGTAAACTTGCAGATTGTCAGGAAAAGGATCCTGCTCTTTCTGAGATATTCCTTGTAGAGGGTGACTCTGCGGGAGGTTCTGCAAAAAACGGCAGAGATAGAAAAAGACAGGCTGTTCTTCCTCTAAGAGGGAAGATATTAAATGTTGAAAAAGCAAGACTTGATAAGATTTTAAACAGCGATGAGATAAAAAATATGATAACTGCATTTGGCTGTAATATAGGTGATGATTTTGATATTGAGAAGCTGAGATATCATAAGATTATTATCATGACGGATGCCGATGTTGACGGAGCTCATATAAGGACATTGCTTTTGACATTCTTCTATAGGTATATGAGGCCGCTTATAGAAGGGGGCTATGTATATGCGGCACAGCCACCGCTTTTCCAGGTTAAAAAGGGAAATGATGTTTACTATACGTATTCCGATCGAGAGCAGGAAAAGCTATTAGCGGAGATTGCCGAAAAACCAGGCAAGATGACAATTCAAAGGTATAAGGGTCTTGGTGAGATGGATTTCCACCAGCTTTGGGAAACAACTATGGATTACACAAACAGGACGCTTATACAGATAACGCTTGAAGATGTTGCGGTTGCAGATGAGATATTTACAACTCTCATGGGTGATAAGGTGCCGCCACGAAGAAAGTTTATCGAAGAAAATGCGAAGTATGCTAAAAATCTTGATATTTAGAAAGGAGGAGTAAGGCGATGACAAAGATGATGCATGAAGACAATAAAATGATACAGCATGAGATTCATGATGAAATGAAAAACTCGTACATAGATTATGCGATGAGCGTTATAGTCAGCAGAGCTCTTCCTGATGTAAGAGACGGACTCAAGCCGGTACACAGAAGGATTCTTTACGGAATGAGCCAGCTTGGCGTTACACCTGATAAACCACATAAAAAATCGGCGCGTATAGTCGGAGATGTAATGGGTAAATATCACCCACACGGAGACAGCTCGATATACGATGCGATGGTAAAGATGGCGCAGGATTTTTCAACAAGATATATGCTAGTTGACGGTCACGGAAACTTTGGCTCCGTCGACGGTGACGGAGCTGCGGCGATGCGTTATACAGAAGCAAGGATGACGCCATATGCACTTCAGATGCTTCGTGATATCGAAAAGGAAACTGTTGATTTCGTACCGAATTTTGATGAGGAGGAAAAGGAGCCTGCAGTTCTTCCTGCAAGGATTCCAAATCTTTTAGTAAACGGCTCTAACGGTATAGCTGTAGGTATGGCAACTTCTATACCGCCTCATAACTTGGCCGAGACGATAGATGCGGCTTGCTATATGATAGATCATGAGGACGCAACTATCGAAGATATAATGAAAATTATAAAAGGTCCTGACTTTCCGACAGGTGCCATGATTCTTGGTAAAAACGGAATTAAGGAGGCATATAGGACCGGTCAAGGAAAGATTTTAGTAAGATCTAAAACTGAGATAGAAGAAACGACAAGAGGCAGAATGCAGATTGTCATAACCGAAATCCCTTATCAAGTAAATAAGGCAAGACTTATCGAAAAAATGGCGATGCTTGTTAAGGATAAAAAAATTGACGGTATATCAACTATCCGTGACGAGTCGAGTAGACACGGTATGAGGATAGTAGTGGAGCTCAAAAAAGATGCAAACCCGCAGATAACTCTAAACAGGCTTTACAAGCATACACAGCTTCAAGATACATTTAGCATGATTATGATTGCGCTTGTTGATGGTGAACCAAAGGTTTTGAACCTGTATCAAATGCTTGACGAGTATCTAAAGCACCAAAAGGATGTTTTAACAAGAAGAACTCAATTTGACCTCAAAAAGGCAGAGGCGAGGGCACACATTTTAGAGGGCCTTAGGATAGCTCTTGATAATATAGACGAGATAATCAAGATAATAAGAGCTTCATATAACAATGCTAAGGAAAAGCTGATCGAAAGATTTGCACTTACCGATATACAGGCACAATCCATCCTAGATATGAGACTTGCAAGACTTCAGGGGCTTGAAAGAGAAAAGATAGAAAATGAGTATAATGAGCTCATGGAAAAGATAGCATATTATAATTCGCTTCTTGCAGACGAAAAGCTTCTCATGGGAGTAGTCAGAGATGAGATGCTTGAGGTTAAGGAAAAATATGCGGACGAGAGAAGAACAAAGATAACTGCTGCGGTAAATGAAATTGACGAAGAGGATATGATCGAGGAAAAAAGCGTCGCAGTTACATTAACTCACCTCGGATATCTAAAAAGAATACCTGCAGACACATATAAGACTCAAAAGAGAGGTGGCAAGGGCATAACGGGGCTTACAACGAGGGAAAATGACTTTGTGAAGAATTTAATTATGACTTCAACTCACGATTACCTGATGTTTTTTACAAACTATGGTAAGGCTCATAAGATAAAAGCATATGAAATACCTGAAGCGACAAGAACAGCAAAGGGAACTCCTGCAGTTAATTTCTTAAATCTGCTTCAAAGGGAGCGTATCAATGCGGTAATCCCTATAAAAGAGTTCAAGGAAGATATGTTCCTGATGGCTGTTACAAAGAAGGGTGTAATTAAAAAGACTGCACTTTCTCAATTTGATACAAATAGGAAAAACGGCATAATTGCAATTAACCTAAAGGATGGTGACGAGCTTATAGCAATAGAGCAAACCTCCGGGAATGACGATGTGATAATAGTTACAAAGCAAGGTAAGAGTATCAGGTTTAATGAGACAACCGTGAGACCGATGGGCAGAGGCGCAAGCGGAGTGCGCGCTATCAAGCTTGATGACGGGGATGAGGTTGTATCCATGTGTCTTGTAAACGATACTAGTGACGAGCTGCTTGTTGTGACAGAAAAAGGATACGGCAAGAGGACAAAAGTCAAGGAATACAGAACTCAAGACAGAGGAGGCAAGGGTATTCTTACATATGACAAGAGAAAGTTTGATAAGACAGGCGAACTTATAGGAGCACTTAGCGTTGAAGATGATGATGAAGTCTTGCTCATTAATTCGGAGGGCATTATTATACGCATAGCGACAAAGGAGGTTTCGGAGCTTAGCAGAGCAACACAGGGAGTGAAAATAATGAAGGTCGCTGATGATGCGAATATAATTTCGATGGCGAAGGTCATCAACGATGCGGAGGAAAAGGATCAATAATGTCTACTAATGGAATTAAATTAAGACTTCCGGGTAAGCCGGAATATATAAAAATATGTCAGGATACGGTTATGTCTTCAGCAGTTGCCGCTGGGTTTGATGCCAATACTGCTGAAGATATAGGAATGGCAACCGTAGAGGCATGCAAGGCGGTAGTTTGTCACGGATATGATTTTTGGTGTGATGAATATGAGCTTGAGATAGACATAAGCAGCGACGAATTCAAAATTGAAATTGCATCTTCAAGCGCTCATAATGTCAAAAAACAATGCGAGATATGTTTAGATTGTCCAAACGAAGGCGATCTGGGCGTTTTTGTTATAAAAACCATAATGGACAGGATAAATGTTGAAAACAAAGAGGACGGTGGCAAAAAGATAACCCTGGTGAAAAAGTATGCGCGATAAAGAACTATTTCTTAAATATTACGAAAATAGGGATATAGAGCTGAGAAACGAAATAGTAGAAAAATATCTTTACATTGTCGATATTCTTATAAAAAAATACCTCGGCAAAGGGATGGATTATGATGATTTATATCAGGTTGGCGCTATAGCTCTTATTTCAGCGGTTGAGAGATTTGATCCCACGAAGGGTTTTGAATTTACAAGCTTTGCGACTCCCACAATACTAGGCGAGATAAAAAAACATTTTCGCGATAAAGGCTGGAGTGTTAAAGTACCACGCCATATGAAGGAAGTTTCTTCTTCGATGGTTAAAGTGCGCGAACAGTTGACGGCAAAGCTTGGGCGAAAGCCAACAGTCTCAGAGATAGCAGAAGCGATGGGCGAAAAAGAAAAGACTATCCTGCGAGCAATGGAAAGCAGTGCAGCATATGGTGCTCTTTCGTTAAATCAAACCTTTGATGAAAACGGTGAAGAAGGGGGCACTTCAATCTTCGAAAAATTTACTGCAAAGGATGAAAAAGGATATAAGGATGTCGAAAATTATGAGATTATACAAAAAGTGCTCGACAGTCTTAGCGGTACAAACAGATATATCTTTAAAAAGCGTTTTGTCGAAGGCATCTCTCAAAGTGAGATTGCGAGGCAACTTGGAGTATCGCAAATGACCATTTCAAGGGCAGAGAAAAAGATATTAGAACAGTTTGCAAACGAGTTAAAAGGATAATAAAAAGATCAAGGGATCGGAAAGGAAAGAAAAATGGGCAGAGTTTTTTCGGGAGTACAACCTACAGGTAATATTCATCTGGGCAATTACCTTGGAGCATTAAAGCAATTCGTAGAATTACAAGATGAACATGATTGTATATATTGTATAGTAGATCTACATGCGATAACAGTAGAACAAAAACCGGAAGTTTTACAAGAACATATTTTAGATGTGGCGGCTTTATATTTGGCGATCGGTATAGATCCAAAGAAGAGTATTGTGTTTGTACAGTCAACAGTACCGGCTCACGCAGAACTCTCGTGGCTATTAACTTGCTCATCATATACGGGAGAACTTTCGAGGATGACACAATTTAAGGACAAGGGCAAGGGTAAAGAATCAGTAGGAACAGGGCTTTTTATGTACCCTGTACTTATGGCAGCTGACATACTCGTATATGATACAAATATTGTACCGGTTGGAATAGATCAAAAACAGCATATAGAGCTTACAAGAGATCTCTGCGCGCGTATTAATAACAAATACGGGGAAACTTTTGTAATGCCGGAGGGCAGATATTTAAAAGAGGGTGCAAAAATTATGGCACTCGATGAACCTACAAAAAAGATGAGCAAAAGCGCTGAAAATGAGCTTTCGAGAATATCGCTTTTAGACGATGAAGCAAAAATTAAAAAAGCTATTATGAAGGCAACTACAGACTCAGATGGGGTAGTGAGATTTGACCAAGAAAACAAACCCGGCATTAGCAACTTAATGAACATCTATACTGCGTTTTCAGATTTATCGATAGCAGATATCGAAAAAAAATATGAGGGCAAAGGCTATGGAGATTTCAAAAAGGATTTGGTTGAAGTTGTAGTAAAAGGGCTTGCTCCTATAAAAGAAAAATATGAACAGATAAGGTATTCGGATGAGCTTATAGAGGTGTTAAAAGAGGGTGCAAGCAGGGCAGATAAAATAGCGCGAGAGGTTGTTGCTCGAACCAAAAAGAATATGGGAATAGGTATTTAAGATTGCACCTATAACTTTATAAACCATGGATTCAAAAAAACAAGAGGATTTAAAAAGCCCTCTTGTTTTTTAGTTCTTCGACACCTTTTTTAATAATATCGTGTACTTCATCATTTAGTTTTTTTTCATCGCCCTTTGCAATCGAAGCTGTTTTGACTGCAGGGTGAAACAATACCTTTATAACCCCTGAGGAGATGATGCCGGTATCCTCAAAAACGGTAGCTGAGCCGTCGAGGCTCACAGGGATGATAGGAGCCTTCGGTTTTGTAGCAAGCTTCATAGAGCCGGGCTTGAAGTCAATCATATCGCCGCCCTTGCTTCGTGTTCCTTCAGGGAAGATGACAAGTGAGTATCCTTCCTTGAGGAGGGTAATGCCTTGCATAATAGCTTTTAAAGACTCTTTTGGATTATCTCTATCCATCATAACGCTTCGTATGCGTTCCATCCATTTACCGTACAAAGGGATTTTGCCAAGTTCTTTTTTTGCGACAAAACCAAATTGAATAGTATCTATGGCCGCACATAAAGCGAGTATGTCAGCATATCCTTGGTGATTAGACATAAAAACAACAGGGCCTTGTGTCGGTAGATTTTCCCTTCCATAAACCTGTACATCGATGCCAAGAGCTTCTGTAAGCTTCTTGCTCCAAGTGCTACTTGCAAGCAGGATGTTTTTCATTTCTCTTTCTTGGTCACCCTTTGCTTTTGCATCGTCGATTTCCCTTTTATATTGATTGAGATATTTTAGGCTTCCATAGACTTTGATCGCGCCCGGTATATTTCCGAAAATTTTCACTTTAATCCCTCCAAATATCCATTTTGCATTACGATTATATCATATTATTATTGAGAACTTCTATATAAAAGTGTATAATGGCAAGAGTTGGAAACATAGAAAGCAACGGAGGAAACTACATGTTCAATTATAAATTGTGGTGCTTGGAAGGTGGCATTATAGGGTTTATAGCGGTTACGGCGATCGTTATGAATGGAAACGCTGATTACTTTGATGCTTATTACGGCGGAGCGATACAAAGCATCAGAGCGGATTGGCTGACTACTCTTGTTGAGCTCATTACATATCTTGGAAATTGGCAGGCTATAATTATCATATGCATATTGCTTCTAGCCTTTGAAAAAACGAGAAAAACCTACGGGATACCGATTGCGCTTGTAGCAATCATTTCTTCGGTGCTAAACAGGGTAGCGAAGCTTATTATACAAAGACCTAGACCCGATGTGGCAGATATGCTTATACAGGAAAGCGGATATTCGTATCCAAGCGGTCATACGGCGACAGCAATAGCGGTATTTATACTGCTTGCATATATAATTTGCAAAAACACAGACAGCAAAAAGAAAGCAATAATTTACGCAACACTCTTAGTGGTTTTGGCGTTTGCAATAAGCCTCAGCAGAATTTATCTTGGCGTGCACTACGCATCCGATGTACTTGGCGGCGCATTTGTAGGTATGACTTGTCTTTCCGGTGTTGCACTGTATTTTTATCCGCCTAAAAAGGAAAAAGAAAAGTGGAAAGAAAAAATGCGTGCAAAGGAAAAGGCAAAGCAGGATCGTCTAGATACAGTGGAAGCGGATATCGTCGAAGAGAGCGATATGCTAAAGGATGTACAGGAAAGATATGACGAAGAAGACAATAAATAAAATAAAAAAATATAGCAAGGAACCGGTTTTGGTTATCATGGCGGCAGGCATGGGCTCGCGCTACGGCGGGCTCAAGCAGATAGACAAAATAACTGATGCCGGAGAGATAATCCTTGATTTTTCGCTTTATGATGCGATGATGGCAGGATTTAAAAAGGCTATATTTATAATAAAGGAAGAAATGAGGGAGGCCTTTGATGAGCTCGTGGCTGACAGAGCGGGAAAGTATATAGAGATAGAATATGCTTTCCAAAGACTTGATGACCTGCCAACAGGATATAAGGTGCCAGTCGAAAGAGAAAAGCCATGGGGTACAGGGCATGCGATCATGACGGCACGAGAGATAGTAAAAGGACCATTTGCGGTTATAAACGCAGACGACTATTACGGCCCAGGAGCATTTCAGACAATTTATGATTTCCTCGTGGGGACGGGCAATAAAAAGGGAAGCTTCGCGATGGTTTCCTACATGCTCAAAAACACGATAACAGAAAACGGACATGTCGCACGAGGCATATGTGAGGTTGATGAAAATGGTTTTCTTGCCGACATCGTGGAAAGAACGAAGATTATGAGGCGAGGAGATAATATCGCATATACCGAGGATGAAAATGAATGGATTCCGCTCGATGAGAATAAGCAGGTGTCTATGAATTTTTGGGGCTATACAAGTGAGATGATGCAGGAGCTTGAGGCGAGATTTCCAAAGTTCTTAGATGAGGCTTTAAGAGAAAATCCAAAGAGTGCCGAGTACTTGATACCAAAGGTTACCGACGAGTTGATCAAGGAGGACAAGGCAACCTGCAAGGTGTTAAAATCACATGACAAGTGGCACGGCGTGACGTATAAGCAGGATAAGGGAAATGTAAAAAATGCCTTGCAATCTTTAAAAGATAAGGGCCTTTATCCGGAAGTCCTTTGGAAGTAGATAACCTAAAAAAGATGCTTATATGAGATAGAGCTTAAGAGCTCTGTCTTTTTTTGCGATTTTACAAAATCCAAAAACGATTTTGCCGCGGGTGAAAGAGACGAAAGCTTTGGAGTGGCTATGCCAAGCTCTGTAAAATAAGGAGGGTCTATGCTGACAGACACAACATCGCCTTTAAAGTTGCCTGTATAATTCCTGTTTGCAACAGCAATGCCAAGACCTGCTTCCACCATCGCATAGTATGCAAAAAGGTCATTTGCGGTATATTGTATGTCCGGTTCAATTTCGAATTTTTCAAAGAAACGCTTTTTGTCGGTATCAATGTTAGGGTAGATATCGACAAATTTTTCTTTTCGCAATTGACTAATTGAGATGCCTTTTGATTTTGCAAAAGGGTGCTCTTTATTTGCCCAGATGATGAGCTCATCGTAACAGAGATGTTCCCATAAAAAGTCGCCACTTCTGCGGCTCATAATACAAAAATCCACTTTACCTTGTTCAAGAGCTGTCGCAAAGTGGGAGCTCGTATCTTCGACAATATTAAATTTGACATCAGGGTATAGCAGATTAAATTCTTTGATAATTTTTACGAGAGGGGCATAATACATACTTGCAGAGGTTCCTACCGTGAGAGTGCCTGCAAGAAGTCCACATACGCTAGCCGAAAAGCTTTCTATGTCAGAAGCGCTTTGTAAAAAGCTTTTGACCAACGGTAGCAAGGCCTCACAGCTTTTTGTCGGCGTAAGACTTTTTTTGCTACGCACAAAAAGAGGAAAGCCAAGCTCGTTTTCTAACGTCTTGATAATCCTGCTCACCCCAGACGGTGTGTAGCCGAGAAGCTGTGCGGTTTTTGAAAGATTTTTGGTTTTTATTACCGAAAGTAAAACTTCGAATTTTTCTGTATTCATATAAGAGGATTCCTTTCATATGTAAATGTGCAAAAGGATTATGCGGAAACAAAGAAGATAAATTGCAAATTAATTTTGATAAAAAATCAAAGAAGAATTGAAATATTGTAAATTTACTCAAAGATACTCCCGTATTATAATTTTGTCAAGAGGGTAGAAAAATGACAAAAAATCAGGCAAAACTGCTGATGGCAGGAGTAATAATAGCAAGAAGTACATCATATATCATGTCAAAACATATGATATCGGGCATGGAGCCGTTTAATGTGCTCAGTTTGCGTTTTATACTCGCAACTATTTTTTTAGTGATTATATTTAGAAAGAGCATAGTCAAAAGCGACAAAAAGGTTATAAAAAAAGGAGCCACAATAGGCTTTGTATTTTTTCTTGTTATGACTGCGGAGATGTTTGGTATTAAATACACCGACACCCAAACCGTTTCATTCTTAGAAAATACCGCGATAGTTTTCGTACCTCTTATAGAGGCGATACTTTTGAGACGCGCACCAAAGAAGATATATGTCGGATGCGGTCTTATCACTCTTGCTGGCGTCGGATTTTTGACGATTAAAGGAGGCAGTGTATCGATTGGCAAAGGCGAAGCGATGTGTATTTTAGCTGCATTTTTGTATGCCATAGCGATCATCGTGACAGGTAGATTGTCAAAAGAGGGCAACACGCTGTTGATAGGTATATGGCAGGTTATATTTATGGGCGTTTTTTCAATTATAGCCACATTTGTGTTTGAAACGCCACAGCTACCAACGCAGCCGACAGAATGGTTACCTTTGATTGCACTTGCGGTGATATGTACAGGCTTTGGGTTCACACTGCAGCCTGTTGCACAGCGCCACATATCAAATGAAACTGCAGGTCTTTACACGGGATTAAACCCACTTTCTGCGGCAATTTTGGGAAGCGTATTTTTAGGAGAAAGTCTTGGGATAAACGGCATGATAGGAGCAGGATTAATACTGTCAGGCTTACTCCTGTCGACTGTTAAAGGGCACTCTAATGAAGAACAGACTGCGAAAAATTCCTAACACTGTTATGTTATAAAAACATGCCGTCACGGATTTCTATTTGCTTGTTTGCGATTTTTGCAAAGCCACAATATATAAAAACCCCATAAAGGAAAAGCAGTTGATTTTATAAATTTTTCGTGTATAATAGAAAAGTACGAAATTTATACTTTCTCTGCATCAGCAATAGGGCTGATGCCATTTAGTCCACAGGGAGGTGAAAAGATGAAAAAGTATGAAATAATGTTCATCATTGATGCAACTCTTGAAGATTCTGTAAAGGAAGATACAATAGAGGCCGTAAAGGGTATTATCAGTGCTGATGGCGAAGTCGAAAAGGTAGATGTATGGGGCTTGAGAAAGCTTGCATATCCAATCCAAAAGAAAAATGAAGGATATTATGTTGTTATCGAATTCGCTGCAAGCACAGAACTACCAAAGGAGCTTGACAGAAGATTGCGTATTTCTGACAATGTAATCAGACATATGATTATAAGTAAGGAAGAAAAATAGGAGGGCGCACCATGAATAATGTTGTACTCATTGGTAGATTAACAAGAGATCCTGATGTGAGATATACAAGCACACAGCTTGCAATCGCAAGGTTTTCGCTGGCAATTGACAGGGGCAAAGATAGGGAAGGCAACGACAGAGGTGCGGATTTCCCTAGTGTTGTAGTTTTTGGCAAGCAGGCAGAAAACTGCGAAAGATATCTAGCTAAGGGGAAGTTAGTTGCAATCCAAGGGCGCATACAGACAGGAAGCTACGAAAAAGACGGTAGAAAAATCTATACAACAGAGGTTGTCGCAGAAAGAGTAAAATTTTTAGAATGGGGAGACAGGCCACATGAAGAGCATGTAGCAACACCATCACAAGATGGCATCCCGGAAGGCTTTCAGGCTATAGAGGATGAAGATATACCATTCTAATGAAAGGAGATAAGTCAAGATGGAAAGAAAAAGAGGCGGATACAGAAGGAAAAAGGTTTGTCAGTTCTGTGCCGACAAAAATAAAACAATAGATTACAAGGATGTAGAAACACTCAAGAAGTTTGTAACAGAAAGAGGCAAGATCCTTCCTAAGAGAGTTACAGGCACTTGCGCAGTGCATCAAAGAGAAGTAACTAAGGCAATCAAAAGAGCAAGAATAGTTGCATTATTGCCTTATCAGGCTGATTAGTAATTTATTTAGTGCAAAAGGAAAAATGACTAAAAACAAATCCCGAAACTTTTAAAAGTTCGGGATTTTGTGATATAATTACAGGACACTATCAAAGAGGAGAAGCTATGTATTTTGAGATAATATTTTTAATGATAATAGTACTTCCGCCGATTATGATGAGCGGGCTTGTAAAAAAGAAATTGGATCCGTATTACATAATAGGCCTTGGTGCAATTTTTGCTTGCGCAGGCGTAGTTTGTGTGTTTTTGGCAGGATACCTTTCGGGAGAAAGCTTAGGTGATTATGTAACAAACCTTTACAAAGACAGTGTCAAAACACTCGCAAATAATCAGACGGTTTTAGATGCTCTTGGTATGGACAAAGAAGAAGCTACAAAAGAGCTAACAGCTATGTGCAAAGCGGCACAATCATTAGTGCCAAGTATGATCATAATATTGACTGCGATAATTTCGTATATAGAGTACAACTTTATCGTGCGCATGCGTTTTAGAGAGGGCACAAAACCATTTGCATACATGAGAAATTTTGCTCTTAAACCAAATGATGTGATGGGCTGGTTTTTGATTTATCTTGGAGGATACCTCTTAAAGGCTCTCGGCCTTACCGGCGCAGGTGTTGTAATAGTAAACATCAATATCCTTGTACAGGCGATTATAGCTTTGCAAGGTATTGGCGTTATATTCTTATTCTTTAAGGAAAGAAGAACGCCACGAATAGTGCCTTTCCTGATATGTGTGGCTTTATGGATAATCCCTATCGGCCATACGGCACTATTTATGCTTGGCGTGATAGATCTGCTTATAAATATTAGGTTCAGGATAACCAAAGGAGCGGGGAAGTAATAGATGGAACAAGGAAAAGAAAACAAATGCTTTGAGCAAAACATTCCTTTGCCGATGTGCGTTGTCTCTGGCGAGGGCAAGGTTCTTGCGACAAATAGTCGTATGAGCGAGGTTTTTTCGTACGAGGGAATAGAAGGTGCTGATATTTTCGTCTTGACAGGCGTAAAATATGAGATGATGCTTGAAGTGGCAAAGACGGGAGAGAAACTACAGCTTGAGCGGAATAATAAAAATTTCGAGATGCTTCTCAAAGCGGGGAAAGATGAAAAAAACAATTCGCTACTATATGTTTTTTTTGTAGATGTTACAGAACTAAATGTGGCAGAAAAGAAATACGAAAACGAAAAAATGTGCCTTGGTATAGTCAATATAGACAACTACGATGAGCTAAATTCAGGTACTGCGGCAGAAAAACAGATGTCAATGGTAACGAAAATAGATGCCATCATACGCCGGTGGGCGGCAGGAATGCAAGCTGCCGTAATAAGGCAAAATTCGTTTTGTTATAATCTTGTATTTAATGCCGAAAATTGTAGACAACAGATGGATGCAAAATTCCCTATCTTAGACGAGATAAGGGAAATAGAAAGCACCGTCGAATTTCCGATTACCCTTTCCATAGGTATAGGTATGCAGGGTAAATCCCCGGAGGAAAATACTGAGCTTGCACAGCAGGCTCTTGATCTTGCAAAGGGCAGAGGCGGAGATCAGGCAGTAGTCAGAGATGTAGAAGATATATATTATTTTGGTGGCAAGGCACAGACTGTAGAAAAAGCCAATAAAGGCAAGTCGAGAGTTATAGGATACGGTCTCAAAAAGCTTATTGAGAGAGCGTCGAAAGTATTTATTATGGGGCATAAAAATCCGGACATGGATGCTTTTGGTTCGGCGATGGGCATAAGCAGATTGGCACAGCCTTTAAATAAGGAAACATATATAGTTGTCAATGACTTTGGCGAGGCTTTAGACCTTTTATACGATGAGGCGAAAAAATCAGAGGAATATAATATAATAAACAATAAGAAAGCGCTCGAGTTGGTGGATAAAAACTCGCTTGTCATCATAGTGGACACGCATAAGCCAAGCATGATAGAGTGCCCAAAAATTCTTGATAAAAAGCCAAAGGTTGTGGTTATAGATCACCATAGAAAAAGTGAAGAGGGGTTTGAAAATCCGGCACTTATTTATTTAGAACCGTATGCCTCATCGACATCAGAACTGGTAACAGAGATATTGCAATATATGATTGAAAGAAGACAAGTTAAAAAACTTGAAGCTGAAGGTCTTTTGGCAGGAATATTTGTAGATACAAATCATTTTTCGGTCAAGGCAGGAGTGCGAACCTTTGAGGCGGCGGCTTGGCTGAGGCGTACGGGTGCAGACCTCTACAATGTAAAAAGGTTGTTTCAGGTAGAGAAAAAAATCTTTATGAGCAAGGCGGCGGCGATCAATAGCGCAGAGTTTACAGGCGATGCGGCATTTGCAATATGTGAGGGCAAGGACCAGGATGCGCAGATGATTTGTTCGCAAACGGCAGATGAGCTCCTTATGATAAGAGGCATAAAAATGTCGTTTGCGGTAGGAATAGATGACAAGGGCAAAACGGTTATAAGCGCAAGATCTGTAGGCGAAGTGAATGTACAGGTTATTATGGAAAAGTTCAACGGAGGCGGACACCTCAATACAGCAGGTGCACAGACGGAGATGGCGCCTGATGAGGTTATAGATAAAATCAAAAAAATTATAGGAGATGCGAAATGAAAGTAATATTATTAGCAGATGTTAAGGGTAAAGGTAAAAAAGGAGAAGTTGTTAAAGTAAATGATGGATATGCAAGAAATATGCTTTTTCCAAAAGGACTTGCAAAAGAAGCGACAGCAGGAAATCTCAAAAACTTAGAACATCAAAAAGCTATTGCAGCACAGGAAGAAGCTGAGCGCAAGGAAGACGCCGAAAAGCTTTCCGAAAAGATAAGAAAAGCAACAGTAAGGGTAGAGACAAAGGCAGGAGAAAATGGCAAGCTTTTTGGTTCGATTACTTCTGCGGAGATTGCAAAGGAGTGCAAAGAGCAATTTGACATAGAGCTTGACAAAAAGAAGATTTTACTCGATGCACCTATAAAACAGGCAGGCACAACAGAGCTAAAGGTTAAGCTACATCCGGAAGTGACAGCGACCTTAAAGGTAGAAGTTGTTGTAAAATAGTACGAAAAGGATAGGAAAGAAAAATGGAAAGAATCCCTCCTCACAATTTAGATGCAGAAAAATCAGTTCTTGGAGCTATGATGCTGAGCAAGGAAGTCTTGTTTGATGTAATGGATGAAATAACAGCAGAGGACTTTTATAGCAAAGCAAATAAAGAAATTTTCGAAGCGATGATGATCCTGCAAAAGGACAATGCGCCGATTGATGCTATTACGGTAATAGAGGAACTTGTTAAGAGAAAGACACTTGAGGCTGTCGGTGGGCGAGCGTATGTGGCGCAGCTTTCTTCTGAAGTGCCGACTGTTTCAAATGTAAGAGAGTATGCGAAGATAGTGGCAGAAAAGGCGATATTGCGAAAACTCATACAAGTTGCAGATAAGGTTTCATCGAAAAGCTATGAAGGCAGTGAGGTGACTCTTGATATTCTCGAATTTGCAGAAAAAGGCATTTTTGATATCGCAAGAGGTAAGCAACACGGAGAACTTACAGAGATATCAAAAATAATAATACAAAATTTCCAGCAGATACAGCAACGCTCTCAAACAAAAGGTAGTGTAACAGGAGTGCCAAGCGGGTTAACAGATGTTGATAGGAAGCTAAGCGGATTTCAGAAGTCAGACATGATAGTTTTGGCTGCAAGACCTTCTATGGGAAAAACTGCATTTGCTTTAAATATTGCATTAAATGCGGCAAAAAAGAGCAATGCAAATGTGCTTATATTTAGCCTTGAAATGTCAAAGGAGCAGCTCGGACAGAGACTTTTATCTATGGAGTCAAGAGTGGAAGCACAAAAAATGAGCACAGGTGATGTAGACAAAGAGGATTGGGACAACATGGCTCAGGCTCTCGATGCACTTGGCAAGATGCACATTGTTATTGATGATACTCCCGGGGTGAAGCTGATGGAGATGAAAAATAAGTGCCGCAGGATGAAGGCAGAGCAAGGGCTTGATCTTATAATCATCGATTACTTACAGTTAATGGAGGGCGAAAGACGGACTGAGAACAGACAACAGGAAATCACAAGTATTTCAAGAGGAATAAAATTGCTGGCAAGAGAGGTAGATTGTCCGGTAATAGTTCTATCACAGCTTTCAAGGGCACCGGAAAACAGAGAAAATCACAGACCTATCTTGGCAGACTTAAGAGAATCCGGTGCGATAGAGCAGGATGCTGATGTTGTAATGTTTTTATATAGAGATGAGGTATATAACGAAGAGACCGAAAAACTGGGCATTTGCGAAGTAAAGATCGCAAAGCATAGAAATGGTCCGATCGGGACAGTAGAAGTTGCATGGCAAAATAAATATACGAGATTTGCAAATCTGCAAAAATAAAAAAGGGAAAAAAAGACATATATGAAACGAGCAAGAATACAAAACGAGTATATGTTTGATACAAAGGTAGAAAACATATTTATAAATGAATATTTGCCCTCTGCGCCGGATAACTTTGTAAAGGTATATCTAATTGCTTTGATGTATGTGGATTTAGGTAAAAATGTAGATGATGAAGAGATAGCGAAGACCTTACATATTGCGGAAAAGGAAGTTAAAAAAGCATGGAAGTATTGGCATGAATTAGGTGCGATAAAAAGAGAGCGGGGCGAGGTTGTTTTTTGCAGGCTAAAAGAAAACCTATATGGCATAAAGAAAAACAATGCTGAGCTAAAGGGAATAGACCAATCGGAAGCAAGGCTACATGTGCTTGATGACAAAGCAACAAGCCATATGTTTGCAGAAATTGAAAAGCTCCTTGCAAGGCCATTAAACGGCAGTGAGACATCTAAAATTTTAGATTGGATCGATATGATGGGTGCAACGCATCAGGTCATCATCTGTGCATATAAGTATTGTAAACAAAGAAACAAAGAGCGTGTAAATTATGTTGCGAAGATTGTCGAGGATTGGACAAACAGGGGGTTTAAAACAGCTTTTGAAGTTGAAAGATATTTGGAGGGCGTAGATCAGAGGCATTATGAGCATAGCCGTATAATGAAGGCTCTTGGATTTAACGCAAGGACGCCGTCAGAGGGAGAAATAGAGCTGATGGATAAGTGGCTTGACGAGTTTGGCTGCTCTATGCAGGAAATACTTGAGGCCTGTAAAAAAACAACAGGCATTTCAAGCCCAAGCATGAATTATATAAATGCTATTCTTGAAAACAAAAAGAAAAAAGAAACCGGCAAAGATATAAATGGCAAAGTGACAAGAGCCCATGTGTTGGCATACTATGGATATATCAAAGAAAAAGCCGAAAGAGAAGCACAGATAAGAAAAGAAGAGGTATATGAACAGCTTCCACAGATAAAAGAGATGGAAGAAGAGGTCAAAAAAAATTATGTGGCGCTTACAAAAGCTTTAGTATCGGACGGAGATGAAAAACAAAAGAAAATACAAAGAATACGCACAGAAAATACGAAAATTTCCGAAAAAATAGAGAAGATATTTACAGAAAACGGTATTCCGACTGACTATGTAAAACCGCATTATAGATGTCCTATTTGTAAAGACACGGGTATTATGGAGGACGGTACAAAGTGCAAATGCTACAGCAAAATAGAAAAAGAGGCCGCTGATTGGCAGCCTGAAGAAGTTTAACAAATATGACTATTTTTAATTTATTTTTTTAAAACCCAGACGGAGGAAATGCGAGCAAATATCGCCTCATCATCGTCCGGATCAGAAAAAATGCTGGTAACCTCGATTGTTTTACCATCGATGGCGCGAGAGAGGTATCGGCTTTTTATTTTGTCACACTTTGTAGTTTCTTTGACATATGTAGCATAAAGGTCGCGTATATTATATTTTACAAAGAGCTCATCGTCGATATCGTCAAAAGCCCAATCAAAATATGCGATGTTGTTTGTATGGAAATTAGAGTCAAGGTCTCGTCTGGTTACCTCGAAAATGCGAGTTTTTTTAGGCGTAAAGAGAGCAGGATTCGTCTGTGAAAAATCTTCACCTTCTATAGCAAGCGGTAGTGGCGAGATAATATATTTTTCAAAGAAGCCCTCAGGAAGTCTTTTGGGCTTTCTTTTTGTTGTATCAAATAAAAACCAGCGACTCATAGCACGAAAATATTCGACGCCGTCCTTGTCGACAGCCTTAAAACTTCTGTCAGCTTGAAGTCTTTTGTAAGGCCTTGCCCAAGTTGTTATAGATATATCTTCATTTTCGCGAGGAAGAGAGCTAAAAACAAGATGCCACGATGTTAAAACCCATCCACAGCAGTTCTTTCTAAAAAAATCTAACGAGTAGCCGGCGAGGTCACTATGCATTACTGCGGTATCTTGGCAAAGTTCCGCAGCTCTTTGTGGCTTTAGGTGAAAGGTTGTGCCTATCTCGTTATATTGAATCTTATATTGTTTTGTAACGGTGCCGTTTGGATCTATTATTTCTGATTTGCTAAATTTTTTTGTCATGATTTTGCCTCCGTATCTGCATCTCGCATATGACTATAATCACATACAAGACTGCAATACGATTATATGTGCTAAAAGTTGAAAAGTCAATTTGCCGTTGGTATAATGAAGTATTAAAGGAAGCGATGAAAAAACCGAGAATAAGAAAGAAATATAAATGGAAGGTAACAAAATGAGTAAAATTTTATTAGTTGAAGATGATGCAAACATCATACAAAATCTAAAAGAATTACTACAAGGAGAGGGCTTCGAAGTTGTAACTACGATGAAACAGTCGAGTGCATTAGATATCTTAGATGAAGAGCGTTTTGATTTGATACTTTTAGATATTTCTTTGCCTGACGGCAGCGGATATGCGATTTGTTCGGCGGCAAAGGCAGACACGCCGGGAAACAGAAACAAGGATGTGCCGATAATATTCATAACAGCTTACGACGATGAGGCAAGCGCTGTCACAGGCCTTGATATGGGTGCGGATGATTACATTACAAAGCCTTTCCGCCCAAGAGAGCTCGTCTCGAGAATAAAAAACATTTTACGAAGAAATGACAAAACAAAATCGGTTATAGAAATCGGCGATTTGAAGGTTGATTCTTTAAAGGGAACTGTGCACAAGGGAAACGAAGAGATATTCCTTTCGGTCTTGGAATACAGATTGCTTTTGGTCTTTTTAAACAACAAGGGCATTGTGCTTTCCAGAAATAAATTGCTTGAAGAAATTTGGGATATTGCCGGCGAATTTGTAAACGATAACACTTTGACAGTATATATAAAAAGGCTTAGAGAGAAGATAGAGGACGATCCGCAAAACCCAACAATCATTAAAACCATCAGAGGATTAGGATATAAAGTAGGTGACTGATTGCATTTTTTAAGGAATAAAGACGCAAAGAGCCTCTTAGCTCTATATATCGTAGTAAGCTTTGTTATGTGCGTTGTAGGTTTTAAGCTAAATCTTATGACAGGGATAGTTGTGCTTGTGACATGCTTCGCATTTGTAACAATATCTCTTCATATGGATAAAAAGAGATATTTGAAGATAACTAAGCTTGCAGAAACGATAGATATGATTTTGCACAGTGATACATTTGTTGCGCTCGAAGATGTAAAGGAGGGAGATTTTGCCGTACTCGAAAGTGAGATAAAAAAGATGACTGTCAAAATAAGAGAAGGGGCATATCTTTTGCAAAAGGAGAAGATATATCTTACAGACTCGATCGCAGACATTTCGCATCAGCTCCGAACGCCGCTAACAACCATAAATCTTTTGATGTCATTTTTGCAAAAAAAAGACCTTACAGATGTGGAGCGCATGAAGTATGTTTCAGAAATAAATGTACACCTTAGAAGGCTCGATTGGCTGATTTCTTCACTGTTAAAGATATCGAAGCTTGATGCGGGTATCGTTGTGATGAAAAAAGAAAAGACGGATACTGCCGAGCTTGTTGCAAAAGCGGCAGAATCCATAATGATACCTCTCGAAATAAGGGATCAGCTTTTTGATTATACTGCGGAGGGCGGAGAATCGTTTATAGGCGATATAAACTGGAGCATAGAAGCAATCTCAAATATAGTAAAAAACTGTATGGAACATACACCGCAAGGCGGATATATAGCGGTGCGAGTAAGCGAAAATGTTCTTTATACAAAAATAACGATAGAGGACAACGGCCCGGGCATTTCAAAGGAAGACCTGCCACATATATTTGAAAGATTTTATAAAGGCAAGGATAGCGCCGAATCAAGCGTTGGCATAGGGTTGGCCCTTTCGAAGATGATAATCCAAAATCAAAATGGAACGATAAAAGCAGAAAACAGAAAAAACGGTGGCACAAAATTTACTATTAAGTTTTACAAAGGAGTTGTAGATGGAAATCCTCAGAGCGGAGAATCTCAGTAAAACATATGGTGCAGGAGAAAATAAGACAGAAGCACTAAAAGATGTCAGTTTCACGGTAAAGCAGGGTGATTTTGTTGCGATTATGGGACCGTCAGGTTCCGGCAAATCGACACTGCTTCATTTGCTTGGGGGAGTTGAAACCCCAACAAGTGGAAAAGTATTTATAAATGGCACGGATATATACAAATTAAAACCGGATGAAAGAGCAATCTTTAGGAGAAGGCAAATAGGGATAGTTTATCAGTTCTACAATTTGCTTTCTATTTTAAATGTAGAGGAAAATATAATGCTCCCTGCCGTGCTTGACGGCAAAAATTTAAATCCAACGAGAGTTACGGAGATGCTTGATATGCTTAGACTTTCGGGGAAGGAAAAACAGCTTCCGACCGAACTCTCCGGCGGGCAACAACAGCGAGTGTCGATAGGCAGAGCCCTTATAAATGCTCCTGCGATATTGCTTGCAGATGAACCAACAGGCAATCTTGACAGCAGAAATTCACAAAACATAATAGAGTTATTTAAAAGATCGAACAAAAAATACAAGCAGACAACAGTAATTATAACTCATGACGAGGAGATAGCCCTTCAGGCCGATAGGATAATATCACTTGATGACGGTAAAATAATAAGGGATGAACAAACTAAATGAGAAGCGTATTTTTTGAGGCGACAAAAAGATCGCTAAAAGAAAATAAAATACGAACGGCAGCTACATTAGTGGGGGTTATAGTTTCCGTTGCGATGATAACCGCTGTTCTTTGCATGTCAACAACAGTTCAAGGCTTTTTGGAAAGCAAGGTAAAGGCAAGCTACGGCAACTGGAGTGCATCGGTTAAAAATATGAGCGAAGAGATGCGCGAGGAGGCAACAAAAGAAAAGCTTAGATTTGGTGATGCACAGGCGGTGGGCTATGCATATATAAATAGTGACAATCCGCAAAAGCCATTCCTTTTTTTAGAAAATTTAGATAAAGAGCTTGAGAAGATAAGCGGACTTGTGCTCGATGAGGGTCGTATGCCGACAAGTGAAGACGAGATTGTTTTGCCTAAGCATCTTACAACCAATGGCGGCGCGGAATATGAAATCGGCGACAAAGTAACACTTGCTCTTGGGCAGAGATTAAATGACAAAAATGAAGAGTTGGATCAGGAAATAGCATATAATCCGGAAGACGAAACTTTTGCCAAAAAAAGTGAGCGAACATATAAGGTTGTTGGTATTTCTGAGAGGCTTCCGATAGAACCATATATGGCGGCAGGATATACGGCGATAACATGCGAAAGCCAACTCGTCCTAAGCAGTGTAGTCACATACTTTAGTGATGCAAATTATGCAAAAGTAAAACTTCTCTTAGATAAGTACTATCCAAACAGCGATAAGGTGTCATATAATGATGAACTTCTTAGCATTACAGGCGACGTGGTTGATATAAAAAGCTTAGGCGCGATGTTTTTCTTTACAGTGACACTTTTGGCTGTAATCGTCTTTGGTAGTTATATGCTTATGTATAACACTTTTTCTATCTCGGTCAGAGAGAAACGAAAAGACTTTGAAATTTTTGCATCTGTTGGGGCGACCGAAAATCAGCTTAGAAGGATCACGGTATATGAGGGGATTTTTTATACGGTTGTAAGCCTGCCGCTTGGCATTTTATTTGGAATAGGTGGGGCGTCGATTGCAACTAAAATCTTTGGGGAGAAAATTGCATCGATATTTAGTACTAATACTACAATATTGCCAACATTTACAATAGATGCAAATACCGTATTTTTATCACTTATAATTTCGCTTGTGGCGGTATATATTTCTATAACGGTGCCGGCATATAAAGCAGGGCACACAAGACCCATTAGAGAAAGAAAAAGGGAACGCAAGAAAGAGAAAAAGGAAAGAAAAGTACAATGGCAAAGAAGTCAAAATTTATGGGCTAAGATACTCAAAAAAATAGGAGGAATAGAGCTTTTACTTGCAGAGAGAAATTTTAAAAAGTACAGCAAAAGCTATAGATATACAATAGTATCTGTTGTAATGAGTATAGTAATGCTTGTGACCGCAACAGCAGCCTTGGTGTACATGCAGGCGGGCATAGCGGCAAGGTGGGGAAATGCCGACGGATACGATATATCGTATATAGGCGATGAAGAAAAAGAAAGTCAAAAAGCGTATAACGCGTTACGAAATGTAGACGGCGTGACGGATAGCGCATATGTTAATTCCATTATTTTAAATATAACAAGTGCGGGGATTCCTTTGGAATATGAGCTTTGCATATTAGACGATGAGACGTTTACTTCATACCTGCGGAAAGAAGGCATAAATACAGAAGGATATTTTGATGCAGACAAGCAAAAAGCGGTAGCGGTTTCAATGCTTAGCAAATACGATATAAAAGAGGGTAAATTCAAGGGCGATGATGAATTTATCGAAAATAACAGGCCGCAAGGAGTTAGCGGTAGCGCCGGCGGCAAGCACATCACTTTAGATATAGACAGATATGTAGATGAGATGCCAAATGATTTGCTTCTTTCGTTTGATAATCCTGTGATTTTGATGTCGCAATCTGCAGCAAAAAATATAATAACCGATCTGGCTCCGGGAACGCTAAAGGGAAAGGCTTTATTTAGAGCAGATAATGCGGACAAGACATATGAAGCAATGCAGTCGGCATGTCAAAGCGAGGGGCTTTTGCAAAACGATTTGACAAATATGCAAAATGAAAGGGAAGAAGCAAGGAGCCTTATGAGCCTTGTAAAAGTATTTTCGTTTGGATTTGTATTTTTGATTTTTATAATAGCAATTGCCAATGTTTTCAATACGGTTGTTGCAAATATAGATATAAGGCGAATAGAGTTTGCCTCTCTTGCTTCGCTTGGCATGACTCCAAAATCACTAAAGAAGATGATATATTTGGAAAGCATAATGCTCGGAAGCAGGATATTTGCATATGCTTTGCCACTTTCAATCGTAGGATTGATGTTTGCATTTGGCATGACAAATTATGGGAAAAGGATAACCGGATATGTCTTCCCGATAGGAAGTTTAATTGTAAGCTTTATAATTTTAGCTGTCCTTGTTTTCCTCATTATGAAGTATACATATCATAAAGCCAAAACGGAGGAAGCGGCACAGATATTTAAAATGCAAAACTTTTAAAATTGTAACATTTAACTATTTAAAAGCGGAGTGTGGTATAATCAAAGGAACGCGCAGATTTAGAATGTAGCGGGATGTGAAAGAAGGAAATTGATGTCAGAAAAAAACATTATCGACATAAAGGAGATAAGGCGTAAGCAAAAAAAAGCAAAAAGGACGGAGAGGACAAAGAAGGCAAAAAGAGAAGCTCTTTCTCCTAGGAAAAAGAAACAGCTAAAGAGAAAGTTGCTAACGTATCTTTTAATTATTGTTTTTTTGGCATTAACGCTTGGGTATTCGACATATAAAATCATCACTCTCAGGGTAGAAAAAAGCAACTTAAATGAAGAAAAAACAAAACTCGAACAACAGCGAGATGAATTAAAAGCCGAGAAAAAGGATGTAAAAAGCTCCGACTATATAGAAAAAGAAGCAAGAGAGCAATTGCATCTGATTTTGCCGGGAGAAATTTTGTATATGTTGCCGAGCGAGGATGATAGCAGTGAAGATGGCGGTGACAAATGAAAATAAAAGAATTTGTCGTGGTTGAGGGGCGAGACGATACAATTGCGGTAAAAAGAGCCGTTTCGTGCACAACAATAGAAACTCACGGCTTTGGAATAAAAAAACAGACATGGGAACTTTTAAAAAAAGCCAACGACACAAAAGGCCTTATCATATTTACAGACCCTGATTATTCGGGAGAGGAAATACGAAGAAAGCTTTCGTTGAAATTCCCTGAGGCAAAACACGCATATCTTGGTAGAGACGAGGCTACAAAGGGAGAAAACATAGGTATAGAAAATGCGAGCGATGAGGCTATTATAGGGGCTCTTAAAAAAGCAAAGGCGGTAAAAACAGAAAACGAAGAACGCTTTTTTGAAGAAGATATGCAAAGGGCGGGGCTTTCGTTTGGTAAAGGGAGCAAAGAAAAGAGGATAAGGGTTGGCAAAGAGCTTGGTATAGGATATGCGAACAGCAAAACCTTTTTAAAAAAACTCAATGCTTTTGATATAACAAGGGAGCAATTTGAAAGAGCAGTAGCAAAGAGCGGGAAGTAGGAAAGGAAGCTACGATGAAGCTATACTCTCAGGTAACGATAAGAGAGCTAAAAAATAAATATGGGTTTAATCTAACAAAAAGTCTCGGACAAAATTTTTTAACAGACAAAAACATAATAGATAAGATAGTTGAGGCATCAAATATTACGGAAAGCGATGTGGTAATCGAGATAGGCCCAGGCATAGGAGTTATAACAAGCGAGCTTGCAGAGTATGCAAAAAAGGTTATAGCAATAGAAATTGATAAAAATTTAATTCCTATCCTAGGTGAAACTTTAGCGGACTTTGACAACATCGAGATTATAAATGCGGATATTCTAAAAACAGACATAAATGCTATTATAAAGGGAGAAGAAAATGTGCGAATAGTCGGAAATCTCCCATATTATATAACTACGCCAATTATAATGAAGCTACTTGAGGAAAGCGTTAAGGCTAAGAGCATAACGGTGATGATGCAAAAGGAAGTTGCTGATAGGATAAAAGCAAAGCCCGGTACAAAAGCGCGGGGCGCACTATCTGTGGCGGTGCAATATTACTGCGAGGTGCATAAAATAGCCGATGTGCCAAAAGAGGTTTTTGTGCCAATGCCGAAGGTGGATTCTACCGTGCTTAGATTAGATATACGAAAAGAAAAGCCTGTAAGTCTAAATGATGACAAATTGTTTTTTGCAGCGATAAAAAGCGGTTTTGGACAGAGGCGAAAAACATTATTAAATTCGCTTTCTTCTTGTGCGGGCTTTGAAAAAGAGGATATAAGAAAAATCTTATGCGATGCAAATATTGATTCTAATAGGCGGGCAGAGACTTTGACAATAGACGAATTTGCGCAGATTGCAAATACGATGTACCAATATAAAAGGGGATAGGCATTTGAGAGATTTTTTTAAAAAAGTCAAAATAAAATATCAAAAATTAGGAATCGGTAGAGTGCTAGAGCATCCATTTGCATTGTGCGTGGGGCTTGCTCTTTTGTTAAATCTCTTTATCGAAACTTTAGCAAGGCAAACTATCACAGGAGGATTGAGTTTTTTAATACACAGCCCACTTGTATTTTTGTACAATTCGCTGATAATATTTGCAACTCTTGCCATATCGATATTATTTAGAAGAAGAGCCTTTTATTTGACAATGGCAAGTCTTGTGTGGATGGCGCTGGGAGTGACAAACGGCGTTATTCTTTCAAACAGGATGACTCCGTTTACGGTATATGACTTTCAGTCTCTAAAGGACGGGTTTTCGATCGTCACAAACTATTTCTCAAAAATACAAATAATCTTGGGATGTATAGGAATAGTTTTACTTATAGCCGGCATAGTCTTTTTGTGGCTCAAGGCACCAAAGAAAAAGGAAAAGGTAAATTATAAGGTAAATAGTATCGCCGTTTTGTGCGTGATAGTCTTGACAATTGCGACATCCGGGATTGCCATAAAAACGGGCATAGTAGACACATACTTCCCAAACCTTGCATATGCGTACAGAGACAACGGTGTTCCCTACTGTTTTATAAATACTTGGATGAATACAGG
This sequence comes from Streptococcus pasteurianus, assembly GCA_963596005.1. Classification (GTDB taxonomy): domain Bacteria; phylum Bacillota; class Clostridia; order Peptostreptococcales; family Anaerovoracaceae; genus Gallibacter; species Gallibacter pasteurianus_A. The sequence continues at coordinate 109,231 of CAVBJF010000001.1, read as the reverse complement.
CATTAACAAGCCTGCAGATTATAGCGAAAGCAGCATAAAGGGAATATTTACAGAGGGAGAGCTCGAGACGACAGTAGGCAAAACGACGGGCATAGAGCCGACAAAAAAACCAAATATTATATTTGTGCAGCTTGAGTCTTTAATGGATCCATTGACATTAAACGATGTTGAATTCTCAGAAGACCCTATACCGAATTTGCGAAAATTATATACTTCTACATCTTCAGGGAAGCTAACAGTGCCGTCAATAGGAGCAGGTACAGCAAATACGGAATTCGAGAGCATGACAGGCATGTCGCTTAAATTCTTTGGACCGGGCGAATATCCGTACAAAAATATTATGCTTGAGTCGACATGCGAGTCGATACCATACAATCTAAAGGAGATTGGATATAGCACACATGCAATTCATAATCACAGAGGTGTATTTTATGGTAGGAATGTAGTCTTTCCAAATCTCGGGTTTGATACATTTACATCGGTAGAATATATGAACAATGTCGGCACAACTCCAAAAAACTGGGAAAAAGACAATGTGTTGACAAACCAGATATTAGATGCACTTGATTCGACAGATGGACCGGATTATGTTTATACAATTTCAGTACAAGGTCACGGCAAGTATCCAACAACGCAAGTAATTGAAAATCCGAAGATAAAGGTTACAAACGCGCCGACTGAGGAGCTTAAAAACCAGTATGAGTATTATGCAAATCAGATACATGAAATGGATGAGTTTGTGGGCGACTTTATAGAAACAATGCAAAATTATGATGAAGATACAGTAGTAGTAATGTATGGCGACCATTTGCCGGCGATAGATAATATCTCGGAGGAAACCCTCACAAGTGGAAGAAGCATGTACCAAACTGATTATTTCATCTGGAGTAATTTTGATATGGAAGAGAAAAATGAGGATTTGTGTAGTTATCAGATAGGCGCAGAGGTTTTAGACAGGCTTGGAATATGCAATGGTACGTTAGTGACATTCCACCAAAATCACAGGAATGATGGCAACTACCTTGATGAATTGCATGCGCTTCAATACGATATGCTTTATGGTAAAAAATACATCTATGATGGCAAAAACCCATGGGAACCGACAGATATGAAGATGGGTGTAAAGGAAATAAAGATAGAGGGTATTGTTAAAATAGGTGATAAGTATTATATAAAGGGACAAAACTTCACAGAAAGCAGCAAGGTTAATCTCGACGGAGAGATACTTGATACAACATACCTTGGGCCGACAATACTATGTTTAAATGAAAAAGTGGATCCCAACGATGCAACACGTATGAAGGTCAGCCAGGTAGATGATAACGAGATACTCGGTACGACAGAATAAAAAATTTAGGCTTATAGGACAAAATTGAAAAATAGCACCCTATTTAAGGGTGCTACAATCAAGAGCTTCAAATTGTGATAGAAAGTCATATAAAAATGCGGAGATTTTTTGGCAGCCGTCAAGGCTGTCACTTTCTATATTTAGAGGCATTAGTGGATCGTGCAGCGACATTCTGAGAAGCGCCCAACCGTTGCCGGTAGCCCTGTCGAAGCTTATACGGACACCTTCATAATTTGGAGACACTAATGAAATGCCTGCTTTTTTTGAGTCATAAGATTTTGCATGTGCCTCAAGCCCTTTGAGGATGTCAGCGCCATAAGAAGCAAAATCATCACACGAAATTTTCATGCGAAATTCCTTACTTTCAAGAGGGCTTTTTAAGGATGCGATGAGGCTATCGATAGTATTGCCGGCAGCGTTTTCGCTACGGTTATTTTGCTTTAAAGAGTTGAGCTGAGCGGCTTTTATTACAATTTTTGTTGCTAAGTAAGCACCGTCATCGAGGAAATAATTTTCCTTAAAAGCCGCATGGCCGGAAGTTTCGATGGCGAGCTGACAGTCCAAGCCTTCGGAGTTCAGCTCGATAGCCTTATTTATCACATTTTTATAGCCCCTCTTAAAACGAAGGTGCTTTAGATGTAAGTATTCCTGCAAAAAAGTTGTCAAATGATCGCTTGTCACAGAGTCAGTAACAACAATGCTGTCAGGATGCTTTTCTGCAATAAGAGAAGCTGCTAAAGCGACGATGCCATTCCTTGATACAGGGTTGCCGTTCTTATCGACAGCAGAAACCCTATCAACATCTGTATCAAAAATCAAACCAAAGTCAGCGTTATTAGCCTTTACGGCATTACAAACAGAAGCCATAGCTTCCTTATTTTCTGGATTTGGGATGTGATTCGGGAACATCCCGTCAGGTTCTAAGAACTGGCTGCCTGTTGTATCGGCGCCAAGGGGTTCAAGAACTTTTTTTGCATAAAATCCGCCGGCACCGTTGCCTGCATCTACGACTATCTTTAGGCCTTGCAGGGGTTTTGCATTTTTTAGTCTATCACCTGCGCAATCATCGCTACAATTATCTGCGAGAGCCTCTTTTATTATTTTTTGCAGGTGCAGGGCATAAAAAGAGATGAGATCAAACCTTTCAAAGTTGGCGTTATGCAAGCTGTCATGCGGGTGGTTTTGCGCAGCTGCCGCCGCAGAAATATGTTCAAGAGGAACATCAAACGGCCAAATATGACCATCAGAAATCTCATCAGCAAAATCGATAATATCAGAAATATCGGACTTATCAAGCCCGCCGTCTTTTGTAAAATACTTAAAGCCGTTCCTGTTATATGGCAGATGCGAAGCTGTGATCATAATGCTGCCATCACAATTAGTCACATCGAATATAGTTGACATAAACATTGCGGGTGTTGATGCAAGTCCGCAATCTAAAACAGAAATGCCAAGAGAACAAAAGGTATTAATCAAGAACCCTTTTAGCCTTTCGCCGGATATACGGCTATCCATGCCGACGGCGATTTTTAGGCTATCAAATGATTTATTACACTTTTTTGAAAGCCAGTCAGCAAATCCAAGGGAAAGTAAAATTGATTCGCCCATATCAAGATTTATATTCTCGCCGTCTACACCGGCAATTGCTATTCCTCGTACATCGCTACCGTTTTGCAGGGTTTTAATTGTCATAAGTTCTCCTTTGCAGTATAATAATAAGACACGGCACAATCAAAATAACGTTCTGCTTTTGGCAAGCAGAAGTGCAAGTGATTGTGAATAGTGCAAATATTTGCACCATGATTATATTACATTACGGGTTAAAAAAAAAGACGCCCGACAAAAAAGGCAGAAAGAGAGAGGACATATATGGAAAAAATAATGGATGTGTTAAACACGTATATCGGAGCCGTAAACGATTTTATGTACGGGAAATTTTTGATCGTGATGCTTGTTGCTTGCGGACTTTACTTTACAATAAGGACAAGAGCTGTGCAAATCAGACTTTTCCCAAATTCAATACAGTGCGTAAGGGAAAGAGGAGAAGAGGGTAAGGTATCGTCATTTCAGGCACTTATGGTGGCGACGGCTTCAAGAGTTGGCACAGGTAATATTGCAGGTGTTGCGACAGCGATAGTGCTTGGTGGATTTGGCGCAATATTTTGGATGTGGGTGATGGCGATCATCGGCAGTGCTTCTGCATTCATAGAGTCAACGCTTGCACAGGTATATAAGGAAAAAGATGGAGAAGGATATAAGGGAGGCCCTGCGTATTATATTCAGAGGGCGCTTGGACAGAGATGGCTCGGTGTCATTTTTGCGATCATACTCATCATCACATTTGCATTTGGATTTAATGGACTTCAGTCATTTACATTGACTTCGTCATTCGAACTTTATATAGATGATTTTTCGAATTCGAAGGCACCTGTAATCATAGGTGCGATCGTAGCAGGTCTTGCAGGCTTTATGTTCTTTAAGGGCTCAAAAACAATAAGTAAAATTTCATCGATTGTTGTGCCGATTATGGCGGGGCTTTACATTCTTGTAGGATTGTCAGTGCTATTTATGAATCTTGATAAAGTGCCGGAGGCGGCTGGTAAGGTGGTTGACTCAGCGTTCGACTGGAAGGCAATATTTGGCGGATTTGCAGGCTCTTGTATGATGCTTGGTATCAAGAGGGGGCTTTTCTCAAACGAGGCAGGAATGGGCTCTGCGCCAAATGCAGCGGCGACAGCTCATGTAAAGCATCCTGCACAGCAAGGGCTCGTACAGGTATTGTCGGTATTTATAGATACAATTCTCATATGCTCGACAACTGCGTTTATGGCAATCTTGGCAGGTCCGACAGGGGCGACAAACGCGGACGGAGAGCTTATAAACGGTATACCTTTTATGCAGCTTGCGCTCGACAGCCAGTTTGGACAGATAGGAGTGCTGTTTATAACTGTCAGCGTAGTATTGTTTGCGTTTACTTCGCTTATCGGAAATTTTTACTATGTAGAGCTAAACATAAAATATATCAGTGAAAACAAAACATTTATGGTTATTATGAAGTGCCTGGCGATTGCAATGATATTTATAGGTGCAAATATAGACCTGACACTTGCATGGAATTTAGCAGATGTGACAATGGGCTGTATGGCAACGATAAATATAATAGCTATGTTTCTCCTTGGTAATAAAGCTATACGAGTGTTAAAGGATTACGAAAAGAAGAGGAAAGAGGGGAAGGAGCTCGACTTTAAGGCCGCCGATGTGGGCATAACAAATACGGATTTCTGGAAATAGAGAGATAAAGAGAGAGGCATGACGAAAGTTTTGCCTCTCAAAATTTTACAAGTGCTAAAACAGGACAAAATATAAAGTTAAAAAAGGGAAAAAGAGACTTGACTTTAGTGCGATAGAGTGATAAACTACGATTTGTCAACAGGTGCGCTTTAGCACACTAATGCGATAAATAGCTGAAGCGAGCGACAGAAAAGATAAAATCAAAAACAGCTAATAAAATGATAAAAGAAGAAAGAAAAGAGGAGAGGACAATGAGAACAAAAAAAATTTTAGCAGGAGTGCTGTCTATGGTAATGGTAGTAGGCACATTTGCACTTACAGGTTGCGGCAAGAATGAGAATGCTTCAAGCAACGATGCATTAAGTCAGCTTGCAAACGAAGGGGAGCTTGTCGTAGGGCTTGACGATACATTTGCCCCAATGGGATTTAGAGATGGGGACGGGGAGCTTGTCGGCTTTGATATAGACCTTGCAAACGCAGTGGGCGAAAAACTCGGCGTCAAAGTAAAATTTCAGCCTATCGCATGGGATGCAAAGGATTTGGAGCTTTCATCCAAAAAAATTGATTGCATCTGGAACGGTATGTCGGTAACGCCTGAAAGACAGGAAGCAATGGCACTTTCCAATAAGTATTTGGACAACAAGATAATTCTCATGGCAGAAAAGGCTGGCGATGTGCAAATCACATCTGCAAAGGAATTAAAAAATTACAAAATTGGAACGCAGGTAGATTCATCGGCGCTAAATATGTTACAATCGAACAGCGAGTATAATTCTTTTAAAGAAAATGTAAAGGAATACGATGATTATGATACAGCACTTCTTGATCTAAAGGCGGGCAGGATAGATGTCATAGCTATCGATCAGGTGCTTGGCGAATACAAAAATAACAACCTGAGCGGTGAGCTAAAAACTTGCGAATATTCGCTCGGAAATGATGCTTATGCTATCGGATTCCGCAAGGATGATACAGCTCTTAGAGATGCGGTAAACGATGCCATCAAGGAGCTTATCGATGAGGGCAAGGCAAAGGAGATAAGCGAAAAATGGTTTGGTAAAAACATCGTAATCTTTGAAGAATTAGACTAATTAGACTGAAAGGGAAAAGTAAAAAATGTCAGAAATTTTGGGATATATGCCACTTCTTATCGATGGCCTTTGGATAACGCTTGAAATATTTGCACTTACACTGATATTTTCGTTACCGCTCGGGCTTCCGATTGCACTTGGAGAGGAATGCAAATTTAAACCACTTGCATATCTGTGCAGGATATATGTGTGGATTTTCAGGGGCACGCCTCTGATGTTGCAACTGTTTTTCTTCTACTTTTTCTTTCCGATTGCGTTTGATATAAGGCTTGATGCATTGCCAACAGCAATACTTACATTTATATTGAACTATGCGGCGTATTTTGCCGAAATTTACAGAGGCGGATTTAAGAGCATTGACAAAGGGCAACATGAAGCAGCCTTTGCACTTGGACTTTCCAAGACTCAAACTATGTTTGGTATCATATTGCCACAGACTATGAAATCGATATTGCCTCCTGTCTTTAACGAAACTATAACGCTTGTAAAGGATACGGCACTTGTTATGGCGATAGGCGGTATAAACGATCTGATGAGAAATGCGGAAAGCATAGTAAACAGAACATCAAACATTTCGCCGCTCGTAGTCGCGGGTCTTATATATCTTGCGCTTACACTCCTCCTGACAGTAGGAGCAAACGCACTCGAAAAGCATTTTGGCAGATACGATCAGAAAGGAGAGTAGTATATGGAAAACATACTGGAAATGAACGACATAGTAAAAAAGTTTGACGACCTTGCTGCTCTTTGTGATGTAAATTTTTCGCTCAAAAAGGGTGAGATTGTGGCGATCATCGGACCGTCAGGCTCGGGTAAAAGCTCGCTTCTGCGATGCATAAACGGGCTAAACAAGGTAACTTCAGGCGAAATAAGGCTTGAGGGTACAACGGGCATGGTATTTCAGCACTTCAATCTTTTTCCGCATATGACATGCATAAAAAATGTGACCTATGCACCGATAAAGGTAAAAAAGATGGACAAGGAAAAGGCAACTGAGCAGGCGATGAAGCTGCTTGATATGGTTGGACTTGCCGATAAGGCGGATACTTTCCCAAATCACCTTTCGGGAGGACAAAAGCAGAGGGTTGCGATTGCAAGGGCACTGGCGATGGAACCTGATATAATGCTGTTTGATGAAGCGACCTCAGCACTTGACCCTGAGATAACGGGAGAGGTTTTAGAGGTAATGAAAAAGCTGGCGGACGAGCATATGACGATGGTTGTCGTGACGCACGAAATGGGCTTTGCAAAGGAGGTTGCCGACAGGGTGATCTTTATGGATCATGGCAAAATCGTTGAAGAAGGCACGCCAAAGGAAATTTTTGAAAATCCGAAGAGCGAGCGCCTAAAAGCCTTTTTAGGCACAGTAATAAGAGCGTAAAAAAGCTCCATCCCATGTGGGATGGAGCTTTTTGTTCTTTGGCTAATGCTTTTTCGCAGGCCTTTTAAATAGGGATATCTTTTGCATTCTCTATGAAAAATGGTATTATATATAGTAAGGCTCATTTTTGCGAAAGGCAGGAGCTTCTTTAAAAATAAAGCGGAGGGTAAATAGATGACAGAAGAAATCAAAAACTCAAATTTTATATATAACATCATCGACAAGGACTTGGAGGAGGGCACATATGCCGGCAAGGTGTATACGAGATTCCCGCCTGAGCCGAACGGATACCTGCACATAGGACACGCAAAGTCGATATGCTTAAACTTTGGCACTGCACAAAAATACGGTGGTAAGTGTAACCTCAGATATGATGATACTAATCCGCTGAAAGAAGACGAGGAGTTTGTAAACAGCATAGAGGAGGATGTAAGGTGGCTCGGCTTTGATTGGGATGAGAGGCTTTGGGCATCTGATTATTTCGACGAAATGTATGACAGTGCGATAGTTTTGATAAAAAAAGGTAAAGCGTATGTCGACGATTTGAGTGCAGACGAGATCAGAGAGTACAGAGGCACACTTAAGGAGCCTGGTAAAAACAGCCCATATAGAGATAGGACAATAGAGGAAAACCTAAAGCTGTTTGAGGAAATGAAAGACGGTAAATATGCTGACGGGGAGAAGGTGCTTCGTGCGAAGATAGATATGGCATCGCCGAATATCAATATGAGAGATCCAATCATCTATAGGATAGCGCATGCGAGTCATCACAACACAGGTGACAAGTGGTGCATTTATCCGATGTACGACTTTGCTCATCCGATCGAGGATGCGATAGAGGGTATAACGCACAGTATATGTACGCTTGAGTTTGAGGATCACAGACCGCTCTACGAGTGGACATTAAACGAAGTCGGAAAGTGGCCTACTCCTCCAAAGCAGATAGAGTTTGCAAGGCTCAACCTGACAAATACTCTTATGTCAAAGCGTAAACTAAAAAAGCTCGTCGAAAGCGGGGCGGTTGACGGCTGGGATGATCCGAGAATGCCGACAATTGCAGGCATAAGGCGAAGAGGATACACCTCTGAGGCGGTTCGCGATTTTTGCGAACGCATAGGAGTAGCAAAGGCGAATTCGACCGTTGATGTTGGGCTACTTGAATACTGCCTTAGAGATGATTTACAAAACAAGGTGGAGTCGCGCAATGTCATAGAGGATCCTATCAAAGTGATCATTACAAACTATCCTGAGGATAAGGTCGAATATATAGAAATGGAAAATAATAGAAATAACGAAGAGCTCGGTAGTAGAACTGTTCCGTTTACGAGAGAGCTTTGGGTGGACGGTGCAGACTTTATGGAGGTGCCTGTCAAAAAGTATTTCCGTCTTTTCCCGGGAAACGAAGTTAGATTAAAGGGAGCGTATTTTATAACCTGCAACGGGGTCATCAAAAATAACGACGGTACTGTAAAGGAGATTCACTGCACATACGATCCCGAAACAAAGAGCGGCAGTGGCTTTGAGGGCAGGAAAGTAAAGGGTACAATCCATTGGGTTGATGCAAAAACAGCAGTTAAGATAAAGATAAGGAACTACGATTATCTGCTCGTACCAAACGAGAACGGCGAAGAGGTTTTAAACGAAAATTCGCTTATTGAGACATTTGGCTATGCGGAACCACAGGTTGCAGAAGCAAAAGCGGGTGAAAGATTTCAGTTCTTTAGGCACGGATATTATATTGCGGACACAAAGCAGACGACAGATGACGAAAAGGTATTTAACAAGATCGTAGGGCTAAAAAGTAGCTTTAAGATAAAAAAATAAGGAGAAAAAATGCTTAGCGGAAAACAAAGGAGCTATCTAAAGAAGTTGGCGCATAGCCTTGAGCCGACGGTATTTATAGGCAAAAGCGGGCTTACGGACAATATAAAAAAGGAGCTTGAAATCGGCTTTGAATCAAGAGAAATTGTAAAGGTCAAATTGCAGGAGGGTTGCGATTTATCGGCAAAGGAAGTTGCAAACCTCTTGGCGGATGAGCTTTCGGCGGAGTTTGTGCAGGCGATAGGCAAAAAGTTTACACTTTACAGACAGTCAAAGGAAAACAAGACGATCGAAATTCCGAGATAGCAAAAGAACAAGCTGAGAGCATGAGATAGTAAAATAGATGATAAGAAATATACTTCTTACAATTCAATATGACGGCACAAAATTTTGCGGATGGCAAAGACAGCCTGAGGTTGTGACTGTACAGGGTGAGCTTGAGAGAGTGCTTTGCGTGATTTGTGCGGATGATATCGAAATAAACGGGACGAGCAGGACGGATGCAGGGGTACATGCAATCGGACAATGTGCAAACTTTCTCGGAGACTTTGCAATACCTACGGAAAAGATCAAATTTGCCGCAAATAATATGTTAGACCCTGCGATACAGATTGTGGATGTAAAGGAAATGCCTTTAGGTTTTCATGCGCGGTTTGACTGCAAGGGGAAAACATATGAGTACAGGATACAAAACGGCGATTACAAAAATCCTTTCCTCAGAGATTTTAGCTATTTTGTGAGAAAACCGCTTGATATAGAGCGGATGCAAAAAGCGGCAAGCTATATTGTAGGGAAGCATGATTTTAAATGTTTCCAGGCAAGTGGCGGATATGAGCGAAAAACGACGGTGCGGACGATAAGCGACATAAAGGTGCGAGCAACTGATGAAAGCGGAAGAGTGCCAAGCGTGAGGGACATACGCATTGAGGTCACTGGAGACGGCTTTTTGTACAATATGGTGCGCATAATTGCAGGTACACTTGTAGATATAGGACTTGGTAGACTTGAGCCGGAGCATATAAAAGAAATAATAGATAAAAGGGACAGAAGGTGTGCGGGTCATACGGCTTCGCCACAAGGACTTTACTTGAAGAAGATATATTTTAAATAGTACAGAGGTGATATAAATGAAAAGACCAAATTGGGATGAATATTTTATGCAGATGGCTGAGCTTACAGCTAAGAGATCGACTTGCCTGAGAAGACAGGTAGGCGCAGTGATTGTAAAGGACAAGCATATAATTGCAACGGGCTATAACGGTGCGCCAAAAGGGCTGCCACATTGTGAGGAGCTCGGAGGCTGCTTGCGTGAAAAGCTTGGCGTACCGTCAGGGGAAAGACACGAGCTTTGCAGGGCATTGCATGCTGAGCAAAATGCGATAATACAGGCAGCGACTCTTGCGCAGAGCATTGAAGGGGCTACAATTTATGTAACACATCAGCCTTGTATTATCTGTGCGAAGATGATTATAAATGCAGGGATAAAGAGAGTAGTTATACGAAGTGGCTATCCGGACAAGATGTCAGAGGATATGATAAACGAGGCAAAAATCAAGCTGGAATTACTTCCGGAGGACAATTAAAAAAAGATTTAAAGACACCAGTTTGCAGGATGTAATACTGACTTAACCCCAGACGAAAGGAATACAAATATGGAAACTCTAAAAAGGTGCATGTCGATATTTACTATAGCACTGTTGTGTTTGTCGCTGTGCTTTATGACCTCGTGCGGTAACGATGAGGCGAGCAACACAAGCGAGCCGGATGAAAAAACAGCTTCGCTTACAGCAGATGTAAACATAGTTGCCTCGGACAATGCAGGATATATCGCTGTTTCGAAGCTCGGCAAGAATTACACTGTGTCAAAGGAAAAGACGGAAGAAGATGTCGTTGAGAAGATCAAGGACAGCGATTTTGATTTTGCCGTTTTGACACCGACACAAGCGGGGAAACTATATAATGAAAATGACGGAGGATTTAAGGCGGTAACAACTCTTGTTCTCGGCGACTGGCAGATTGCCAAAAGCTATTACAATGACGGCGAGCTTCAAAAGATAACAAACATTTTGGGTTACAGAATTTACAGGCTTGAGAATGATCAGCTTGGCGAAGATGTGCTTTCCACAATCATGAAAGCAAACAAAAGCAATCTATATACAGGGCTTGTGCAGAGTGTGAGCGAGGAGCAATTTGAGCGAAACCTAAAATATACAAATGCACTTTATATGGCGGACGAAAAGACGATAAAAGAAGCAATTTCCGATAATGAGGATGCGAAAACAGTATTTGATTTAAACGAGATTTGGCAGGAACAGTTCAAAAATGATATTCCGCAGTATGTGCTCGTTGTCAGCGATAGCTTTTTAGAGGATAGAGAGGATGAGGTTGCGACGGTTGTTGAGGATATTTACAAGACAACAGACAAGGCGCAAAAGAATACGGATGCCAAGCTTGTATCATATAAAAACTCAAACAGAGGCATTAACCTAATCAAGAGTTTTAACGAAGTTATAGAGAAATACAATTCACAGGCGATAGGCACAGAGGGTATTTCACAAGACTACTATTTTTTCTATAGGTAAAAGAAAAAACGATTGATTTTATCTATATTGCATGGTGGGTGCATTGCTTTTTGCTATCGACTGCCGTATAATTGCAATGTGCTAAGGGGTAATATGATTTTTGAGTAAACAAAGGAGATTGCAAAATGGAAAGAATAGTCGGAACAGTATCAAGAGGGCTTAGAGCTCCTATCATCAGAGAGGGTGACGATCTTGAGAAGATTGTTACAGATGTTGTTTTAGGAGCAGAAAAGGCCGGCGAATTTAAAATAGGCGATAGAGATATCGTAGCGATAACGGAATCGATAGTTGCAAGAGTTCAGGGCAATTATGCGAATACAGATCAGATAGCTGCGGATGTAAAAGAAAAATTTGGCGCTCAGGAGGTAGGAGTTGTATTTCCTATCCTGAGCAGAAACAGATTTGCTATTTGCCTTCGCGGTATAGCAAAGGGAGCAAAGAGAGTTGTTTTGATGCTCAGTTATCCAAGCGATGAAGTGGGAAACCATTTGCTTGATATAGACCTTGTCGATAAGGCAGGTATAAATCCGTACAGCGATGTCCTCACAGAAGCAGAGTTTGAAAAGGCATTCGGCAAATCAGAGCATCCGTTCACAAAGATGGACTATGTATCGTATTATAAAGGAATTATAGAAGAAGAGGGGGCGGAGGCAGAGATTATCTTTGCAAACAATCCTAGGGCAATTCTTGATTACACAAAAAATGTGCTTGTTTGTGACATACATACAAGGCAGAGGACAAAGAGACTGCTAAAGGAAGCAGGGGCAGAAAAGGTTTATGGCCTTGACCAGATACTTACAAAAAGCGTAAACGGCAGTGGTTACAACACAAAATATGGACTTTTAGGTTCAAATAAGGCGACAGAGGAAGCTATAAAACTGTTTCCGCATGATTGCACAGACTTTGTGAACAAAATACAGGAAGATATAAAGGAAGCGACAGGTAAAGTTGTCGAGGTAATGGTTTACGGAGACGGTGCTTTCAAGGATCCTGTGGGTAAAATTTGGGAGCTTGCGGACCCTGTTGTTTCTCCGGGCTATACAAAAGGCCTTGAGGGAACACCAAATGAAGTTAAGCTAAAGTATATTGCAGACAATGATTTCGCGCATCTAAGAGGCGAAGAGCTAAAGACAGCAGTTTCTGAATATATTAAAAACAAGGACGCTGACTTGAGCCACAGTATGGTAGCTCAGGGTACTACCCCAAGAAGATTGACAGATTTGATTGGTTCGCTTTGCGACTTGACTTCAGGTTCAGGTGACAAGGGTACGCCTATCATCTATATCCAGGGATATTTTGATAACTACACAAAGCAGGATTAAATAAAAATATTAGCAGGAGAATAAGAGCTCTTTTAAGGGCTCTTATCGTTTATACAAAAGGTTAAAAGGAGAAAAATATGCAGTATGAAATTAAAGGTGAAACCCTACCGGTTGTAATATGTAAGCTTGAAAACGGTGAAAAAATGATTACTGAAGGCGGCGGTATGGCATGGATGTCGCCTAATATGAAAATGGAAACGACAACTAATGGCGGTATAGGCAAGGCTGTAGGAAGGATGTTTTCGGGAGATAAAGTTTTTCAAAACATCTATACCGCGGAGGGTGGCGAAGGAATGATAGCGTTTGCCTCGAGCTTTCCTGGAACTATAAAAGCATTTGAAATTTCAGAAAGCAATGAAATGATTTGCCAAAAATCAGCTTTTTTGGCAAGTGAAATAGGTGTTACTTTATCGGCGGCTGTAAATAAAAAAATCGGCGCAGGAGTTTTTGGAGGAGAAGGCTTTGTTATGCAGAGGCTCAGTGGCAACGGCATAGCGTTTGCAGAATTCGACGGGCACCTTGTAGAGTACATACTTGCTGAGGGAGAGCAAATAGTCGTTGACACGGGGCATCTTGCTGCAATGACAGGAACCTGCAAATACGAGATACGAACGGTCAAAGGGGTAAAAAACAAGTTTTTAGGCGGAGAGGGCTTCTTTAACACGCTTATTACAGGGCCGGGGAAAGTTTGGCTCCAGACAATGCCACTTGAAAACTTAGCAGGAGTACTTGCAACGATGCTTCCAACAAACTAAAGGGTTAAATCGGCAAGCTCAAAGCGTATGAGCTTTGCAAGATCCTCAAGGGAAGTTTCGACTTGATACCCTATCTTGCCGGCACTGTAAATGATTGTTTTAAAATCGTTTGCGGAGCTGTCAATAAAAGTTTTAAAATATTTTTTCATGCCAACGGGACTGCAACCGCCGTGGATATATCCGGTGAGCGGAAGCAGTTTTTTTGATTTGATCATTTCAATGGACTTCTCGGAGGCTGCTTTTGCGGCTTTTTTTAGATCGAGCTCTTTATCGCAAGGAATGACAAAAACGAAATACTCTTTACTTTTGCCTATTGTGACTAAAGTTTTAAAAACCTGTTTGGGATTTTGTGAAAGTGTTTGTGCGACCTCAAGTCCGCTTATAGCGTCTGTATCAGCGTAGCAATAGCTTCCGTATGAGATTTTTGCGCCGTCTAAAAGCCGCATAACATTTGTTTTTTCGGTTTTCTTGTTATTTTTTTTGCTCATAAATATCCCTCCCGCACAATTTATTTTTTATATTATAAGCAGATAGAGAGTACTTGACAAGAGATAGATTAAAGCCTTTTGCAAAAGGCTTTTGGAGGAGAAAAATTTTTTAAAAATTTTTCAAAAAAGGCTTGCAATCGTGTTGAAATATGATATACTAAAAATAAGTTAGGCATAGCTAACAAATAAATACGTTTGACTCATGTATAATAGCGGGCGTTTCGAAAAAAGCTGCGCCCGCAATAAAACCCCAATTGATTAGCTGCTCCTAACAAAAAACAGTTTATTATATGCCATTTACCACCTAAGATAAAAATAATCAATTGAAAAAGAGTCCGCAGATATTAGATCTGCGGTGCTTTTTTGTGTTTATTGAATTTACTAAACAACGGCACAGCGATCACTACCGTTATGAGTTCTGCAAGGGGTTGTGCCAGCCAAATGCCCGTTACCCCTATAAAATGCGGAAGCGTTTCTAAGAAAATCACAAGGAAAACAAGAGAACGACAAAACGAAACTAATGCAGAAAGCCCGCCATTGCCGATTGCTGTAAAATATCCGGATATAAAAATACTAAAGCCACACAACAAAAATGTAAAACTAAAGAGTTTAAAGCCATAGGTTGCTATGCCTATGACGGCAGGATCTCTTGTGAAGATCATTATTAGAGGCTTTGTAAAAAAGAAAGAAATTGCAAATATAACGACAGCGAAAGCAGAAATCGTCACAAGCGATTGCTTAACAATTTCTTTAAGCTTTTCGAGGGCCTTTGCGCCTATGTTATAAGAGATAACCGGTTGCCCTGCTACAGTCACGCCAAGGAATAATGCGACGAAGAAATAGTAAAAATATGTGATAATAGCCATTGCGGCAACACCGCTTTCGCCGGCATAATCCAAAAGCAATAGGTTAAACAGGAGCGTTGTTATTCCTGTTGAAAGCTCTGTCATCATCTCGGAACTGCCGTTATAAAAGGCAAAGAAAAGTTTTTTGAATTCGCGCTTTGGTTTCACAAAACGCAAAGTGCTTCTACCTGAGATGAAGTGGAAGATGCCGATAAATGCTGAAATATACATTGAAATTGCGGTGGCTATACCTGCACCGAGAATACCCATTTCAAGTGGCACTACAAATACGAAGTCGAGAACAAGGTTTAGCACAAGACCACAAACGGACATTACCATAGAGACTTTCGGATGACCATCGATACGCGCAAAATATTCAAAATAAAGTTTTAGCATCATTGCAGGGGTCATGGCTACAAGGCACTTGCCATAAGGCAATGCGTATGGCATGAGGATGTCAGTCGCACCGCAAAGCTTGAGAATTGGCTCAAGGAATATACATTCTATCAATGTGAGAGAAATGATAATGACGACAAGTGCAGATGTTACAAATGAAAAAAACTGATCAGCCTCCTCAAATTGTTTATTGCCTTGCCTGATGCCGATTATTGCACCGGCTCCTGTTGACAGCATTATAGAAATTCCAAAAAAAACACAAGTGAGGGGGATGACTATATTTATCGCTGCGAGAGCATCAGAGTTTACGAACCGCGAAACAAAAAAACCGTCAATCGTTGTATAAAACGACAAAAAAACCATCGAAACAATTGATGGCAGGATGTATTTTAAATATTGCCCATACGAGAGGTGCTCGCGAAAAGCAGTATTTATTTTTTTCATAATATGCCTCCTTAAGTATAGTATATCATAGAAAATTTTTAAGTCCATCAAGTAAAAAGCAAGAAATATATTAGAAAAAATGATATAATTAAAATATGAGTTATAAAGTAAAAACGCAAACTTTCGAAGGGCCATTTGACTTGCTTGTCTATTTGATAGAAAGCGCGAGAATGGACATATATGACATTAGGGTTTCGGAGATTACAGAGCAATATTTAGCGCACCTTTCACAGATGCAAGAGCTTGATGTTAAGCCGGCATCTGAATTTATGGTGCTCGCCGCAAATCTGATTGAAATAAAATCAAAAATGCTTCTTCCAAGGATAAACGAGCAGGGCAAGGAAATGATAGAAGAGGATCCGAGAGCAAGCCTTGTGGAAAGACTTATTGAATATAAAAAATACAAGACCGTGGCCCGGGCTTTTAGTGAGCTTGAGGACGAGGGTTTTTTGGTTATGGAGAAGCCGCAGGAAGACATTTCCGAGTTTTTAAATGAGCCGGAAGAAATACTAAAAATAGATGCAGAAAAACTTATAAGTGCATTTGAAGCGTTTATCGGGCGAAAGAAGAATGTTTCCGAAATACGCAAAAATTACGAAAACGTTCAGAAAAAAAGGATCACAGCAGAGGAAAGAAATGCTTTTATCAAAAACTTGTTTGAACTTCAGCCGGATGCGACATATTCCTTTAGAGATACTGTAAAGAACGCAGATGACAGATATGATATAGCATTATCGTTTACTTCGATTATGCAGCTTGTGAAACAGAGCCAACTTGAGGCAGAGCAAAAAAGATTATTCGGAGACATAAAAGTGAAAAAAGGAAAAAGCTTTGGACTTGCGATAAGCGAGCCAGAGATCCAAAAGGAGGAAATAGATGACTAGCAATGAAAGGATCAAATCAGCACTTGAGTCACTGATGTTTGTGTGGGGCAAACCTCTTGAAACCAAGATGGCAGCTGAGGTGCTTGATATAACGCCTCAAGAAGCATACGAGCTTTTTTTGGAGCTTCAAGATGAGTATGAAGCGTATGGAAGGGGACTTAGGATCAGAAGATTAGATAAAAGTTTTCAATTTGTGACTTGGGAAGAAAATTATGATTATATAAAAAAGCTATGCACTCCTGTAAAGCAAAAAAAGTTAACGCAATCAGCGCTCGAGGTGCTTGCTATCATAGCATATAAGCAGCCTATTACACGAGGAGAAATCGAGGCTGTTAGGGGCATTAAGTGCGAGCGAGTGATAGAAGGTCTTGTGCAAAAAGGACTGGTTGCAGAGGTTGGCAGGGGCACAAGTCTTGGACGCCCTATTTTATACGGAACAACTAAAGAATTCTTAAAGCATATGAAGCTTGAGAGCATAAAGGATTTGCCGGAAATTGACGACGAAAATAAAGAAATATACGGCTATGATGAGAAAGGCAGTTTGACTATGCACCAAATTTCGATAGAAAACCTACAAGAAGGAGAATGAGTAAAATAGAGACATGGATTATTTGAAATCTTTAAACGAAAAGCAATATAAAGCAGCTGTAAAGACAGAAGGTCCGCTTTTGATCCTTGCGGGTGCAGGTAGCGGCAAGACAAATACTATGACAAAGCGCATCGCATATCTGATAAAGGAGTGCGGTGTTTCACAATATAATATTCTTGCGGTGACATTTACAAACAAAGCGGCAAATGAAATGAAGGAGCGAGTTGAGGATTTGTTAGGCACAAATGTCAATATGTGGATTATGACTTTCCATGCGGCGTGCCTTAGGATTTTACGCAAGTATGCGGACTTAATAGGATATACAAAAGCTTTTGCGGTATATGATCCTGTTGACCAAAAGGCAATAGCAAAAAGCGTAATGAAAGAAAATGGAATAGAAGAAAAAAAGTTTCCTGTTGCAGGCATAATGTCTGCAATAAGCAAAGCGAAGGAAGCAGAAATTACGCCGGAGCAGATGACAGAAAACGCAACAGGATTTAGGGATGAGATAGTGGCAAAGGTATATAGCGGATATGCTAAAGCGCTCAAAAAAAATAATGCGATGGATTTTGATGACCTCCTTTGGAATGCCGTAAAAATACTTGAGAACAATCAAAACGTTTTGAGAGAATACCAAGACAGATTTAGATATATTATGGTCGACGAATATCAAGACACAAATATGCTTCAATATAAGTTTGTGAGCATGCTTGCTGAGCAGTATCAAAATATCTGTGTAGTCGGTGATGATGACCAATGTATATACCAGTGGAGAGGTGCTGACATAAGAAACATTTTGAGCTTCGAAAAGGACTTCCCGGGAGCAGAAGTTATAAAGCTTGAGCAGAATTATCGATCTACAGCAAATATACTTGCAGCGGCACACAGTGTGATTGAAAAAAACAAAAACAGAAAAGCTAAAAAGCTTTGGACGGATGCAGGCGGCGGTGACAAGATAGTATATGCAAGACTTGATGACGATAAAATGGAGGCAAATTATATAGCGCAGGAGATAGATCGCCTAAAAAGAGCAGACAGAAAATATCGTGATTTTGCAATATTATACAGAACAAACGCACAGTCAAGAACCTTTGAAGACGCCCTTACAAGGAGAGATATTCCATATCGGGTTGTCGGAGGTATAAGGTATTATGACAGGGCCGAGATAAAAGATATGGTAGCTTATTTAAGGCTTGTTGCAAATCCCGCAGATGAGCTTGCTTTTGTGCGAACTATAAACACACCGAAGAGAAGCATAGGACAGGCGACGATCGACAAAGTGCGTGCTATGGCAACAAGTCTCGACGAGAGTCTTTTTGATGCTTTATGCAGGCCTGAGGTTTATGATTCGCTTTCTACTAAAGCAAGACAGGGAGCCCTTGAATATATAGATATGATAAAAAAATATCATGCGGAGCTCGAAAATCTCAGAGTATCAGATATATACGATGGGCTTTTAGAAAGAAGCGGATATATAAAACACCTTGAGGAGCAAAACACGCCGGAGGCAGAGGGGCGCATTGAGAACTTGCTTGAGTTTAAATCGGTAATCTACGATTTTGAAAACGAGGGAGAGCTTTCGCTAAGTGAGTTTTTGGAAAAGATAGCTTTGCTTTCTGATATTGATAATCACGATACATCTGAGGATGCGGTAGTACTTATGACTATGCACAGCGCAAAGGGACTTGAGTACCCCTGCGTGTTTATACCGGGGATGGAAGATGGCCTTTTCCCTACATGGAGGAGTCTTGATTCGCAGGAAAGCTTAGAGGAAGAGCGAAGACTTTGCTATGTCGGAATGACCAGAGCAAAGGAAAGGCTGTGCCTGACAAGCGCAGGATACAGGATGCTTTACGGACAGGGCAATTTTACACGGGAGTCACAATTTCTAAGGGAAATCGATCCTAAGCTTATGACAGGCGACGGAGTATTTAGGAAAAGAACGGAGATGCAATTTGGGGAGAAAAAACCGCTTGACGGATATGCGAAAAAAATACCGTTTAAACCTTTTAATACAATTGAAACTGCAAAAAGAGAGATAAAAAAGAAGGCAAAAAACACAGAGGTTTTTGCAAAGGGTGACAAGATAAAACACGGGAAATTCGGTGAGGGTATCGTCATAGAAGTAAATGGCAATGTAGCAAGGGTCGAATTTGCTTCGGTTGGAGAAAAGAAGCTTGCCACCGATGTTGCTCCTATAACAAAGATTAAGTAAAACAAAAATGGAAACGATAACTAAAAAAAAGGAGCAGATGCAGGCGCTCCAAAGACAACTAAATAAAGCGGCAGAAGCGTACTACAAAGAGAGTAACGAGATTATGTCTAACTTTGAGTATGACAAGCTATATGATGAGCTTGTAAAGCTTGAAGAGGAAACCGGCATAACACTTACAGGAAGCCCAACTGTAAAAGTAGGCTATGAGGTGCTTGAGAATCTTCAAAGGGAAGAACACTCGACGAAAATGCTTTCACTTGATAAGACAAAAAGCGTAGATGCGCTTGCGACTTGGCTTGGCGATAAAGAAGGCTTGCTTTCATGGAAACTCGACGGCCTTACTGTCGTCTTGACATACGAAAAAGGCATACTTAGTAAAGCGGTAACAAGAGGGAATGGGGTAGTTGGCGAGGTTATAACAAGTAACGCTAAAGCGTTCAAAAATTTACCGGTAACTATTCCTTTTAAAGGCAGAGTTGTTTTGCGAGGCGAAGCATTTATAAAATATTCGGATTTTGAAAAGATAAATAATACGATTGAAGATGTAGATGCAAAATATAAAAATCCAAGGAACCTTTGCAGCGGCTCTGTCAGGCAGCTAAACAGCGAGATTACAGCAAAGCGGAATGTAAATTTTATGGCGTTTTCACTCACGGAAATATCAAATGAAGCAGATAGTAATGCGAGGAGATATGATTTTAAAAATTCTGTTGCGCAAAAGTTGCGATTTTTAGAGGCGCAGGGCTTTGAAACTGTTGAATATGTGAGAGTAACTGCAGACAATATTCGCGATGAAGTTTTAAATTTTGAGAGAGAAATAGCCAATATGGATATTCCCTCTGACGGGCTAGTGCTGACATATGATGATATTGAATACGGCGAGTCGCTTGGAGTGACTGCGAAATTCCCGAGGAATGCGATAGCCTTTAAATGGAGAGATGAGATAAAAGAAACAACGCTAAAAGGGGTAGAATGGAGCGCTTCAAGGACGGGCCTTATAAATCCTATTGCAGTATTTGAGCCTGTTGAGCTTGAGGGGACGAGCGTTGCAAGGGCGTCAGTGCACAATGTGAGCATCCTAAGAGAGCTTAAACTGGGAATAGGCGATTTGATAAAGGTATATAAGGCAAATATGATAATTCCGCAAATAGCAGAAAACGCGACAAAAAGCGATACTTGTATGCCGCCTGCAGCGTGTCCTGTTTGCGGCGCAAAAACGATTTTAAAAGATGAGAGCGGGATACAGACATTACATTGTCCTAACCTAAAGTGCCCGGCAAAAAAAATAAAAGCATTTGCGTTATTCGTGAGCAGAGATGCGCTTAATATAGAAAAACTTTCTGAGGCAACACTCGAAAAATTTATTGCAAAGGGATATGTGACAAGTTTCGTAGATATATTTAGGCTTGATAGATTTAAGGAAGAAATAGTTAGGGCTGAAGGGTTTGGAGAGAAATCGTATCAAAACTTAGAAAAGGCCATAGAAATAGCAAGAACTACGACGGCGGCAAGACTTCTTTATGCTTTGGGGATTCCGGGGATAGGAGTTGCAAATGCCAATATGATCTCAAGGGCATGTGGGACAGATTTCAAAAAGGTGAGGAGGCTTTCGAAAAACGACCTCTTGGCGATAGATGGCATAGGAGATGTGATGGCGGAAGCTTTTGTGAGCTATTTTGGAGATGACGAAAACAAAGAAATGTTAAGCGATCTTCTTGGTGAGCTTACTATTTTGCAGGAAAAAGATCAAGGAGATGCCCTTAGCGGGAAGATATTTGTCATCACCGGGTCGTTAGAACATTTTGAAAACAGAAGCGAGCTAAAAAAACTGATAGAAAAAAACGGAGGCAAAGTGACTTCGTCAGTCACAAGGAATACGGATTATTTGATAAATAATGATACAAATTCGACATCGTCAAAAAATAAGAAAGCAAAGGAGCTCGGCGTTGCAATAATTTCAGAGGGGACATTTCTTAAGGAGTTTAATGATGTTAAAGATAGGCAAGATCGATAATGAACTTTTAAAAAAGATTGTATTTGACAAAATAACATATAAAAGACCGGAGGTTATAACAAGACCCGGCATTGGTGAGGACTGCGCAGTAGTCGATTTTGATTCGTGTAATTGTGTCATCTCGACGGATCCTATTACAGCGGCGGTAAATGAAATAGGCAGACTTGCTATTCATATAACCTGCAACGATATTGCAAGCAATGGCGTGCAGCCGATAGGGATCATGATGGCAGCAATGCTTCCGCCGGGTACAACTGAGAATGATATAGAGAATATCATGAGCCAGGCAGGGAAAACGGCAGCGGAGGTAGAGGTAGAAATTATAGGTGGTCATACGGAGATAACAAGTGCTGTAAACAAGCCCGTGATAGTTACTACAGCAATAGGCAAGGATCTTAAAAATGAGGATGCAAAAGGGGATAAAAAGATACAAGAGGGAGATGCGATACTGCTCACTAAGAGAGCAGGCATAGAAGGAGCCGGCATCATAGCAACTGATAACGGGCATGAGCTTATGGATGTGCTTTCGGCAAGTGAAATAAAAAAAGCGAAAGAATTTTTAAACGAAGTCAGCGTTGTAAAAGAGGGCGTTGCTGCCGGTAGAATTGGAACGCTTGGTATGCATGATGTAACAGAGGGCGGTGTTTTGGGTGCTGTCTGGGAGATGTGCAAAGTTTCGGATATGGGAGCAAGCATCAATAAAGAAGCTATTCCGGTTGATGATGTGACAATAAAAATAGCAAAAGCATATGACATAGATTATTTAAGATTGATATCAAGCGGCTGCATGCTTATACTTGCAGCAGAGAATAAAAAGGAAGAAATAAAAAAATCAATAACAGATAGCGGTGTACAGGTTACAGAAATAGGCACAATTATGCCAAAGGAATACGGCATAAAAATGATTTCGCAAGGGAAGGTAAAAGAGATAGAAAAACCGGGAAGCGATGAGCTTTACAAGGCTGTCAAATAAGCTTGCTTATATTGACTTGACAGCGATTTGCATTTATAATCAAAATACATTATGGTGTGGATATTGCCTATTTCTTAGGTAATAAACAGATGCCTTTTGGTAGCCTTACAAAAGCGGATTGGGTCCTGCGCAATGAGAGTCTGTGAACCTTGTCAGGTCCGGAAGGAAGCAGCAATAAGCGGATAAACTCATGTGCCGCAGACAAGCCTTCTTCGATATTTTGTGAGGCTTCCAAAAGGCATTTTTTAAAGGGAGAATTATGTATAAAGCGCTTTACAGAGAGTATAGACCCGAAGTCTTCAGCGAGATGATAGGGCAACAGCACATAGTAAAAATATTGAAAAATCAGCTAAAAAACGATGCTGTAAATCATGCATATCTGTTTTGTGGCACGAGAGGAACAGGAAAAACTACGACTGCAAGACTTTTGGCAAAAGCAGTAAACTGTCTTTCGGATGGAGAGAAGCCTTGCGGGGAATGTGCGAATTGCAAGGCAATCAGTGAAGGTAATTTTATAGATTTGATTGAAATCGATGCGGCATCAAACAATGGCATAAATGATATAAGAGAACTTCGTGAAAGCGTCAATTATCCGCCTGCTGTTGGGAAGAAAAAGGTCTATATAATAGATGAGGTGCATATGCTTTCCAAGGAAGCCTTTAACGGTTTTTTAAAAACGCTCGAGGAGCCTCCTGAAAATGTGATATTCATACTTGCAACGACGGAGCCCCAAAAGCTGCCTCAAACTATACTCTCAAGGTGCATAAGACTTGACTTTAGGCGAGTTTCAGAGGCGGAGCTTATTTCACGGGTGGGCAAGATTTGCACAGAAAAAGGAATCAAAATCACAGAGGCTGCGCTCAGGCTTATTGCGACAAATGCTGACGGTTCTGTGCGAGATGGGTTAACTCTTTTGGAACAGTGTATTGCCGGCAGACAAGGAGAAGTGACAAGAGACGACGTTCTTGAATCTCTTGGAGCCGTAGGCGAGGAAACATATATAAATATAGTGGCAGATATAATAAACGAGGATATAGCTTCATGTATAGCGAGAATAGATGATATTCTTAGCGCAGGCAAGGATGCAAGGCAAGTGCTTGCGGGGCTTATTGCACATTATAGAAATTTGCTTTTATCAAAGTATGTAAAAAATCCTCAGGATATCTTAAACATGTCTATAGAAAATGCGCAGAGATTAAAGGAACAAGGAGAGAGACTTGCTCTTACAAAAATAAATATTTCTATAATACAGCTGTCAAAGATTTCTACGGAAATGGCATTTTCATCTCAACCGAGAGTTTTGCTAGAGCTTGCGATAGTGCAGCTTGCAACGGGGGAAATGATGGCAGATGAAGAGGTATCTGTAAAAATACCGAAAAAACAAAAGGGAAAAACAAAAGAAAGAATAAAAGAGGAGACACCTATAGCTACTTTGGAAGCAGCAACGGAAAAAGAGCAAAAGGTAGAGCAAAAAATCGAAAATCCTCCTGATGGTGATATGCAGATTCTTTGGGAAGAAACGTGTGAAAAGCTTATAGAGGAACAAAATATGTTTGTTGTGCTAAGCGCAAACACATTCCCAAGAGCAATGAGCAAAGGCGAAATTGTAATAGCTGCAAAAAATGGTATAGCAAAAGACTTTTTAGAACTACATAGAGAAAAAATAACAGAGGTTTTGCAAAGCGTCGCGGGTTCTGATATGCATTTGCAAATCGCAAACCAAGATGATGCAAGGCAAAAGGATGATGATAAAGAGAAAGAGGCAGACGAGACAAAAAAGACTGCAAAGCAGCTTGAAAACATGTTAGGTATTTCAGTCGATATAAAATAGTGATCATAGGTCGATCGTAGGAATAAAGATAAAATAAAAACAAGGAGAAATAAAATGGGAAGAAATATGCGAGCAGGCAAGAAGCCAAAAAAACAGGGGGCGGGCAACATAAAACAACAGATGGCTCAGATGCAGGCTGTACAAAGACAGATGGAGCAGATGCAAGAAGAAATAAATGAGATGGAGACAACAGCTACATCCGGCGGAGGAGCAGTTTCTGTCACAGTAACAGGAGATAAACAGGTCAAGGAAGTCAAGCTTCAACCTGAAATAGTAGATCCCGAAGATATAGAGATGCTACAGGATTTGATTTTGACAGCTGTAAACGAAGCAATGAGACAAATGGACGAGATTTCCGGGGATGAGATGAGCAAGCTTACAACCAGCCTGGGCTTGCCTCCGGGACTTTTATAAAAAAGAGATATGAAATATTACGCAAAACCGTTAAACAAGTTAATAAATGAGTTTTCAAAATTACCGGGGATTGGTGGTAAAACAGCACAGCGTTTAGCCTTTTACGTCCTGTCGCTTAGCGAAGCGGATGTGAACAAATTTGCAAATGCGATGCTTGAAGCCAAAGAAAAGATGAAATACTGCTCTATTTGTGGCAATCTTACAGATGAGGAACCGTGCCAAATTTGCAGGGATGCGACAAGGGACAAGAGCAAGATCTGTGTTGTCGAGGGGCCAAAGGATGTAGTTGCGATGGAGAAAATAAAGGAATACAAAGGCCTTTATCACGTGCTACATGGAGAAATTTCGCCTATGAACGGCATAGGGCCTGAGGATATAAACTTAAAATCACTGATTACGAGGTTGCAAGGCAATGACGATGTTAAAGAGATAATACTTGCAACAAATCCGACTGTCGAAGGTGAAGCTACGGCGATGTATATAGCGAGGCTGATAAAGCCAACGGGAATAAAAGTAACAAGGCTTGCACATGGCATTCCGGTTGGAGCAGATCTTGAGTATACAGATGAGATAACGCTGTTAAAAGCGATGGAAGGGAGAACGGATCTTTAATGACTATTGCAGAAGTAATTCTCATAATAAATATTTTGATTGCGCTTACTATTATATTCCTTGAGCGAAAGGATAGCTCTGCGACATTGGCATGGATAATGCTACTCATCTTCGTACCGATCTTGGGAATAATCTTTTATATTGTTTTCTCACAAAATGTATCAAGACAAAAGATATTCAAAATGTACGAGAACGAAGAAAACGTGGTTGCCTCATCGCTAAAGGCGCAAAATGAGGCAATGTGCGAAAATAGCTTTTCTTTCACAAACGATGTGGCGGAGAGATGGGTTGACCTCATAAAGCTAAATCAGACTTGTGCATATGCGTATTATACGCAAGACAGCAGACTTGAGCTATTGACAGACGGCAAAGAAAAGATGAAAAGCCTTTTTGATGATATCGAAAATGCGAAGGAGTATATCAACATTCAGTATTTCATCGTAAAAAAGGACATAATAGGAGATACGCTCCTAAAGCTTCTCATAAGAAAGGCAAAGCAGGGTGTTGAAGTTAGGCTACTTGTGGATGCTTTAGGTTCAAGGGGCATAAATAAGGAGCTTGTGAATATGCTTGTCGAGAGCGGAGGGCAATATGCGGAGTTCTTCCCAACAAAATTTAAGCTATTTAATACGAAGCTAAATTATAGAAACCACAGAAAGCTTGTGGTGATAGACAACAAGATAGGTTATATAGGCGGATTTAATATCGCAAGAGAGTATGTGGGTATGAAACGAAAGTTTGGCTACTGGCGAGATACACATGTCAGAGTTAAAGGCAGCAGCGTGTTTGATCTAAATGCGAGATTTTTGCTTGACTGGAGAAGTGCAACAAGAGAGGAAGTTGATCTGACAAGAGCATTTATGCCAATATCATACAATTTTGGCAACAGTGGTGTGCAGATAGTTTCAAGCGGGCCTGATAATACTAACGAAGCAATAAAACACGCATTCCTAAAGATGATAACATCAGCGAAAAAGAGCATATATATCCAGACTCCGTATTTTGTACCGGATGCACCGATACTCGAGTCTCTTAAAATGGCGGCACAGTCGGGCGTTGAGGTAAATGTGATGATTCCTTGTATGCCTGACCACATGTTTGTATATTGGGCAACATATTCATTTGTGGCAGAGCTTATCGATGTAGGTGCAAAGGTATACATATATGATAATGGATTCTTGCATGCAAAGGTGCTTGTGGCAGATGAAGTTTGTACGATAGGGTCGACGAATTTTGACAGGCGAAGCTTTAGGCTGAATTTTGAGGCAAATGCGTTTATATATGATAGCGATTTCACAAAGAAAGTGGTAGAATCTTTTAAGGAAGACATTGAAAAAAGCCACATGCTCACAAAAGAGCTTTATGAGCAGAGAGGCGTCATCATTAAAATAAAAGAGGTATTTTCGAGGATGCTTTCGGATGTACTCTAAATAGGAAATTGAGTTTAGGAGGAAAGAATTTTGAAAAGGTATTTAAACAATCCGACGTCACTGATACTTCTTGTGGCGATAGTCGTTTTGTTTGGCAGAAGGGCACTGCAAAATCCACAGGGTTGGTTTATCAATGAGTTACTTATGATCCCTGGGATAATTATAGGCTTATGTTTTCACGAATATGCACACGCAAAGGTTGCATATAAGCTTGGTGATCCGACGCCGAAGATGGAAAAAAGAGTCACTGTAAATCCTGCGGCGCATATCGACCCGTTTGGACTGATAACACTTTTGTTTGTGGGTTTTGGCTGGGGAAAACCGGTAAATATAAACCCATACAATTTTAAAAATAGAAGACGAGATGAGTTTTTGGTTTCAATCGCAGGCGTTTGCATGAATTTAATCTTAGCCATCGTCTTTGCGGTAATATACAAGCTATTTGCCGGCATGACAGGCGCAGAACTTTATTCGGCAGGTGCTATGGGCTATATTTGCCAGATGATTTATTACACCATAAGTATAAATGTGGTTTTGATGCTATTTAACTTATTGCCTGTACCACCGCTTGATGGCTTTGGCATAGTAACGCAGATATTTAATCTCGAAAGACAGCCTTGGTATTGGACGTTTTATAACAACGGATTTTTTATCCTGATGCTACTTATAATATTTAATGTGACAGACAGGGTGTTAACGCCACTTATCACAGGTGTAATGACAATTATGTGCAATATAGCGGGGATTATATAAATTAGATTAAAGGAGAATAAATGAACGATAATTGCAAAAAAATAGTAACAAGTACACTTATTTTAGTATTTGCATTAGTAATGGCTTCTTGTGGTGCTAAGTTCAACACCGTAGGAAGTACGATAGGCAATATAGTAAATGGTGGAGAAGTTACGTCTCAGGGCGATTCGATTTACTTTATAAAGGATGGCGATATATACAAAACCGATGACAGCCTTGAGGATGCAACATGTATAAAAGAAGGAGACTATAGTTTTATAAATGTTGTAGGTGGAGAGATATATTATTATGATAATGAGCTAAGCACTATTTGTAAGGCAAATTCGACAGGCAATAAAGAAGTCAGAATAACAGAGCTTTATTGTGATAAATTTACGGTAAGTAAGGACAATATTTATGCGTCCATATTGACAGGTGCCGGCAGTGAAGACCTCGAAGCTGCTGATAACTACAGCGTAGTTAGGTTAAAAGTTACAGACAAAAAGCTTGCAAGTGTCACTCCAAAGGTCTTGATAGAAAAGGCTCGTATGATTGGTTGTATAGGCGACAGCATATATGTGCTCAAGAAAAATGACGACGGCACATTTCTATATAGATATGATAACGAAGGGAACAACGGCAAGAAGTTATTTGCTGTTCCGGACGGAGCAGAGGTAATTGCCAATGAAAGCAGTATATATCTTTTTGGAACGGTAGATAACACATACGGATTATATAAATATTCGCTCGACGGCAAAAAATCTGAGTTATTAAAGAGCGCAACTAAAAATCCAAGCGTAGAAAATAATGCATTTAATATATGTGGCGATGATATATACTATGAAAACTATTTACAGGATTCGAGTGGAGCTGTGAAGAATGTTATCTATAAGATGGATAAGAAAACACTTGAAGCGACGGAGCTTATGACAAGAGACAAGGCTTCAGAATACAATCTTGCCGAGGCTAACGGCAAAATGCTCATAAAGGTTAGAGATGCTGATGACATAACGACTCATCCGGAATGGCAGGAGATAAAGGTAAAATAGAAGGCAAATCCGCATAAAAATGCGTTGCGTATATTTTAATATGTTGAAAAGGAGGGCATGATATGAAAGGCTACACAAGTGAAACCATCAGGAATGTAGTTTTAGTAGGGCATGGAGGTTGTGGTAAGACAACATTCCTCGAATCTGTTTTAAAAGAAACAGGGGCGATAGACCGTATGGGAAAGGTTGAGGATGCAAATACCGTTTCTGACTACGACAAGATGGAAAAAGAAAAAGGCTATTCTATCAACACTTCGGTTGTTCCTGTTATCTGGAAAGAAAACAAGATAAATTTCATAGATACACCGGGATATTTTGACTTTATAGGAGAGGTCAATGCGGCTATGAGAGCGGCAGAAGCTGCGATTATCTTACTTGATGCCGGAGCAGGCATTCAGGTGGGTACAAAGCAGGCGTGGAAAGCGTGCGAGAGATACAAAAAGCCGAGATTTATAGTAATCAACAAGAGAGACAAAGACGAGTTTGATTATTACAAAACCTTTGAAGAGTTAAAGGCGGAGTTTGGCGAGCACCTCATACCGTTTAGCTGGCCTATTACAACCGAGATCGACGAGGAGCTAAAAGAAGCAATCGCGATGACAGACGATGCCCTCATGGAAAAATATTTTAGCGGTGATAATTTCACAGAAGAAGAAATCAAAAAAGGGCTAAAGCGAGGTATAGCTGACGGGGGTATCGTGCCCGTGCTTTCGGCGGCATTTGAGCTTCAAAAGGGCTCTGAGGGCCTACTTGATCTCTTAGTTACATATGTGCCGACACCGCTTGAGCATGGTGCATATCATGCATTCAATGATAAAAACGAGCCGGTAGAAAAGATTTCTGTTGTAGACGGACCGGTTTCGGCATTCGTATTTAAGACTATCATAGACCCGTTTGTCGGCAAAATTTCCATTATGAAAGTAGTCTCGGGTAAGTTAAATGCGGGGACAGAGGTTCTAAATGAGAGAACGGGCAAGATAGAAAAGATAGGCAAGCTATTTTTCTTGCGCGGTAACCAGCAGGAGGAATTAAACTATGCAGAGGCAGGGGATATAGTAGCCGCATCAAAACTGCAATATACATTGTCCGGTGATACCATTTGTGATAAAAATGATGTTATAAGATATATGCCACTTGATTATCCTAAGCCAACGCTTTATTGGGCGATAGAGGCAGCGGAGAAAAAGGAAGAGGATAAGGTATTTTCAGGCCTTGCGAAGCTGAGAGAAGAGGACCCTTCGTTTACAATTGAGAGAAATAACGAAACAGGGCAAACACTTTTAGGCGGTCAAGGTGAAATACAGCTTGGTATTATCCTTGCAAAGCTAAAGGACAGATTTGGCGTTACGGCAAAGACAGTGCCACAAATAGTTGCATATAGAGAAACTATCAGGGGCACATCGGATGTGCAAGGGAAACATAAAAAGCAGTCAGGCGGTGCAGGACAGTACGGAGATGTACATATTAAATTTGCTCCTTCTACAGAGGAATTTGAGTTCACAGAGTCGCTATTTGGTGGTTCGATACCTAAAAACTACGTACCTGCAGTCGAAAAAGGTCTCATAGAATCTATGCAAAAAGGACCGCTTGCCGGATTTAAAGTAGTAAATATAAAAGCTGATCTTTATGATGGATCGTATCACGATGTGGATTCAAACGAAATGGCATTTAAAATTGCAGCCTCAATAGCGTTTAAGAAAGGTATCATGGAGGCGAACCCTTGCTTGCTTGAGCCAATTATGAAACTTGAAATCTTCGTACCGGAAAAATACATGGGCGATGTTATGGGAGACATGAATAAGAGGAGAGGCAAGATCCTTGGTATGGAGCCGCAGGAAAACGGTGAGCAAAAGATTGTAGCAGAAGCGCCACAGGCAGAGCTATTTGATTATGCGATCGTGTTGCGTTCGATGACACAGGCAAGAGGAAGCTTTGAAATGGAGCTTACAAGATATGAGCAGGTGCCACAGCAGATAGCAGAAAAAATCATTGCTGCACATCAGCAAAATGCAAACTAAACTTGAAAGGGAAGTGTAAATGCCGATTGCAAAAACAAAAACATATAGAATTGTAGTGCTAATGTTCGCATTGATGATAGCACTAACCCTTACGGCATGCGGAAGCAGTAAGGATGAGGATAAGGATGACAGCAAGACGAGCAAAAAGACTTCCGAGGAAAAGCCGTATTACTACAACAAGGATAATAAGGAGCGATATGATGCTTATCAAAAGGCAAATCCCGATCTTTCTTGGGACGAGGTGATATGGCATGTGGAAGCGAACATAGACAAGCTGTCATATGAGGACACCGAGGCGATTTCTGAGGATGAAATTGATAGCGAACAGCTCCTCATAAACAAGCACTTTGTACTTAAGGAGGAGTATAAACCGAGCAATCTTGTGGAGTTTAAGGGCGGATATTACGCAACTGAAAATACGGTGAAAGCATTTAAGAAGATGGAAAAGGCGGCAGCGGAGGACGGAATCACTTTGGATATTTGCTCAGCATACAGAACCTTTGCATATCAAAAGGGTCTTTATGAAAGGTATACAGCTCAAAGCGGACAAGCGGAGGCTGACACATACAGCGCAAGACCCGGCTCAAGCGAGCATCACACAGGTCGTGCGATCGATTTGATAGAGTTAGGCCATGAGCTTACCGATTACGAAAATAGCGAAAGCTGTGCGTGGGTACATAAAAATGCGTATAAGTATGGATTTATATTGCGATACGGTAAAGACATACAAGATGTAACAGGGTATATGTATGAGGCATGGCACATAACATATGTAGGCACAGACGCTGTCAAGACAATGCATGACGAAAATATCGAGGCGTTTGAGGAATACTGGGTCAAGTATGTGAAGTACCATAAGTGAGGTAGCTTAATGTTTTTTGATTCGTATAAAAACAAAACAAAAGAGAGAGTCACTGTAAAGCGACTCTCTCTTATATAATGTTTTTTGATTAGTCCAAATTGTATTTGTTCTTGAACTTCTCAACACGTCCACCACGATTGATGAACTTCTGCTGACCTGTAAAGAACGGATGGCAAGCTGAGCAAACATCAAGTCTCATTTCTTCGGAAACAGACTTTGTCATAAATGTGTTGCCGCACGCACAAGTTACTTTACATTCCTTATAGTCAGGATGGATTCCCTGTTTCATGCTTTCACCTCTTTCCTGCTCGGGCTGTGCCGTTGCATAATTTTTGCTACATAGGTTTTTGTGAACACTACGGCCTAAATAGTTTATCATACCGAAATTCTAAATTCAATACCTTTAGGGAAATAAGGTAAAACTTTAAAACCTGTGTAAATTGCCATATATCAGCCTATGCCTCCATATAGGATGCCCAAAATATAAACGCAAAGAGTTACTCCACAGAAGATATATCTTGAAACCGGCTCAAACAGTTTGCTGATAGGTTTTTCTCTGCCAAGCTGTGCATTCTCCCTTGCAAATGTCTTGCCACATACCCAGTAAGTCATAATCGCTGCGAGAAGTGCACCAAGCGGTACGATGTAGATTGAAACAACATCCATCCAAGTAGATACTGCATTACCGTCTTCTATAAACAGGCCAACACCAAGGCCTATCAAGAGGATTATTGCGGCTGAGATTTTTCGGTTTAAACCAAACTTATTTTGCAGAGCCTCGATAGGTGTTTCATACAAATTAACCAGTGATGTAAAACCTGCGAAAAGCACTGCCAAGAAGAATATCACGGCAATCAGCTGACCAAGTGGGATTGCTTTAAATATGCTAGGCATGGTTATAAACATTAGCGGTGGTCCTGAAGTCGGATCAGTGCCAAATGAGAATACTGCAGGAATGATAACAAGCGCTGCTGTTATAGCGGCAAGAGTATCAAAAATTGCGATATTTTTGGCACCGGAAACAATATCCTCGTTTTTGCTGAGGTAGCTTCCATATACAACAGTACCCGAGCCTGCAAGTGACAGCGAGAAAAAGGCTTGTCCAAGTGCATAAACCCAAGTCTTTGGATTTGCAAGAGCGCTCCAATCAGGGTTAAACATAAATTTGTAGCCTTCGCTGGCACCCGGAAGGAACGCAACCCTAACAGCTAAGATTACGAATAAAACATAAAATGCCGGCATCATAAATTTGTTTACATTTTCGATACCTTTTGATACGCCTAAAACCATTATTGCAAAAGTAAGTACAATGATACCGATATGCCATGGTACCGCTCCGAAGTTTGATGCTACTTCGCCGAAGTAAGCTCCGCTGTCCTCGGCTTTGATAACGCTACCGGTTACAGAGCCAAAGAAAAACTTCAAAATCCAAGCCATAACCACTGTATAGCCGATAGCGGTTGCAAGTGAACCAAGCACAGGTATGAGACCGATTGCTTCGCCACCTTTGAGACCTCTTTTTTCCATTGCTCTTTTAAATGAGCCAAGCGGGCCGGTGCGCATTGTGCGCCCAAGAGTGATTTCCCCTACTATTCCCGAAAAGCCTAAAAGGACAACAAAGATAATGTAAGGGACTAAAAATGCCGCTCCGCCGAATTGTCCTACGCGGTATGGGAAAAGCCAGATGTTGCCCATTCCAACCGCCGAGCCGATGCAGGCTATTACAAATCCGAATTTGGATGTAAAGCCGTCACGGGAGGACTTCTCTAATGTGTTTGATTGCTTTGTCATAAATACTCCTCTCTTTCAATAAAATGAACGGTTTGTCGGGCAATAAAAAACACTTGCCCTTAAGTTAAGGACAAGCGATTGCCTGCGGTGCCACCTTAATTAACAGTAAAAAACTGTTCCCTCTGTAGAGTGCTATCACACTCCTAACCCGTAACGCCGGTTTCGCGTCGCCACTACTTGTCATCAGGTGATGACGTTCATTTTGCCCTCTGAGGTCCATTTGCCGAAACAGTCACTTCTCCGGCTTCCACCACCCCGGATTCGCTGTAAGCCGTTTTTTCGGTTTGATCTCCTCATCAACGGTTTGTATTAAATTATGTCCATAATAGCACTGCTGCAAAACCTTGTCAAGCATAAAGTGATACTTTCCATCAATGAAACCGAGGTCGCTGTATTTGTTTTTTCTATAATCGGTTGTCATATATGAAAATATGTTATACAATCTATCTCTCATGACGAGTTGTTTTTAAAAAATAGGAGGTCATATAATAATGGAGAAGTTGTTTAAACTTAAAGAACACAATACCACAGTCAAAACAGAAATGATGGCAGGTTTAACCACATTTTTGGCGATGGTATACATCTTAGCTGTAAACCCAAGTATTTTGGGGGATGCTGGACTGGATCCAAGTGCAGTATTTACAGCAACTGCAGTATCTGCAGCAATAGCTACACTACTGATGGCGTTTTTGGCGAATTATCCTGTCGCACTTGCTTCGGGAATGGGTCTAAACGCTTATTTTTCTTACACAGTATGTGCTGATTTGGCAAAGCAGGGGATTCAAGATCCATGGAAGATAGCGCTGACAGCTATATTAGTAGAAGGTATAGTATTTATGCTGCTTTCGCTTGTAAAGTTTAGAGAAACACTTGTAAATAAAGTTCCAAAGAACTTAAAGCTTGGCATAACAGCAGGTATCGGATTGTTTATAGCTATAGTTGGTCTAAAGAGTGCAGGCATCGTAGTTGCTAATGCTGACACACTTGTTGCATTTGGAGATTTTTCGACACCTCAGGTAATACTCGCACTTCTAGGACTTTTGATTGTTGCAATACTTTATCATTACAATGTAAAAGGTTCAATTCTAATCGGTATATTAGCAACATGGGTACTTGGAATGATTGCGCAGGCAACCGGCTGGTATCAGGTGGGCGATGGTGCGGCTTCATTATTCCCTAGCTTCGAAGGTGGATTTACACCGGCGGCACCTACAATGTTTGCTTTTGACTTTTCATATATAGGAAGTCACCTTGTAGATTTTGCGGTAATTACCTTCTCATTCCTTTTTGTAGACTTGTTCGATACAGCAGGAACTCTTATCGGTGTTGCTTCAAAGGCGGACTTGCTTGACGAAGAAGGCAACCTTCCAAAGGCAGGCGGAGCTCTTATGTCAGACGCGATAGGAACAGTAGTCGGTGCTTGTATGGGTACTTCAACAGTTACATCTTATGTAGAATCAAGCGCAGGTGTTGCACAGGGCGGAAGAACAGGACTTACAGCAGTAACAGCAGCAGGACTATTTATCGTAGCACTTTTCTTCTCACCAATCTTTTTGGCAATTCCAAGCTTTGCAACTACACCGGCTTTAGTATTTGTTGGCCTCCTTATGATAAGTGCTGTAAAAGACATGGACTTCAGCGAAGATATGGCTGACTCAGTTGGCGGATTCTTAGCTATCATCATGATGCCATTTACTTATTCGATTGCAAATGGTATAATGTTTGGTATGTTAGCCTATGTAATCATCAAGGTATTTACAGGCAAAGTTAAGGATGTACATCCAGTAATGTGGATATCTGCAGCATTGTTTGCAATAAAGCTTGCAACAATGATAGCAGCCTAAAGGAGCGAAAATATAATGTTTTATGAAATGGAAATTGCCGGCTTAAAGCGAAAGTTGCCATTATTTAAAGTCGACAAGGAAACACAAATTGCCGCATTTATAATATTTGGCGATGTGGAAATGACGGAGGCAGCTGCGAAAGAGCTTTTAGCAAAGGCGCCGGATTTCGATATACTTATGACAGCAGAGGCAAAGAGCGTACCGCTTGTATACGAAATGGCGAAACAGGCAGGGCAAAATGATTACATCATTGCGAGAAAAGGCGTAAAGGTGTATATGTCGGATCCAATAAGCGTAAAGGTGAATTCCATTACAACACACGGACAACAATATCTACATCTTGGGCAAGAGGAGATTGCAAGGGTAAAGGGCAAAAAAGTGTTGATTGTGGACGATGTAATTAGCACAGGAGAGTCCTTGCAGGCACTCGAAAATCTCGCAACACAGGCAGGTGCCAATATAGTTGGCAAGATGGCCATACTCGGTGAAGGAGATTCGATAGATAGAGAAGATATAACTGTATTGGCTCCGCTTCCGGTATTCGATGCCGAAGGCAATCCAAAATAAACAGCATCAAAATCCACTTTCCGAGCGGCAAGTGGATTTTTGTATATTCGCAGATAGCCACGAGATAAGGAGAGACATTATGAGAGAAAAAATTTATATTCTTGGGCATAAAAATCCCGACACTGACTCGGTGTGTGCGGCGATTAGTATGGCATACCTAAAAAATGCGACAGATAAAGATGCTACATATATTCCACTGGTAGCAGGTGAGGTTAATTCCGAAACAGAATATGTTTTAAATCGTTTTGGCGTTAATGTGCCGGAAGTAACCCATGATATAAGAAGGCAAGCAGGCGATTTGAATGTTACGCCGGCAGAGATGATTGATAAGGAAGCTACGATAAAGGAAGTCGCAGAGACAATGGTAAGGATAAGCGATTATACTTTGCCGGTCGGCGAAGACGGAGAGCTGATAGGAATTGTCACAGGCGGTGATGTCGCTCGATTTTATATGAATGTGGATGATAGAGTATCAATAGCGGCCGCAAAAACGAAAATTGCAAATATCATTAGAGTTGTGGAAGGCAGTTTGGTATGTGGCGATGAGGATAGAGCTATCGCAAAAGGTACGGTGCGTGTTGTCGCTGCAGGAACGGATCTTACCGCTAAAACCGTAGAGCCTGGTGATGTAGTAGTCATTTCTAAGAACGATGAAAATAATGAAATGATTGCAAAAAAAGGCGATTGTGTAATTATTCTGTGCGGTGGCGGAAACCCCACAGAGGACTTAAAGAAGGTTGCAGAGAAAAACAATACAACCATTATATCGTCAAATTACGATATATATGAGGTTGTGCGAGTTTTGAAAAAATGTATTCCGGCAAGGCATATTATGAGGGCAATCGATGAAGTACAAACATTTTCGGCTGCCGATTTTTTGGATGATATCAAAAAAATAATTATAGAAAAAAGGCATAGAGAGTATCCTATAATAGAAAATGGTACTTTTAAAGGAATGCTTTCAAAGGGAAGCTTGCTTGATAGTAAGAGTAAAAAAATCATCATGGTGGATCATAATGAGATAGACCAAGCGGTTTTTGGGGTGTTTGATGCGACTGTTTCTGAGGTTGTCGACCATCATAAGCTGTCGACGGTTGAGACTATGCAGCCGATAAGCGTGACAAATATGCCATGGGGTAGTACTTGCACGATAATAGCAAATATGTATGAAGAGCAAAAGCAGGATGTGCCAAATGACATAGCAGGACTTTTGTGCTCTGCAATTTTATCTGACACGATGTATTTCAAGTCGCCGACCTGCACAGACATAGATAAGGAAATAGCAAAAAGACTTGCAAAAAAAGCAAATATAGATCTTGATATTTTGTGGGACGAAATGCTAAGCGCAGGCCTAAATCTTGATGCAAAAACAGAAAAAGAGATCTTTTATCAGGACTATAAGCAGTTTACATCAGAGGAACTCACATTTGGCGCAGGACAAGTGCTTGCAGCGAATCAAAGTGATGTAGATAAGTTAAAAGAGCGCATGCTTCCTTATTTAAATGATGTTATAAAAGAAGAAAAAATAGATATGGTTTGTCTGATGATAACAGATGTTTCGGCAGATTCGACGGAGCTTATTTTTGCAGGAAGCAATGCGAAAAATATTGTAGAATCAGCCTTTGGCGTTAAGGCAAAGGACGGAGGCGTATATTTAGAGGGCGTGATGTCGAGGAAAAAACAGCTTGTACCACCAATAATGGCAGTACTGCAGAAGTAAAGGAGCTTTAAAAATGAAAAAAGATATATATGTAATAGGACATAAAAATCCGGATACTGACTCTGTTTGCTCAGCCTTGGCATATGCTTACTTTAAGAGTCAAACAGCGGATGGCAATTATATCGCTTGCAGAGCCGGTGAGCTAAATCCCGAAACAGAATATGTGATAAATTATTTTAATTTAGAAACACCTATATTGGTTGAAGATTTAAGACCACAGGTCAAAGATATCAGCTATCAAAAAAGTATGGTAGTCGACGAAAATATACCTATGCGAAAAGCGTGGGAGATTTTGGAGAACGGCGAGATGGTGCTTTTGCCACTTGTTGACCAAAAAAGCGGTAAAAGGTTAAAAGGGGTTGTTGCAGAGGGAGATATAGCAAAAACCTTTATGAGTAAAAATGGCAGAGATATGCTTGCCAAAGCGAAAACGCCAATCGCAAATATCATCGAAACATTAGATGCGGAGCTTGTCTGCGGGGATACATCAAAAATTATAGAAAACGGGGAGATAGCAGTCGCAACAGTAAAAGAGGATATAGACGGATTTGGAGTAAAAAAAGACGATATAGTTATGCTTGCTGACAGCAAGGAAACACAGGAATATGCAATACAAAAAGGAGCAGGCGTACTGATTGTAAGTATGGGCAGTATGCCTTCAAAGGAGATAATAAAGCAGGCAGAGGCAAACGGATGTATTATCATAAAAAGCAAAAAGGATATGTATGTGACAGCAAGGATGTTAAACCAGAGCATAAGGGTAGGATCTTTTATGCGAAGTAGCGATACATTGCTTTCGTTTAGCGAGAATGATCTGATAGACGATGTAAAGGAAGCGATAGCGGATACAAGATATAGAGAGTTTCCTGTTATCGCAGAAAA
This sequence comes from Streptococcus pasteurianus, assembly GCA_963596005.1. Classification (GTDB taxonomy): domain Bacteria; phylum Bacillota; class Clostridia; order Peptostreptococcales; family Anaerovoracaceae; genus Gallibacter; species Gallibacter pasteurianus_A. Next base: position 71,043 of record CAVBJF010000001.1, on the reverse strand, counting down.
CGGAGATTTCCTTGGTATGTTATCAAGAGCTGATATTCTGCGAGATGAAAAAAAGCAAGCAATAATGGTTGATCATAATGAAAAATCTCAGGCGGCACTTGGGATGTCAAAGACGGAGGTTCTCGAAGTAGTTGACCATCACAAGATAGGGAAGCTACAAACAACAGCTCCGATATTCTATAAAAACAGGCCAGTTGGTTGTACATCGACAATTATATATTCGATGTTTAAAGAAAAAGAGGTAGATATACCAAAGAAAATCGCAGGTGCGATGTGCTCAGCAATACTTTCCGATACGCTACTTTACCGTTCGCCAACCTGCACACAGCAGGATAAGAGCGCAGCAGAAGACCTCGCCAGGATAGCGGGCATAGATACCGAAAAATATGCTTTTGATATGTTTGCGGCAGGCAGCGACTTTGGCTCTAAAACGGAAGAAGAAATATTTAATCTTGACTATAAAACTTTTGCGCTCGGTGATATGACATATGGTGTTGGACAGGTACAGTCGGTAAACAAAAAGGAGCTTGACGATATGAAGGAAAAGATGCTTGCTTATATGCAAAGCGTCGTAGACAGGGGCGAAGCTGACATGGTTTACTTGATGCTTACCGATATTCTCGCAGAATCATCAGAGCTGTTGTGCGCCGGCACTAAAGCGCTCGAGACAGCTACAAGAGCGTTTAAGGTCGAAGCGGGAGACAGAAGCGTTTATCTAAAGGGTGCAGTTTCGAGGAAAAAGCAGATCATACCACAGCTCACAGAGGCACTTAAGTAGAAGCATTACAGGGCAAAAGGGCTGATAGCATGTGAAATTTGCAAAAAAATGGATTTCAGGGTATAATTGAAATTAACAATTATTTAGAAAGAAAGGATATAAGTTATGACTAATAAAAAGAATATGACAAAGGTATTTGCGCTTTTAATGTGTGTGCTACTTTCTATGACGCTATTAACAAGCTGTGGCGGTAGCGATAAAACTTTGGAAGATTATTTAAGCGAAAATACCGAAGCGCAGGAAAAGATTGATGCTTCAGCAAAAGAAATAGGAGCGACAATCGAAGTTAAAGGTAATCAGATAAGCTATGTATTTAAGAGTGAAGACCAGCTTAGCGATGATGAAGCTACAAATATGAAGTCAGCGCTTGAAGAAGCTTTTGATACATATAAAACAGTCCTCAAAAAGCAAATCGATGAAATAGAGAAAGATTCGGGCATAAACGGAGTTAGCTTCAAGATTGTTTACCAGAACAAGGACGGAGAAACTATCTACGAATCAGAGATTGACTAAAGCATACTTTATAAAAAAGTATAAAAAGACTGCAACCGCGAGGTTGCAGTCTTTTTTCTTTCCTATTTCTTTGAAGCCACGCCGATTTCGTAGCCTTTTTCGAAAGCTTCAAGGTTTAGCGGTAGAAATTCAGGTTTTTTCTTACCAAGCTTGTTTTTGATAGTTTCAATGATTACATCCTTTGGAACTACTTCTGTAGCGCCGATGTAAGCGCCAAGCATGATAATGTTTAGTACCTTAGGGTTGCCCATTTCCTGAGCCATCTCAGTTACAGGAACTTTTACAACAGTGATGTCATTTCTTTCGATTGGAGAGATAACGATAGTGCTGTTGATAAATAGGTATCCGCCCGGTTTAACTCTTTCTTTAAATCTTACTAAAGAAGGATCGTTCATAACGATTAGGTCTTCAACTTCTTCCATAATAGGTGCACCAATTTCGTCATCAGAGATTACTACATAACAGTTTGCAGTACCTCCGCGCATTTCTGCACCGTATGAAGGGAAATAGGTAACGTGTTTATCTGTAGATTCACAAGTTGCTTGAGCGAGAAGAGTCCCTAGCATCATAACACCTTGTCCGCCGAATCCGGCAACGATTAGATTTCTTTCCATCTTCTACTCCTCCCCTGTATTATCTCTGAAAACTCCCAGAGGGAATTCCGCAAACATTTTTTCTTCCAGGAAGTCAAGTGCTTTGAGTTCGCTTAGTCCCCAGTTAGTTGGGCATGAAGTTACGATCTCAACCATTGAAAATCCCTTTCCTGCGATCTGCGCTTCAAAAGCCTTTTTGATAGCAGCCTTTGTTTTACGAGTGTTAGCAGGATTGTTACATGAAGTTCTTTCCAAATATACAGGTGCTTTTAGCTGGTTTAAAACCTCGCACATGTGAATTGGATATCCGTGCTCTTCAACATTTCTGCCGAATGGAGCAGTAGTTGCTTTCATACCTATAAGAGTAGTAGGAGCCATCTGACCGCCTGTCATACCATAGATACCGTTGTTTACAAATATAACAGTGATGTTTTCGCCTCTGTTGGCTGCAGACATGGTTTCTGCAAGACCGATAGAAGCAAGGTCACCGTCACCCTGATAAGTGTAAACAAGTGATTCAGGATTAGATCTCTTTAGACCTGTAGCAACCGCACAAGCTCTGCCGTGCGCTGAAATGTTTAGGTCGTGAGATACATAAAGCTGACCAAGCCCGCAGCAACCAACGCCTTCGCATCGAACGAGCTTGTCAAGCATGCCGAGTTCTTCTACAACTTCGCCGACTAATTTATGTATTGTTCCATGCATACAACCCGGACAGAAACCCGAAACGGCATCCGGCTTGATACCAATGGTTCTTTTATAAACTTTTTCCATTATAATACCTCCTTAGCCAATTTTCTAGCATGAGTCATAACCTTTTCTCTTGTCATGATTTCTCCGCCGGATTTTAGACATTCTTCAATATGACATCTGCCATGTACAGCATGGTCAACATCCCAACGCATCTGTGCAGGAATTGACATTTCGATATCAAGAATTCCTTTTACACGGTTAAAATCAAGGTTCTCAAAAGATTTATATGGGAATGGATTTAGAGTTATAGGTCTGATTAGGCCGGCTTTAATGCCTTCTGCTCTCAAATCCTTTACCGCAACCTTTGCGATACGACCTGAGATACCGTAAGCTGTAAGTACGATTTCTGCATCGTCAAGCATATATTCTTCTACTCTTACATCCTTGTCTTTCCATGATTCGTAAAGGTCTGCAGCCTTTTGGTTTTCTGCCTCAAAGCTTGCGCCTACACCGCCTGGAAGGATTCTAACCTGTTCCTCAGGAGAATGGCCTACTGCGCATCTTGATCTTCTTGCAGCCTTTAGCTTAGCAACTTCTTCTGCACTCTTCATTGGTGGGAAAGTAACAGGTTCCATCATAGTACCCATTACACCATCAGTGAGGATGAGAACAGGGTTATTGTCTCTTTCCGCAAGGTCAAACGCCTCGTAAGTCATATCGATTGCTTCCTGTACAGAAGACGGTGACAATACAATCATTTGAAAACCGCCGTTACCAGATGCCTTAGTTGCCTGCAAGTAGTCCTGCTGACCAGGCTGGATGGCTCCGATACCAGGGCCTCCTCTGCCGACATTTACATAAACGATTGGTAGACGGGCAGCAGCACAGTAAGAAACACCCTCTGAGTACAAGCTGATACCTACACTCGAAGAAGAACTCATAGCTCTTGTGCCTGTCTGAATCGCACCATAAAGCATATTTACAGAAGCAACTTCACTTTCGCCCTGTACAAATACGCCGTTTACTTCAGGATCATGCATTCTTCTTGCGAAATATTCAGGAATTTCGTTTTGTGGTGTGATAGGGTATCCAGCGAAAAATCTACAGCCAGCTCTTGTAGCTGCTTCAGCTATAGCTTCGGTACCCTTCATAAATATTCTTGCCATTTTTAACCCTCCCTGTAAACTTCGATAGCTGCGTCAGGACATACAACGCCACATGCCGCACAACCAATACAGTCGTCAGCGTTTGCAGCTGTCACATATAAGTAGCCTTTAGAATTAACTTTATCGCCTATAGCGAGTACATTTTTAGGGCAGAATTTCACGCAATAGCCACAGCTTTTGCAGCTCTCTGCTCTAATTTCAACTTTCCCTTTTGCCATTACATTACCTCCTAGTTTGACATTTATTACTGTAGCCACTCGTAGGTGAGAAACAGTTTAATCGGAATTAAAGGGGTTTTTATCTGAAGTGCCACATCTTGGCTAAGAGCCTCAAGCGCACAAAGATAATCAATTTTAAAATAGTCACTAAGCATCTCTTCGAGCTTTTTGTGGCCGTCGACAATTTCGTCAGCTCTTGTATCTATGCCTAGATTTGGGTTGCTCACAATGGATATATTTTCAACTTGGATGTGAGCTATACCAAGTACTCTTGCCATTGTACCGTCAATGGAAATGAGATCCTTTGACCATGGACGATAAGCATTTATAACGAAAAAATTTTGACAATTATCCTTATTTAAAAGAGCCTCAAAGGCTCCGATGATGCGAGCACCGATGTGATCTCCGCCGACATCGAGTATAGCGATGGATTCATCGTTTAAAAGCTGCTCTTTTACACCACCGGGAACCGTAGGGGCATCAAATATTTGTTCTTGATAGTGGACGATAACTCCACTTTCTTCTAAAAGATCTTGCACATCTCGTGAACGAAACAGAGGTTTAGTCTGATCGAGGTCAAAGAAATGTATTGGCTTATCGGAAAGCTTTGAAAACTGTAGTGCAAAATTAATTGCAAGTTCGCTTTTGCCACAGCCGGCTTCTCCGATAAACACAAAATTATTTTTATTTTTTAGCATGTTCTCTAAGATGTCTTTCATCTAAACCTCCATTTGTAAAGTCCACTTCATTATGCATTGCGATTATTATAAATCTGTAGGTAAAACGTAGTCCTTAGCGGCTTCCTTACCGTCAAGAATTCTTATAGCACCGAGTGCAAGAGCATCCATTTCGCTCTCGCCCGGCAGAACTTCAACAGGTGCAATAAAACTAATATATTCTTTAATTTTGTCTGTGAGTGATTTTGAATAAGCAACGCCACCTGTTAGGATGATTACATCCACATCGCCTTTTAAAACGGCACTCATACGACCGATGCTCTTTGCAAGATGAAGAGCCAAAACATCATATAAAAGTTTTGCTTTTTCATCACCTGCATCTATCATCTCTTCTACCTTACGGCAGTCAGATGTGCCAAGGTGTGCATATAGCCCGCCTTGTCCTCTTACCTTCTTTTTAACATCCTCTTTAGTATACTTGCCTGAGAAGCAAAGCTCTATGAAAGGAAGTAGAGGCACTGTGCCTGATCGTTCAGGACAAATAGAACCCTCGTCATCTCCAAGACAGTCAACAACTTTGCCTTTGGAGTACGCACATACTGAGATACCACCGCCGATGTGGGCGATAACAGCATTTAGGTCCGCATACTTTTTCCCTGATTTTTCTGCATATTTCTCTGCCATAGCATGACCGTTTAAAAGGTGAGCTGTACCCATACGCTCGATTTCAGGAATACCTGTAATCTTAGCTATAGGAGGAAGCTCAACGCCTGTTACTGCATCGTAGATATAAGCATCCACACCTGCTTCATCAGCAACAGTTTTTGCTAAAAGGCCACCCAGAGCCGAAGCGTGCGGCGATGTATATCTTTCGTTACCAAGAGCTGTAAACAAGGCATCGTTTACCTTGTAACCGCCTGCTGTCAGCCCTTTTCTAACAAGCCCACCTCTACCCATTACAGCAGATAGAGAAGAAAGCTCAGTATTGTTTTTCTTTAAGAATTCTTCTACAACCTTATGACGAAAAGGAAGCTGATCGAAAATAGTCGCATATTTTTTTAGCTCCTCTGCATCATGTACGATGTTTTCCTGTACAATCTGCTTGTCGTCGTCATATATAGCAAGCTTCGTACTTGTTGAGCCCGGGTTGATAATAAGAAGTTTGTAAGTCATATAATTCCTCCGTTTTTATATGGCATCCATGCCTACTTTTATAGCTTTTAAGTTCAAATCAAGGAATTGAGGCTTAATGTTATCCTTTAGGATGCTTTCCCAATTGATATCTTCAAGTCCCATAGCCTTAATAATAGTACCAAGAAGAATGATATTAGCAGCTTTGACATTGCCAAGCTCCTCTGCAAGGGTAGTTGCATTTAGAACTGTAGCCTGTGCGTGCTTTTCGATTTCTTCAAGAACATCATCAGGATATTCTTCTTTACCTGTGATTACAGACATCGAATCAATTTGTTCATCGTTGATGACAAGCTTGCCACCTTCTTTTAGGTAATCAAGAGCTCTGAGAGCTTCCATTTTTTCGAATGAAACGATGATATCCGCAGAGCCTTTTTCGATAACAGGAGAAAATACTTTATCTCCGTAACGAATCTGAGAAGTTACACTGCCACCACGCTGTGACATACCGTGAATCTCACTCATTTTCACATCATATCCGGCCTCCATGAGCCCGAGGGTCAATATTTTGCTGGCAAGGATTGTTCCCTGTCCACCGACACCAACCAATAATATACTCTTAGTCATGTTATTTACCCTCCTTTGCTATTGCATTTACCGGGCAAACCTGTGCACATACATCACAACCTACGCAGGTAGCACGGTCGATGTTTACCTTCTTATTTACTTTGTCAAATGTCATAGCAGGACATCCTGCGTTTAGACAAGCCTTACATCCGATACACTTATCGTGATCTACATAGTTCTTAGTTGCAAATAGATTTTCGAATTCATCAAGGTCAGCTTGTGAGAACTTCTTGAGTACGCAAGGCCATCTTGTGATGATTACGCTAGGCTCATCCTTGATAGCAAGAGCCTTGTCAAGAGCTTCGTCTACAGCATCAAGATCGTTAGGATTTATAACAAATACATGCTTGATACCGATAGCCTTTACAAGAGTTTCGACATCTATCATGTTTGCAGGTTCGCCTTTGGCATTAAATCCTGAACCAGGGTTTTGCTGGTGACCTGTCATACCTGTGATTCTGTTATCCAAGATAACATTTATAGTGTTACTGTTATTGTAAATAGTATTTACAAGGGAGTTGATGCCTGTATGGAAGAAAGTAGAATCGCCCAAAACAGTTACAACTCTTCTGCCGGTATCACCCATATTGAATGCTTTTTGTGCACCGTGGCCTACGCTGATACTACCGCCCATACAGATGCAAGAATCCATAGCGAAGTAAGGGCCTGTAGCCGCAAGTGTGTAGCAACCGATATCTCCGCTGATCATGATATCTTTCCTCTTGCCAAGTCTGTAGAAAAAGCCTCTATGAGGACAACCGGCGCAGAAACTTGGGGCACGAGCGATAAGCTTGCTCTTATCGAAGTCGATAAGCTTTGCTTTTTCGCCGGTGATTGCTTCTTTTATAACATCAGAAGTCATTTCGCCCCATTTTGGGAAGATATCTTTGCCTATGCAGTCGATACCAAGTGATTTTACGTGATCTTCGATGAAAGCATCGTTTTCTTCAAGGATGTAAACCTTGTCTACCTTAGCACAGAAGTCTTTGATCATATTGTCTGGCATTGGATTTGTAAAGCCAAGCTTTAGATAAGACGCCTTGTCACCATAAGCTTCTTTTGCATAGTAGTAACACATGCCTGAAGCGATAAAACCTATTTTTGTATCTCCCATTTCCACTTTATTAAATGGAGTTGCTTCTGCATATTTTGCAAGACCGTCGAGTCTTTCTTGAACTTTTACTCTCAGAACTCTTGCATGAGCAGGAAGAGTTACATACTTTTGAGGTGATTTTGTCCACTCTTTAAGGGCAACTTCGTTTCTGTCCTTGAGCTCTACAACGGATTTTGAGTGACACACACGAGTTGTCATCCTTACCATAACAGGGGTATCGTATTTTTCACTTACTTCATAGGCCTCTTTTAACATGTCGATACATTCCTGGCTGTCTGCAGGCTCAAACATAGCGATCTTTGCAGATTTTGCGTAATTTCTGTTGTCCTGCTCATTTTGTGAAGAAAACATGCCCGGCTCATCAGCAGTTAGGATAACACCGCCTGCGTTTACACCTGTATATCCCCAAGTGAATAGAGGGTCTGCCGCAACGTTGACGCCTACATGTTTCATAGTTGCAAGAGATCTTGCACCTGCGAAGCCTGCTCCGATAACGCTTTCAAGAGCTACCTTTTCATTTGGAGCCCAAGAAGCATCTATCTCATCATAAGTTGAGATGTTTTCCAAGATTTCTGTACTCGGAGTACCAGGGTAAGCAGATGCGAAACGTACGCCTGCTTCATAAGCACCTCTGGCAATTGCTTCGTTTCCTGTCATCAGTTTTTTCATAATTCCATTTACCTCCTTATAAGATATTTATCCTTTACGGTTAAAATATATGATAAGCCTTTAAAAAACATTAAAAGGATAATGACAAGAGCGTAATTTAATTGTTAGATTAATTATACCAACAAAACAACAAAAATTCAACGGAATTATTGTGCAATGACACCAAAAAGTAGATAAATATTTTGTCATCAAGATGGAAAAAAGTTTTTTGTTTATGATATAATATAAATGGTGAAAAAAGAGGCTGTATTTTAGGATGACAAAACAAAAAGGAGAATTTGCGTGATAGCAATTTTATTGGCACCCGTCTATGTGGTGCTAAATATATATATGTTTATAAGAATTTTGAAATTCTTTGCGGCGGTACACGAAAAGCTAAAGCATCCGATAGCGGTGAGTTTAAGTATTATTATTTATTTATTTTTTATGCTTTCCCCACTCCTCGGATTTTTTATTAAAGCAGAACCCTTTCATAGAGCATTTAAACAGATAAGCAACTATTGGCTCGGTTTTTTGGCAATTGGGCTCGCGATAACAGCTATTGCAGATATATTGAGGCTCATACTAAATAAGATTGTTTGGAAACAAGATCATCCAAATGAAAAACGATATAAGAGGGGCTTTCTGTGTGTTTTGCTTGTTGTTGTAGTAATTTCGTCATATGGCGTATATCACGCAAAGGATATAAAAATAAACGAATACACGGCAAAAGTGCAAAAATCGCTTGCGACAGGTGAGAATAACAGCCAAAAGCTAAAAATTGCGGTAGTTTCAGATATACACATAGGGTATAATGTCGAATATGAGCATATTGATAGGATGGTAGAAAAAATAAATCAAACAAATCCGGAAATTGTAATAATTGCAGGAGACATCTTTGACAACGATTATGATGCGATAAAAGAGCCGGACAAAATAGCAAATCGTATTGCCGATATAAAGAGCAAATACGGAGTATACGCTTGCTGGGGTAACCACGATATTCCGGAGTCGCTACTTGCAGGCTTTACGGTGGGTAAAAAGGAATACAAAAGAGACAATCGCTTTGATGAGTTTATGCAAAGAGCAAATGTAAAAATGCTTGAAGACGAAAGCACCCTTATAAATGAGCAATTTTATTTAGTCGCACGAAAGGATCCTCGCATGTCAGAAAAACTCGGAGAGGATATGGCGACGGTCAGCGAGCTTACGGCAGGTCTTGATAAGACAAAATCAACCATACTTATCGAACATGAGCCGGTAGAGCTTGAGGAGATAGCACAAGCAGGCGTTGATGTGACAATTTCAGGGCATACACACGGGGGACAGATTTTTCCGGGGACAGTCCTTACAGCTATAACTAGCGAAAATGCAAGAGGGCTCCTAAAAGTGGATGATATGTATAGTTTTGTTACAGAAGGCGTGGGCGTTTGGGGGCCACCGATGCGAATAGGCACTGACAGCGAAGTTATGGTTATAGATATTCTTTTTGAGGGGAATTGACAAGGGGTTTGTTTTGAAAAAAGAAAAAAGTAAAATCACAACAATATTGCGTGCGGTACAAGTAATAGGAGCACTTGCTCTTGTTATATTTGCGACCTTTGCACCGATAAAGGGAAAAACCGCTTTTATAGCGCTTATTATAGCGATGCTTCTTATGTCGATAAGTATTATATACGAGATGGGGCAAAAGTTTGCAAAAGGAGAGCTTCTAAACGCACAACTGCTGCTTTTCTTAGCATGTATAGGTGCGGCTGTTTTTGGCAATTTATCATATGCAACACTCACGCTCATAATTTTTGAGATTTTTGTAATGATATTTGACCATATGCAAAAAACAAGCGATAAAGTTATGACAGATATCAATGAGCTTCTTCCGACTACTGCAACAATTTTTGCGGGGGGCAAGGAAAAGGAAGTAGCTTCAAGTGAGATAAAAAAGGGAGATATAATAATAGTAAGGAACAAAGAAGTTGTGCCGACCGACAGCAGAGTTTTTGTTGGAGCTTCACACCTTGATATAACAGCAATTTGCGGAGAAAGGACAATCGCAAAAGCAGGAAAAGGCGAGTTTGTGTTTGGCGGAGGCATAAACCTCGGTGAGACATTACAGCTTGAGGCGGTAAATGATTTTGAGGATAGCGCCATATATCTAATTTGCGAAAAAATGGCAAATGCGGTAAAAAGTGAAAGCGATCTGCAAAGGCGTATTATTAAATATTCGAAGGTGGCGAGTGCAGGACTTGCAATTTGCGCGATTTTTACAGCTCTTGTGCTACCATATATAACAGGAGACGATTTTTCCAAATGGGCATATATTTCTTCGATAGTTATTGCAGGGGCGTCATTTAGTGCTCTTTCGGATATGATAAAAAACAAAATGGCAAAAGCTGTTTGGAAGCTATATAAAAGAGGCATAATTACAGATACAGCAGATAAAATATATAAAGCAAGCAAAGCGGATAGAGTTATCGCTGAGAACAGGTCGCAATTTGACCGTGGCAGGTATAAACTCACGTATATAAAAAACATCGATTGCACTAAAGAAGAAATCCTCACATATGCGGCGCATATAAGCTCCTTTGCAGATGATCCAACGAGTGAAGAAATAGTAAAGGGATTTTTAGAGGTAGTGCAGTACGAGGGCATAAAAGACCCTAATCCTATTAAGAAAAATCTTGTTACGTCCTTTGAAAACATTAAGGGGAAAGGATTTAGCGGCTACCTTGCAGGGCATTTTATATGTGTCGGAAACGAAAAGCTCATGAAGATGTTAAACATAAGGGACGCTGAGCAGTCGGACGAATATACATTTGTACATGTGGCGTGCGATCAGAAATATTTAGGTTATATAGCTTTAAAATATATGCCGCAAGAGAAGGAAGAAGAGCTTTATAAGCTGTGGTCAGCGGCAGGAATAAAAAAATATGCGCTTTTAGACGGCATAGAAAATGACGAAAATATATATGAGGATATTTCGCTGGATAAAAAGAAAAACGACAACATATTTTTAGTGAAAAATTCGCATGAAAGCTCGAAGATAGAAGAAAAACAGGATATTATATCAATAAAAACAACGATATATGACAGCTATAGATTACCACAAAGCTTTGCGTTTGCTGTAATGAAGGATGACTCGCTTGCGCTTATAAACATAAAAGAGGAAGCGAGGGCAACGGTTGCAAGTTGCAAGGCCAAGGTGGGCATTTTTGTAGGTGTAAAGTCCATATTATATATAGCAAGTATAGCTGTTGGAGCGCCTATAGCTGCCCCCGTGGCAGCAGAGGGTATATTGCGATTACTACTCGGCATAAAGTAGAAGTGGAAAGGAAAAAAGATGAGAAATAAGATGGTTGGAAAGATGGTTTTAACTGCGATGATGATGTGCATGGTCATTGTTATGACGATGGTAATACGGGTGCCTGTGCCGGCAACGCAAGGATATGTACACCTTGGAGATTGTATGATATTTTTCTCTGTGCTATTACTTGGATGGAAATGGGGGGCAGTTGCAGCGGGTGTTGGCTCGGCGATGGCGGACATGTTTGCAGGCTATGTACAATATATCCCCGTGACCTTTGTTGTAAAGGGGCTAATGGCTGTAGTGATGGGGCTATTTATAGATTTTGCGCTGAGACATGGTTACGAAGGCATAAAATTCAAAATTATGGAAGTAGTGAGTATGGTAATCGCAGGATTTTTTATGGTGTTTGGATACTATGTTGCGGAAGGTTTTATGTTAGGCAATTTCGTAGCACCACTTGCGTCTGTGCCAATGAATATTGTGCAATTTGTGACAGGCATTGTGCTTGCTACGGTTATGGCGTACGCTTTGTATAGAACGCCGATGCGAAGTCAGTTTGCGTATGTTATAAGCAAAAAGTAAAAGGCGAAAGAGGGTGCAGTCGTGGCAGAAAACAAAGAAAAGATTGACAGGTTAAGGGAAATAATAAAAAACAGCAGCAATATAGTATTTTTCGGCGGGGCAGGTGTTTCCACGGAAAGTGACATCCCGGATTTTAGATCTGAAACAGGATTATATAATGCGCAAAAGGTTTATGGGGTTTCACCGGAGCATATGCTTTCACATACGTTTTTCATGCAGGAGACAAGCAAGTTTTTTGATTACTACAAGCATAACCTGGTATTTAAAGACGCGAAGCCAAACGATGCCCATATTGCTCTCGCAAAGTTAGAGAAAGAAGGCAAGCTAAAAGCGGTCATTACGCAAAATGTGGATGGGCTTCATCAAAAAGCAGGAAGTAAAAATGTGTTTGAATTGCATGGCTCGGTACAACGAAATAGATGTATGGACTGTGGCAAGCATTTTGAGTTAGATTATGTGCTCGACAATGCAAATAGCAAAGACGAAGTGCCAAGGTGCGATATATGCGGAGGCATAGTCAAGCCGGATGTAGTTTTGTATGAGGAAGCTTTGGATGAAAAACAAATCGTCGGAGCGGTAAATGCCATAGCAGAGGCTGACACCTTGATTGTTGGAGGCACTTCTCTTGTCGTTTACCCGGCAGCGGGATTTTTGAATTATTTTACTGGCAAGCATTTGATTTTGATAAATAAGGATGCGACGCCATTTGATAAAAAGGCAGATCTTGTTATTCATGGGGCAATTGGCGAACTGTTAAAAGCAAGTGTATAATTTAGGTCGAACGATGAGTTGAACTATGAGGGGTAGATATGAAAATACTAGTGTCAAACGATGATGGGATAAGGGCAAAAGGCATAAATAAGTTGGTTGAGGCGCTCTCTAAGGAGGCCGAAGTTTATGTTATAGCACCGGATTCACAGAGGAGCGGGGCAAGTCATAGTATTACAATGCATGAAAAATTGTGGTTTATAGAGGATGAAGTCAAGGGAGCCACTAAAGCATATGCGTTTACGGGCACGCCTGCGGACTGTGTAAAAATGGGGTTGCAATTATTAGACAGACAAGGAATAGCAATAGATGCTGTCTTTTCCGGCATAAATCACGGTGGCAACCTCGGCACGGATACTCTTTATAGCGGTACAGTCGGGGCAGCCAGAGAAGGACTTGTCAATGGCGTATTTTCTGTTGCAATGTCAGTCCAAAGCCACGAACCAAAAAGTTTTACTTATGCGTGCGAACTTGCGCAAAGGGTGGCAAAGGCATTTAAAGAAGGTATATTTGAGCGAAGGCAGGAATACCTTTTAAATATAAATGTGCCGGACATCCCAAAAAGCAGGATAAAAGGTCTTAAGCTGACGAAGCTGGGCATTAGAGATTATGAAAACTGGTTCAATCCTGTATATTGTGACGATGGGCGCATACAAATTTATTACGGCGGTAAACCAATCTCGTTTGATGTTATAAATGATGTTGATTTACCGGCGGATGTGCTTATGGCAGACCAAAACTATGCGACGATAACACCGCTCACATATGATCTCACAGCCGGTTACTTGCCAAAGGAAGAAGTAAAAACGGCATTCAAAGAATATGAAATACTTTAAAAGTTAAAAGTGAACGAAGAAAGAAAGTAAAGGAGTAAAAAAAGCAGAATCAAATGGCTATTTTTGATAATAATATAAGCATAGAAAATAGAGATGAGTTGCAAAAATACTTGAGAGGATACAGATACGGTACATCAGGGCTATCTTTTTCCTCTCTTTATATGTGGAGAGATATCAATGATTTTTCTTGGCAAAAATTTGGAGAATATGTGTGCTTATGCGGCATGAACTATCTTGAGCTTGAGGATGGAATTATCTTTCCGTTTGTCAGCGTACCACTTACGAGCAGCGGAAAGTATGAATCTGAAAAAGTGCGGGAGACTGTACTTTTAGCAAAAGAAAAAGTTGAGGAGGCAGGGCATCCATTCTTAATGGGGCTTGTACCGTTTGCGCTTATCGAGGAGTTACAAAAAGCTTTCCCGGGAGAGCTAAGGGTAGAAGCGGATAGAGATAATTTTGACTATCTTTATAAAAAGGAAAATATGATAGAGCTCAAAGGTCGCGATCTTCATAAAAAGAAAAATCATATGAATTACTTTTTAAAAAATTATGAGTACGAGTATCGACCTTTGACAAGCGACATGGCAGATGATGCAATGCGTTTTATAGCCGAATTTAATGCGAGAAAGGATATCCCTCCACATGAGAGAGCGTTGCTTGATATGGAGGAAAAGGCAATGCGCGATGTCTTCAAAAATATCGAAGAAGCAAAATATATTGCGGGAGCGATATTTATAGACGGCAAGATAGAGGCACTTAGCGTTGGCGGAGTGATAAACAAAAATACGGTAGGGGTTCATATCGAAAAGGCAAATATCAACTATCGTGGGCTTTATCAGATAATAAATATGGAATTTTGCAAACATTTACCAAGCGAGATAAAGTATGTAAATAGAGAAGAGGATATGGGGCTTCCCGGATTGCGCAAATCAAAACTCAGTTACAAGCCTTTAAAGCTTGTTGAAAAATACAATGTGACATTTAAGTAAACCTTTGAGAAAGGGCAAAAAAAGATGCAAAGTCAGATTATAAAAAATGAATTTGAGACAAGTAAGTTCGCAAAAAAACTTGCTGCTACACTTGTAGCGGGCGATATTATTGCGCTTGTCGGTGATCTTGGTACAGGCAAGACAACTCTTACAAAATATATAGCAAAAGAGCTGTGGATAAATGAGGAAATTACAAGTCCCACTTTTACGATTGTGCAGGAATACAAAAGCGGAAAACTTCCGCTCTACCATTTTGATGTATATAGACTTGCCGATGCGCAGGAGATGTACGAGCTTGGATATGAGGAATACTTTTTTGGGGATGGCGTATGCGTCATTGAATGGGCAGATGTTATTTCTGAGATCATACCCGAAAATGCGAAGATAATATTTATAGATTACGGAAGCGATGCAGATGAGAGAGTATATAGGTATAATTTCTCTTTATAGACGCTCCTGCGAGCTCATGCGAAAGGCCCGTTGCAAACCGCAACGAGCCTTTTAAAGTTAAATTTATATGCTATTTTGCCTTACAGCTTTGTTTTTAGTAGTAGAACACGCCGTATCTGATTACGAGATAGATTGTTGAAATTACTATCGACATAAGCATTGCAGGAAATCCAAACTTAAAGAATCTCGCAAACGAAATCGGATATCCGTGTTTTGCACTGATATTTGCAAGTACGATATTTGCCGAAGCACCAACAAGAGTACCATTACCACCGAGGCAAGCGCCAAGAGAGATCGCCCACCATAGGGGGAATACATCCATACCGCTTTGTCCCATATCTATTACAAGAGGTATAAGTGCGGCAACAAATGGTATATTGTTTAGTATAGTTGATAGCAATGCAGAAGCCCAAAGGATAATAAGCATTGTCATAATCGGCCTGTCTGAGGTTGCGCTTATTATTACATTTGCAAGCTCTCCTACAACTCCTGTTTCAACAAGTCCGCCAACCACTATAAATAATGCAGTAAAGAATATGATTGAAGTCCATTCCACATCTGCGATGATATCCTCTGCTTTTTGTTTTCCTATAATCATCATTATTGCGGCAGCGGTAAGAGCAACTACGCTTGACTCTACATTTAGCTGTGAATGGAATACAAAGCCGAGTACAACAAGGCAAATCATAACGATACTCTTTTTCATGAGTGCGGGATCTTCGATAGCCTTTGTCTCGTCAAGAAGCATTATTCGCTGTATTGCGGAGTCCTCTACTTGCATCTTTTTGCCGTATATAATCTTTAGCCCAAAAATGAATACTATCATAATGATAACGATCGCCGGAGCAGCATTTAGGATAAAGTCCATAAATGAAAGGCCTGCTTGGCTACCTATCATGATGTTCGGTGGATCACCTATAAGCGTTGCAGTACCACCCATATTGGAAGCTAATATCTGCGATAGCAAGAACGGTACAGGGTTTAGACCAAGCATGCGAGTGATAGAAATCGTCATAGGTCCTATAAGAAGTACAGTTGTTACGTTATCCAAAAATCCGGAAAGAACTGCTGTAACGATGACAAACATCATCATAATTTTCCAAGGATCACCTTTTGCGATTTTCGCAGTTTTGATTGCGATATATTCGAACATGCCCGAGTGCTTTATTACATTAACAAGCAACATCATACCGACAAGTACGCCGATAGTATTGTAGTCTATATAACTTGCCGCTGTTTCTACATCGAGAATGTGCAATAGCAATAGTGCTACAGAGCCTGCAACAGCTATAACAGCTTCGTGGATTTTATTCCAAACGATAAGTGCTATTACAGCGAGAAAGACTACAATGGAAATAATTTGTGACTGATCCAAAAGAATATACCTCCCTTATTTGTCTCATTTTTTTATTCTATTTGTGCTAAAAAAACCACAAAAAGAATTTATCCACGTACAATATTGTACTCTGAAAAAATATTTTTTCAAGCATTTTTTTGTGTGCAAAGCATATAAATTGCACGTGCATATATTTGTGTGCATTTAACAAGATTCTCTATTGAAAAACATTCGTTTTTTTGATGAGCTTTTTCTTCTTCATTTGGAAATTTAGCACCAAAAGCAACAAATTTTTTCATCGCTCTTGCGTATGTGCCACCGCCGATTATGAGTGGCTTTGAATTTATATCACCTGTTACATCTTGATAAGCACGCATAAGCATCTGTGCGAACCGGCTCTCCTTTTCAACAAAAAGAGGCGGTTGATATTTTCTTTTTACAATGCCAATGTTGTAGCTTAAAAGAGCATCCGAAAGACTTTTATATATTGTTTCATCATCACACGAAACAGGGAACCTGACATTGACGGTAAGCTCGGCAGATTTTTTGTCGAGCTTTAGCATACCCACATTTACAACAGTGCCACCCGAAATTTCGTCTTTAAAACCGATGCCAAGTTTTGCGCCATCTAACTCAAATCCGATACAATCGTTATAAAAAGAAATAAAATCGTTGACACCTTCGTTGTCAAATTCCAAAATTTTTGCAAAGTCTGCCAGTATTGATATGGCATTTATGCCATTTTGGGGCTGCGCACCGTGAGAAGGCTTGCCTTCTGCTGTGATCTCAAAGCTTTTGCCTACTCCCTTGCAATTTACCTTTTGACCTGTTTCTTGCCTATAACTTGCAACCTGCTGTTTGATTTTATCGTATACGCCTTGCAGGCCCTGCTTTGAAAAAACAACCATTCTCGCAGAGTCGGCAACCATATTCGGAGCTTTGCCACCAGTAAAACTTTTTAGCTCAAGCCCTGTATTTTGCGTTTTTGTAAACTTTTGAGCAAGGTCAAAAGTGAGAATACCTTTTTCGGCATATACAAGGGGGAAATCTGCATCCGGTGTAAATCCGAAATTCGGAGGATTTTCTCTTTCGAGATAATAATCCATGCCACGCCAATCGGTTTCCTCATCGAGCCCGAGGATAAGTCGGACATTTTTATTTAATTTGATGTTAGCATCTTTTATAGCTTTCATAGCAAAATAGGCCGCAATCGTAGGGCCTTTATCGTCCTCTGCGCCACGGGCGTAGATAACGCCGTCCTTTACTGTTGCGCTGTAAGGGCCTGTTTCCCAACCGTCACCTGCGGGCACAACATCGAGGTGGCAAAGGATACCCATTGTTTCGCCGTCAAAATCGCCCTCTGCAGGGAAGTCTATGTGCCCGCCGAAGTTATCCACATTTTTTGTGATAAAGCCATCTTGTTCCCCTTTATTTAGCGTATAAAGAAAGGCGTCCGAAACGCCTTTTCCAAATGGAGCATCAATCTTAGGCTCTGAAGCTTCGCTATTTATATTTAGAAGCTCTGTCAGAGTTTTTATCATATCATCTTTATTAGCTTCTATACATTTATATATAGCTTTAATATTTTCCACAAATCGCCCTCCGATTTATACCGATTCAACAGATGCGATATCGTCAGGATATGCTTCCTTTAATATATTTTCAACGATACCTTTTAGGGTCATTTGAGCACCCATGCAGCCCGCGCAAGCACCTTGAAGCCTTACACGAACGATCTTATCATCTGTGTATTCCACAAATTCAAGGTCGCCTCCGTCTCTTTGCAGGATAGGCCTTATTTGATCGAGTACTTCCTTGATTTTATCTTCCATTTTCCTTACCTCCGATTGTTTTTATTTGCATTTTTATATATAAAAAATATTACCACAAAAAGAGAAAAAATAACACTTTTTTCTGTTTCATTATATGCCCTGAATGGTATATACTGAAAATGAAGATTATTTTGATTATCTTTTTGAAAAAGAAAACACTAATCTAACAAACAGGAGGTAAATGATATGAAATGGGTTTGTACAGTATGCGGTTACACACATGAGGGAGATACTCCACCGGAAAAGTGCCCACAGTGTGGTGTGCCGGCAGAAAAATTCAAAAAAGTTGAAGGTGGCGAAGTAACATGGGCAGACGAACATGTTGTAGGCGTGGCAAAGGGCGTTGACCCTGAAATCGTGCAGGGATTAAATGACAATTTCATGGGAGAATGCACAGAGGTAGGCATGTACCTTGCGATGGCAAGAGTTGCTCACAGAGAGGGTTATCCTGAAATCGGATTGTACTGGGAAAAGGCTGCTTATGAAGAAGCAGAGCATGCGGCAAAATTTGCGGAGCTCCTCGGCGATGTAGTAACTGACTCGACAGAAAAGAACTTGCAGATGAGGGTAGACGCAGAAGCAGGCGCTTGCGAGGGCAAAAAGGCACTTGCGACAAAAGCTAAACAGCTAAACCTTGACGCCATACATGATACAGTTCATGAAATGGCAAAGGATGAAGCAAGACACGGCAAAGCCTTTGCAGGTCTGCTAAAGAGATATTTTGGGAAATAGGTTTATAAGAGTAAAAAAGCTCTCTTGCAATTAGCAAGGGAGCTTTTGTTTTATAAATTTGCCGACGACATCCACATATTTTGCATGCATACCGACATTTACGAAGTAGTAAGAAAATTGCTCCTTCTTTTTTACATCGATTAGCCCGGATGAAGTGAGCGTTTTTAGGTGCTGTGAAATAGTTGCCTGTGCGTAGTTAAAGTTTGCAACAATATCCTTGTTGCAGACAGGCGTCATTGTAGCGTTGTTTTGCATTATAAATTGAAAAATTTTTATTCGCAGAGGATGTGCTAAAGCATCCGAAACTTTTGCCAAAAGCAGGATTTCGTCCTCCTGGATCAAGCCGTTTTCTTTTCTTATGCGCATAATGGTTTCCTTTCAGTGATTTAAAACAATGCGAGCGAAATGCTCTCGGCATATTTGTAAATAGCTTACGACAAAATTGTGTATCGCCTATTGACGATACACTAAAATTAAAAATATGTCAATAGTATTGAAAAAAGCCTTTTTTTGTGTGATAATAAAAATACTGATTTTGGAGGTAAAAATGGCACAAGCAACTAAAAAAACGAGTGCACAGCAGACAAGCCAAGGGGACATAGACGGGCTAAAATACACATTGGCAGGGCTTGCGCTTATGGCGGTGCTGACGGCACTTACAGGTATCGTAGATCAGTTTGCACATATATCGGTACTACTTTGGACAAATGCTGCAATTAACCTGCTGGCATGGGTGGCGGTACTATATGGCATGCTTTTAACAAGTGGCAAGCGCATAGAGCTACGAAAGGGATTTTTGATTTCGATTGTAGGAACTGTAGCAAAAGCGCTCAGTATCGTGTTAGTATTTAAGCAATATAAAAAAGGGATCGGTGCGACAGCCTTTATCGATATATATGCGATGTTTATGAATTACATTTCGCAGCTTGCGATGTTAGCGATTTACTATTTATTAGTAATAGCGATGGCACAGCTTTTAGCAAAAAAAGGCGAAAAAAAATTAGCAACAGACAGGCTCAAAGTGCTGAAGGTAGGTCTGATAACGACTGTAGCATCAATAATGCTAACACCTACAGTTTCGGTATTCCCTACCATAATTGCAAAAATACTTGCGGTTGTGGTAATAGTAGCAGGGTTACTTGCGCAGTTTATTATGATAAGATATGCAAATGAGGCATATAAAAAAATATGATTTAAGGGGT
Organism: Streptococcus pasteurianus; assembly: GCA_963596005.1. Lineage (GTDB taxonomy): Bacteria > Bacillota > Clostridia > Peptostreptococcales > Anaerovoracaceae > Gallibacter > Gallibacter pasteurianus_A. The sequence continues at coordinate 50,854 of CAVBJF010000001.1, read as the reverse complement.
TAAACGAGTCAAACAAAGGAGAAAAAAGATGATAGTGAGAAAGTGTACACCACAGGACAAGGCTATGTGGGTTGAAATGAACAAAACTTTTATGGATCAAACTCTATGCGGTTATGATTTTTGGACAGAGGCAAAAGGAAACAGAACGATCAATTTAGAAAAAGCGTTTGATGCGGCACTTGCTGCTGAGCCATCAATAATTTTGCTTGTGTTCGAAGAGGAAGGCGAGATTATAGGCTTTGCAAACTTGAGTACAATATTTAGCATTTGGTCAAACGGAGATGCTATGACAGTTGATGATTTCTTTATTCGAAAAGAAAAGAGAGGTCGCGGATATGGTCAGGAAGGTCTTGTACTCGTAGAAAAATATGCTCTCGATAATAATATAAAAAGGATACAATTTCACAGCAATTATGAGGATGAGAATGCACATAGTATATGGACAGATGTCGGATACCATCCTGTAGACCTCAAGTTCTATATGAGATATTTATAAAAATTTAACTACAAAAGTGGGGCAGGATGCTCCACTTTGAGTTTATTTTGAGAAAATCAAGGAGAGAAGGTACATGAAGGGATTTATCGACGAATTTAAGCAATTTATTATGCGTGGCAATGTTATGGACATGGCGGTCGGCGTTGTTGTCGGCTCTGCGTTTAGCGGTATTGTCAATTCGATAGTGCAGGATATCATAATGCCGATAATCAGCCTTATAACGGGCAAGATAGATTTTTCCAATTTGTTTATCGCTTTAGACGGTAAGCACTATGATACACTGACACAAGCAAAAGAAGCGACATCGGTTGTCGCATACGGAAGCTTCATACAGACCGTTGTACAGTTTTTGATAATAGCCTTTTCGATTTTTTTAGTTGTGCGCGGAATAAATCGTCTTCGTGGCTATACGCAAGCAGACGGGGAGGTTGTAGAGACAAAGGAATGTCCGTATTGCAAATCGCAAATACATATAGATGCGATCAAGTGTCCTTGCTGTGCATCGGAGATTGAGAACAACAAATAGTATTTTAAAATGAAAGGGGCAACAAATGTTGTATTTAGGATGTCACATATCAGCGGCACAAGGCTATGAAAATATGGCAGATCAGGCACTCTCAATAGGAGCAAACACATTTGCTTTCTTTACAAGAAATCCGAGAGGTGGCAAATCAAAGGCTGTAGATCCGGAGGACATAAAAAGATTTTACGAAAAAATAGAGGGCAAGGGCTTTGGGAAATTAGTTGCACATGCGCCATATACTTTAAATCCCTGCTCGGCAACGCAAAAGGTCAGAGATTTTGCGCATATAGCGATGAAAGAGGATCTTGAAAAAATGGAATACACGCCAAATAACTATTACAACTTTCACCCGGGCTCACATACGGGACAGGGCGTAGAAAAAGGGATTTCTCTCATTTGCGAGCTTTTAAATAATATTCTTACGCCTGAGCAAACAACAACGGTTTTGCTGGAAAGCATGGCCGGAAAAGGTAGCGAGATAGGTTCGACCTTTGAAGAGCTAAAGCAAATCATAGACGGAGTTGAGTTAAAGGACAAGATAGGAGTTTGCCTCGACAGCTGTCATATCAGTGACGGAGGCTATGATGTAAAAGAAAATTTGGATGGCGTGCTTGAGGAATTTGACAAAAGGGTAGGATTGAAATATTTAAAGGCGATGCATCTAAACGATTCGAAAAATCCGCTGTCTGCACACAAAGACAGACACGAAAAAATAGGCGAGGGCTATCTCGGCGTAGAAACTTTTGCGAAAATCATAAATCACGCGAAATTGCAGGGCATACCGTTTATACTCGAAACGCCAAACGAGCTTGATGGATATAAAAAGGAAATCGAGCTTTTGCGGAGCCTTTATAAATAACAGTAAAAAGTGAGAAAAGACATAAAAAGCTAAATGGATTACTGAAGAAGGGAAAGAGAATTGGTAAAGACTGAACGAAAAAGAGTAAAATGTATTTTTTTAACAATGCTTGCAACTGTGCTTGCAGTTGTTATGAGTATGTCGCCGGTTTTAACAGAGCGGGCAAGTGCGAACGATACGGCAAATGAAGCACTTAAAGCTATAAACATAGGAGCTGCCAAAATCAAAGTCGTCAATGGTGGCTGGAATGAAGCAGACGGCAATTATCTGTATTACGGCTCGTACGACGGAAATGCGACAAGATACAGGGTATTAAAAAATGAAGACGGTAAAATGCTGATAGACAGCGACAAGACACTTTTCAAAGCGCAGTTTGATGCAAATACGCAAAGCTATAAAGACAGCGAAATAAGAGGGTATCTTAAAGATGGCAAGGGAGCAAGCGGTGATATGTTTTCCGCTAAAGAGCTGGCAAGCTTGGCGGATACAACACTGGAAGCAGGCCAGTACAGTATAAGCCCATATAACTATAGAGATGATCAAAGCATCGACAATAAATCATTTTTGCTTACAGCAAGCGAGGCAAATATATTATATAAGGATGACAAGGCGAGAATAAAAAATGGTATCGCCGGCTGGTGGTGGATACGCTCAGCAAACACAAATTATACTAACCGCGTGGGAGGTGTAACGCCTACGGGGATGCTTCACAATGCTAATTTTGTATATAATGTAAACGGTGGGGTTGCTCCTGCAGCAAATCTAAAGTGGCAAACCGTTTTATTTACATCCGCTAACGGACAGTCAAAGGGTAGCGATGTTGGTACATTGGATAAGATAGAAATTTCGACAGCGCGAGAGTGGAAAGCAACGCTTATAGACACAGGCAAGACTATTACGGTGAAAAAATGCACTATAGAAGGAAACGAAATAAGCGTGCCATATACATATACCGATAGTGATGTAAACACGGCGGTATCGCAGATTTCGCTAGTTATTACGACGGGAAAAATAACAACCGATAGTAGTGACGCATCCGATATAGGCGAAGTGCTTTATTATGGCAAGCTGGCGGATGCTAACGATAGCAAGTCAGGCGTTGCTAAGTTTACGCTTCCGCAGGATCTGCCTGAGGGATATAAGGTGTATGCTATTGCGGAGGACGTAAACGAGGCAAATCTTACAGACTACGCTTCAGAGCCACAGGAAATAACTTGGGGAACAGATAAGGATGGCGCAGATGGTACAGACGGTGCGGATAAAAACGGAGAAACTAAGAGACTTGTAAAGAAAACTGTAAAAATCACAAAAAATGCGAATGCAAACGCATCAAAGACAGGTGATGAGGCAAGGCTTGGTCTGCTTGTAACAGTCGTACTTTCGACACTTGTTACAGGTGTAGGACTGTGTGTGATTGGGCGTAGGGAGTTATAATGGAGAAGTTGTGAATTCAGTTTTATAAAAAACCCTTGCTATTTTAAAGCGAACTCGCTATAATACTATATGTAGTATTAAAAGAGTAAAAAAAGGGGAGGTAGACACAATGTATGTAAATATAACAGGAAATGCAGATCCTAAAGAAGCGCAAAATTATGTAGATTATCTGCAAGAAAAATATAACAGAAAATTGGAATCCCTTGATATAAATATCGACGGTGATTATGTAGATCTTGATTACAAGTTTGAGCCTGTAAAGATCGAAAGGATCAGGAGGATAACAGGCTACCTTGTAGGTACAATGGACCATTGGAACAATGCGAAGTCGGCAGAGGAAAGGGATAGAGTAAAGCATATGTCTGTGGAGCCTACTTGTGAGGCAGAAATGCTCTAAAATATGAAGGAGCTTTGCTTGCAGCAAAATAACAAAAAAGCTTAAAATCGGAAAAAGCAGTGCGAGACATTGCTTTTTTTGTTTTGCAAATGGTATAATTGTGCGGAGAAAAAGGAGGCAATATGTATAAAGAGGCATTGAGGTCTGCTTGGGTTGAGGTAAATCTAACTAATGCAGATTATAATATAAAAAAGATAAAAGAAAAAGTTGGTGAGGGTACAGAGATTATAGGCGTTATAAAAGCAGATGCTTACGGACATGGGGCTGTCAAAATAGCGGAAGTTATGCGTGCAAACGGCGTAAATACTTTTGCGGTTGCGACATTAAGGGAAGCTATCGTTTTACGCGAAGCAGGAGCGATTGAAGAAATCGTGGTACTTGGGATTATTCCTAGCATGTACGCGGAGGAAATCGCAAAGTATAATATCTCGCCTGTTATCTCCTCGTTTGAAAACGCAAGGGCTTTCTCGGAGGTGGCAGTAAGTCAGGGTGGCGTTATCAAAGCTCTGATAGCCATAGATACAGGAATGGGGCGTATAGGATATTTGGTAGATGCTGACGAAAATATTCGCTTTGCAATTTCTGAGATAGAGAAGATAAGCGAACTTGAGGGGATAGAGATTGCAGGACTGCTCTCGCATTTTGCTGTGTCAAAATCGGAAAATGCGGACTTTGCAATGCTCCAAGAGCAGAGATATGTGGAGTTTTTAACAAGGCTAAAGCAAGAAGGGGCATCTATTCCTGTAGCTACGATTGCAAATAGTGCAGCGATAATGGAAAATAAAGAAGCGTATTTTGACGCCGTAAGACCGGGCATAATCCTTTATGGCTGTTATCCGTCAAAAAATAGTGATAGGGATCTTCTCGATATAAAACCGGTGATGTCTGTAAAGGCAAACATCATACATTTAAAGAAAGTCCCTGTAGGATATCCGTGCAGTTACGGGTGCAATTTCATAGCAACAAGACCGACACTTGTAGCAACGCTTTCTCTGGGGTATGCAGATGGACTTCCTAGGACATATGGCCCTGATGCGCAGGTGCTTATACATGGCAAAAAAGCTCCTATAATCGGACGCATTTGCATGGATCAGTGCATGGTTGATGTAACAGATATTCCCGGAGTTAAGCTCCTTGATGAAGTAATCGTCATGGGAAGCGATGGTAAAAATGAAATAGCCGCAGATGATATTGCGACTAAAGTGGGAACGATAAGTTATGAAATTTTATGCGCATTTGGCAGGCGATTGCCAAAAGTATATGTAAAATAGCTATTCACAATCGATCACGTGAGTCATAGATTCGTCGAGAATGTCCTTTATATGGTCATCGTCAAGCGAATAATATATCATGCGACCGTCACGGCGAGCTCTAACAAGCTTTGCATTCTTTAAAACTCTAAGCTGGTGAGAAACCGCAGATTGCGACATATTGAGCATATAAGCAATATCTCCGACGCAAAATTCATTATGGATGAGTGCGATCAAAATTTTTAATCTCGTACCGTCCCCCATAACCTTGAAGAATTCCGACAGAAGATAGACATCGTCATCTGTCGGAAATTTTTTTCTTATTAAATCCGCCAAGTCTTTATTTACAGGCTGAGAAACACTCTTATTTTCGTTCATGGAATCACCTCTGTATCAATTATATATGAATAATTGAATAAATGTCAAAAAATTTTATAGAGCATATTGACATTTGAATGATTATTCATATATAATCTGGGTATATTATATATGAATAGTTGTTCATTTAATAAAATAAGAAGATGTTAAAAACAGAAATGATTGTGGCGATTGCTGCAGAATGGAGGAAATAAAATGAAAAAGACATTCAAATTGATCGACTTAGATTGTGCAAACTGTGCGGCAAAGATGGAAGCGGCGTCAGCGAAAATCGACGGAGTAAAAGAAGTAAACTTTAACTTTATGACACAAAAAATGAAGCTTAATGCAGACGATGCGAGATTCGATGAAATATTAGACGAGATCGTAAAGGTTTGCAAAAAGATTGAGCCTGACTGCCAGATAGTTAGATAGCTGTATCTAAGGAGCTTTGGAGGAGATTATGAACAAAAAGCTAAAAAGAGACTTAAGGCGTATAATAATTGCCGTCATACTTTTTGCAATGGGTATGTTGGTGCCTTTTCCTGATTATAAAGGCTTTGATATGGCGATACCATTTCTTTTGGCAGCATATATTGTTGCAGGATATGACATCATACTAAGGGCGATAAGAAACATCGGCCATGGGCAGGTTTTTGATGAAAACTTTTTGATGACGATTGCAACATTTGCGGCGTTTGGCACAGGGGAAATACCTGAGGGCGCTATGGTAATGCTCCTCTATCAAATAGGAGAATGGTTCCAACAGTATGCTGTAGGTAAATCGAGGACATCCATTACCGAGCTGATGGATATAAGGCCTGATTATGCAAATGTTAAAAGGGACGGAGAGATCATAACGGTAGATCCCGAAGAGGTGGAGATAGGAGAGCTCATAGTCGTTAAACCGGGAGAAAAGGTTGCTATTGACGGTGTTGTCGTAAAGGGCGAAAGCTACCTTGATACATCGGCGCTTACAGGCGAATCCGTTCCGCGAAAAATCGGTGAGGGAGAAGAGATCTTGAGCGGATTTATAAACAGAGACGGGCTTTTAGAAGTTAGGACAACAAAAGGCTTTGAGGAATCAACGGTTTCAAAGATTTTAGAGCTTGTAGAAAATGCGAGCAGCAGGAAAGCAAAAACCGAAAATTTCATTACAAAATTTGCTAGATACTACACACCTATCGTTGTCATAGGTGCACTTGTGCTTGCTATATTACCACCACTTCTCGGCAGCATGCTTGGCTTTAAGGAATGGATAATCAGAGCCTGCACATTCCTTGTAATATCGTGCCCATGTGCACTTGTCATATCTGTGCCACTCGGATTTTTTGGAGGTATAGGCGGTGCCGCAAAAGAGGGCATACTTGTTAAGGGCAGCAATTTTATGGAAACTCTCTCAAAGATAGATACGGTGGTTTTCGATAAAACAGGAACTATTACAAAGGGGAATTTTACGGTAACTAAGGTAGTGCCGTTTTCAGATGAAGCCGACATCCTTAGAGTGGCCGCACTTGCGGAAAGCTTTTCTAAGCATCCTATCGCACAGTCTCTGAAAAGTGCATATAAAACAGGAAACGGAGAGCTTGACAGTACACAGGTAAGCGACACAAAGGATTTTAGTGGGAAGGGCATTAGAGCGACAATAGACGGCGAGGAGATTTTTGTAGGTAATGCCAAAATCGGAGAGCTTGCAGAAGTTGAAATTCCTGCAACAGATGAGCTTGGCACTATCGTGCATGTCGCAAAGCGCGGTCAATACCTCGGATACATTCTCATAACAGATGAGATAAAGCCGGAATCAAAAGAAGCGATGAACATGCTAAAGCAAATTGGTATAGGCAAGCTTGTGATGCTCACAGGCGATATGGATAGTATCGCACAAAAAGTTGCCCGGGAGGTTGGTGTTGACAAGGTATACGCACAGCTTCTTCCAGGGGACAAGGTTGATAAAATAGAAGAAATAATACATGAGGAAATAAATAACGGTAGGAGAAAAAATGCAGTGGCGTTCGTAGGAGACGGTATAAATGATGCACCGGTGCTTTCGAGGGTAGATGTTGGTATAGCTATGGGCGGTCTTGGCAGTGATGCGGCAATAGAGGCAGCAGATGTTGTTATAATGGATGACAAGCTTCCTAAGATTGCGACAGCCATCGGTATATCAAAGAGAACTCTCCGCATCGTGAGGCAAAACATAGTATTTGCACTTGGCATCAAGGCGGCATTTTTGATACTTGGAGCTCTCGGACTTGCAAATCTGTGGGAAGCGGTATTCGCAGATGTAGGCGTTGCGTTTATCGCAATACTAAACTCGATGCGAGCATTGAAGGTCAAAAAAAATATGCACTAGAGACAAATATTTACCTCACACCAAAAAAGTGCTAATATACAGGTATGTTTTACGATTTGTGTATATATTTTTTTATATATGGTTTTTTAGGCTGGGTGGTCGAGGTTTCATTTCATGCGATAGCACAGCATAAACTCGTCAACCGAGGCTTTTTAAACGGCGCGATTTGCCCGATATACGGCTTTGGCATGGTGCTTTTGATAGTCTTGACAGAGCCGTTTAGGGACAATATTTTTTTGTTGTTTGTAGGCTCGGTGATTATTTGCTCACTTTTGGAGCTTGCGACGGGATTTGTGCTCGAGAAGATTTACCACCACAGGTGGTGGGATTATTCAAATGAAAAATTTAATCTTGGCGGATACATCTGTTTAAGCTTTAGCCTGTGCTGGGGTGTTGCGGGTGTAATTGCAATCAAGATTATACACAGCGGAATTTCTGATCTTGTAGGAGTTTTACCGATGCTTGCACAGGAAATAGTTGCATGGGTGCTCATAGCTATCATGTTTGTCGATCAGATAGCGACAGCAATAAATGTAAGAGGACTCAACAAGGAGCTTACACACATCGACGAGTTGGGCGACAGTATCAGGAAAGTCTCTGATGAATTGACGAAGATGATATACGATGAGTCGCTTTCCGTAAAGGATAAGTATGAGGACAAAAAGCCCGAAATCGAGCAAAAGAAAAAAGAGCTCGAGCAAAAGAAAGCCGAGCTACAAAAAAGAATGGAAACGATTCCAAAGTCGCTATCGTTTGGGCAAAGGAGACTTATCAAGGCCTTTCCGAGCATACGCTCAATATCGCATAGTGAGACAATGGAACAGATAAAGGAAAAGCTTCTAAAATAATTCTAAGTCCTCAAGCCAGATATCTGCGGAAACATCGCTTGGCATTTGCCAATGGAGCGGTGACAGGTCGACTGTGCCGATCCTTGGACTGTCAGGAGAGCATGTCCTCTTGAACTGCTGTGCGAAAAATCTCTTATAAAAGGTCTTTAGCCAGGTTTTTATATAATCCTCATCATATTTACCATCAAAGGCGATAGTAGCCAAAAACAAAACCTTCTTTGGCGAAAATCCGTAACGAACGACATTATATATAAAGAAGTCGTGGAGTTCATAAGGACCGACTTTATCTTCTGTTTTTTGTGTCATATTGCCCTGCTCATCAGGAGGCAACAGCTCCGGTGAGATAGGGGTATCTAAAATATCTTCAAGAGTTTTTGCCAGCAAAGCATTATCCTTGGCAAAATCTAAATCCTCCTTTAGCTTATAGTCGATAAACCAACGGATGATATCCTTGATAGCTGATTTAGGCACGCCTGCATTTACACCATACATAGAGATGTGGTCACCGTTAAATGTGCACCAGCCGAGAGCTTCCTCAGAAAGATCGCCTGTGCCGACGACAAGTCCGCCTTCCTTATTTGCTATATCCATCAAAATTTGTGTGCGCTCACGAGCCTGTGCGTTTTCATATGTCACGCTATGATCCTTTAGGTCGTGCTCTATATCCTCGAAGTGCTGTGTTACAGACGGCACGATTGAAATTTCTCTTATGGTCGCACCTGTTGTTTTCATCATCAAAAGGGCGTTGTCGTATGTCCTGTCTGTAGTGCCAAATCCAGGCATTGTGATAGCTATGATGTCTGAAGCAGGAATACCAAGCTTCCGATGCGCATAAACGCTGACTAAAAGCGCAAGCGTAGAATCAAGTCCGCCGGAGATGCCGACTACGCTTTTTTTGCTATGCGTATGTGCAAGTCTTTTTGCAAGAGCCTGCGCCTGTATCTCAAAGATTTGCATGCAGTTTGCATTTAAGTTAGCCAAATCATCCGGTCTAAACGGATGAGCTGAGATCTTCCTGAGAAGTTCGCTGCTTTCATACATATATAGAGGCTCTATCGGTTCGACATCATGATCATCTTCAAAGTTATAGGCAAAATTATCAAGAGCAAGTCTTTCGTGTGCTATTATCTGAGTGTCGACATCGCAGACAACCATATCAAAGTTATCGCAAGAGCTATCAAACGGAGTTTTAAATTCGAGAAGTTTGCCGTTTTCGGCAATTGCAAGTATGCCGTTAGCTGCTGTATACATAAGTATATTTTTGTTTTTCGCACTCATTGCAACTACGAGATTTTTAACATAATCTGTTTGCCCAACAGTTAATTCCTCGTTTGATGTCATAAGCTGTATATCGCAAGTATCGTCAAAGCCGATTAGAAGCTCGTTTTCCTCATCGCTAAGCAACATATCATCTGTTGCACACATTAGCTTGCCATTTTGGATTACCGCATAAGCATCATATAGCGATCCTTCGTGCTTTTCAAATGCGCCCATAATAATAGTCGCTTTTGCTTTTTCGCTATATTCGGTAATATCAAAAAGCGCCAAGCGTTGTGCATCATAAAGCTTCCTTTGTAAAAACAAATCACCACACGCCGAGCCTGTCAAAGCAAGAGGAGGTAAAAGCAGTAATCCTGTTTTTGTGCTTTCCGTTTTTTCAATAATATTTTTGATGATATTTGCATTTGCCGAAATATTTGCGGTTTTTATGTCATAAGAGGCACAAGCCACCCTCAAAAAACCCATACTACTTGTGTTCATAACTATTCTCCGTTTCATTAATTTAGAAATAATATGCAGTTACAGCCTGAAAATCAATCAGACGAAAATATGTAAATTTATGTTATAATTATATACTATTTTTTGCCTTTAGTATATAATCTTATTCAGAGAAATTGAGGAGCATATTTGGGAGATTCGGCAAAACAAAGCTTGTGACAGAGGAGAAAAAAATGAAAGAAATATTTGTAGAAAAAATAAAAAATATAGATTCAAAAAGCATCATTACAGACTTTTTTATGGTAAAAAGTGCGGAGATAAAAGCAGATAAAAACGGAAACAGTTATCTCGATTTGCAGTTGCAGGATAAAACAGGGGTAATAACTGCGAAAAAATGGAGACTTTCTTCTGCTGAAGCGGATAGCTACAAGAAGATAGGCGAGTGTGCCATGCTCAAAATAGAGGCGGAAGTAGGTGAGTTTAACGGCATGCCACAGCTAAACATAAACAAATTGAAACCTCTTAATAAGGAGGCTGTGCAAGAAGAGGGGCTTGTAGCAGATGATTTTGTAAAAAACGCTCCTGAGGAGTCAGAAAGCATGTATGATTTCCTTGTAAACCGTGCGGAGCAGATAACAGACAGCGACCTAAATGCTCTCTGCTTGAATGTTCTTGAAGAAGAAAAGGAAGCGTTGCAATATTATCCGGCGGCAAGCAAAAACCACCACAGCTACAGAGGAGGTCTTTTGTATCATACGAAGCGTATGCTTATGACAGGGGATAAACTTTGCGAAGTTTATACAAATCTCGACAAAGATCTTTTGGCGACAGGCGTGATACTGCATGATATGCAAAAAATCCACGAGATTGAGGCAAATAAACTTGGCGTAGCAAATGAATACTCCATCGAAGGTAATCTCATAGGTCATTTAGTTATGGGAGTAAGAGATCTTGATAAAAAGATGGACAAGCTGCAATTCCCGAAAGAAAAAAAGCTTTTGGTTGAGCACATGATCCTCTCGCATCATGGAAAGGAAGAGTATGGAGCGGCAAAAAAACCAATGTTTCCGGAAGCAGTCATACTTCATTATCTCGACAAGATCGATGCAGACATGGATGATATGACGACAGCGCTAAAGGATACGGAACCGGGAGCTTTTAGCGAAAAAATTTGGACATTAGATAACAGGAAGATGTATAAGAAGCATGAGTAAAAAAATTCAGCTTGAGGGGCATATTGAACATATAAGATTTAAAAACGAGGCAAATGGTTATATCGTCGCAAGATTTCGAACGGAGAACGGCACAGAAACGATAACAGGCAACATAATGGATGCCGAGGAAAGGAAAAGCTATCGTTTAGAGGGCAATTTTATCGAACATAAAAAATACGGGAAACAATTTGAAGTTTCGTATGCTGAGGAGAAATTACCAACAGATGATAATGCAATAGTTTCGGTATTATCATCTAAAATTTACGAAGGGATAGGTATAAAAACAGCTTCGGCAATAGTAGCACGATTTGGCAAGGATACATTTACAATAATAGAAAAAGAACCACAAAGGCTTGCGGAGGTTTCGGGAATAACCAAAAAGAGGGCAAAAAAAATTTCGGGCATATACAAGCAAAACAAAAAGAACACAGAGGCAATAAAAGCACTATGCGCAATTGATGTTTCGCAGGCGACAGCATTATTGCTGTATGAGGAATATGGTGAAAAGGCGGTGCAGAAGGTTAAAGAAAATCCGTACATAATCGTAGGAGAACCTTTTGAAAGCAGCTTTAGTCAAGCGGATAAAATCAGAAAAACTCTCGGACTTGCGGAAGATGACGAAAACAGGCTCGAAACCGGTATAGAGACAACATTGCGAGAAAAAACTTATCAGGAAGGTGATACATTTCTTACAAAAAACAAGCTTATTGAGGAGTCGGCAAAAAGACTTGATGTCACACATGAAAAGATAGAGGATGCGATAATAAGACTCGCTTTTAGAACCGAGTCGAGCAGAAATAATGGCATCAAGGTAGAAATGCTGGATGGCAGAGAAGTTGTATACCCAAGGGGGCTTTATGAAGCAGAGCAGACGGTAACAAGGGAACTATTTAACCTTTCGCATGCAAAATTGAAGCAACTCGACTTCGATATTGACAGTTTGATAGATGAGGCAGAAGCCAATCTGAGAAAAACCGTCTGGAATGAGTTCAAAGAATCTGAGCAGGCGAATCAAAACAGGATGAGCTTTTCTGACGAGCAGCGAAAAGTAATAAAAAACTGTCTGAACTCGCCGGTGGTTGCTATTACAGGAGGCCCGGGCACAGGCAAGACTACGATTATAAGGGCGCTCATCAATATATTGGAGGCGGGCGGCAAGGAGCAAAAAATAGAACTTGCCGCACCTACAGGTCATGCGGCAAAGAGAGTAGAAGAAGCGACAGATCATAGTGCAAAGACGATACATCGTTTGCTCGGATGCAATATAAACGAAGAAACTTCAAAGAGATATTTCGAAAAAAACAGCAGTAACAAGCTTGAGGCGGACGCAGTTATAGTCGACGAAGCTTCGATGGTAGATATAGAGCTTGCGGCGTCGTTATTAAGAGCAATAAAAACGGGGACAAGACTAATCGTAGTTGGTGATGCAGATCAGCTTCCTTCGGTTGGACCTGGAAATTTTTTGCGGGATATAATTGAAAGCGAATATATATATGCGGAGAAGCTTGAGCAGATTTTCAGGCAAGGAAAGGAAAGCTTGATAGTCGTAAACGCACACAGGATAAACAGAGGCGAAATGCCTGAACTTAGAAACGGAGACCCTAACGCAGATTTTTATTTTATAAAAAGAGATGTAAATCAGATAGAAAGAGAAGTGCTGACTTTGTACGAGAGAATGGGGGCTCATTACGATATACCGGAGGAACAAAGAGCAGAAGACATACAGGTTCTTGTGCCTAATAAGGATTCGCCGAGAGTGAGTAGCAAGAGCTTAAATAGGAGCTTGCAGGCGCTTCTAAATCCGGTACAAGACGTATTTGAGAATATACAATTTGAAAAAAAAGAAGCAAGGGTCGGAGACCGTATTTTTCGAGAGGGGGATAAGGTTAGGCAGACAAAAAACAACTATAGCATAGAATGGGTCAACACATGGGATTTTTCTCGTGGGACAGAGCTTTACAATGGCGATATAGGTAAAGTTATTGAAGTAGATGATGCAGCAAAGGAAATACTTATTGATTTCGACGGATACAAGGAAGTGGTATATCCCTTCTCATGGCTTGATGAAGTGGAGCATGCATATGCGATGACTGTTCATAAGAGCCAGGGAAGCGAATTTCCGATAGTTATAATGGTTTTGCCACATCAAAATTCGCCTCTTGCAAAGAGAAATTTACTTTATACGGGTATTACGAGAGCAAAAAAGGCCGTCGTGCTTATTGGGACAGAGGAGCAATTAGAAAAAATGGTGAAGGACGACAGCAATAAAGGAAGAAATTCGGGGTTAGCTATTCGCATTAAAAGAATTTTTGAGCAGGATAAACAAAACAATCAATAAGCTTTTGGAAACAATCTATCCAACATACATATACTGCTTTGCATGTGGCAGTATCATAGACAGCTCAAGGGAATACGGCTTGTGCGATAATTGCATAGAAAAATTTTCTTGGGCAAGCGGAAGGACTTGCAAAAAATGTGGCAAGGTACTCGGAGAAAAAGACAGAGGGGAACTGTGTCATGACTGTATGCGGCGCGAACACGAATTTGACAGAGCTTTCACATGCACAAAATATGGCCTTTACGAAAGAAGGCTGATTGCAAAATTTAAAAACGAACAAAAAAGCTATTTTGCAGAAGCGCTTGGGCGCATGCTCTATGACAGGATAGTAATTGAAAACCTGCATATTAGTGGTATAATTCCTATACCTATGTACAAGGAGAAGTTCAAAAAAAGGGGCTATAATCAGGCACTATTGATGGCAAAAGAGCTCTCGAAAAATATGAGAGTAAAGGTGTATCCTAATGTGGTAAAAAGGGTGGCAAAGACACTCCCTAATAAAAAATTAGATGCGTTTGGTCGCATGGCAAATATGAAAAATGCGTTTGCAATAGACCAAAGGCAGATGCAAAAAATACAAGGCAAAAGTATTTTACTGGTGGATGACATATATACGACAGGTGCAACCGTCGATGTATGTAGTAGGCTGCTAAAAGAAAATGGCGCCGAAAATGTTTATGTGTTGACATTTTCGGCAGGCGCAAGTAAGGCATAATAGTCGTTTAGGTCTGTGGTTGCAAAGCCAAGCCAGCTACGGGCAAAAGGCTCCACGTAAGCCGTGTGCAAGGGCAGCGGTGATCATGGCGTAGTTTAGAAGTAAGTCCTCCGGAAAATCCGGGTAAAGGCAAGTGTGGGGGCAAAGACCAGGTCAGCTAAACGACTGTTATATATATGTGAAAAGCGACCAAGAAATGATAGTTGGATAAATGGAAGAAAGATAGCTTTTATGGTATAATATTGATATGAAAGATTTTTTTAATAATATTGTTTCAGGGATAGGTATCAATGATGTATTAGACATTTTAGTCGTGGCATTCATTGTATACAAGGTCATAGGTTTTATAAGAGAAAATAGAGCAGGTCAGTTAGCTAAAGGCTTACTTGTTGTTGTAATTGCAGCAGGATTATCGGATCTGCTAAATTTATATACGCTAAATTGGATTTTGCGTGGCGCACTTACAGTCGGAGTCATTGCTCTGATAGTAATATTCCAACCGGAGCTAAGAAGAGCGCTTGAGTCTCTTGGCCGCAAAAAGATATTTAAGACACCGCTTTCAGAGGTCAATAACGAAAATGCAATGCTTATTGTGAGGGAATTTATTGATGCGATAAAAACGATGGCGGATACAAAGACAGGCGTGCTTATAATCATAGAAAGACAGACTGCGTTGACAGATATATGCGAAACAGGTACGAGAATAGATGCGCGTATAACAGCAGAGCTTATTGGAAATATTTTTTATGAAGGAGCTCCGCTTCATGATGGAGCGGTGATAGTACGAGGAGACAGGCTACATAGTGCAGGCTGTGTGCTTCCGCTTACACAAAATCAGGAATTACCAAAGGAGCTTGGCACAAGGCATAGAGCAGGTATAGGTATTACAGAAATATCGGATGCTATTTCGCTGATAGTTTCTGAGGAAACGGGGATTATTTCGGTTGCAAGAAATGGCAAAATTAAAAGAGGGCTTGATAAAAAAAGTCTTGAAAAAATCCTGATAGATTGTTATTACCAAGTTGATGATGGAACTATTATAAAGAAGGCGAAATCGGCAATAGGAAGAATAGGGGGATCAAAGGATGCTGAAAAATAAAAGAGTAAACATATTGATCGCTCTTCTTATAGCAATATGCCTATGGGCGTATGTGACAGGCGCAGTTGATCCGAATACAACAAAGAAGTTTACGGAAGTTCCGATACAGCTAATAAACGAGGAGAGCCTCGCGCAGGATGGACTTGCAGTTGATTCGACGGATATAAAATCGATAGATGTTTCGCTTAAAGGTAACCGAGCAGATATCAGCAAGATTTCTAAAGATGACATAAAGGTTACGGCAGATTTGTACGGCAGGCATAAAGGTAGTAACTACATAACACTTGATGTTCAGCTGCCAAACGGTATAGAGCTTGACAGCAAGTCAGAAGATAGGATATTGATATCGATAGGAGAGCTTACAACAAAGGAAGTGAGCGTTGAAATCAAGCTGACGGGTGATGTTGCAGAGGATACAACGCTTGGAGACGCTTCAGTATCTCCGAGCAAAATGGTTGTTTACGGCACGAAAGACAATATAGATAAGGTCGATCATGTGCAGGCTTCTATAAATGCAAAGGTGTTGCAATCAAAAGAAACTACGCACGATGCTTCTGTTGAGGCGGTAGACAGCAAAGAGACCGCAGTTGATTATGTTACAACGGCAAAAGAAGAGGTGTCGGTGACAGCAAGATTATTAAAGATAAAGAAGGTGTTGCTAAAGGCAGATGTAGTTGGTAGCGTAGCAGACGGATATGAGCTCGAAGAAGTTGAAGTGCCGGAAAACATAGAGATAGTTGGTGACGAAGAGGCTTTAGCCAAAATAACTTCTGTGACTGCAGAGGATATAGATATAAGTGGCATAAGCAAAAATGAAAGCATAAAGATAAGTGTCAAGCTACCTGATGGGGTAGAGATCAAGGGCGGCGCTGTTTATGCGACAGTTAAGCTGAGCGGAGCCGATACAAAAACATTTACAATAGATGGCAGCGACATAAAAAAAACAGGGCTTGCTGATGGATTTGAAGCGACAATCACGCAAGATGTTACGGTGAGTGTCAGCGGTAAAAAACAGGTTATCAGTGAAATGACAAAATCGGATGTTGTATTGACGGTAGATCTTTCGGATTTATCTGAAGGCAGACATTCGGTGACTGTCAACGCGACTTCAAAGGAAGGCGTGACATACAAAATATCGCCAACGCGTGTGACGGTAACGATAGAATAGAATTCTGAAAGGAAGCATATGGGAAGATTATTTGGAACAGACGGCGTTAGAGGAGTTGCAAACTCAGAGCTAACGCCTGAATTGGCTTTTAACTTAGGAAAAGCAGGAGCATACATACTTGGTAAGAATGCCGAAAAGAAGCCGACGTTTCTTATCGGAATGGATACAAGGATTTCCGGCGATATGCTCGAAAATGCACTTTGTGCGGGGATACTTGCCGTAGGTGGCAATGTGATCAAGGCTGGTGTTTTGCCTACGCCTGCAATTGCGCATCTTGTAAAGCATTATGGGGCGGATGCGGGAGTAGTGATATCAGCATCGCACAATCCATACGAGTATAACGGTATTAAAATTTTTAACGGCAAGGGATTTAAACTCGATGATGCTATAGAGGAGCAGATCGAGGATATCATCCTGAGGCAGATTGATGTAAACAGCCATATTACGCATGACAAGATAGGTATGGTAAGAGAGGCTGATGACAATGCGCTTGAGGTATATGTTGATTTCCTTGTGGGTACGGCTGACTTTAAGCTCAAGGGCAGGAAAATAGTCTTGGACTGTGCAAACGGTGCGGCATATAAGGTTGCAGGACTTGTATATAAAAAGCTTGGAGCAAATGTCGTGATAATAGGTGACAGCCCAAATGGCACAAATATAAATGACGCCTGTGGTTCGACTCATCCGGAGTTGTTGCAGGAGACAGTTATAAGAGAAGGCGCATTCTTGGGATTGGCATTTGACGGAGATGCCGACAGATTGATTGCGGTAGACGAAAAAGGCCAGATTATAGATGGCGATAAGCTGATTTGCATATGTGCCAAAATGCTAAAGAAAGAGGATAGACTCGTAAATGACATCGTGACAGGCACTGTAATGAGCAATATCGGATTTCACAAGTATTTAAGAGAAATAGGTTGTCAGACGAGGTCTACGGGAGTAGGTGACAGATATGTGCTCGAGGATATGCTAAAGACGGGAAGTATTCTTGGCGGGGAGCAATCGGGGCATATAATATTTTTAGATAAGACAACAACAGGCGACGGTATACTTTCCTCAATACAGGTAGTCAGAGCGATATTAAAATCAAAGGTAAATGCGTCCGAACTTTCGGAACAGATAAAGATCTATCCACAGGTTTTGGAAAATGCAAAGGTTTCAAATGAAAACAAAAACAGATATGAGGATGATGAGGAAATCGTAAAGGCATTTGAAGAGGCGGAGAAAAAGCTTGGAGACGCAGGCAGATTACTTGTCAGACCATCCGGGACAGAACCGCTTGTACGCGTAATGGTCGAAGGCGATGATCTTGAGATGATAACAGCTATGGCAAGAGAATTGGCAGAGCTGCTTACAAAAAAATTTGCGTAGCATTTAGAAAAGACAACGGTTAAAGTTGTGGCAAAAAATGATTAGGAGGAAAAATCTATGTGCGGTATTGTTGGATATGTAGGCGACAAGAATGCAAAGGAAAAGATAATAGAGGGACTAAAAAGACTCGAATACAGAGGATATGACTCCGCAGGAATAGCGATAAACATAAATGGTAGGATAGAGGTACGAAAGCAGGTCGGAGGGATTAGCAACCTTGAGAAAATCACATCAGACAAGGCTTTTGACGGTCCTGCCGGAATAGGGCATACGAGATGGGCAACTCACGGAGCTCCGTCAACAACCAATGCTCATCCGCACACAAGTCAAGATGGCAGGATAGCTATCGTGCATAATGGTATTATCGAAAACTACAGTGAGATCAAAAAATGGCTTATAGAGGAGCACCATTCGGAGTTTAAGTCCGAAACAGATACTGAGGTGATGGCTCACCTGATAGGCATATATTATGAAGGGGATCTTTATGAGGCCGTGACAAGGGCACTAAAAAAAGTGAGGGGTGCTTATGCTATTGCGGCGATTGCGGTAGACGAACCGGATAAGATAGTTGCAGTCAGGAAGGATGCGCCGCTTATTGCAGGTGTGGGAAAGGGTTGCAATTTCTTAGCATCAGATATACCTGCACTTTTGAAATATGTAAAGGAGATATACTTTATTGAAAATAACGAGGTAGTTGTCGTTGCAAAGGACGATATATCCATATTTGATGAAAACGGCAACAAGGTAAAAAGAGATGTATTCCATGTGACTTGGGATGTTGATGCCGCAGAAAAAGGCGGATACGAGCATTTTATGCTAAAGGAAATCCACGAGCAACCAAAGGGGCTTGAGGATACGCTCAATAAAAGGCTAAAGGCGGATAATAAAATAAACCTCGACGGCATCGAGATGACAAAGGAGGATATCGAAAATTTCAATAAGGTTTATATAGTAGCTTGCGGTACAGCTTATCATGCAGGGCTTGTCGGAAAGAGTGCGATAGAGAAGATGGCGAAAATCCCTGTTGAGGTCGATGTTGCATCTGAATTTAGATATAGGGATCCATTTGTTGACGAAAAAACATTATTTATTGCGATAAGCCAGTCAGGAGAAACTCTCGATACGCTTATGGCACTTAGAGAAGCAAAGAAAAAAGGAGCAAGAGTTCTTTCCGTTGTAAATGTAGTCGGAAGCTCTGTTGCAAGAGAATCAGACGATGTGTTTTATACATGGGCAGGGCCTGAGATTTCGGTTGCATCGACAAAGGCATACACGACACAGCTTATGTGCATGTATTTAATAGCACTTTATATGGGCAAGATAAAGGGTAGCATAGCAGACGATTACTACAAAGAGGTGCTTTCGCAGCTGCAGGAAATTCCGCAAAAGCTACAAAGGATTTTAGACAAAAAGGAAGATGTCAAAAAACTCGCAGATGAGTTTTATGAAAATAACGAAGTATTTTTTATAGGCAGGGGCTGCGACTGCGGTGTTGCGTATGAGGGCTCGCTAAAGCTAAAGGAAATTTCGTATATAAATTCATTTGCGATTGCCGCAGGAGAGCTAAAGCACGGTACGATAGCTTTGATAGAAGAGGATACTCTTGTCATCGCACTTGCAACGCAGAATAGACTGTTTGAGAAAATGGTTTCAAATGTTGAGGAGATAAAAGCGCGAGGAGCAAAGGTTATAGCTATTGCAAAGGAAGGTAACGACGAGATTGAGGGACAGGCTGATTATGTAATATATATTCCGGACTGTCTTGACGAGCTCTCGCCACTTCTAAGCGTAGTACCGTTGCAGCTGTTTGCATATTATGTGGCAAAGGATAGAGGCTGTAACATTGACAAGCCAAAAAATCTTGCGAAATCGGTAACCGTAGAATAAATAGGATGTAGCGAGGTAAAAGGGAAAATAAGAAATGAGTATAATAAGAGTGCATAAAAAGGATAAGGCAAAGCCAAAGAAAAGAAGTAAAAAAGCTCAGAAAGACGCCCAGTATGAGGTACGGGATATTGGGCTTGCACCAAGCGGTCATCAAAAGATAGAGTGGGTCAAAAGAAATATGCCACTTCTGTTTGCTCTTGAGAAAGAATTTAGAGAAACAAGACCATTCGAGGGTGTCAAAATATCACTTTCCATACATATGGAGGCCAAAACTGCATATCTTTGCAAGGTGCTTGTAGCAGGCGGAGCGATTTTATCTGCGACAGGGAGTAATGTTTTGAGTACGCAAGATGATGTTGCGGCGGCGCTTGCCGATGACGGCATAAAGGTTTATGCGGTGCATGGAGTTAATGAAAAGACATATTTTAGGCATATCGAAAAATGTCTTGAGCAGAAGTCAAACATCATCATTGATGACGGAGGCGATCTTGTAAACATGTTGCATACTAAAAGAGCAGATCTCGCAACCGAGGTTTGGGGTGGCTGCGAGGAAACCACAACGGGAATCATTAGACTAAAGGCGATGCAAAACGCAGGAGCTTTGAAATTCCCAATGGTTGCCGTAAATGATGCGGATTGCAAGCATCTCTTTGATAACAGATACGGTACAGGACAGTCTGTTTGGGATAGTATTATGCGAAATACAAACCTCATAGTTGCAGGAAAGACAGTTGTTGTTGCGGGATACGGTTGGTGCTCAAAGGGCATAGCTTTGAGAGCAAAGGCGCTTGGTGCGCAGGTGATCGTGACAGAGATAAACCCTGTAAAGGCTATGGAAGCAAAGATGGATGGGCACAGCGTTATGACTATGGACGAAGCATCGCCATTAGGCGATATATTTGTAACTGCAACAGGTTGTGCCGATACGATAACGATAGCAAATATCGAAAAAATGAAGGATATGGCGATACTTGCTAATGCAGGGCACTTTAATGTCGAAATAGATATGAAAACTCTCGAAAAAACAGCTAAAAGTAAAAAAGCTATGCGAAAAAATATAACAGGCTATATATTGCCTAATGGCAATACGATAAATGTTATAGGAGAGGGAAAGCTTGCAAATATAGCGGCGGCAGACGGGCATCCGGCAGAAATTATGGACTTAAGCTTCACAGTACAGGCAATGAGTGCACTTTACATAAAGGAACATCATAAGGAGCTTGCAAACGAGGTTATAGATGTTTCAAGGGAAATAGATGAAGTGATAGCACGTAGAAAACTCGATGCGTGGGGTATAAAAATAGATACCCTTACAGAAAAACAAAAGGAATATCTCAACAGCTGGAATGTATAAAAAAGGAAGAATTAAAAAAAGAAAAGCTAAAGTTTACGACTAAGGAGGTAAAAGCCATGGCTACAAATGAAAGCTATGCGGGCAGGATAAATCGAAAGCTAAATAAGAAATTGAGAGTTATTGCTGTGGCAGCCGGCAGGGAAAAGGCCGACTTAGTTCTTAAAAACGCCACATATGTTAATATGTTTTCAAACGAGCTGTGTCAGGGCGATATAGCAGTTGCCGAGGGATTGATCGTCGGTATGGGAGAGTACAGCGGCAATATCGAGGTTGATGTTGCAGGCAAAATCGTACTTCCGGGGTTTATCGATGCCCATATCCACCTGGAGAGCTCATTAGTCAGCCCGACAGAATTTGCAAAGGCAGTTTTGCCTCACGGCACGACTACTGTTATAACCGACCCGCATGAGATTACAAATGTCATGGGCACAGACGGTATAGAGTATATGCTTCAGGCGACAGAGGATTTGCCTGTAGATGTTCGCTTTACACTTCCGTCCTGCGTGCCTGCTACACCACTTGATGAGTCAGGCGCGAATTTAGATTACCGTGCCATTGACAGCTTTTACGATCATCCAAGGGTACAGGGACTTGCAGAGATGATGGATTTTGTAGGTGCGATAAACGGAGACCCGCAGGTAGTCGAAAAGATAGTAGCAAGTCAAGCGCATCATAAAAAAATTGATGGACATGCTCCGGATCTCAAGGGGAACGACCTAAATGCTTATATCTCGGCAGGGGTGTATTCGGATCATGAATGCCACGATCTTGATGATGCTATCGCAAAGCTTCAGAGAGGGCAGTTTATCATGATTCGTGAGGGCACGGCGGCGTGCAACTTAGAAGCACTTGCTCCGCTTCTATGTGAGAAGTATGCTGAGCGTTGCATGTTTTGTACCGATGATAAGCATCCAAACGACCTTTTAGAAAAAGGGCACATAGATTATATAGTAAAAAAGGCGATTGCACTTGGCGCAGAGCCAATCGTCGCTGTTAAGGTGGCTTGCCATAATGCGGCTAGGTACTTTTTGCTGAATAACCGCGGAGCTATAGCACCCGGATATTTTGCAGACTTTGTGATTATTGATGATTTTGAGAATTTTAATATAGAAAAGGTTTACAAAAAAGGCGTACTGATGGTGGAGAATGGCAAGGTAAAGGCTTTTGCAGAACCTGAGATAGCACCATACCTCGTCAAACGGGCGCATGATACTTTCCATGTTTCTACGCTGTCAGCAACAGATTTTATGGATAATCGTCCTCATGCGGTCATAGGCATGGTAGATGGAGAGATCACGACAACGGATGCCGGATATACAGATCATATAGATATAGATTGTGATGTGCTAAAAATTGCCGTGATCGAGAGACATAAAAACACGCACCATATAGGACTTGGCTATATTAGAGGCTATGGCCTAAAAAGCGGTGCGGTAGGTACAAGTATCAGTCATGACAGTCATAATATAATTGTCGTTGGCACAAATGAGGAGGATATGGCTTTTGTCGCAAATCATATCGTACAGGAGCAGGGTGGTATCACCGTTGTTGAGAATGGCAAGGTGCTCGCTGACCTGCGTTTAAATATTGCAGGTATTATGTCTGATGATACGCTTGAAAATGTCAATCACGATTTAGAAAGTGCCAAAAAGCAGGCACATAAGTTGGGCGTTTCCGAAGGGATAGACCCGTTTATGACGCTAAGCTTTATGGCATTGCCCGTTATCCCGAGTCTGCGTATTACAACACGGGGTGTGTTTGACGTTACTACGCAGAGGTATGTGTGAGTTCTTTAGGCATGGTAGTATTAGTTGCATTAAAAAGAAAGAAAGCTAGCCTCGCACAAATTTGACAGCGCTTGTCGCCGCCATACTGCCTTGGTATACGGCTTTTGTGACTTGGTTCATACCGGGTGTGCAGTCACCTGCGGCAAAAAGTCCCGGTATATTTGTAGCCATTTGATCGTCGACTGCGAGCCTGTTATCCATTACAATGGCTCCTATGCTTCGTGCGAAATCAGTGCTGCCTGCTATACCTACAGCTATAAATACGCCTGAAACGGGCATTTTGTCGCCTGATTCGAATACGACAGCAGAAACGAGATTATCGCCTGAGATACAGGCGATTTTTTTTGTGTCTACAGATATATTTGCTACATCTGTTGGCAGATCAAAGGCTTGAGCTTCGCCATTTGTTAAAATTGTTACCATGTCTGCAAGGTTTGCGAGCTCCAAAGCTTCATGAAGAGCATACTCTCCTGAGCCTATGACTGCTACAGGCTTGCCACGATGGAAAAACCCGTCGCAGGTTGCACAGTAGCTAACTCCTTTCCCCTCAAAATCGGCAAGACCGTCGATTGACGGAGTTTTTCGCACAGAACCTGTTGCGACTATAAGGGTTTTAGATTGAAGGATACCCTTGTTCGTATCAACATCAAACGAGCTGTTGTATTTAAAACCGAGAACCTGAGCGTTGAAGATTTTAATTCCGAGATTTTTGGCCTGTTTTATGCCGTTTTCATAAAGAGCCTTACCCGATATACCATTTTCAAATCCGTAGTAATTTTCTATTTTGTTTGCTTTTAAAAGGGCACTATCCTCAGAAGAGACGATAGCTACCTTCATTCCTGCACGTTTTGCGTAGATTCCTGCCGAGATCCCTGCAGGCCCGCCACCTATTATTAAAATATCAAGCATATTGACCTCCTTTTCTCTTATCGTAATTATACACCGCAAATATTGATTTTCCACAAAGAAATTTGATAGGATTTTATATAAGTGTGGTATAATCATATTATTATGCGTTTGCGCGACTTGCCTTTTTTGTGAGCAGGGCGGTGTAGATAAATTTAAGGATATAGCACAGGAGATATGTGATGGGAGGTAATGCTATGGAAAAGTACAAAATTGAAACTTCGTGTATACAAGCAGGATATAAGGCAGAGAGCGGACAGCCCCAGGTGCTTCCGATAGTACAAAATACTACGTATAGATATTATAATGGCGAAGACGTGGCAAAGTTATTTGACCTTGAAAGTGCTGACTTTATGTATACAAGGCTCGGTAGCCCTACGGTAAATGCGCTTGAAGAAAAAATGGCAGCTCTTGAGGGAGGCACGGCAGGCATAGCAACCTCAGCGGGACAAGCTGCAAATCTCATCGCAATGTTAAATATATGTCAAAATGGCGATCATATAGTAAGCTCATCTAGAATATATGGCGGCACACACAATTTGTTTAATGTTACTCTAAAGAAGATGGGTATCGAGACAACTTTTATAGATCAGGATGCGCCTATAGATGAGCTGAGAAAGGCGTTCAAGCCAAACACAAAGGCTCTATTTGCGGAGTCGCTTGGAAATCCTGCACTTAGCGTGCTTGATTTTGAAAAGTTTTCAACGCTCGCAAAGGAAGCAGGAGTGCCACTAATAGTCGATAACACATTGGCATCACCTTACTTATGCAGACCGCTTGAGCTTGGGGCAGACATAGTAACTCACAGCACAACAAAGTGGGCAGATGGACATGCGGTAGCGCTTGGTGGCATGGTTATCGAAGGCGGTAGCTTTGACTGGGATAAGTATGCCGATAAATTCCCGGGAATGGTTGAACCTGACGAGAGCTATCACGGACTTAAATTTTATGAGAAGTTTGGTAAGACAGCATTTTGCACTAAGCTAAGAGCTCAGATGTTAAGAGACCTCGGATGCACAATGAGCCCAATGAATGCATGGCTTACATTCCAGGGGCTTGATACATTGCATCTCAGGATGGAAAGACATAGCGAAAATGCGCTAAAGCTTGCGACATTCCTCGAAAATCACCCAAAGGTTGATTGGGTAACTTATCCGGGGCTTGCAAGCGATAAATATTACGAGCTTGCGAAAAAATATTTGCCAAAGGGTGCAAGCGGAGTATTGTCATTTGGAGTTAAGGGTGGCAGAGCAGCAGGCGAAAAAATGCTCGAAAACTTGGAACTTGCAAGTATAGTAGTTCATGTCGGAGATATTAGGACAAGCGTACTTCACCCTGCAAGCACAACACATAGACAGCTGAGTGAAGAGGATCAGATAAAAGGAGGTATCAAACCGGAGCTGATAAGAGTTTCTGTCGGTTGTGAGAACTACGAGGATATCGAAGCCGATTTCGCGCAGGCACTGGAAAGACTTTAAAAATATACGATAAAGGAGGCTTGTCTATATGCCAGTAATAATACCTAACGGACTTCCTGCTGCCGATAAATTACAGGAAGAAAATATATTTACGATGAAAGAAGGGCGTGCAACGACCCAGGATATAAGACCACTTGAAATAGCAATAGTAAATTTGATGCCGACAAAGGTTGCGACAGAAACGCAGCTTGCAAGAGCTCTTTCCAATTCTCCATTACAGGTAAACTTGACGCTTGTAAGGATGGAAAGCCACGAATCACAGCATGTGGCAGACAAT
The DNA here is from genome assembly GCA_963596005.1 of Streptococcus pasteurianus. Taxonomy (GTDB): domain Bacteria; phylum Bacillota; class Clostridia; order Peptostreptococcales; family Anaerovoracaceae; genus Gallibacter; species Gallibacter pasteurianus_A. Next base: position 25,024 of record CAVBJF010000001.1, on the reverse strand, counting down.
CATATGGAAGCGTTTTATACTACGTTGGAAGAGATAAAAAAAAGGCGTTTTGACGGTATGATTATAACAGGAGCGCCTGTCGAATTTTACGACTTTGAGGAAGTTGATTATTGGCAGGAGCTCACGGAGCTTCTTGATTATAGTAAGAAAAATGTGTACAGCCGTATGTTTATATGCTGGGGAGCACAGGCCGGTCTTTACTATAACTACGGACTCAACAAAAAAATCTTAGATAAAAAGGTTTTTGGAGTATTTGAGCAAAAACTTGTAAGACCGCACAATCCTCTTGTCAGGGGATTTGATGAAGTCTTTTATGTGCCTCATAGCCGAAATACCGAGGTACCAAAAGAGGATATACTAAAGATAAAAGAACTCAGGATTTTAGCAGAGTCCGAGGAGACGGGTGTGCATATAATTTCGACAGATAACGGTCGTGAGATATATGTTATGGGGCACCATGAATATGATAGAGATACGCTTGCGCAGGAATATTTCAGGGATGTAAATAAGGGGATAGATATAGATATTCCTAAAAATTATTTTAAGGATGATGACCCTAAAAATGATCCGATTATGCGCTGGAGGGGGCATGGAACACTGTTATTCAGCAATTGGCTAAATTATTATGTATATCAGAATACACCTTATGATATAATGGCATTTTAGAGAGCAAAAGGAGATGTGAAAGGGAGATGACAGAAAAGAGAGCTTTTTGGAAAGGCACTATGGCAGGCATCCTTGTTGTTACACTTGTGATGGGACTTGGCATAGGTTTTGGCAAGATATCAACGAATGCGGTCGGAAGTGATGAGAAAATGCAGCTTTTGCAAAACATTGTAAAAAACAATTACCTATATGCTTCCGATGTCGATGAGGAAACAATGGAGGAGTACTTATGTAAGGGATATATGGTTGGCCTTGGCGATGAGTATTCGGCATATTATACAAAAGAGGAATTCCAAGAGCTTTTGGCAACTGTTTTAAATGGTGAAGTTTCTGGTATAGGGGTTAAATTTTATCAAGACAGCTCGACAAAGGCGATAACTGTTAATGAGGTCTTTGAGGATTCACCGGCAGAAAAAGCGGGTGTAAAGGAAGGAGATACTCTTACAAAGGTTGATGGCAATAGTGTTAGCGGTAAAGATTTAAGCGATGTTGTATCAAAAGTCCAAGGGGATGTGGGCACAAAGGTAAAAGTCACATTTGTCAGTGCATCAAGTGGCAAGGAATACACAAAAACGATAACAAGAGCAAAGGTGACAGTAAATACTGTTTCCGGAAAGATGCTCGAAAACAATATAGGATATATCCGCATATCGGAGTTTACACAGGAAACACATACACAGTTTGATAAGGTTTATAAAAAGCTACAAAAGGAAGGTCTGGATGGACTTATTATAGACCTTAGAGATAATACAGGCGGTGTTGTAGCGACAACCTGCGAGATATTAGATGAACTTCTGCCTGAGGGGATGCTTGTATATACAAAGGATAAGGATGGTAATACGGAAAAGCAAAACTCGGATAATAAAGAGTCTTTTGACAAACCGATAGCACTTCTTGTAAATGGATATACAGCAAGTGCGTCAGAAATATTTACTGCCGCTATGCAGGACTTTGATAAGGGGCCTGTTATAGGAACAAAGACTTTCGGCAAAGGCGTTGTACAGCAGATGTTCCCGCTTCCGGATGGCAGTGGTATCAAGCTGACAATTTCCGAATATTTTTCACCTAAAGGCAGAGAGATTAACGGCAAGGGCATAGAACCTGATATAACTATCAAGGACACAAGAGAGCGTCAGGGAGATTCAAATGATGCTCAACTAAAAAAGGCTATAGAAGAAATTAAAAAAGAAATGTAGCGAGGAAATAAGATGAAATACAAAAGCACAAGAGGTAGTGACAATATCAAATCGTCAGCACAAGCGATAATAAGAGGGCTTGCGGAGGACAAGGGGCTTTATGTACCTGAGAGCTTCCCAAAGCTACCATTTGAAGTAAAAGATATGGTAGGGGAAAAATATCAGAATATCGCAAGCGGAGTGATAAAAGCGTTTTTTACTGATTATAGCGATAAAGAAATGCAAGCATGCATAAATGGTGCATATGATACGAAATTTGAAGCAGCTGATGTTGTGGAAATAAAAGAAGCGTGTGGAGCATACTTTTTGGAGCTTTATCACGGCAAGACGGCCGCATTTAAAGACATGGCACTTTCTATCTTGCCATATCTTTTAACAACTGCAATGAAAAAGGAAAAAGAAGATAAAAAAATCTGTATTCTTACAGCGACATCAGGCGACACAGGTAAGGCTGCTCTTGAGGGATTTGCAGACGTACCCGGCACAGAGATAATAGTATTTTATCCAAACGAGGGTGTATCTGAGGTGCAGGAAAGGCAGATGGTTAGTCAAGAGGGCAAAAACACACATGTCTTTGCTATAAATGGCAACTTTGACAATGCACAGACGGGCGTTAAAAAGATATTTAATGACTCAGCTATAGCAGAGGAGCTTGCAAAAAAAGATGTAAAGCTTTCGAGTGCTAATTCCATAAACATCGGAAGGCTTGTGCCGCAGGTTGCGTACTATGTGTATTCATATATAAAGCTCGTGGAAAGAGGAGTAGTTAAGGACGGTGAGCCTATAAATATAGTAGTGCCGACAGGTAACTTCGGAAATATATTGGCTGCGTATTATGCAAGCAAGATGGGCATTCCTGTAAATAAATTTATATGTGCTTCAAATGAAAATAAAGTACTTACGGATTTTATAAATACAGGGGTGTATGATATAAATAGAGAATTTCATTTGACAAATTCGCCATCTATGGATATCCTTATATCCAGCAACCTTGAGAGATTGCTATATCATCTAAGCGGGGATGATGGCGATGAAATAAAGAGCTTGATGTCAAGTCTTGATGATAAAAAAGTGTATGAGGTCGACGAAAAGATAAAGGCAGGTCTAAGTGCATTTTATGGCGGATTTGCAACTATCGATGAGACAAATGAGGCGATAGGCAGGGCATATAAGGAGGATGGCTATCTTATGGATACTCATACAGCCGTTGCGTATAAGGTTTATGAGGACTATAAGGAAAAGACAGGAGATAAAACACCTGCAATCATCGCATCGACAGCAAGCCCATATAAGTTTGCTGACAGCGTTGCAAAGGCTATAGGTCTTGGCAAGTGCAAGGACGGTTTCGAATACCTCAAGGAAGTGAACAAGGAAACCGGTGTGCCTGTGCCGGCTGGGCTAAAGGATCTGGAAAACAAAAAGATTTTACATGCAGGAGTGCTTGAAATTGACCAGATGGCTGATGCAGTAAAGGACTGCTTATAACTTAAAGAAAAAGATAAAGCCCGCGTGCGAGAGGGCACGCAGGCTGATACGGAGGATTGACCGAGTGGCTAAGGAGCTCCCCTGGAAAGGGAGTAAGGCGTAACAGCCCCGAGGGTTCGAGTCCCTCATCCTCCGCCAAAGAATGTGAGGTAAAAAATGGTAAAAGGCAAAGTGGCGCTTGTAACAGGCGCATCAGGGGGTATAGGAGCCTGTATAGTGAAGGAGCTTGTAAAAAACGGTGTGAATGTAGCTATTCATTATAACAACTCTGAAGAAAAGGCAGAGAAGCTGCTGTTGGAAATAGAAGCCTCTTACGGTATAAATGCAAAAATTTATAAGTGCGATATAAGAGATAATGCCGAAGTGAAAGGTATGATAGAAAAAATTGCCAAAGATTTTGGCCATATTGATTTTATTGTAAACAACGCAGGAGTGGCTCTTGACGCTCAGATAATAAAAATGCCTGAGGCTTATTTTGACGATACAATCGCCATAAATGTCAAAGGCACATGGAATACTATTCAGCACGCGCTCCCATATATGATAGAGCAGGGAGGCGGTAGCATCGTAAATATTTCGTCTATCGCAGGAGTGATAGGTAATTTTGGACAGTCTGCTTATGCAAGCTCAAAGGCAGCGGTTCTTGGCATGACGAAAACTATCGCAAAGGAAACTGCAACAAAAGGCATTAGAGTAAATGCCGTTGCTCCGGGATTTATCGAAGTGGGAATGTCAGCGCAAATTCCTGATAAATTGCGTGAAAAATTAGTTATGCAAATACCTATGCAAAGACAGGGCAAAGGCGAAGAAATTGCAAAGGCCGTCTTGTTTTTGCTATCTGATGAGGCAAGCTATATTACAGGCCAAACACTTGAAGTAAATGGCGGAATGAATATGAATTAATTATTCCAATCCTTATCTTTATATGCTTTTAACCTATTCATAGCACGTGCAAGCGAAGCTTTAGAAGCGTGGTATTCCTGGATACTGTGTTGTTGCCTTAGGTATTCTTCTGCCTGCTCCTTGGCTTCTTCTGCGCGTAATGCGTCGATATCTTCCGGGCGTTCAGCTGTCGATACGAGGATCGAAACTTCATTATCAAGGATCTTCGCAAACCCATATGAAACGGCAGCGGTAATCCATTTCTCGTCAGAATCTTTGATATGAATCTCACCGATTTTTATACCTACAATCATATCCTCATGATTTGCTAAAATCTCCATTTGCCCATCAACAGTAGGGAGGATGATGCTGATAGCCTCACCCTCATAAAATATTTTATCTGAAGCATAAACTTTTAGATTAAATGTATTCATTTCTTATCCTATTTTTATCTAATATTTTTATTTTTTAACTTCATCAATTGTACCGATATTAAAGAATGCACTCTCAGGGTAGTCATCCATTTTACCGTCGATGATAGCTTTAAAGCCTCTAACAGTTTCCTGCAAAGGCACATATTTGCCCGGGACACCTGTAAACTGCTCTGCCACAGAAAACGGCTGTGACAAAAACCTCTGTATTTTTCTTGCTCTAGCAACGATGAGTTTGTCTTCATCGGAAAGTTCTTCCATGCCCAGGATAGCGATAATATCCTGAAGCTCTTTATATTTCTGCAAAATTTCCTGTACTTTTCGCGCAACATTGTAATGTGTCTCGCCGACAACATCAGGTTCGAGTATGCGAGATGTTGAGTCGAGCGGATCAACAGCAGGGTAAATACCTTGCTCAACTACTTTACGAGAAAGTACAGTTGTTGCGTCAAGATGGGTAAATGTAGTAGCAGGAGCAGGGTCCGTAAGGTCATCTGCCGGCACATATACTGCCTGCACAGAAGTTACAGAGCCGTTTTTAGTTGAAGTAATTCGCTCTTGCAGAGCTCCCATCTCGTTAGCAAGCGTAGGCTGATAGCCTACAGCAGATGGCATTCTGCCAAGTAGTGCCGACACTTCGGAGCCCGCCTGTACAAATCTAAAGATGTTGTCTATAAACAGGAGCACATTTTGGTGCATTTCGTCGCGGAAGTATTCCGCCATTGTAAGACCTGTTTCGGCAACTCTCATACGAGCTCCCGGAGGTTCATTCATCTGACCAAAGACGAGTGCTGTTTTTTCGATTACACCGGAAGCGCTCATCTCGCTCCAAAGGTCGTTACCTTCTCTCGAACGTTCCCCGACACCGGTAAATATTGAATATCCGCCATGCTGAGTTGCTATATTATGTATAAGCTCCTGTATGAGGACTGTTTTACCCACGCCTGCACCGCCAAAAAGACCGATTTTACCGCCTTTTGCATACGGTGTCAAAAGGTCGATAACCTTGATGCCTGTTTCGAGGACTTCAACGGAAGGGCTTTGGTCTTCAAAAGCAGGTGGATTTTTGTGTATCGAAGATGTTTTTATGTCCTTTGGCAAAGGTTCCTTGTGGTCGATAGTTTCGCCAAGCACATTGAAAAGTCTGCCAAGAACATCCTCACCGACAGGTACGCTGATGCACTTGCCTGTATTTGTGACTTCCATGCCTTTGTAAAGACCGTCACTTGATTGAAGCATGATACATCTTGCGACATTATTGCCGATATGCTGAGCTGTTTCCATAACACATCTCTTGCCATCATTTAAAACCTCTATCGCATCGTTAATGTTTGGGAGGTCTTCTCTTTTTTCAAATTTTACATCCACAACAGGCCCCATGACCTGAAGAATCTTTCCTTTACTCTCCAATTTTTCACTTCCTTTGCTGTGCGTTTGCACCTGCGACTACTTCGGTTAATTCTTGGGTTATGTCCGCCTGACGCACCCTGTTATATGTTGTATTTAAATCTTTTAACATGTCTGTTGCACTGTCAGTAGCATTTTGCATTGCGAGCATACGAGAATTTTGCTCGCTACAATATGATTCGACAAGGCAGCCGTATAGTGTGCCTAAAATATAAACAGGCACGATACTGTCCATAACATCCTCCGGCGAAGGATAAAATGTCGGAGTAAGTTTTCCTGCGATATCTGCGTCCTCAAATTCGTTTTTTACAAGAGGAAGGAGTTGTATATGTTTTGGAGAAGCCTTGAGAGAGCTTTCCATATTAGTGTATACGACATGTATTTCGTCGAGCTCTTTACGATGAAATAATTCTATAAGGTCGCCTGCCATACTCCTTGCTCGAGAAAGCGTAGGATTTTGAACAGTATATTTAAAGCTTTGATCAAGCTCTATTTTGTCCTTCTTTGGTGCAAAATAATGCCTGCCTACTTCACCGAGAACAAACAATCTGTCTTTGCCCGGCTTTGCCGCGATTTTCTCTGCCAGCCTGATGACATTTAGATTGTATGAACCGGCAAGCCCTTTATCTGCCGTAATGACAATAATTCCGATATTTTTTTTGTCATCAGGAACAGATGCACGTTTATCAAAATATTTGTTGTTCAAATTTGGCCAATAGGTCAAAATTTTTGAAATTTCATCTTGCATAGCAAAAAAGAATGGCTCAGTCTCTGCAAGGCGTTGTTTTGCCTGCTTTACCTTCGATGAAGATATTAAATACATAGCGTTTGTTATCTTCATTGTCTCTTGTACGCCTGCTATGCGTTCTTTTATTTCTTTAGCACTTGGCATATTTGCTCCTATATTCGTTTGCTACTTTTACAATTTGCTCTTTTAAATCATCAGATAAATCGCCTGAACTCTCTATCTGTGTAATGATATCCTTGTGTGCATTTTCAAAATGATCAAGGAGGTCGTTTTGGAATGCTTTTAATTCAGATAGTTCAACTTCTATGAATACTTCGCCGGTTGCGCAGGTGAGTAATATTACTTGCTGTGGCATAGAAAGAGGATGACCGAGAGGCTGTTTTAAAAGCTCGGTCAGGCATTGGCCATAACGCAGCTGGTGCTTTGTATTTTCGTCAAGATCAGAACTAAACTGCGTAAATGACTCAAGCTCTCTTGCCTGTGCGAGGTCAATACGCATGCTGCCTGAGGCTTTTTTCATAGCTTTACTCTGAGCATTACCGCCTACACGCGAAACGGAGATGCCGACATTTACAGCAGGTCTCATACCCGCATTAAATAGCGATGTTTCCAAAAATATCTGGCCGTCTGTTATCGAAATAACATTTGTCGGAATGTATGCTGATACATCGCCTGCTTGCGTTTCAATAATCGGTAGCGCTGTAATAGAGCCACCGCCGGCTTCCTCAGAAAGCCTGCTGCTTCGTTCAAGTAAGCGAGAGTGCAGATAAAAGACATCGCCGGGGAAAGCTTCTCTGCCCGGGCTTCTGCCGAGCAAAAGAGAAATCGCCCTGTAAGCTACAGCATGCTTAGAAAGGTCATCATAAACGATCAAGACATCCTTTCCTTGATACATAAAGTGTTCACCAATGGCAGTAGCCGCATAAGGTGCAATATATTGAAGTGGCGCACAATCACCGGCGCCTGCACAAACTATAATCGTATAATCCATAGCTCCGTTTTTTGCAAGCATATTTGAAAGCTGTGCAACGGTTGAGATCTTTTGACCGATCGCAACATAGATACATATAACATCCTTACCTTTTTGATTGATGATAGTATCAGAAGCTATAGATGTTTTACCTGTTTGTCTGTCACCGATGATAAGCTCACGCTGACCTCTACCGATCGGAAACATTGAGTCTATTGACAGTATGCCTGTTTCAAGAGGTACTGTTACGGGCTTACGATCTATGATACCGGGAGCATCATTTTCGATGAGCCTATAATCGTCAGCTTTTATTTCTCCTTTGCCATCGATAGGTGAGCCAAGAGGATCTACAATACGGCCGATAAAACCCTCTCCGACGGGTACGCCGGCTTTTTTCTTCGTCCTATATACTTTGTCTCCCTCCTTGATATCTGTATCGCTACCAAAGAGTATGCAACCGATTTCGTTTTCTTTTATATTTTGAACCATGCCCTTTAGACCATTTTCAAAGGCAAGAATTTCGCCATACATAACATCGTCAAGACCGTAGATAGTTGCGATGCCGTCGCCTACGGTAATAACCGAACCTGTTTCCTTTGGCCCGTTTTCGAGGTCATAGTTTTTAATTTCTTCTTTTATTATAGATATGATTTCATCAGAGTTAATGATACTCAAGAGATTTACCTCCTTTTATTAAGCTCCTGCTTTAAATTTCTACACCAAAGCCCTGTGCAAATTTATCAAAGCCACCTTTTAGGCTTTTGTTGTACATAATACCGTCCACAAAAAGTGTAAATCCACCGATAAGAGACTCATCGCATGACTCGTCCCAAATAACATCGCTGCAATTGTGCCTTTGGCAAATAAATGCTTTTAGTTGCTTGCGCTGTTTATCGGTTGGTGGCGTTACATATGTTAAGGATGCTTTTAAAATTTTGTTTTCCTTTGCTATTATCTCTTTTGCGCAATTTATAATTTCGAAAAGAAGCGCGAAGCTGTTATGGTCGCATAAAAGTTTTAGGAAATTGCCAACAATCTCGCCATGAAAAAGCCTGTCTATGATATGGTGTTTAGCAGAGAGGGAAACGGTCGGATTTAGCATCACCGACAGAAGCTCGTTAGAACTCGAAAATGTAGCTTTTATTTCTATAAGCTGACCGTCGTTTATACCGAGCTCATAAAGTGCCCGTGCATAGCGCATTGATAAAATGCTATATTTTGAAACATCAAAATTTACTGAGCTATTTTGACTCATTGTCGTCACCTGCTTCTTTTATGAATTCATTATACATATCAGCATTGCTTTGCTCATTTGATGAGGTCGTAGCAACCTTTTTTGCAACTTCTACGGCAAGCTGTGCAATTTGTTTTTTCACATCTGAGACAGCTTTTGTTTTTGCAATTTCAATTTCTTTATCAGCATTTTGCATAATAATATCTGCCTTTTTGTTTGCGTTATCAATTATATTTTGCGACTTTGCCTCTGCTTCTTTTTTTGCATCCGAAATTATCTGAGCGCTTTCCTTGTTTGCTTCTCCCAGTTGTTTTTCGTATTTATTTTTCATAACAGTTGCTTCAGCTTCTTTTGCCCTTGCATTATCAAGACCGCTTTTTATTATCTCGTCACGTTTATTCATGACATTTAAAATCGGGTTGATGAGAAATTTTCGAAGTAGCAGGAAAAGAACTATTATATTTATGATGTTAAACAGTAGATTTATATCTACGCTAATCATTTATATCCCGCCTTTCGATTTTTTATAGGACAATAATTATAAGTGCGATAATAAGACCGTAAATAGCAGTAGCTTCTGCAAGAGCTGCTCCCAAGATGAAAGTCTTATTGATATCTTTTTTTGCTTCCGGTTGTCTTGCGATTGCTTCAGAAGCTCTGCCTGCTGCAATACCGATACCGATACCTGCACCAAGACCTGTAAGTACTGCGATACCTGCGCCTATAGCCATAAGTGTGTTCATAGTAATTCTCCTTTTTATTAAACTTAATTTATTCTTCCATTTCGTTGTTCATAAATATTGCTGTTAAGAATACAAAGATGTATGCTTGCAATAATCCGTCAAAGACATCAAAGAACAAACTAAACGGGATTGGCACTAAGATTGGAACTAAAATCCTTATAAGCTCCATAATAACAAAAGCTCCTAAAACATTTCCGAAAAGTCGCATACAAAGCGATAGCGGCCTTATAGCTACTTCTAAGATGTTTATTGGAGTTATAAGAGCAACCGGCTCTTTGAAGTGTTTGATATAACCCTTAATGCCTTTTTTGCGCATGCCGGCAGTTTCTATCAAAAACAAACTTATAAGAGCAAGTGCTATTGTTACATTTAAGTCCTTTGTTGGTGGTTTAAATCCTAAAATCGCAAAGATCGTATTGGAAAAAGCAAGGTAAATAAGTACAGTTATAAGATATGGAGTATAACCTCTGTTTTCTTTGCCAAAAGTATCATCAAAAAAGTCGTAGGCCCACTTAATCGCAGACTCCAAAAGGAGCTGGATTTTGCCGGGAGCCTCGACTTTTAAATTACGAGTAAGCAAAATAGCTGCTACAAGCAAAGTAGCCATTATAATCCATGTTACAACTGTCGATTCATTGATGCCTATGCCACCAAATACAGGAAGTGTAAAGACCGTGTCGCAGTTCATTTCCTGCGTGAGTTTTTCTGATAAAGTATCCGTAAAAAAACCTTCTTTCTTCCTAAAACATTTTTCCTTAACAGCTATTTTACTCTTTTTTATGACTAAAAGTCAAATGCTAATTTTGTTCTTAAATTAGTGAATTAAATTTTAGAAAGCAGCTTTAAACATGGGTAAATTAGTTGTGTGTATAAATAGGGAATTTTTCGCAAAGCTTAACAACTTTTGCCTTAATTTCCTCCACCTTGCCTTCGCCACCTTTTATAAGGTCGGTAATCAAATCAGCGATGTATATACACTCGTCCTCCTTCATACCCCTAGTAGTGATAGCAGGGGTACCTATACGCACGCCACTTGTGAGAGCAGGGCTCAAGGTCTCATTTGGAATGCTGTTTTTATTGAGCGTTATATTTGCGCTTTCCAGCAGGTTTTGCACATCTCTGCCATTTGCACCAAACGGGGTCACATCGACGAGCATAAGGTGATTGTCTGTACCGCCCGAAATTATTTTAAAGCCGTTTTCAACGAGCCTGTTTGCCATTGCCTGAGCATTTTTCAAAACCTGCTCCTGATATTTTTTGAAGTCAGGAGAAAGAGCTTCTTTAAAGCAAACGGCCTTAGCCGCGATGATGTGCATAAGAGGACCGCCTTGAGTTCCGGGGAATACAGCGCTGTCAATTTTTTTTGCGTGCTTTTCCTTGCATAATATAAGACCGCCACGAGGACCTCTTAGCGTCTTATGGGTAGTTGTAGTAACTACATCGGCATAAGGCACAGGGCTTGGATGAAGACCTGTAGCCACAAGACCAGCGATATGCGCCATATCGACAAACATAAACGCACCGACCTTGTCACAGATTTCTCGAATCCTTTTAAAATCAATGATTCGAGGATAAGCGCTTGCGCCGGCAACTATCATCTTCGGCTTTACATCAAGAGCCTTTTTCTCGATATCATCATAATCTAAAACCTCGCTTTGAGGGTCTACACCGTAAAAATGAGATTCGTACAGCTTGCCGGATAAGTTGACCTTGGCACCGTGAGTCAGATGACCACCGTGAGAAAGGTCAAGGCCGAGGATTTTATCTCCCGGATTTAAAAATGCGAGATAAACAGCCACATTTGCCTGAGCTCCGGAGTGTGGCTGTACATTTGCATGCTCTGCACCAAACAATTTTTTGGCTCTCTCAATTGCAAGACCTTCGATACCGTCTACGAATTCGCAACCGCCATAATATCTCTTGCCGGGATACCCCTCTGCATATTTGTTTGTGCAGTGGCTTCCCATAGCCTCCATTACAGCTTCAGAAACGATATTTTCGCTTGCTATGAGTTCAAGATGCTGCTGTTGTCTTTGGAGCTCCTTTTGCATCAAGTCTGCAATCTCGCTGTCAGTTGTTGCTATTAAATTGAAATCTACCATGTTTTGTCCTCCTTCATTAGTCACAGTAAAATCTAAATTCACCTCGATGAATATACAAGTTATCGGGAATATTACTCTTGCTTTTTCTTTGGTTGCCTTTCCGCTAAAAAATAGTATATAATTAAAATAAGTATAACATAAGTAGAGGTCTACTTTAAAGATTTATATGAGGAGGAAATAATAATGAAAAAGGCAAATGTGATAAGAGCTGCGGTGATAGGTACGGTTGTAGTGGCAGTAGGCGCAACTGCACTTGTGATGGCAGTAAGGGATAAAAAAAGCGACACACAGGAGGAAGAAGGAGACGTCAACCCCCTTACGGGGATTGTACTTGAGGAAGGGCAGGAATTGCCCGATAGGCCGGTAATGGTTTCAACAGACAACGACAGCTATTTGTCGCGCCCACAGTCGGGGATATCAAAGGCAGACATTCTCTACGAAGTGCCTATCGAAGGCGGAGGTAGCAGATATGAGCCGATATATTACGGAAGCTTTTCAGAGCTGACAACGGTAGGTGCGATAAGGAGCACAAGACCGTATATGCTTGATATTGCAAGCGAATACAATGCTGTTTTTGTGCATAATGGACAGAGCCCACAGGCGATAGCATATTTTGATGAAAGCGGAGTAGATAGAATATCTGCAGCGGAATATTTTAAAGCTTTCCACAATGAAAGCAGCGAAAATAGCAGACTTCCGGGTAATCTGTATTCTACAAAGGAAGACATAATTTCGGCGATGAGTTCGCTTGGATATAATGAAAAGAAAAAAATCAGGACATTTAAGTGGCTTGACGATGGAGATGAGGTCAGCGGAGATACAGCAAAAGAAATCGTTGTAAATTATGCGGACGGTGCATACAACACATTTAAGTATGATGAGAAAACAAAGCTGTATACAAAGTATGTAAAGGGAGAAAAGCTTATAGATGCGGAAAATAACGAGGCATTTACTTGTGCTAATGTGCTCGTTCAGAAAGTTCCGTATAAGCTTTATGCAAATGAATCAGAGCGATTACAGATAGATATGTACGCCGGCGGCGATGCCGTGATGTTTACGCAGGGCAAGGTAGTTGAGGGAACTTGGTCACGCAAGAGCAAAAGCAGTCCTACTATATTTAAGGATAAAGACGGTAATGAGTTTAAGATGACAAGAGGTGTGACTGCGATACAGCTTATAGATACAACGGTTAAGTTTGAATATTAGGGTAATAAAAAAATGCGGTTTTAGCCGCATTTTTTTATTCGTTTTCAATAATCGCCTGCAATACCTTATTTGCGATAGTTCCCGATGTCATAAGACCAAGTCCGCCGTTTTCTACAACAACTACGAATGCATAAGGATGCTCGTCGTCATCAAGGAAGCCGACAAACCACGAGTGAGGCGTTGTACCTGTACCGTGTTCGGCAGTACCTGACTTAGCGGCTATCTTTAGTCCGGGGAAATTACTTTCACCACCATATGTTTCTTTTACATTATTTTTCATCATCGCCTTTAGCTTGCTGGCCGTATCGGAATCGATGAGAGTTTCTGTTTTTGTTTTAAATTGTAGGCTCGCAGGAAGACCATTAGCAAATCTAATCCTGTCAATTATTCGAGGGTTTGCGGCCTTACCGCCATTGCCTATTGCGCCCATATAAACCATCATGGAGCAAGGATTTACAAGGTCCTTGTTTTGCCCTATGCCGGCCCATGCAAGCTGGAGCTTGCTATCCGAAAATTCAAAGGAACTAGCCTTTGTCTTTATGCCGTCAATATCGTAGCTACTTGTCAGTCCTGCTTTTTCGGCATATTTTTGCAGATTTTCAGCACCTATCTCAGTTGCGAGCTTACCAAAGGCGCAGTTACAGGAAACGGCAAGAGCTTCTTTGAGGTCAACCTCGCCATGAGCAATCGAACCATAGCAAGTAATTTTGTCGCTTGCGTAGTTGCCATATCGCTCAGTACCCTTACAGGTATAAGTCCAGTTATCTATGTCAGGTATAGTCTCAAGAGCCGCTGTTGCGGTGATAACCTTAAAGGTTGATCCGGGAACAAGCGATGATGAGATAAATCTATTTAAAAATGTGCCGGAAGTATCATCTGAGCTTAGTGTTGGCGGATTATAAGGGTCATAATTTGGAGAGCTGACCATACAAAGGATCTCTCCTGTTTTATAATTGTAAACACCGACAGTACCGCTTTTGTTACCAAGAGCGTCTTTTGCTACTTTGGAAACATCGGCATCGACAGTTAGATTGATTGTCCTGCCTTCGCCACTCGCCGAATAAACTCCTGTAAGAAAGTTATATCCGACCATTTTATCCTTAAAGACGACATTAGCACCCGTTGCGATATTGCCAAGAGAATCGCCGGTTACATGCACAAGAGCCTCTCTTATATCTTCATCATCATTATATTTAGTATCGCCATCTTTGCTGTTTGATATCAAAACCTTACCATTCGCATCTTTTACAATTCCGGTTGTGAGCTTGTTATTTGTGTATATGTGAGTGTTGGCAGGGTAGCTAACCCATTCCTTGCCATTGACGGCAAGTCTTACCGTATAAAAGAGAATGCCGGCTATAAGGATTACTGCAAAGAAGATACATATTATAGCTCGTTTTTGCATTTTTTTCATATTGCTTCATCCTCCTTTATGCTTTCATCCCTAACAGCGATGCTCGCATTTTGTCTTGTGTCTGCCGCTTTTAAAAATGCCAACATTCCCCAGGAAACTATCATGGAAGTACCACCGTTAGAAACAAATGGGAAGGTGACTCCTGTAAGAGGCAGGATGTCAACAGAGCCAAAAACATTTAATATAGTTTGGAATATCATAAGCGTTGTAGCAGCACACGCCGCGATTGTATAAAATGCCGAACGCCCGGCCTTTATGGAGCGAACTGCGAAAATTCCAAGGGTAACTATGGAAAAGATTGCAAGAATTGCAATCAGAAGTCCCCATTCTTCCGAAAGCACACCGAATACGAGATCAGTATCTGCGGCAGCTATATCCTTTAGCCAGCCTTCGCCTGCGCCCATACCCAAAAGGCCACCACTTGAGCCTGCGGACATTGTACGCACTTGTTGGTATCCGCCGGCATCAGGGAAATCCCATGCGTGCATCCAGGTTTGAAATCGTCCGAGTATATAAGGCTTAAATCGCAAGACCATAAGTCCGGCTGCGACTGCAGCTCCGACGATCAAAAACAGCTTTGAAAATTCACCACTTCGTAAAAATGAGATAATAAGGAATGTCACAAAAAAGATTGCGGCTGTACCAAAGTCTCCCATGAGGGCAAGACAGCCGAGGCAAAATATTGAAAAGCCCAAAAATAGGGTTAGATTTTTCTTTTCAAACAGCTCGTCTAACGTAGCGCAACCGACGAGTATGTACGCCAGCTTGACAAGCTCTGACGGCTGGAATGTAAATCCACCAAGACTTACCCAGTTTGTAGCACCATATTTATTTGTGCCGAGGAATATATTTATGAGAAGCAACAAAACGCCGGCTAAAACGAGAAGCTTTCGGGTTTTCATCGCTCTATCGAGATCGCGCAGATACCAGCAAAGCGCAAGAAATAGGGCGATGCCTATGCATATGGTTAAAAGCTGCTTCATTATTTCGTTCGGAGCTGAAGTTGCAGTTACTGCAAGGCCGAGGGTGGATAGGAAAAAAGCTATACTTTCCATCTCAAAGGATGTCGAGCCGAGGCTACGTATTACTATGGAATACACCCACATGATGCCTGTAAAAATTATAAATGCAAGAGGTACAGAAGGCGGAAGCTCGCTACCGCATGACACCATAAACTGGATGACAGTCATTACTTGGAATATAGTAAGAGCAACAAGAGATTTCCAAGGTGTAAATTTTTTAGTCATTAGACTTCTTGCTTCCTTGTTATACATTTGCTCTTGTAAGCTAGCCGGCACCAGTGTACACTCTGCACCACCACAGCTGATAACGTCGCCGATTTGTACAGGTGTTGGTTTGTATACGATGTTACCGTTTATGGTCGAGCCGCCTTTAGACCCGAGATCATTATATGTCCAGTTGCCATCGCTATCGCGCACGAGTGTGCCGTGGTTTCTTGAAACAGTTAAAATATCTATAGGTACATCGACTGTTTTTGAGCGACCGATGATATTTTCCCAGTGGGAAAGTGGGCGGATTTCGCCATTTGGCAATGAAAGATATGCCCAAATTTCGGATGGTACCCTTGTGGAAAGAAGGGAACGGATAGCCCGCACGAGTATATAAAGAGCGAGTATCACAAAACCCCACCTTGCAAAGGTGGTATAAAGCTGACCGCCACCTGGGATACTCGAAAAGAAATCTGATATCTTGCTAAAAATACTCATGTGGAATTATACCTTCCTAATCTAAATTATCTGATCATTATACCATAAAAAGATTATTTACAAAGCACTTCCTGCGCATATTTCACTGACTCCATAGCATCTTTGCTATAATTATCGGCTCCGATCATATCTGCATAAGTTTGATTTAAAACAGCCCCACCAACCATAACTTTGCAATCCAAATTACTAGCTTTCAGTGCCTTGATAGTTTCTTCCATACTTGGAAGGGTAGTTGTCATCAGAGCACTTAGACCAACGAGGTGGATATCCTCGTCTTTTACTGTTTGCACTACTAATGTAGGATCGACGTCTTTGCCAAGATCAATAACTTCAAAGCCATAATTTTCCAAAAGAACACGAACGATATTCTTGCCTATGTCGTGCACATCACCCTTGACTGTGGCAAGGAGTACTTTGCCATTGTTTATATTATCGCCACTTTTGGCGATTAGAGATTTTACAACCGTAAAAGCTTCTTGAGAGGCCTCTGCACTCATGAGGAGCTGTGGCAGATATATCGACCCTTTTTCATAGTTTTCGCCTACGATATTTAGAGCCGGGATAACATATTCGTTTATGATATCAAGTGGCTCAACGGTTTTTATAAGCTCGGTAGCCGCAAACTTAGCGTCCTTTTTTAGGCCATTTATGATAGCAGATTTTAGATCATAGCTGTCACCGCTATTTTGCGGAGAGATGGTATTTTCTTTTTTAAATTTTTCTATATACAATACACAGTTTTCATCAAAACCACAAAGTGCTCTGTAGCTGTAATACACTTTTTGCATCTCACTTGAGAACGCATTCATTATTGCTGTATTTAGGCCACAAGTGAGAGCCATAGTGAAAAAAGTCGAGGTTATATATTCACGGGCGGGTAAGCCAAACGAAACATTCGAAGCACCCACTGATGTTTTTATGCCAAGAGCATGGAGTTTTTTAATCGTTTCAAGAGTGACATTTGCAGCGCTTTGGTCGGCACTGACTGTTAAAGTAAGCGGATCTACTACGATATCGTGCTTTTGTATGCCATATTTTGCTGCTTCATCGATTATCTTAAGTGCAATTTTTACGCGCTCGTCAGCAGTTTTCGGGATGCCGCTTTCATCGAGAGTAAGTGCGATGACAACTCCACCATATTTTGCCGCAATCGGCAATATCGTTTTTAGCGAGTCGTCTTTGCCCGAAACAGAATTTATAAAAGGCTTGCCATTATAATATCTTGCGGCAAGTTCCATAGCTTCAGGGCTTGCTGTATCAATCATAAGAGGCGTATCAACGACAGCCTGTATCTCCTTCATGATGGAAACAAGAGTGTTTATTTCATCTATTTCCGGCAGACCTACATTGACATCTATTATATGCGCTCCTGCTTTTTGCTGGTCAAGAGCAAGCTTTATGATGCTACCCATATCACTATTTATGAGAGCCTCCTTAAAAGTTTTGTTGCCTGTTGGGTTGATCCTTTCGCCTATAATCTTAAAATCGTTGTTTATCTCGACCGCATGAGAATATGAAGAAACGACAGTTGCAGTCTTCGTAGTTACAGCAGGAGGCGTAGTGCCGGCGGCCAGATTGACAAGAGCCTTTATGTGAGCGGGTGTTGTACCACAGCAGCCGCCGAGCATAAATACTCCTTGCTTCGCAAATGGGGCGAGCGTTGTCGCAAATTGCTCAGGAGCGAGCGTATATATGGTATCACCGTTTTCGTCGCTTTCGGGCATGCCGGCATTTGGATTTACCATCATAGGAAGTGAAGTTTTTGACAGATAAGTTGGGATAAGATGTGCTATCTGCTCAGGTCCAAAACCACAATTTAGGCCGACAGCATCCACTCTAAGGCCTTCAAGAGTTGCACAAAGAGCGCTAATATCTCCGCCGGTCAGTAATCTGCCATTTTCGTCAAGCATTGCAGATACTATGATAGGCAAATCAGTATTTTCTTTTACTGCAAGGACAGCGGCTTTGATCTCATATAGATCAGTCATAGTTTCGATCAAAGCGACATCGGCGCCGGCATCACTTGCCGCGATTGCTAAGGTCTTGTATCCCTCGTATGCATCGTCGAAGTCAAGCTCGCCCATGGGTTTCATGAGCTTGCCGCAAGGTCCCATGCTTGCGGCCACAAAAAGCTCTTTCCTGCCTGTCTCGGCTTGACATTTTTGAGCAGCTTTTTGTGCGAGCTTGACCGCCTCAAACATAATCTTCCTTGAAGAATATTTATCCTGAGGCATTTTCACCTGATTTGCACCGAAGGTGTTTGTTTCTACGATATTTGCACCTGCCATATAATATTGGTAGTGGACATCTATTATGGCCTCGGGATGCTCGATATTCCAGTATTCCGGGATTTCTCCTGCGTTGAGCCCTGCAGCCTGCAGCATAGTGCCCATACCACCGTCAAAAAATAACAATTTTTTTCCTAATAAATCTTTAAATTTCATATTTTTACCTACAATTTTCTTCTATTTTTGGGTAGTCATATCAAGTTCAAAGCCGTCGCTTTGAATGATCTTGCCGTCGTGATCGATAAAACAATATTCGTAGCCTTCCTTCCCATCCATAAATTGTACGGCTTTATCCTTGCCAAAAAGAAGGCATATAGTTGAATATGAGTCACACATCATCGAGTTGCCTGTATTGCTTTTGATAGATGCACTTACAATGTCGGTAACCTGCGGGTAACCGGTTGTAGTGCTTAGCACGTGGAAATAATCGACGTCGTCTATCACAAAATGTCTTTCGTACGTGCCGGAAGTTACGACAGTTTGATTGTTCATTTTTATCGCACCTACGATACTCTCTGAGTCAGAGCTCTCGGAGGAATTCTCATCTGAAGAGCCGGCATCGGGAGTTTTGATGCCTATATTCCAGTCGCTACCGTCAGGCTTTGAGTCTATAGCTGCGATGTTACCGCCAAGATTTACAACTCCGCTTGTAACTCCTGCATTCTCAAGGAAAGAGGTGAGCTTGTCTGCGATATATCCTTTTGCGGTTGCGCCGAGATCAAGCTGTGTGTCAGGATCTGAAATTTGCACAGTCGTGCCGTCAACGCTGACATTTTTGTAATTCACAGTAGTAAGGGCTTTCTCTAAGTCATCGTGATCGGGAAGCTTTGGATTTTCCGATTTAAAATCCCAAAGAGCTGTAACGGCACCGATGGTTATATCAAAAATGCCGTCTGATTCTTTGCAAAGTTCAAGACTTTTTGCTATAAGGTCTGCCGTTTCTTCATTTACCGTAACGGGCTTTCCGCCCGCATGGTTTATCTTATATATATCCGAGCCTTCGATTGTCTTGCTGAGCATGTTTTCGTAATAGGAACATTTTTCGAAAGCTTTTTCTATCGTTTTTTTAGGACTGCCATCTGACATTTCACGTATTTCAATGGTGCAGTATGTATCAAGCATAAACTCTGTATCGCTCACCGTCTTATTTGATTTGCAACCCACTTGTGGTATAATGAGTGCTATGCAAAATGCGACAATAAGCAACTTTTTGAAGGATGTTGATGTTTTGGATAAATTTTTGTTCATATTAAATATACCTCGAAGTTAAATTTGATAATAAATATATCATATATAGTAATATACATAGACGGAGCAAATACATGAAAATCAAAAAATGTGATATCATTTTAGCCGTCATAATAGCCATCGTCGGGCTTGTTTTTTCGGTGTATTTTATCATGACCGATACCTCTGCGAGCGGGGATACGGTCGTTATCAATGTTGATGGCGAAAAGTATGGCGAATATTCCCTTGCCAAAGATCAAGAAATTGAGGTAAAACAAGGAGACAACGCTATAAATAAGGTTACCATAAAAGACGGAAATGTACAAATGACATTTGCCAATTGCAAAAACCAAGATTGCGTGAAGCAAGGAAGGATAACAAGTGGTAACGAGGCGATTATATGTCTGCCTCACAAGGTGGTCGTTGAGATAAAATCAGATGACAGCGAGTATGATGCTGTTTCACAGTGAGCGAGGGACAGAGACGATAGATGAAACAACTTTTAACGGACGGCAAAACTTCATATAAGATAGCCCTGTCAGCAATCATGGTGGCAGCAGCACTGATAGTTTCGTATATAGAGGCGATGATTCCGGCGGTAATTCCTATCCCGGGAGTTAAACTCGGCATTGCAAACATAGTGGTAGTTGTTGCTCTTTATATGTTCGGAGCAAGGTATGCGCTTACTATAAATGTGATAAGGATATTTATAGCAGGATTCTTGTTTTCGGGGGTGTTTGGCATTTTATATTCGCTTGCGGGTGGGCTTTTGAGCTTCGCTGTCATGCTCATAGTCAAGCATTTTAAGTGTTTTTCGATAGTTGGTGTCAGCCTTGCAGGTGGTGTTTTTCATAATCTTGGGCAACTTCTTACGGCGGCGTATTTAGTTTCAAACATAAAGGTTTTTGTGTATTTCCCCGTGCTTATATTTTCCGGACTCATTTGTGGTACGGTAATAGGCATCGTGACAGGGATACTGCTACAGCGTCTTAAGAAAGTGCGAATTGAAGGAGTATAAATATTTTCGTTGACATAGGGGAATTCAATGTGTAGAATATAAAGGCATGGGTGCAGGATGGTAAACTGTCCGAGCTCCGGCACTAAAGTTATTTTAGAAGGCATCGAACAAAATTCTTTGTTGCGGGCATTTAGCAAGGCATATGGGATTGTAGTAGATGCGTCCGAAAACGATACTTGTATCCAAGTAGGAAGAAAGGAAATGAAATGAAATCATTTATTGCAAAGCCTCATGAAGTAGAGCATAAATGGTATGTCATCGACGCAGAGGGCAAAACTCTCGGTCGCCTGGCATCAGAAGCTGCAGCTATTTTAAGAGGAAAGAAAAAACCTATCTACACTCCACACGTTGATTGCGGAGATTATGTAATCATCATCAACGCAGAAAAGGTTGAGGTGACAGGTAAAAAGAGAAAAGAAAAAATCTACAAGAGACACACAGGGTATCCGGGTGGTCTAAGAGAGATGACTTTTGAACAGTTGATGGAAAAACATCCTACCGAGGTTGTAAGACATGCTATCAAAGGCATGATGCCAAAGGGAAAGCTTGGCAGACAGATGTATAAGAAGTTAAAGGTTTATGCCGGAGCAGAGCATGAGCATGCGGCACAAAAACCGGAAGTTTGGAATTTTTAGGGAGGAGGTATAACAAATGGCAAAAACACAGTATTACGGAACAGGAAGAAGAAAGTCATCAGTAGCCAGAGTTAGACTTGTCCCTGGCTCAGGCAACATCACAATCAACAAAAAATCTCTAGATGAGTACATTCCATTGGAGATTGTAAAAAGAGAAGTAAAAAGACCTTTCGAGGTTGCGGGATGCGAAGGCAAGTTTGATGTTATTGCTACTGTAAACGGTGGCGGATATACAGGTCAGGCAGGAGCACTAAGACACGGCATCTCAAGAGCACTTTGTGTAGCTGATAGAGAAAGCTACAGAGCTCCTCTAAAGGCAGCAGGCTTTTTGACAAGAGATTCAAGGATGAAAGAGAGAAAGAAATACGGTCTCAAGAAAGCGAGAAAGGCTTCACAGTTCTCAAAGCGTTAATCAGACTTTGCTTCTTGTTGAGATTTAAAAGACAGTATAACAGAATTTAAAAAGGCTTTGACTGTAAAGGGTCAAAGCCTTTTTGCGTATGTTGAATTCGCTGTGCAAAACATTGTCAACGTTAAAACCACGATAGGCATCCGTGCCGTTTGTTACGGCATAATTTTGTTTAGCAGCCTTAGATTTGATAAACTTATTTAAGGTCAAGACCGTTTACCCAGGATTTAACATTGCTTGATGAAGCACCCGAAGAAAACCTTTCGCCGTCCTGCCAATTACCTGTGTCTGCCATATCGGCTAAAAGGTCGCCACTCTGACCTAAGCCTGATGATGCGGATGTGCAAAACGGAATGACGATTTTGCCGCTGAAATCATTGCCCTTAACAAAATTGTTTACAGGCCAAGCCGCAATGCCCCACCAAATCGGATAGCCGATAAATACTGTATCATAATCTGCCCAATTATCGGGTGTAGTCTTTGTAAGAGGTACATCACGCTTGCCTTCGTCGTTGTGCTCAACGCTTACACGGCTGTTGTCATTCGTCCAATTAAGGTCATCGCTTGTGTAAGGATCAACGGGTGTAATCTCAAACAAATCCGCTCCGGCGGTGTTTGCGATAGTTTCAGCAACGCCTTTTGTGCTACCTGTTGCGGAATAGTAAACAACAAGGATTTTGCTGTTTGAAGAACTGTTTGTATTATTATCGGAGGACTCAGTGGTAGAATTTGCAGTGCTTGCACTGTTATCGGAATTATTGGAGCAAGCTGCAAAAGAAAATACAAGCACAAGTGCTAAAAGTATTGAGGTTAATTTTTTCATAATGGTAATCTCCTTTAGTTTAATTATTTTTGTTCGTCAACAGGCGGTATCATCTCGGCATACTTTTTAAGCATTTCGGGTGTTGATGTGTAATATCTGACACCCTTATCAAGTGATGATATTTCTGCCATTTCTTCATCTGTAAGTGAAAAATCAAAAATATCTAAATTAGCCTTGATATGGTCGCTGTTTTTTGAACCCGGAATGACAATGTTTCCGTCTTGAATATGCCAACGAAGAATGATTTGAGCTGTCGACTTACCGTATTTTTCTGCAAAGCTTTTAAAGAGTGGTTCGTTCAAAAGTGCACTGTCACCGTGACCGAGCGGATACCAAGCCTGAATTTTAATATCCTCGTGAGAAAGGAATTTTTTAAGCTCCTTTTCCTGATAATACGGGTGCACCTCGGTTTGAAGAACAGATGGTTTAACCTTGCAGATATTTAAGATTTCACAAATCTGCTCCTTGTTAAAGTTTGAAAGTCCGATTGCACGGACCTTACCGTCCTTGTATGCTTTTTCCATTTGCTTATATCCTGCGATGAAGTTACCGGCAGGCTGATGAATTAAAAGCAAATCAATATAATCTGTTTGAAGTCTTTCAAGAGTTTTGTCTACTGCGTCGTCCTGTTCGTAAAATGACGGCCAAAGCTTTGTTTCGAGAAAAATATTTTTACGGTCAATGCCCGAATTTTTCATTGCTCTGCCTACAGCCTTTTCATTGCAATATGCGTTTGCCGTATCTATAAGCTGACATCCGTTTTTGAGCGCATAGGTTGCAGATGTCTCTGCCTCATCGGGGGAAAGCAAAAATGTTCCGATACCCTGCATAGGAATTTCGATGTCGTTATTTAACTTTGTAAATTCCATAATATTTGCTCCTTTTCTGTTTTATAAAATTGATTGTAATAGCTGAAGTTGACTTTAGGTCAAGACTTTACTTGCATTCTTCAAAAATTTTTAATATTTCCTCATGAGTCATCTTTTTGTAAGCACCCGGTACAATGCCACATGAGTCTGCAATTTCTTTAAGGTTGATATTTTCATCAATACCAAGCTCCTTAAAGGTTATCGGCATACCGATTTCCTTAATAAAATCAGCAAGAGCTTCAACACCTGCTTTTGCAAGCTCCTCGTCTGTTTTGCCATCCTTTGAGATACCCCAAACATTAGTCGCAAACTGAGCAAACTTCTTTTCACCTGCCTTGCAAATATGCCTGTAATAAACAGGATGAATAACGGCAAGACCTGCACCGTGATTGCAGTTTGTGTATGCACCGAGCTGATGCTCCATTTGGTGACATTCAAAATCTGTCTTTTTGCCAAGCTTGATAATACGGTTTTCAGCCATTGTTGCGTCCCACATTAAATTACTTCTTGCTGTGTAGTCTTCGGAATTCTTGATGGCGGCACGCAAATTTTCGATAACATTTTTCATAAGAGCCTCGGATATATCGTCCGATACATTGTTTTCATTCGGCTCGCTGAAATAGATTTCCATAATGTGTGAAAGAGTATCAAAAGCACCAGATACCATTTGAAATTTAGGCACGCTGTAAGTGTAGGTCGGGTCAAGCATAACGAATTTTGCGTTAAGGTGAGGATAATCTCTACCCGTTTTGATTTTAAGCTCTTCGTTTGTGATTACAGCACCGCCGTTACATTCACTGCCTGTGCCTGAAACGGTGACGATAATACCAAGCGGCAACGGCTCAAAGTCAATCACACCCGGTCTTGCCCAAAAGTCTGCCCAAATATCGCCGTCATATTTTGCACCGAGTGAAATTGCCTTACAGCAGTCCATAACGCTTCCGCCACCGACTGCAAGAATCAAATCGGCATTGCTCTCTTTTGCAAGTTTAACACCCCCAAGCACCTTGCTGTAAGTCGGGTTTGACTCAATACCGCTAAACTCAACAACTGCCTTGTTTTCTTTTTTGAGTACGGCTATAACCTCGTCATAAATGCCGTTTTTCTTAATCGAGCCACCGCCGTAGCAGAGCATAACCGTGTCGCCGTAAACAGAAAGAATATTTGAAAGATACTCTTTTACACAGCCTTCGCCGAAATATACTTTTGACGAATTTTCAAAAACAAAATTATTCATAGCTTTTCCTCCTATCCTGAAAATTTGATTTTATGATTTCATCGAGAGATACATTTTCATTTCTGTATCGCTCGTTTTTGTTTTTCTCCCGAATTTTGTTGCTTTTAGGTTCTTCTTGTAACTATAGTATAAGAAGAACGAGACCTCATATGAAGTCTCGTTTTGTTATTCAGTATATACCTTTAGGTTATAACTATCTACTTGGTTTTAACTGTATTTTTCGCCGCATCTAAAACCCGTCTGACATTTTCACTCGGATTCGGTGAATGTAAAAGTCCGTACGGAATACTGTATTCCCACTCAACAG